>CALUZW010000003.1 GCA_944325415.1 uncultured Bacteroidales bacterium | reverse complement strand
CCTGCCCCGAGGTGGCGTTTTGTGTTTCTGCCGGGGTATTAGCGGCCGGTGAGTATCCACACCTTGGCTCTCTCTATAATGGTGTCAATACCCTTCTCAATGTCTTCACTGAGGAGTTGTGCGGCAATATCGGGCTCGATGCCGAACTCGGTATGTTCTTTCTGTGTGTTGTATATAGGCGAGGCCGAGAACCGGATTACCCAGCCGTTGGGCAGCTCCGAAGAGAAGGGCAGACCGCTGCCGCCTCCCGTTCGGTCGCCGATGATGCACACTTGCGGAAGATTGCCCATAACCGATACGAAGTCGTTGGTGGCGCTGTAACATTTGCGGTTGGTGAGAATGGCTACCGGCTTGGCAAAGTGCATGCGGTCGGCGTCGGCACTCTTCTGTGTGACGGGATATAGCTGCGAGAAGTCGTTGTGCCCGGGTCCGGTCTTGTGTTGTATATAGCCGCTGGTAAATTCGGCGGTGGTGAATCGTGCCGCCAGCTGCTGCACGGTCGAGAGTTGCCCTCCGCCATTGTCTCTGACGTCGATGATGAGTCCGTCGCATGAGGAGAATGCCAGCAGTACCTCGTCGAGGTTGCCGTCGCCTATGGGGTCGGAGAAGCTCTCGTAGTAGATGTATCCGATGTTGCAGTCGTCGAGTACGCGGTAGTAGAGGCTCGATGCAATCTGGTAGTCGGGCTGATGCAGGTAGTTTTCTATGACCAGCGTGCGGTCGAAGTTGGAGGGATAGTTTTCAAACCAGTCCCAGTAGCGGGCCACGTCGAAGGCCGAGGAGAGATTGACATGGCCGTCTTTCAGCTCGTCGAGCATCTCGGCCAGGACGCCGAACAGTTCCTTGTCGGTCATCTCGTCGTCGAGTCGGGCGCGATAGGTGGCGTATACCTCGTTCCAGTCTATGTCTTTATAGGCAAAGAAGCAGTATCGCTGGTCGAGAATGGTCCATAGCGCGTCGAAGTTGCCGTAGGGTGTCTGGTCAAACTCTTCTTCGGGCGAACAGGCAGTCGTGCCGGCTACCAGGCAGATGGCTGCCAGCAGAAGGTATATGCCGATGTGCTGTAATCTTCTCATGCTTCGGTTTAATAGTAGGCCGACAGGGGCGTGGCTCCCTGGCTGTTTTTAAAACGGGTGATAGAGGTGGCTACGCCGATGACGAATGCGTTGGAGTAGTGGAAGTAGTCGAGATGGTTGACCCGGCTGCTGCGTATGCGGTTGTCGTAGCCGATGCGCAGGGCTGCACGGCCTATGGGTATTTCGACGGTGAAGAGGTTGTTCATGTCGAAACGGTTGTGCCACGACCCGCACTTGACGATGCCTGCGCGGTTGCCCAGGTAGAAAATTTCGTAGTAGCTCTCACCAAATCCCGGCGAGAAGAACAGCGACACGACCGGGAGCGAGAGTTGGTATCGCAGCGTGACGGGCAGGCGGCCCAGGTGCAGGGTGTATGTGAGCATTTCAGAGAATCCCAGTGAGAGATTGACCTTGGCGGCAGCGGGGTTGTTGGAGTTGCGCGGGTTGTAGAGAGCCCCGCCCGAGAGTTCGATTTCGCCGCCGGTGCGCCAGGTAAGTCCGCAGGGAAAGCGCAGGGTGTAAAGTTGTCCGTAGCTGTAATCGAGCATGGCTGTAATGAGCTGTCCGTTGCTCGATATGCCGTAGGCGTTGGAGGCCGAGGCGTCGATGCGGTGCCGCATGACCCATTGGTCCTTTCCGTAGGGGAGAACGCGCAGCCGTTCGTGCATAAGGCCCCATTCGCTGCCCTTGTAGTGGCTGATGGAGAGATAGCTGTCGTGCAGTGTGCCTCTGCCGGCGAGAAGTGAGGTCGATACGAATACCGGCCGTTCCTTTCGGGCGTTGGTCTCCGGTGTGGCCTCCTGGGCATGCAGCTCTGCTGCTCCTGTCCCTGCTGTGAGGAGGAGCAGAACGAGCGCTTTGACGAGTATGGAGGCCTTGTGTGTCATAGAGGGTGAGCGGTGGGTCAGAACAGCGAGCTTTGTCCGTTTTCGTTGGGCTCGGGGTTGAAGGTGGGCATTTCGTCCTGCGGCTCTTCCGTGGCCGGTTCTTCGTGGCGTGTCGGTTCGAGTTCGCTGATGCTCTCGACGGTATAAGTGGTGAGACGTTTCCCTTTGGCCCGGAAACTTTTCACGCCGATGAAGTCGGCCGCTTCGATGGTGAGTGGCTCTCTGAAAGCGTCGCCTTCGCCAAATTTTACCTCGATGCGGGCATAGGGCTCGGTCGATAGCAGGAGCAGCCGCGACTGGGGATTGTCGCCCAGGAAGCTCTGTTTCTTGGCCGAGGCTTCAAACTGGAAGCGTTTGAGGTAGGGGTAGCCCTGGTCGGCATCGAAGAGGGCAGCTGTCCACACCCGCTCGGGGGCGAATTTCTCGATGCGGAGAATGTCGGGGTCGTAGTGGTTGCCGGCGTCGAACGAGGTGGTGTAGAAGGTGCCGTTGCGGAGAATGACAAGAATCTGCTCGCCGCTGTGGAACTCGCCGAGGTACTCGCCGCGGCCGTCGTAGTTGAGGCGTAGCACGTCGTGGTCGAACCATACCTGCCGCCCGCCGAGGGTCGAGCCCCCGCGCTCTTTCAGCGTGATGCGGTGTATCTCGTTGTGGGTAACGATGTTGCCCATCGATTGCCGTCCCTTGATGGCGATGCTGCTGAAATCTTTTTCGATGAATGGCGTTTTCAGGCGGGGCTTCGGCTTGAACACGATTTTCAGTATCTCGGCTTCGCCGTTGGCATTGGCGCTGAACCACACCACCTTGGAGCCCGGTGTGCCCTGGGTGAGATCGTATTCCTTGTCGCGGGTAATGCCTGTGACGGCGAAGCGTTTCATGTAGTGAAGTCCCTCTTTGCCGTTGCGGTATATGACGTTGTAGATGGTGCGTGTGTCGTTGCGCTTGAATACGTTGAGGTAGAGAATGTTTTTACCGACAAACATCTTCTCGCTTACCTTCACGACCTTGTATTTGCCGTCTTTGTAGAAGATGATGATGTCGTCGATGTCGGAGCAGTTGCATACAAACTCGTCGCGCTTCAATCCGGTGCCGATAAAGCCCTCGTCGCGGTTGATGTAGAGTTTCTCGTTGGCCTCGACGACCTTGGCTGCCTCGATGGCGTCGAAACTGCGTATGGTGGTGCGACGGGGATAGGCGGCCCCGTATTTCTCTTTCAGGTGACGGAACCAGCGTATCGTGAAGTCGGTCATGTGGGCGAGGTTGTTGTCTATCTCTTCGATGTCGGCCTTGATGGCGGCAATCTGGCGGTCGGTCTTGTCGGCGTTGAATTTCAAGATGCGGGCCATCTTTATCTCCATGAGGCGGAGTATGTCGTCGCGGGTGATTTCGCGAAGGAAATCTTTCTTGAACGGGTCGAGCCGACGGTCGATGTGGGCCACGGCCTCGTCCATGTTGGCGCTCTCTTCAAAGTCTTTGTCTTTGTAGATACGCTCCTCGATGAAGATTTTTTCGAGCGAGAGGAAGTGCAGCGACTCGCACAGCTCGTCGCGCTGTATGCGCAGCTCGGCTTGCAGCAGCTCTTTGGTGCGGTCGGTGTTGCGGCGCAGCACCTCGCTCACCGAGAGGAAGAGCGGCTTGTTGTCGCATATCACGCAGCAGTTGGGCGACAGGCTCACCTCGCAGTCGGTAAAGGCATAGAGGGCGTCGATGGCTTTGTCCGACGAGGTGCCGGCCTGCAAATGCACGAGTATCTCGGCCTGTGCGGCGGTGATGTCGTCGATTTTCCGTATCTTTATCTTGCCCTTGTCGTTGGCTTTCAGTATTGAGTCGATGATGGAGGGAGTCGTTTTCCCATAGGGAATTTCGGTGATGGCCAGGGTACGCTGGTCGCGTTTCTCGATTTTGGCACGCACCTTGACCGAGCCGCCCCTTTCGCCGTCGTTATAGCGTGAGACGTCGATGAATCCGCCGGTCTGGAAATCGGGATAGAGTGTGAACGGTTCGCCTTGCAGGTAGGCTATGGAGGCATCGAGCAGTTCGTTGAAGTTGTGGGGCAGAATTTTGACCGAGAGGCCCACGGCGATACCTTCCACGCCCTGAGCCAGCAGGAGCGGAAACTTGGTGGGCAGCGTTATGGGCTCTTTGTTGCGCCCGTCGTAGGAGGGGCGCCATTCGGTGATTTTTGGACTATATAGGGTTTCGAGGGCAAACTTGGTGAGCCGTGCTTCGATGTACCGGCCGGCGGCGGCGCCTGCACCGGTGAGTATGTTGCCCCAGTTTCCTTGGCAGTCGATGAGCAGTTCCTTCTGTCCCAGCTTGACGAGAGTCTCGTATATCGAGGCATCGCCATGGGGGTGAAACTTCATGGTCTCGCCCACGATGCTGGCCACCTTGTTGTTGCGGCCGTCTTCCATGCGCTTCATGACGTGGAGTATGCGCCGCTGTACGGGTTTGAGTCCGTCTTCGATGTGGGGAACGGCGCGTTGCAGGATAACGTAGGAGGCGTAGTCGAGAAACCAGTCCTGATACATGCCGGTGAGTTGCAGCTTGACGTCGGCTTTGTCTCCTTCGGGAATTTTATAGGAGGAGTGGTTTTCGATAGGGGCGGCCTCGTTGCTGTCGAGGTTGTCGGTGAGGTTATCTTTCTCTTCGTCGTTCATAGGGGGCAGAGTTAGTGTCGGTAGAAAAAAGGCGGAAAAGCTCTCACTTTAAACATTTTTAGGTACAGAAAGTGAGAACCTCCTGCAAAAATACAAATTAAATCGGAAAAAATCATTTACTTTGCGGATTATTAGCGGGGCTTGGTGTCCTGCTTGATTCAAAAACAGAAACAAATTATGGCACAGCAAGAAGATGTTTTTAAGAAACTGATTTCGCATTGTAAGGAATATGGGTTTGTCTTCCCGTCGAGCGAAATATACGATGGCCTCAGCGCCGTCTATGATTACGGACAGATGGGAGTGGAACTGAAAAATAATATCAAGAAATACTGGTGGGACAGCATGGTGCTGCTGCACGAAAATATCGTGGGTATCGACTCGGCGATTTTCATGCACCCGACCATCTGGAAAGCATCGGGTCACGTCGATGCCTTTAATGACCCTCTTATCGACAATAAGGACTCCAAGAAACGCTATCGCGCCGATGTACTCATCGAAGACCTGATAGCCAAGATGGACGAGAAGGTGGAGAAAGAGGTGGAGAAGGCTGCCAAACGTTTTGGCGACAATTTCGACGAAGCCCTCTTCCGTCAGACCAATCCCCGCGTGCAGGAGCACATCGCCAAACGCGAGGAGTTGCACGCCCGTTTTGCCAAGGCCATGAACGAAAACGACCTGGCCGAGTTGCGGCAAATCATTCTCGACTATGAAATTGCCTGCCCCCTGAGCGGTACCCGCAACTGGACCGACGTGCGCCAGTTTAACCTCATGTTCTCGACCGAGATGGGCTCCACGGCCGACGGTACGATGAAGATATATCTCCGCCCCGAGACCGCACAAGGTATTTTTGTCAACTACCTCAACGTGCAGAAGACCGGCCGTATGCGCATACCTTTCGGTATTGCCCAGATAGGTAAGGCCTTCCGTAACGAAATTGTGGCCCGTCAGTTCATCTTCCGCATGCGTGAGTTTGAGCAGATGGAGATGCAGTTCTTTGTACGTCCCGGCGAAGAGCTCAAATGGTTTGCCCAGTGGAAAGAGACCCGTCTCAAATGGCACAAGGCTCTCGGGCTCGGCGATGCAAAATACCGCTATCACGACCACGAGAAGCTGGCTCACTATGCCAATGCCGCTACCGACATCGAGTTTGAGATGCCGTTCGGATTCAAGGAGGTGGAGGGTATCCACTCGCGTACCAACTTCGACTTGTCGAACCACGAGAAATACTCCGGCAAGAAGTTGCAGTATTTCGACCCCGAGCTCAACGAGTCGTATGTACCCTATGTCATCGAAACCTCTATCGGTGTAGACCGTATGTTCCTGAGCGTAATGGCCGGCTCGTACTGCGAAGAGCAGTTGCCCGACGGCGAGACCCGCGTGGTATTGCGCCTGCCGGCAGCCTTGGCCCCCATCAAACTGGCTGTTCTGCCGTTGGTGAAGAAAGACGGACTGCCCGAGAAGGCCCGCGAGATTATGGACATGTTGCGTTTTGACTTCAAATGTCAGTACGACGAGAAAGACTCCATCGGTAAACGCTATCGTCGCCAGGACGCTATCGGAACACCTTTCTGTGTAACTGTCGACCACGATACCCTCACCGACAATTGTGTGACAATACGTTTCCGCGACACCATGGAACAGAAACGTGTACCTATCTGCGAACTGGCCCAGATTATCGGCGAACAGGTATCAATGAAATCGCTCTTGCGTAAAATTGTGAATGATTGAACTATTAAGCATTAACGTATGAAAAAAGGATATATCGTGGCAGGCGTTATCCTGCTGGTTATAATTGTCTTGGCGGTCATGGGTGTCGGCACCTACAACTCTATGGTGGCCGGCGAAGAGACCATCGAAAGCGAGTGGGCCAAGGTTGAGGCCCAATATCAGCGTCGCAACGACCTGATACCTAATCTGGTCTCGACGGTGAAAGGCTATGCCGCCCACGAACAGTCGACCCTCGAAGCCGTGGTGTCGGCTCGTGCCAAGGCTACACAGGTAACCCTCTCGGCCGACAACCTCACGCCCGAAAACCTAGAAGCCTTCCAGGCTGCCCAAGGAGAACTCTCGGGGGCATTGTCGCGTCTGTTGGCTGTTGCCGAAAACTATCCCGACTTGAAAGCCAACGAGAATTTCCGCGATTTGCAGGCACAGCTCGAAGGTACCGAAAATCGCATTGCCGTGGCCCGTACACGCTATTCCGATGCGGTGAAGAGCTACAATGTGATGATTCGCCGTTTCCCGGCATCGATTTTCGCATCAGTGTTTGGCTTTGAGAAGAAACCCCAGTTTGCTGCTGCCGAAGGTGCCGAAGTGGCTCCCGTCGTTAATTTTTAAAGAACTCTACGGTATTCACACATGGAAAAGACAAGAATCCTTTTTCTCTCCCTGCTGTCGTGTTGCCTTATGGCCATGATTTCTTGCAATGACGATGTCGAAGATACGGTTACCGAGTATCTCGAATGGAATAACCAGAATGTAGCCTATTTTGAGGCCGCCAAGCTCGAAACCGATGAAGAGGGAAATCGTGTGTACCAAGTTATATCGCCCAACTGGGACCCGTCGAGTTGTGTCCTGATGCACTACTACAAGCGGGGCACGGGAACGGTATCGCCCTATTCCACCAGTTTTGTCAAGGTGTGCTACAAGGGCCAGCTGATCGATGGTACGGTTTTCGACGATATCTACCAGAGTCCCGACAATCCCATGACGGCCAAGATCTCATCTTTGGTCCAAGGGTGGACCGTGGCCATGGAACGTATGCACGTAGGCGATTCTTGCCGGGTCATTATCCCCCAGAACCTCGGATATGGATCACGGTCGCAAGGCAGCATAAAACCCTACTCGACACTGATATTCGATATAAAGTTGATGGAGATAGTCCGTCAGTAAAACAAAAGACGTTCGGGAGTATGGAATGGAGCACTCCTGTATCGATAGTCGCCCGACAAGGAGCCGTAACACATCATCACCGCATGATGCTGTTCGGCTCTTGTTTTGCCGAGTATATAGGTGCGCGGCTGCGGGAGTATCATTTCCCTGTCGACGTCAATCCTTTCGGTATCCAGTACAACCCATTTTCCATCGCTGCATCGGTTGACCGTCTGATGACCGGGAGACCCTTCTCCGGCGAAGAACTTTTCCGCGACGGTAATCTGTGGCACAGTTTCTCCCATCATTCGAGTTTCTCCCATACCGACAAGACGCTCTGCCTGCAACAGATCAACGACCGTCTGCTTCCGGCTGCGGCCTTGCTGGCCGAGGCCGACTATCTGATACTGACATGGGGCACCTCTTGGGTATATACCTTGGCCGATGACGGCCGTGTCGTTGCCAACTGCCATAAGCTGCCTGCCTCCCGTTTTGAGCGGAGGCAACTGTCGGTCGACGAGATGTACGACACCTGGTGTCCGTTGCTCAGGCGGCTGTTTGACCTCAATCCCCGTTTGCGGGTGTGGTTTACCGTGAGTCCGGTGCGGCATCTCAAAGACGGCGCACACGGCAACCAGTTGAGTAAGGCCGCCCTGCTTCTCTTTACCGACAGGCTGTGCCGTACTTTCCCCGACCGTTGCGATTATTTCCCTGCCTACGAAATCGTGCTTGACGAGTTGCGCGATTATCGTTTCTACGATACCGACATGGCCCACCCTTCGTCGCAGGCTGTCGACTATGTGTGGGAGCGGTTTTCCGAAGCCTATTTCGATGAGAATACCCGTGCGGTCAACCGTGAATGGGTCCGTCTCTTGCAGGCGTTGCGTCACCGGCCGCTGACTCCCGACCGCGAAACCTATCGGAAATTTGTCGTGCAAAATATTCTTAAACTCGAAAATTTCCGCAAAAAATATGCTTTCTTTGATGTAACCGAAGAGTTGACTGCCGCCCGGCAGCTGCTCGCAACATTAGAGACTGATGAAATATGATATAACCGAGATTGCCAAGATTGTGCGGGCCGATTTCACTCCCGGCCGGAATGGCTCTGTTTCGGTGTTGCTTACCGACAGCCGTTCGCTCACCTTTCCCGAAGAAACGCTGTTTTTTGCTCTTGTTACCGAACGTAACGACGGTCATCGCTATATCGGAGACCTCTATCGCAAGGGGGTGCGCAATTTTGTCGTAAGTACGCTTCCCGATGATGCCGGAGAGATGGCTGACGCCAATTTCCTGCTTGTGTCCGATACCTTGCAGGCGTTGCAGACCCTTGCTGCTGCACACCGCCGCCGCTTCCACATACCCGTGATAGGTGTCGCCGGCAGTAATGGCAAGACCGTAGTCAAGGAGTGGCTCTACCAGCTCCTGTGCGACGATTACACCATGGTGCGTTCGCCCCGCAGTTACAATTCGCAGATAGGCGTCCCCCTCTCGGTGTGGGAAATCGACGAACATACCCAACTGGCCGTGATAGAGGTGGGCATATCCAAGAGTGGAGAGATGGACCACCTCGAACCTATCGTGCAACCCACGGTAGGTATTCTCACCAATGTGGGCGAAGCGCACCAGGAGGGCTTTGCCTCGATACAGGAGAAGTGCGAAGAGAAACTCTCTCTCTTCCGCCGTTCCGATGCTATCATCTACGATGGCGACAATCCCGTAGTGACGGAGGCCTTCAACAAGATGTGCATGGGCACCCGCGAGATAGCCTGGTCTCATGTCGACATCGATGCCCCTCTCTATATCTCCCGTATTGAGAAAAATGAGCAGTCTACGCATGTAGAGTATATTTATCTGCGGGCCAAAAGCAGTTTCACCATACCTTTTGTCGAAGACGGAGCCATACAAGATGCCATACACTGCCTGGCGGTGATGCTCTACCTCGGCACCGACCCGGAGATTATAGCCCGGCGCATGAGCCGTCTCGAACCTATTGCCATGCGCATGGAGGTAAAAGAGGGTATCAACAACTGCCTGCTCATCAACGACAGTTACAACTCCGACATCAACTCGCTCGACATTGCACTCGATTTTCAGTCGCGCCGTTCGGCAGCGCAGTCGATGCGACGCACGCTCATACTCTCTGATATTCTGCAATCGGGTGTCCCCTCGGACGAACTGTATGAACGCGTGTCCGAACTGGTGCGGCGCAAGGGCGTACAGAGGCTGGTGGGTATCGGTTATGAAATCATGGCCCATGCCGCGCTCTTTGACGTGGAGAAGGAATTTTATGCCACAACCGATGAGTTTCTGCAATCGGGCCGTGCCGACCACTTCTCGCGCGAACTGATTTTGATAAAGGGGGCCCGGAAGTTCCATTTTGAGTCGATATGCGAAGCTCTCGAACTGAAACAGCACGAGACCATACTCGAAGTCAATCTCGACGCCGTTGTTCACAACTATAACTTCTACAAGGAGAAGTTGCGCCCCACCACCCGCGTGATATGTATGGTGAAGGCCTTCGGCTATGGTGCCGGCTCCTATGAGTTGGCCAAGACGCTGCAAGACCGTGGTTGTGATTGTCTTGCCGTGGCGGTGGCCGACGAGGGTGCCGAGTTGCGCAAACAGGGCATTACGATGCCCATCATGGTGATGAATCCCGAGATGTCGAGTTTTCACACGCTCTTCCGCTACGACCTTGAACCCGAGGTGTACAGTTTCAAGCTCTTCGATGCCCTGCTTGTCGAGGCACGTCGTCAGGGATTGCTGCATTACCCCGTACACATAAAGATAGACTCGGGCATGCACCGCCTCGGCTTCGAAGAGAAAGATATGCCTTTGCTGGCCGAGCGCCTTTCGTCGCAAGATACCCTCTCGGCCCGCTCGGTATTCTCGCATTTTGCCGGGAGCGATGAGGCCTGCTTCGACGACTATACCTACCGGCAGATAGCCCTCTTCTCCCGCTGTGCCGATGCCGTGCAGGCCGCTTCACCCCATCGGGTGCTGCGTCATATCCTCAACACGGCCGGTATAACCCGCTTTACCGACTATCAGTTCGATGCCGTGCGCCTCGGTATTGGTCTTTACGGGGTATCGCCCTATGGCGACAACAGCGGTTTGCGCACCGTCAGTTCGTTGAAAACGACCATTCTTCAAATCCGCGATTTGGAGGCCGGTGAGACGGTGGGGTACAGTCGTCGCGGACTGCTTTCCCGTCCCTCGCGCATCGCTGCCATACCCATCGGATATGCCGACGGCTACGACCGGCATCTCGGAAACGGCCGGGGCTGCGTCGTTGTCAATGGCAAACGCGCTCCCATCGTAGGAAATATCTGTATGGATGTAACCCTTATCGATGTAACCGGTATCGACTGCAAGGAGGGCGACAGGGTCGAGATATTCGGCGAGCAACTCCCCGTCGAAGAGTTGGCCGGCTGGCTCGGAACCATTCCCTATGAGATACTTACCTCGGTATCGTCGCGGGTGAAACGGGTCTATTATAGGGAGTAACCCGGTGTGAGCATCTAAAAAAACAGCCGATGTATTGCCTAATTCACAAACTTCGTGTACCTTTGCGAAGTCTGCTACCTGCGGATGTGGTGTAATTGGTAGCCACGCCAGACTTAGGATCTGGTGACGAAAGTCGTGTAGGTTCGAGTCCTATCATCCGCACATAAAGCGAAGCCGCTGCGAACATGTCGCAGCGGCTTCGCTTTTTTTTGAAGGAGCCCGTGCCGCATCTTCCTGCGGCACGGGCAAAATTGTTTTTAGCGGAGGAATTTGACTATCGTCACCGACTGGCCTGTCGATATGCGGGCCACATAGAGGCCGGTGGGCCATTCGCCGAGGTCGATATATCCGGCCGGGGCTGTAAGCACTGTGCTGCGCCCGTCGATGCCAGTAATAACCACACGTGTGGCACCCGGTACCATCAGCCGCCGGCTATGCGTGTCGTAATAGGCTGTTGTCCGCTCTGCACCGGTTGGGGCCATTCCGCTCATGTCGATGACAACCGGGGCTGAGAGAGCCGTCTCGCCATTGGCCGTGAGGGCCGAAATCTGGTAGGAAACCTCACCTTCGGGTGCGAGAAGGTCGGTGTAGCTGCACTCTGCAACGGTGGCAATCTTCACGCCGTTGCGGTAGATGTTGTAGCCGGTAACCGTAGAGAGGTCGGCGGTGGGGTATACCGATATGTCGTCGACAATCCACCAGTAGGAGAGGCCCTGGTCGTTATCGTCGTAGCCGCGGAAGGCGATGCGCATCGCGTCGGAGAGATAAGGGGTGAGGTCGAGCACAATCTCTTCGTAGACGTTCACGGCCGTGCTTTGCGTTTTCAGGTCGTAGAGAATCACCCACGATTCACCATTGTCGGAGCTTACCAGCACATGGTAGAAGTTGTGAGCATTGTTTTTCTGCGGAGCTATCGACTTGGAGTGGAAAGAGAGCCGTGCCCCCTGGGCAAAGGTGGGGGAGATGAGCCACTCGTCCTGGTGCATGTAGTCCCAGTCTGCTTCGAGTTTCATGGCGTATGAGCCGTCGGCAGTTTCGGTGTTTTTGTCGGCAGCAGCGTGTATCCACTGTTTGGGATTCTGCGAGTCGTGACGAATGGTCCAGTTGGCCACCGAGGCGGCATTTTCAAAATCTTCACTCAGGACGGTTTCGCCCGACACCGGAGCCGACCATGTGAGTTCGACACCCTCTCCCGTTACCGTAGCAGCGAGTCCCGACGGGGCCAGTATCTGACCCGAAGCCTGGGCCACGGTGAGCGTGGCCGAGACGCCGGCTTCATCGATGGCATTCAGGGTGATGTCGGCATAACGTGAGGCTGCTGTCTCGTTCTTCGAACGGGTGGTGATGACCAGTGTCGTCTTGCCCGTGTGTCCTTGCAACGGAGCGATGTCGAGCCATTCGGGTACCGAGGCTATCTGCCACGAGGTGTCGGCCTCTACGGTGATGGCCGTGCTGCTGCCGCTGTTTCCGGCTACGACTACGGTATCGCTGGGCAGGTAGATGCGCGAGGCTACGGGCAGCAGGTCGAAGGTGAGGGTCTCGCCGCAGGTCGATACGTTTCCGATGGCAAAGCGGGCGGTCTCGCCGTTGGTATAGAAGGGTTTCTCCTCGGCCTCACCGCCGAATGCCGTGCGGCCGCTCTCGGCGCTGAATGCGGCTTTCTCGATGTTGCCGTCGGTGGTTGTCGTACCGCCGGGACGGAAGAGGTAGAGCTCGTCAAACTTGGAGCTGCCGTCGTAGGCATTGTTGCCCGTGTAGCGCGGGTCTACCCGGTAGACGAGCAGGCCCGACTCGGGCAGTCCGGCGTCGAATCCCTCTTTCTTGCGGTATTCCACCACGAAATACTGGTCCGAACCCGTGGGGCATATCTTGTAGGCGATGTTTTCGCGGCTGGGCGTGTTGAGCGGGTTCAGCGTGTAGGTGCCGGGCTCCGATATCTCGGGTATCTCGTCGAGCCATTTGCCGTATTTGTATTTGGTGTAGGCACTCATGTGCTGCGGTACGGTGAGGTTGTCCGACATGAGGTCCCACACCCCGATGGGGTTGAGGTCGGTGCGCGCACTGCCATGGTAGAGGTCGTAGGTGCCGAGCGTGTGCGACATCTCGTGGCACAGCACACCGGTGTTGATTTCGAGAGGCGTTACCATCGGCCCGAAACCGTTGGCATCGTCGAAGAGCATGATATACTCGCTCACTTTCTTTCCCTGTATCGAGCCTTCCTGGGTGTAGAGCTGCGAGCGGTGGGGCCACAGCAGATGGCTGCTGCCGATGGCCGAACGGCCGCTTATGATGATGCAGAGGTTGTCGACTACGCCGTTGCCGTCGGCATCGATAGGTGCGTCGGCGGGAATGATGGTATTGAGGTAGTCGGTGAGTTCCTTCACGAGTTTCTGCTCCCGGGCCAGTTTGTTAGCTCCGAGTGCGTCGTCGACATAGCCGTCGGGGTTGATGCTGGAATATTTTTCATAATACCCGCGCGGGTTCTGTGCCTGGTAGGAGACGATGTGCCCCTCGGCATCGGCTGCCGGGTAGAAGAGGCTGCGCCAGTAGAGCTGGTTGTAGGAGGCCTCCTTGAAGTAGTTGTAGACCGAGTTGGCTCCTGCTGTCGAGTCGTTGAAGAGGGCTTCGTAGTGCGAGAGCGGTTTCTCGAAGAGGGTGTCGCCTTCGTTGGCGAAACGCAGGAACACGACCAGGTTGCTCAGGTCGCCTTTATTTTTCTCTGCGGCCTGTATGACGGGTGCCAGCGCGAGAAGGGTAAGGGTGAGAAGAATCCATCTTTTCATAGTAGTCAGTGTTTGAATGTCTTGCAAATATATAAAAACTAAATGTCGCAGCAAGAGGTGCTGCCGAAGTTTTCATGGTTGTGTGAGGGGATTTTTTCTCTCGGAGTGGCGGCGGTTGCCGATTGGCGCCACAGCCTCCTGTGGAGAACGTCAGGTGCAGAGAAGGCTGTGAGCGGAGACCCGCTCACAGCCTTCCTGTTCTTGTCATGAGTATGCGAATCGGTTAGGGAATCAGCACTTTCTGAGTTGCTACGGCTTGGGCGTCGCGGGCCTGAACGATGTAGAGCCCGGTACCCAGCGCACCGAGGTCGAGTGCTTCGGCACGGGTCGAGAGCACCACCTTACCGGCGGCATTGTAGACATTTACATCGGCCTCACGCGAGAGGGAGATGAAACGGCCTGTCTGGGCGATGTTGATACCTTCGGCATCGCTGGCCGTGCCGCTAATGCCGGCACCTTCGCCGTAAACCTGCACTTTTATGCCATGCACATACATTTCGGCTTTGCTCTGGTTTCCGTTGAGGATTTGTGCGGTTACAGGCTGTTGCTGGTTGAGTTTGAATCCGCTGCCATTTTCAATGTCCTGTACTTCCCAGGTACATTGTCCGGCCCCGTGATATGGGAGGAAAATGAATGATTTTATATTGGCGCAGTCGATGGTTCCCAACTCTCCAAAACCACCCTTCAAGGCCGGACGGATAGACGTTTCGGCCGAGAGAAATACTTCGAGGTGATAGCACGAGGGCAGGTGGAGGAGAATGCTTCCGCCGTTGAACGAGGTGTAGGGTGATGCCGGAGCCAGTACGATGGCGCCTTGTTTGGCATCGGCTCCTAATGTAGCCCCGGTGGAGTCAACTCCCGGCAGATAACCGTCAGTGCCGGCTCCGTAAACGGTGGGTGAGGCGGTGCTGTTGACCGGCTCGAAAATATCGGGCTCTACTTCAACGGCAGCGCCTGGTATCATTTTGATGAGCTTGTCGCTGTTGGCCTCGCCCACATATTTGTCGATTTTGGCCTGGGTGTCGAACCACAACCAGCCGTTGGCATCGCAGTCGGCCGGGGTGAAGAGGTTGCCTTGTGCGTAGGCGGATGAGGTGAGTCCGCCTGCAAAAAGCAGTGCAAGTGTAACGATTTTTTTCATAGACAATCTTTTTTTATAGGGTTAATAATCAATTCTTTTACATTTCGAGCCATTGCGGATTTTGCGGAATGCCGTGGCGGCGTATCTCGTCCCAGGGTATGGGCCAGTAGTACTGCATTTCGCGGAAGTAGCGCACCGTGTTGTCGGTGCCGTTGACCGTTTTCTCGCGGTAGACCGTGGGGCTGCCGTCCTGGTATTTGTATATGTTCACGCCGCGGAGGGGGTTGGTGCTTCCGCTCATCTTCTCCTCGGCGATGCCCCAGCGCAGGAGGTCCCAATAGGTCGACTTCTCGAAGGCCAGTTCCACGCGGCGCTCGTTTACGATGTCGTCCCAGGTTATCGAGGTATATTCGGGCATGTGCACGCGGCGGCGTATCTCGTTGAGCTTGTCCATGGCATCGCCGACACGTCCCTGTTTGAAGTCAATCTCGGCATAGTCGAGCAACACCTCGGCATAGCGCCAGATAATGCAGTTCTGGCTGCTGGCATAGGTGTCGTCGTTGTCGATTTGCTGCGACTCGTTGACAAACTTTTTCATGTAGTAGCCGGTGCGGGTGTAGGTGGCCTGCTCCGACGAGCCGTAGGCCGTGAGGTCGGCACCGCGGGTATAGCTGCCTCCGGGGCGGTCGTAGACGTAATGTATTTCGAGCGTCTTCCCCTTGAACGAGCAGCCGTCGTAGAGTACGTTGGCGTAGAAACGGTAGTCGCGGTTGAGGTAAGGGTTGTTCTCGTCGTAGTCGGTAGCCGTCTCGATGGGCTGTCCGCTCACGGTGCGGTATTCATCGACGTGGTTCTGGGTGGGTACATAGGCTGCAAATGTGCCGTAGCACGAGGGGGGAGCGGTCTCGCGGTCGAGCTTGTGGCCAAACTCGGTATCGAAGTTTCCGTCGTCGCTGTGTTGTACCTCCCATATCGACTCCCGGCTGTTCTTGGTCAGGAATATGTTGTGATAGGCTTCGGCGATACCCTCCTGTGTGGTCTCGGCAATTTGTATCAGCTCATACTGGTTGAGAGCCATGAGTGAGTCGTAGGCATTGGCCGCCAGGGTGTACATGCGGTCGGTGCGGTCGTCGGGGAAGCCGAGATACGACTCGGTGCGGTTCTGGAACTTCACGCCGGCAGCCCAGAAGTAGGTCTTGGCTTTGAGCATGAATGCGGCTCCTTTGGAAGCACGCCCTGCTTCGATCTCCGGTATGTAGGCATCAAGCAGCGCTGCTGCCTTGTCGGCTTCGGAGGCAATGAAATTGACCGTCTCTTCATAGGTGGCACGGGTGAGTTGCCGGGTATCGGTGAGCGGGTCGTAGGGCTCGGTGAGGATAATGGGCGCTCCGTACATGCGCAGCAGCAGGTAATAGTAGTAGGCCCTGAAAAAGTGAGCCTCACCCAGTACCCGTTGTTTGTGGTCGCCATCCGGAATCTGGTCGGCGTTCTGAAACAGTACGTTGATAGACCGTAATTGGGTATAATAGGAACTCCACTTGGTGCGGCCACGGGTGGTAAGCTCCTGTTGGCTGCTGCGAAGAATGTCGCCGTAGTCGGCGTTGTACCATTCCGAGCGGCTTACGGTCAGCTGGTCGCCATACCAAGGTTCGTATTCCCGTCCGATGCCTTTCATGATGGTAGTAACATAGGTGGAGAAGCCGTCGTCCATGTTGCGGTACCAGGGTAAGACATATTCGTCGAGAAGAAGTTCATCACCCCAGATGGCGTTTTCCGACAGTTTGTCGTAGGGTACCTCTTCGAACAGGTCGTTGCAACTTGTCGATACATTCAACAAGAGTAGCGAAAAGAAAGTTATATATAATAATTTTTTCATTGTCTTGAAGCTAAGAATTAGAAGCCGAAATTAAGGGTGATACCGTAGGAACGCTGTATGGGATACCCGCGGAGAGATTCGGGGTCGATACCGTCTTCGAGCGAAGAGATGGTGAAGAGGTTACTTCCTTGCAGGGCAATGCTTACCGAGTTGATTTTCTTCTTTTGGAGCAGCTTGGCCGGCAGGGCATAACCGATGGTGAGCGAACGCAGACGTATGTAGTTGCAGTTGCGAATCCAGAAGTCCGACTCTTTGCGGTTGTTATCGTTTTTCGAGGCGAACTTGATGCGCGGATAGGTGGCATCGGGGTTGTCTTCGGTCCAGGTATCGGTGAGGTGGTAGCGCTGGAATCGTTGCAAGCTGCTGCTTTCGAGCGTATAAAGTTCGGTTATCTGCTGCTGGTAACCGGCAACTCCCTGTAACATGGCATTCATGAAGAAACCTTTGTAGCTGCATCCGAGGCTCAGACTCATCGAGAAGTCGGGGTAGGCCGAGCTCTTGACATATACCCGGTCGTTGGCGGTGATGACATTGTCGCCGTCGACATCTTTATATTTGATATCGCCGGGGGCCAGCGTGGTGTTGCCCATGCCGTCCTGGTCGACAGGGTAGTTGGCTATCTCTTCCCAGGACTGGAACAGCCCGTCCGACTGGTAGAGCAGCCACAACTGGCTGCTGCGCCCTTTGCGGCGCTGGTGTTCGACAACCGACGATTCGTCGCCGTAGTCGAGTACCACGTCGAAAGTCTTCGATACCGTGACACCGACGTCGTACTTGAATTGCCCGATACTGTTTTTGTGCGTGAGGGTGAGATCCCAGCCCCAGGCCTTCACCTTGCCGAAGTTGATGTAGGGCACGTTGCCACCCGTACCGGCCGAAGGCGGATAGAGATAGGTGGGGGCGTAGGTGAGCATGTCGGTCTTGAAGCGCCAATAGTATTCATAGGTAACGGCAAAGCGGTTTTTCCACAATCCGGCATCGACGGCGATGTTGTAGTCATGGCTCTTTTCCCATTTCAGGTCGGGATTGGGAAAACTGTTGGGGTCGGTAATGATACCCGGCTTGAAATTTCCGCCTATCTGATAGCCCGAGCCGGTGGTGTAGACATAGTTCATGAGGTAGCCGAAGTCGGTGAGTACGGCATCACGTCCCAGAATACCGGTTGAGGCCCGGAATTTGAGGTTGGAGATGACCGGCTGGTCCCACGAGCGGAAGAACGACTCGTTGGAGAGTACCCAGGCTCCCGATACGGTGGGGAAGAATCCCCAGCGGTTTTCGGGCGGTAACTTGGTAGAGCCGTCGACGCGGAAACTTGTTTCGAGGAAATAGCGGTTGTCAAATCCGTAGGTGAAGCGTCCGATGAGCGAGGCCCGTTGGTAGAAATATTCGTTACCCACCAGTTTGCTGTCGGTGGCCGTACCGATGACTTCGGGGTATTTCCCGGCCATGTCGTTATTGGTACCGGTCATGTAGCGGTTGCGGTAGTCCTGGTAGTTGGCCACAAGCATGGCGCTGAAATCGTGCCGCTCGTTGAACGTATTGGTGTAGTTGATGCCTCCTTCAAAGAGCTTGTTGTCGACAAACTGGTCGCGCTGTGAGAGGCTGATTTTGGCGGTCGGGTAGGTGGTCAGCGGGTCTTCCGATATTTCGCCTGTCTCGCTGTCGTAGAGGTAGAGTGTCTCGGGACTGCTGAATGTCGTGTTGATGGAGTTGTTGTTGTCGACGGTAGCTCTCAGATAGACCGACATTCCTTTCAGGAAGGGCAACTCATAATTGAGCGTGGCCGACAGGGTATTGAAGTTGGTCTTGTTGCGGATATAGCCGCCCAGCCCCTCAACAGCCAGCATCGGGTTGCTGCCGCTGATGCTGGCCAGCTCGCCCGAGGTGTATTTCAGCACTTGTAGCGGAGAGTAGCTGTATGCCGCATCGATGGTTGTGTAGCTGGTGTTTTTGTTGTTGGAGCGGTTTCCGGTGAGGTCGAGCGAGAGGGTGAGCCCCTTAATGATGTAGGCGTCGAGTTTGGCCGAGTAGTTGAACCGGTTGCGTCCTACACCCGAGTAGAGGCCTTTTATGTCGGTGTAACCTCCCGAGATGTAGTATTTTACAAACTTGTTCCCGCCCGATACCGAGAGGCTGTGCAGGGTCGAGTAGCCAAACTTGTCGAGGTAGTCGAGCAGGTTTTCGTCGCCATAAAGGTTGGGATTGTTCTTGATGGCTTCGAGGTCGTATTTCTCGTAGACGTCGTCGCCGCGGGCGTCGACGGCACGGTTGTAGAGCGTGGCAAACTCTTCGGCGTTGAGGAAGTCGGGCAGGCAGGTGGCCTGTTGCAGGTTGAACTGTCCCCGGTAGTTGACGCGCACCTTCTGGTTGTCTTCTCCGCGCTTGGTCTTGACCAGGATTACGCCGTTGGCGGCCCGTGCGCCATACACGGCTGCGGCGGCACCGTCTTTCAGCAGGGAGATGCTTTCGATGTCGTCGGGGTTAAGGTCGGAGAGGCGCATTTCGCCGTCGGAGGTGTTCTCGCCGAAGCGGGGCACTCCGTCGATGACGAGGAGCGGCGTTCCGTTGATGCCGCGAATACGAATATCCGACTCCTTACCCGAGCTGGGGTCGCCGGTCGAGTTCTGTACCGAGACACCGGCTACAAGTCCCACCAGGGCTTCGTTGACATTCATTACGGGCATACGTTTCAGGTCTTCGCCCCTCACCACCTCGACCGAACTGGTGAGCGACGACTTTTTCTGCGTGCCGTAACCTACGACAACGATGTCGTCGAGCTGTTGGGCATCTTCTTCAAGGGTGATTTTGAGAGGACCGGTTGTGGGGCCGACGGTTGTTTCGTAATTGCGGTATCCGAGAAACGAGGCGATGAGGGTACCCTCTGTGGCGGGTGCGCTCAGAGAGAACTGTCCGTTGCCGTCGCTGATGGTAGCCGTTGTGGTGTCCTTGATTTTTACGGTGGCGCCGGCAATGGGGTTGCCCGATGAGTCGACGATGTATCCGGTAATCTTTGCCGAGCTACTCTCTTGCCCGACGGCTATCGCCGAGCAGAAGAGTGTCAGTAACAACAGGATAGAAATATGTTTCATCATAGTTTAAATGGAAAATCAGTTGAAAAGCTCTTGAATTTGCAGCAGTTGGTAGTCGTAGAAGTCGCGTGTGGTCTTGTCGCCGGTGCGGGCACGCTGTTGCTTGTAGAGTGCCTCGATTTTTTTGAGGTGGGCGGTCATGACCGGAGCGATGCGGGTATTGGTTATGCCGGGTTGTCCCATGTTGATGCGCAGGAACGAAACCTCTTCTTCTCGCTGGGCCTGGCAGGCAGCGTGGCTGCACGGTACGTCGGGACTGTATCCCAAAGCCATTACATCGGAATAGTCGGCGAGTGCCTTGGCCGAAGCCGATTTTTTACCCGAGGCCGGGGTGAGTCCGCTGTATTTCACCATGACGGCCAGTGCCGACGATTGAATGCGCCGTTCGGTGTCGTTGAGCCGTTTCCCCTGGTAGGAGGCCTTGAACAGCTCGTAGAGGGCGTCGTCGAGATAGGTTTCGAGGGTGTAGTTTTTCCTGGCGTTCACTTGTCCGCTCTCGTCGATGCGGTAGAGAGCCGTGCTGTTGAGCAGGCTGCCTACGATACTGCTGGCCAGCTTGTCGTTGCAATTGAGGTTGCGGTCGAGTTTCATCATCAGCGGGGCCGGGGTGAGCCAGTCGTTGTAGGTACGGGCCTGACGCATGAGCCATTGCATGGCTTTCTTCTGGGTGGTTCGGTCGAGATGGGTGCGGGCGGCATTCTTGTTGCCTTGTCGGGCGTCTTTGAATTCCACACCGCCGATGTAGGTCATCACGTGGCCTATGTGGCGGGTATATTGTTTTACCAGCTGGTCGTAGGTCTCGTCGAGATCGTCATACGGTTCGCCCGGCTCGGCTGCCCATTTTTCCAGGTTGGCCATGATGATTTTCAGGTTGGAGATGGCATAGTCGCCGGCACGCAGATGATCGTTGCTCAGGTCTTCGGTCTGGTCGGTGGGGTCGATGATGGCCATGAACTGTTGGGCACCGAATTCGTACATGGGGTCGCCCATTTTCTCAACAATCCAGCGGTTGAGGGTGGGCTTCTCTTCCAAGGGGGTATCGGCACCGGGAATGAGGCGGTAGCCCCAGGCAATGGCATATATGTCGTAGACTCCCAGTACGGGCGGCGTGAGTTTCACGCCCCGCTCGTAGTCGCCCGGCTGGGCGACGTAGTTGTTGCGGGCATAGTCCATGATACTGGGGGTCGTGCCGTATTTCTGTGTGAAAGAGGGGCTGCGCAGGGAGTCGACGGGGTAGGCGAAGCTGGCACCCATGTTGTGCATCAGACCGAGGGTGTGCCCTATCTCGTGCGAGGCAACATAGCGCATCGATTCGCGCATCACTTCGTCGTCGAAGACGGTTTTCCGCACGCGGGGATCGGTGGCAGCCGTCTGGCAGAAGCGCCAGTTGTGCAGCAGTGATACGATGTTGTGATACCAGATGACATCGGCCGTGAGAATCTCTCCGCTGCGGGGGTCGACAAAGCTCGGACCCATGGCGTTGGCAATGGTCGTGGCAGCGTATTTTACGCAACTGTAACGCATGTCGTCGGGGTCGAAGTCGGGGTCGTTCTTGGGATAGTCGCGGGCCTGAATGGCATTTTTGAATCCGGCTGCCTCAAAAGCGGTGTTCCAGTCTTCGATGCCCTGTTTTACGACATCTCTCCACTTGTCGGGGAAAGCGCTGTCGACATAGAAGATGATGGGCTTTTGCGGCTCCACCAGTTCGCCGGCGAAGTAGCGTTCACGGTCTTCGGGTTTCGGTTCGAGACGCCAGCGGTGAATGAAGGTGTATTCGTCGACCTTGTCTTTCTCGGTCGTGTAGTGCGAGCGGTCGCTGTAAAAGTAGCCTACGCGGTTGTCTTGCAGACGCATGGGCATAGGCTCGTCGGGCAGGACGATAAACGAGCGGTGCATCTGCACGGTGTAGGGCTCGTCCATCGGCGAGGTATTGAAGGTAAGCGAACTTTTTATCTCGATATTGCGGGGAAAGGTCTTTACTTCGTATACCGATGAGGCATTTGAGACGAACGACCCTTTTATGCCGCTGTCGCCCCCAAACAGTTTGGCAAGCGGGTTCGACGGCTTAATCGGAGAGATACACTTTTCGTTTCCTCCGAAAAACGAGGTTACGTCGATGACCACATTGCCTTTGTTGCGGGCTTCGATTTTGAAGGCTTTCAGTACGGGGTTCAGGAAGTTCTTGTCAAAAGCTGCCGCTATCGACTCGTTTTCGTCGACGCTGTTCTGTGTCTGTACCTTGTGCAGGTATACGTTGATGCTGTCGCAGCTGAGTTGTAGCAAGATGGGTTGGGTGGCCATCTGCCCGGCTACGAAATCCTGTGTGTTGCTGGTGGCCGCGATACGGTTCGACAGCAGGTACGTATGGGCAAAAGCCGAGTCGGGAATCTCCCAGTAGAGTTTCTTCTGGGGAGTGAAGTGGGTGGTCAGGAGCCCCTCCCGTGTGACGGCATCTTTTATCAGTTTGTGATACTCTACACTGTCTTTGTTTTCCTTGGGTTTGGGAACGACCAGTGTGGTATCTTCTTTCTTTTTCAGAAGCTTTTTCCGTTTGGCCGAGGCATCGGTCGCCAGCCCCGAAAGGATACCGATAATGAGTACAAAGCTGATAAGGTTTACGTTAAAGAATCTCATGCCTATTTCGTATAAATGTGTTAATGTGATGTTTTATGCAGAAAAAAACTAAGAAATTTTTTTTGCAGGAACAATTTCATACCTTTGCAAAGGTATACAATAATATAAAAAAACATGATTGGTATGAGAAAAATTACCTTTTTTTTAATGTTTATGCTATTTGCTCCCGTTTTGAAAGCAAATAATGAAGTGATGCTGACATTGACGGCAGAGGCAGGGAAGACGCTCGACTTCTCCATCTATTTTGCCGAGCCGTCGCAGACCCTGAATGTCGATTGGGGCGACGGCGAGTTGAAGGCCTACGAAAATATAGCTTCGGATCCCGACGTTGACTGGGCCACCGTCGTATCGGGAACAGTAGCCGGCAATGGTACGGTAACCTTGTATGCAACCCCGAGCCTGCTGACTTCGTTCGAGGCACTGGGTTCGGTCGACGGGGCCAAAATATCGGCCATCGACCTGTCGAAAGTGACAACCCTGACAAGTCTGACCCTGTCGAGTCACGCGCTGACAAGTGTCGACGTGAGCGCTCTGACCGAGCTGGAAACCCTCTACCTGAACAACAACCAGTTGACGAGTGTGGATTTGAGCCAGAACACCAAGGTATCGACGCTTCACCTCGAAGGCAACGAACTGGCATCGGTAGATTTGAGTGCCCAGACTCTGGTGAAGACCCTCTATCTCTCGGACAACACGCCGCTGAGCAGCGTAGTATGGCCCGAGAGGTCGACGACGTTTGCCAACCTGTATGCGCTGAACTTGCCGAATCTGACGGGAGCCATGGATTTGAGTGCCTATGAAGCCCTGACGTTTGTCAATTTCAACAACGGCGGAATGTCGTCTATCGACGTGAGTGGCCGCATCATGACCTCGTTGTTCTTTATGAACAGCCCGGTAACCGAGGTGAAAGTAGACAGTGTGAAGACGACGCTGACCTGCACGGGCACGCGCCTTACCCCGGCCACCCTGCCGCAGCTGGCACCGCGTAACTATAACTATGCACCGCTGGCTGCCTATGAGTTGGGCGAAAGCATAGAGGCAGGCGAGCCCCTCGACCTGTCGGGCTTGGTATCGGCCGACGATGTAGCGACCTACACCTGGAAATATACCAACGGAACTCCTGTTCCGGCCGAAGCGTATACCTTGGCCGACGGAGTAACCACCTTTGCTGCGGCTCTCGACAGCGCAGTATATTGCGAGATAACCTCGGCACTCTTCCCGAAATTTACCGGAGCCAGTGCCTACAAGACAACAACAATAAATGTAGTAGCTGCCGGCTCTGCAACGCAAGAGGTGATGCTGACACTGACGGCAGAGGCCGGGAAGACGCTTGACTTCTCCATCTATTTTGCCGAGCCGTCGCAGACCCTGAATGTCGATTGGGGCGACGGCGAGTTGAAGGCCTACGAAAATATAGCTTCGGATCCCGACGTTGACTGGGCCACCGTCGTATCGGGAACAGTAGCCGGCAATGGTACGGTAACCTTGTATGCAACCCCGAGCCTGCTGACTTCGTTCGAGGCACTGGGTTCGGTCGACGGGGCCAAAATATCGGCCATCGACCTGTCGAAAGTGACAACCCTGACAAGTCTGACCCTGTCGAGTCACGCGCTGACAAGTGTCGACGTGAGCGCTCTGACCGAGCTGGAAACCCTCTACCTGAACAACAACCAGTTGACGAGTGTGGATTTGAGCCAGAACACCAAGGTATCGACGCTTCACCTCGAAGGCAACGAACTGGCATCGGTAGATTTGAGTGCCCAGACTCTGGTGAAGACCCTCTATCTCTCGGACAACACGCCGCTGAGCAGCGTAGTATGGCCCGAGAGGTCGACGACGTTTGCCAACCTGTATGCGCTGAACTTGCCGAATCTGACGGGAGCCATGGATTTGAGTGCCTATGAAGCCCTGACGTTTGTCAATTTCAACAACGGCGGAATGTCGTCTATCGACGTGAGTGGCCGCATCATGACCTCGTTGTTCTTTATGAACAGCCCGGTAACCGAGGTGAAAGTAGACAGTGTGAAGACGACGCTGACCTGCACGGGCACGCGCCTTACCCCGGCCACCCTGCCGCAGCTGGCACCGCGTAACTATAACTATGCACCGCTGGCTGCCTATGAGTTGGGCGAAAGCATAGAGGCAGGCGAGCCCCTCGACCTGTCGGGCTTGGTATCGGCCGACGATGTAGCGACCTACACCTGGAAATATACCAACGGAACTCCTGTTCCGGCCGAAGCGTATACCTTGGCCGACGGAGTAACCACCTTTGCTGCGGCTCTCGACAGCGCGGTATATTGCGAGATAACCTCGGCACTCTTCCCGAAACTTACCGGAGCCAGTGCCTACAAGACCACCGAGATAAATGTCGTGGCGAAAGAGGGCTCGGCCATAGATGAGGCCGCTGCCGAAGCTCCTGTTAAGGTCTATGCCGCATCGGGACGTATCGTTGTAGAAAACGTTGAGCCGTCTGAAACGGTAGCCGTGTATGCTCTTTCGGGTGTAAAATGTGCAGAGCAAGTCATGAGAAGCTCTCGCGCCGAGTGGGAGATGCCGCAAGGTATATACATCGTTGTGGCCGGAACGCAGACGGTGCGTGTGATAGTGAAGTAGGAGACTGCTCACTCCTGATATGGAAAAAGCCGGGAATCAATCTCGGCTTTTTCTATTATATAATATGTGTGAGGGGCTTGTTGCAAACGGGGAACCGTTGTTGTACCGCCGAAGTATGCCCCGTGTGACGGGTGGGCAATAAAAAAGCCCCGATGAAACGGGGCTTTTTATTTTTTTTTTCTGCTTTGTGGATTATTCACCCGGGTGGATAGCACCTGTGGGGCAAGCATCAGCACAAGTACCGCAATCAACGCATTTGTCGGCATCGATTTTGTAGATATCGCCTTCGGAGATAGCGTCGGAGGGACATTCGCTCATGCAGGTACCGCAAGCAATGCAGTCATCGCTAATAACGTAAGCCATAGTTTTGAATTTAAAAATTAGTACTAATTAGTTGTAATGTGTCTGGCAAAAGTACGGTTTTTCTTTTTTCTGACAAATTAAATCGCTTCTTTTTTGAACGAAACTGCCTTTACAGAATCTGCTTTTTCTTTTTTCGATGGCAATATTCCGTTTAATTTTGCGTTCTATTCATACTTTAAAGAAAGAGGCGTGAAGAAGTTGCTTGTAATATTGACCGGTCTGGTTGTCGTTGTGTCGGCATGGGGGCAGCAGCAGAAGTTGCAGCGGTTGCCGTTTGTCGACCAGCGTCGCATACACTTCGGTTTCTCCGTGGGTACCCATGTGCAGGATTTGGCTTTTCGGCACACCGGTGCGGTAACGGCCGATGGGGAGACGTGGTTTGCCGATGTGCCCTCGTTCTCGCCCGGTTTCAATGTGGGACTGGTGAGCGACCTCTACCTCTGTCCGTATCTCAATCTGCGTTTTACGCCGACGCTCATGTTTGGCAACAAGACGGTCGAGTTGCGCGAGGAGCAGAGTGATGCCAGGCGGACGGTCGATCTGAAATCGACCTACATTTCGATGCCGGTGAGTCTCAAATACAGTGCCAAGCGGTTGAACAATTACTGCCCTTATCTCATTGTCGGCGTGGCGCCGACGGTCGATATTTCAAAAAAACGGAACGACCTGTTGCGCCTCAACACCTACGATACCTATCTCGAAGTGGGGGTGGGGTGCGACATCTATCTCTCTTTCTTCAAACTGATTCCCGAGTTGAAGTTTTGTTTCGGACTGAGCGATGTGGTGCGTCATAAACGCACCGACCTGGTCGACCCGCTCGACATCAAGTACACGCAGGCCGTGAGTCGCGCTTTCTCGCGGTTGGTGGTGCTTAGCTTTTACTTTGAGTGATTGGCGGTTGCAAACGACAGTCCGACAGAAGGTTGTGAGATACAGTATATAAAATAGCAATATTTAACATTGTGGCTATTGCAAAATGTGTGCAGAAGTTCTATCTTTGCACCACGAAAACATCGCGGGGTGGAGCAGTTGGTAGCTCGTTGGGCTCATAACCCAAAGGTCGCTGGTTCGAGTCCGGCTCCCGCAACTCCGACAGAAGGCATCGATAAACGGTGCCTTCTTTTTTTGTCTTTTGTCCGTTCCCTTATAGCATCTGTCATATGCCTCTTTTCAGAGGCTTTTCTTTTCTCTCTTTCTCTCTATTTATCTTGTTGCCAAGTTTTGTTGTCCGACGATGGCGTGAGGTGCGGCGGGTGTTCGTGCCTTGTACCGGCCTCGGGGGGGTGTCGGGTGAATGGTTCTTTTCTCTCCCGCTGAGGTGTTGTGTGTCGGGCGGATATGCGACGCTACCTGTCGACTGCAACGACTTTCCCGGTAGGAACATACCAGATGTATCCCCGGGTTTTGTAGCCCATCTCTTCGAGCAGTTGCATATAGCCGGCCACCTGCTTGCGGTAACCGGGGCGTTCGGCGCCGAATTTGTAGTCGATGACCGTGGCCCCTTCGTCGTCGATGACGATGCGGTCGGGGCGGTAGGTGCCTTGCCGCGGGTGCAGAATGTCGCGCTCGTTGAGTACGCGGTTACCGGCCTTGAACCAACGTAGTTTTTCGGGCTCGGCCAGCTGTTCCCGCAAGGTGGTCTCTATCTCGGCAGCTTCGGCGGCCGAAATTTCGCCTGCCTGTACATGTTGCTGTATGGCGGCCGTTATGTCGTCGACGGTGGTGATGGTGCTGAGTACGCGGTGGCACACCGTCCCGTGATGACGGCGGTCTTCGGGTCGGAAGAAATCCTGACCCATGAGCCGCAGGTGGAGGCGCCGGCCCGGTGGTGTCGACCGATAAGGTGTCGTGGCCGGAGCCGGCGGGCGGTGGTCGGCGCTGCTGTCGTGGCTGGGGCTACCCTGTGTGTAGCGGCCGTTTGCCGCATCGTAGCCGGCAGCGAGGTCGGCAAAGGGTTTCCCGTCGACCGTCAGGGCCGGCAGCGGCTCTTCCAGGCATTGTTGCAGCAGGGTGCCGATGTTGAATCCCATGACCTTGGGCACCCCGATGTACAACTCTTCGCGGGCGCGCGTGAAGGCGACATAGGCGAGGTTGAGATTGTCGATGTAGGTGTGTATCTGTTCGGAAAAGAAGGTGTGGGCATAGTGGGTCGAGGCCAGGTCGCCGTGGTAGGCTATCGGCACGATGGGCAGTTCGTCGAAGGGAGCTGCCGTGGGGGCCCACAATATGGGGGCGTGGTTGGGCCGGTGGTCGATGGTCCAGTTGCAGAAAGGTATGATGACGACCTTGAATTCAAGCCCTTTCGACTTGTGTATGGTCATGATGCGCACGGCGTCCTGTTCCTGCGAGGTGGCGAGAGAGCGGGTGGCACCCTTCTCGTGCCACCAGGTGAGGAAGGAGTTGAGGTCTGTCGACCGCTTGTCGGTATATTGCAGCACGAGGTCGAGGAAAGCCTGAATGAAGACATTCTCTTCGCCGGTTGTGTCGCAGGGAAAGAGGTCGATGATTTTTTCGCAGATTTCATAAAGCGGTTCGCCGCGGAAGGTCTCGACCCGGCACAGCAGATCGTCGGGAGTGTCGCCGCGCAGTTGTCGGCATATTTCGGGAATGGCTCCGTCGGGGCTCTTCTTGAAGTAGGTAATCTCCATCAGGTAGCGGGCCTTGAAGCAGGTGAGCGGGTCGTGCGGGGTGTTCATGTAGTCGAGCAGGGCGATGACCAGCTGTACGGTGGCCGAGTTGCCGATGTAGAGGGCCTCGTCGGAGATGACGTCGTAGCGGTAGCGCGGGTCGGCCGATGCCGACTGTTCGTGCAGCAGGTGCTGTACGATGCGGTTGCCCTCCTCCTTGGTGCGCACCAGTATGGCGATGTCGTGCAGGGCGATGCCCCGGTCTTGCAGGTTGCGCAGTATCTCGGCCGTGTGGCGAAGGGCCTTGTCTTTGGCCCGGCTCTCCTCCTGACCATCCAGGTCGTTTTCCCAGAAGTCGATTTCGACATATCCGCCTTTGGCGGCATCGCCGCGGCCGGTCTTTTGGGCGGCATCGCGGTAGGCCCGTTCGATTTTCCGGCCGAGGCTCTCGTCGTTGCGCAGGGCCTCGGGCAGGCTCTCGTTGAGGCGTTGTTGCAGGCGGGCGGCGGCCCGGTCGAAAAAGGTGTTGTTGAAACGCACCACCTCTTCCTTGCTTCGCCAGTTGGTGTCGAGGGTCTCATCGTGCAGTTCGTCGGCCGGGAAGTAGTCGGGCAGTTTCTCGTTGAGCAGCTCCCAGTCGGAGTTTCTCCACCGGTAGATGCTCTGTTTCACGTCGCCCACCAGCAGGTTGGAGAGGCCCCGGTCGTTGCTCTCTTTGATGAGGGGGTAGAAGTTTTCCCATTGGGTGGCCGAGGTGTCTTGAAACTCATCGATGAAGAAGTGGTCGATGTAGGTGCCTATCTTTTCGTAGACGAAGGGGGTGTCGTCGTGCCGTATGATTTTCCGCAGCAGGTCGTTGGTGTCGGAGAGGAGCAGCGTTCCGTGGTCGTTCTGGTACTCTTGTATGTGGGTGGTGATGTCGTTGATGATGCCCAGGGTATAGAGGTATTTTTTGGTGTGTCGTGCCGAGAGGTACTCTTCGTAGGGCGTTCCGTAGAGAGCGGCTATTTCGCCGCATAGTTGCCGCAGATGAGGTTCGACGCGTGTCATGGCATCGATGATGTCGGGAGCCGTTTTCCCTTTGGTGTACCATTTGGCGGCATCGCTGTCGATGATTTGGAGGAACCGCTCGCTGGGCAGCAGGGAGTAACTGCCTCCTGCCCATTTGCGCAAGAGGGTGGCACCCGAACGGTTGCCGTATTTGAAATCTTCGGGAGAGAGACCGTTTTGCGACAGGAGGGTGAGTGCCTCCTCGGCATGTTGGCGCACCTGCTGTTCGAAAGAGCGTCTCTTCTCGTCGAGCGTGGCGATGAACCGGCCCAGGAACTGCTTGTCTTGCAGACGTTTTTCGAGCGTCTCGCTCTGGTTCTTGAACTCCTCCTTGAAGATTTCACCGGCCAGTTCGTCTATCTTTTTCCGGAAATTTTTGTAGGAATCTTCCTCAACCTGCTGGCGGGCGTAGTCGACCAGCCATTTCAGCAGTTCGCGGTTCTCTCTCTTTTCGAGGTCGAAGAAGAGGTTGTCGACGGCCTCGGAGAGGACGAGCGAGCTGTCGAGCTCGATGTTGTATCCGCCCGAGTATCCGATTTCGTGCATGAACGAGCGGGTGATTTGCTGGAAAAAGCGGTCGATGGTGCTGATGTTGAATCCCGAGAAGTCGTGCAGCAGCGTGTAGAGTTGCTCGGCGGCCTGGCGTTTCAGCTCGTCGATATCGGCCGTGATGCCGTTGTGGCCGAGGAGCTTGTCGATATATTCCGACGATTGGGGGTCGTGGGCCAGAATGTCAAGTTGCTTGACGATGCGCTGCTTCATCTCGTCGGTGGCCTTGTTGGTGAAGGTTACCGCCAGGATACGGCGGAAGAGCCGCTGGCGTTCGCCGGGCAGCAGCCCCTCCTCGCTCTGTGGCGGAGCGAGCAGCAGCTTGATGTATTCGAGGGTGAGCTGGTAGGTCTTGCCCGAGCCGGCAGATGCACGATAGACGTTGAGCATGACGCGTTTAGATGATGCGGGTGCGGGTGTATCCCTCCCGGATGAGAATCTCTTTCACTTTCTGGCGCAGGTCGCCCTGTATCAATATCTCGCCGTCGCGGGCCGAACCGCCTACGCCGCATTTGGTTTTCAGCAGTCGGGACAGCTCTTTGAGGTCGTCGTCGGAGCCGGTAAACCCGGTGATGAGGGTCGCCGTCTTGCCGTTGCGGTGGCGCTTGTCGAGCTCGATGCGCAGCGGTTGTTTCTCGGCGGGGAGAGTTTCGGCGGGAGCCTCCTCCTCGGTCTGGTAGGCGAAGTCGGGATTGGTGGAGTAGACGATGTTGAGACGTTCTTTCCAGTCGTTGTTTTTGCTCATGGTGAGAGAGTTGTTGGCGGCAAATTGTTTGGTTACAAAGGAATAATCCCCTCAAATTTAGTGCGGAATGTGCAGTTTGCCAAAAAAAATACTATTTTTGTGGCGCGAAAAAACAATAGAAAAGAAATGGCCATCGGAAATTCGAGGACATCCATGAGTCTGCCCGAACCTTCGTTGCGGCGTCTGCCGTGGTATTTGGCCTATGTCAAGCTGCTGCGCGACAAAGGGGTGGAGTATGTTTCGTCGACACAGATTTCGAAAGAGATTAATGTCGATGCCTCCCAAATTGCGAAAGACTTGTCGTTTATCAATATCTCGGGAAAGACCCGCGTGGGTTACGAAGTGGGGCCGCTGGTCGATGCGCTGGAACAGTTTCTGGGTTTCGGCGAGAAGCACAAGGCGGTCATCTTCGGAGTGGGAAGTCTGGGTGCGGCGCTGTTGCAGGATACAGGACTGGCACAGTATGGCATGAACGTTGTTGCGGGATTCGATGTCGACCGTTCGATTATCGGTACGAGCATCAACGGCATACCCGTGTACGATGTCGCCGACTTCCCCCGTTTGCAGGGCGAGCTTGATGCCTGCATCGGCATTCTCACCGTGCCGGTCGACCGGGCACAGGAGGCCTGTAACGACATGATAGCCGGCGGGGTGCGTGCCATCTGGAATTTTACCCCCTACCGCATCAAGACCCCCGACGACATCGTGGTGCAGAATACGTCGATATATGCCCATCTGGCGGTGATGTTCAACCGCATGAACCATACGCTGGGAAAGTAACCGGCAACCCGGCGGGCAATATTCCTGCCGTGTCGAATCCTATTTTCAAAAACAGAGACATGAAGATTTTTGCAGTGGGGTGGAACTACCTCAACCACAATAAAGAGATGAATCGTGCGTTATTACCTCAGGAGCCGGTTCTTTTCATGAAACCCGATACGGCCTTGCTCAAAGACGGGAAGCCGTTTTTCCTGCCGCCGTTTTCGGAACGTGTCGAGTATGAGACCGAGCTGGTAGTGCGTATATCGCGCCTGGGAAAAAATATCGCCCCCCGTTTTGCCCATCGGTATTACGACGCGGTAACCGTCGGCATCGATTTTACCGCGCGGGACTTGCAGGCCCGCCTGCGGGCCGAAGGCTCTCCGTGGGAGATCTCCAAGGGCTTTGACGGTTCGGCTGTTGTCGGCGATTTTGTCCCAGTCGGGGAGCTCACCCGGGGGGTGCAGGACCAGTACATCTCTTTGCGCATCAACGGGAATGAGGTGCAGCGGGGCCACACCGCCGACATGATATTCCCCATCGACGAGATTATCGCCTACATCAGCCGATTCTATACGTTGCGTATGGGCGATTTGCTCTTTACAGGCACCCCCGAAGGGGTGGGCCCGGTGGCCATAGGCGACCACTTGCAGGGCTTCTTGGGCGACCGTCCGCTGCTCGATTTCCACGTTCGCTGACCAGGCCGCTCCGGTAACGACCGAGAGATGAACGTATGAGAAACTATATCGCTTTTGTCATTCTCCTTATTCTGGTGCAGTTGACCTCCCTGACGGTTGCCGTGCAGGGGGCCGAACGATATGCTGCCTCGTCGTGTCTGGCGCAGGGGCAGTGGGTAAAGATACGCGTCGACGAGACAGGCATCTACCAGCTTACCTACGACCAGTTGCGCGAGTATGGCTTCTCTGACCCTTCGCGAGTGGCCGTCTTCGGTTATGGCGGTGCCATGCTGTCCGAAGATTTTTCCCAACCCTATGTCGACGATTTGCCCCAGGTTCCCGTTCTGCACACCGGCAACAAGCTCCTGTTCTACGGCCAGGGCGTACTCTCGTGGACGGTGAGCAGCAGCCGTTTTGCGCGCACGCGCAATCCCTACTCGATGTATGGCTACTATTTCCTCACGCAGCTGACAGAGACACCCGTCTCGCCCGAGGTGGAGGCTTCGTCTTCGTCGGCGGCATCACTCACGGTAAACACTTTCCACGACCGCGTGCTGCACGAGCAGGAGCTGGTGAGCCCCGGACGCATGGGGCGCAACTTCTACGGCGAAGACTTTCTCTACCAGTCGTGGCGGGAATTTTCGTTCGATATGCCGGGTATCACCACCACCCCGGTAACGGCCGAGGTTGTATTCCTGGCCAAGTCGACCTCTTCGGCGTCGACAGTCTCGGTGCAGATAAACGGTGGAGAGATAAAAGATGCCTCCATCGCGCCGATTCTCGACTCTGACGGGCAAATCTACAAATGTGGGGTTGAGGCCAAGATTCAGTACTCTTTTGTGCGCAACGAGCAAGACCCCGACATCGTGCGTGTTCTCTTCGACGGAAACGGTGCTTCGGCAGCCTATCTCGACTATATTCTCCTCAACATGGAGCGCGAGTTGCGCCTCTACGACGGCTATGTAGCGTTCCGTCACCGTTCGGCGGCCACCTCGCGGCTGCGCTATGAAATTGGCGATGGGGGCGTTGCCTCTCCCCGGGTGTGGGACGTAACCACTCCCTATGCTCCCCGCGAGATTGCGGCCGAACACGCCGATGGTGTGATATCGTTTGTCCCTCAGCAGACGGCTCTGCGCGAATATGTGGCCTTCGACCCGGCGGCATCTTTCCCTTCGCCTCAGTTCGAGGGGACGGTTGCCAACCAGAACCTGCACGCCCTCCCGCAGGTCGACTTCGTGATTGTAGCGCCATCGCTTTTCCGCGATGAGGCGGTGCGCCTGGGAGAATTTCACCTCGCACACGACTCGCTCACCTATCAGGTGGTGCAGCCGACACATATCTACAATGAGTTCTCGTCGGGTACGCCCGATGCCACGGCCATACGCCGTTTCATGAAGATGTTCTACGACCGGGCTGCCGGCGACGAATCACAGCGACCCCGTTACCTGTTGCTCTTTGGCGACGGCAGTTACGACAACCGTCGGGTAACCCAGGAGTGGGCCTCGTATGCCTCTTACCCTTTCCTGCTTACGTTTCAAGGCGATGAGAGCATCGACGAGAAATACAACTTTGTGAGCGACGACTATTTCGGCTTCCTGCACGACGATGAGGGTGCCGACCTCTACCGGGCGACGCTCGATCTCGGAATAGGTCGCTTTCCCGTGCGCACCAAAGCCGAGGCTTCGGCCATGGTCGACAAGCTCATGGCCTATGCTACCAATACCGACTACGGATATTGGAAAAACGATATCTGCCTGGTGGCCGACGACGGAAACTCCGGTGTACACATGTCGCAGAGCGAAGAGTTGGCCAAAATCATTGAAACCAAAAATCCGGAATTCTTTTTACACAAGCTTTATATCGATGCCTACAACCGGGTGAGCGCTGCTACGGGAGCTACCTATCCCGATGCCAAAAGTCAGATGCTCAATCTGCTGAAACGCGACGGACTGCTGGTCATCAACTATGTGGGCCACGGCAGTACCAAGGGGTGGACGGCCGAGAAGATTCTCGAATGGAGCGACATCTCCAATATGTATGTCTCGCGTCTGCCGCTGTGGATTACGGCCACCTGCGATTTCAGCCGCTTTGACGACCGCTCCAACTCGGGAGGCGAGGAACTTTTCCTCAATACTCAGGGCGGAGGCATTGCTCTTATTTCGACTACGCGGGTGGTATATATCCATGCCAACGGCTACATCAACAAGGCGATTGTCGAACATCTTTTCGACCGCGAGGCCGACGGGCACATCGTGCGGCTGGGCGATGTCGTGCGCCGGGGGAAAAACAGCGTGGCCAGCAATGCCGACGATGTGCTCATGAACAAGCTCAACTATATCCTGCTCGGCGACCCGGCCCTGCGCCTCAATGCTCCCTCGTACAAGATGGCGGTAACGGCCATCAACGATACCCTGCTTTCGGAGGTCGAGGCCGACAGCCTGCGGCTCGAAGCCCGCGCGTGGGTAACGGTCAGGGGCGAGGTTCAGACGGCTGCGAACACCCGCATCACCGATTTCGACGGACTGATTTATCCCCGCCTGTACGACTCCGAGCGTGAGGTGGTTACCGGGGGTAATGGCAACGACAACGGCGAGATTATTCCCTATACTTTCTATACGCGAGACAATCTGCTCTACACCGGGCGCGACTCGGTGCGCGACGGTGAATTTGAGTTTACCTTCAAGATGCCGAAAGAGCTGAACTACTCCAACGAGCCGGGCCTATTCAATCTCTATGCCTGCGATGCCGCCGGCCGGGAGGCCCAGGGGGTGAACAGCCACTTTGTCATCGGCGGTATGGATAACGATGTCGACGCCGACTATGACGGCCCGCAGATTCATTACATGTATCTCAATTCGTCGGACTTTGTCGAGGGCGACAAGGTAAACGAGACCCCGCTTTTTGTGGCCCGTGTCGAAGACGCCTCGGGTATCAACATCTCTGGTATCGGGCTCGGTCATGATATGACGGTGTGTGTCGACGACGACCCCAAGCAGGAGTATGTCGTCAATGCCTATTTCGAACCGGCTGCCGGAGCTTTCGGCCTGGGCGACGTCTACTATGAACTGCCTACTCTGACCGACGGCAAACATTCGTTGCGCTTTACCGTGTGGGATACCGAGGGCAATTCGTCGTCGCGTACCTTGCAGTTTGCCGTGCAACAGGGTCTGAAACCCCAGATTTACAGCCTCTATCCCGAGAAGAGCCCGGTGAGCGACGTGGCACGTTTCTATCTGCGCCACGACCGTCCCGGTATGTTGATGACCATCAAGCTGTCGATATTTGACTGGTCGGGCCGCGAGGTGTGGAATGTCGAGCAGACCGCCATGTCGGATATGTGGGTTTCGTCGCCCATCGTCTGGGACCTTACCGATAATGCCGGCCGTCGTGTGCGCGACGGAGTCTACCTCTATCGGGCCATTATCTTTGTTAACGGAAGTAGCGAAGCTACAAAAACGCAAAAAATCATCGTTACACCACAATAAACGCCGTAAAAGTAAAGTTATTTACATATTGACAAGCTCTTAACGAAATATGAAACATTCGATAAAATACCTGCTCTGTGCGGGAATGTGGTCATTCCTGGCTCTTCCTGCTCTTGCCGATGGCGATGGAAAAGACATGTTCAATCCCATTACCACCGGCGTAACTACCCTCAATATCGCACCCGATGCCCGCGGTGGTTCTATGGGCGACTTGGGTGCGGCCACTGACCCCGACGTGAACTCGCAGTACTGGAACCCGTCGAAATATGCCTTCGCGTTCAGCAGTGCCGGTGTTTCGGTGTCGTACACCCCGTGGCTGCGCAAGCTGGTGAACGATATCAACCTGGCCTATGTGGCCGGTTACTGGAAATTCGGCGGTAACGACTTGCAGGCTCTGAGCGCATCGTTGCGTTATTTCTCGCTCGGTTCGGTGCCTACCTACGACAACTCCGGTACCTTGCAGAATACGGTCAACCCCTATGAGATGGCACTCGACCTGGGTTATTCCCGCAAGTTGTCGTCGTCGTTCTCGATGGGTGTGGTTTTCCGGTTCATCTACTCCGACATGGGCTTTGGCGGTCTTTCGTCGGCCGAAGATATGTCGGGTGCCGCCGCCTTTGCAGCCGACATTTCGGGCTATCAGACGGTCTATCCCATCATCGGGCGCAGCGAATGTCAGTTCTCGTGGGGATTCAACATCTCCAACATCGGTTCGAAAGTCTCTTACGACGGGGGTACCAATAGCTCCTTCCTGCCTACCAATCTGCGTCTCGGCTTCTCGTTCCTCTTCCCGATTTACGACTACAACACGCTTTCTATCAACTTCGACGCCAACAAGTTGCTGGTGCCGGCGGCTCCCCGTCAGAGCGACTATACCTATACCGACAGCGACGGGTATGAGCAGTACGATACCGAGGCTTACAACCAGGCGAAAGAAGACTTCAACAATACCGGTTCCATATCGGGTATCTTCAAGTCGTTTTCCGACGCTCCCGGGGGATTCAAGGAAGAGTTGCGGGAAATTTATTTCTCGACCGGTCTCGAATACTCCTACAACCGCCGTTTCTTTGTGCGTGCCGGTTACTATTATGAAAACAAGTACAAGGGTAATCGCCAGTATGCCACCTTCGGTGCCGGCTTTTCGCTCAATGTCTTCTCGCTCGATGCAGCCTATGTGCTGGCTACGGCCCAAAGCAGCCCGCTCGATCAGACGATGCGTTTTACCCTCTCGTTTGACATGGACGGCATTAAAGACCTCATGGGTCGTCGCCGCCGCTAATACGTTTGCCGATGAAAATACGTGTAGGAATGGGGTTTGACGTGCACCGGCTGGTCGAAGGCCGGGAGTTGTGGCTGGGCGGCATACGCATCGACCACACGCTTGGCTTGTTGGGACACTCCGATGCCGATGTGCTGATTCATGCCGTGTGCGATGCCCTCCTGGGGGCGGCGGCAATGCGCGACATCGGCTTTCACTTTCCCGATACGGCGGCGGAGTATAAAAACATCGACAGCAAGATATTGCTGCGCGATACCGTTCGGCTCATCAGGGAGCGAGGTTACGAAATAGGCAACATCGATGTTACCGTGTGTGCCGAACGCCCCAAACTCAATCCGCACATCCCCTGCATGCAGGAGACCTTGGCCGGTGTCATGGGCATCGAGCCCGACGACATCTCCATCAAGGCCACGACCACCGAGAAGTTGGGATTCACCGGTCGCGAAGAGGGCATATCGGCCTATGCCGTGGCGCTGCTCCAAAAATCGTAATCATCTGTACCTATGCGACCTGTCGCCATCATTGTTCTGATACTGTCGCTGCTCTTCGCCGGAGAGGCGACGGCAGGTCGCCGCAACACCAGGGCCAAGACCAGTCGGCCCGTGGAGCCTTGTGTCGAGTATGTGGGGGTGGTCTCGCCCGACTCGTCGAAGATGTTCCTGCTCAAAGATTTCCCTTCGGCTTTGTCCCGTTCGCGTTCGTTCGTCACTTCGTTGCGGCAGAACGTTTTTATCTCGCCTGATTCGCTGGCCTCTTATCCGGCCCGCACACGCTACCTGGCCTATACCCGGGTCAATGCCCAGGTGTATGGCTATCCCGATGTTGTCAAGGGTATAAAAGAGAAGCAGATGGTCTCGATGCTGTTGGTGCCGGTGATTCCGCCGCAGGCTTTCCTGAAAGCTTCATACACTACGCCCTCGTTGCGGCTGTCGGTCGATTATACGCTCTGCCTCTACGATACACACACCCACATGACGCTGGTGATGCACCCGTTCTTCTTTGAGGTGGAGCAGACCCGGAAAGAGCGCCGGGCGGTGCAACTGATGCAGCCCGAGGGGGTGGAGGTCGACTATCCGCTGGTCGACAAGTTGCACGAGGCAATGCTCGCGGAGTATGAACGCCTGCTCACGACTCTCGGTGTGCGCTGAGTTTTTTCCCTTTTTTATCTCCGTATCTCTTTCCTCTCGATGTGTGTCGGCCGTTGGTTGCGGCCGCCCGTAAGTCTATTGCCTTGTGTCAGCGGCAGTACCGTATGCCCTGTATCGGGACCGGGGCGCGGGTGTCGGGCCGATTAGGTGGAGGTGGCTTTCCCGCCCGGCCTCTGCCGGACAGGCGCCTAAAAGTTGAAGAAATAGTTCATGAAGAAATTCCAGAAGGTAACAATGCCGATGGCCAGCAGTTTGGAGAAGTAGAAATTCAGTTTCAGCTTGTCGTTGAAAAGGTAGATGGCGGTGTTGTTGATGAGCAGGCCTATGACCGATATGCCGATGAACCGCGCATATTGCATGGCGATTTCGGGGTCGTGGCTCTCGAAGGTCCAGATGCGGTTGAGCAGGTAATTGCTCGTGGCGGCACAGATAAAGCCGATGGAGTTGGCCACATATTTGTTGATGCGGGCCACCTCTTTCAGGAGCCAGGTGATGCCGAAGTCGACAAAGACGCCGGAGCCGCCGACGAGACAGAATTTGATGAATTGAACAAACATCGCGCTACTTGTCAGAGAAAATTTTTATGCGGTATTTGGCTGAATTGTATCCGAACGACAGGGGAGCACGCTGTATGGCAAACCCCAAATCGTAGCTCTGTGCCGGCAGGTCGGCCGGTATGGCGGCTTTCACTTTTGTCATGACGGTAACCGACTCCTCTTCGGTTGCCGGCGGAAGTACCACCTGCAAGTCGACGGGTACGGCTCTTCTCAGTTTCTTGTCGGAGAGGAGCAGGAGCAGTTGTGTGTTGTCGCTGCCTACCTTGATGGTGTCGGGGTAGGGATTGGTCAGTCCCACGATGCAGGAGAGGGTGTCGCCCGCTGCAATCTTTTCGGGCATCATCTCTTCGTTGTAGTAGACGGTGGTGAGGCGTACGGGCTTGAACGAGGGAATGACGTTGTAAACAAATTTCTGTCCGTTGGCGAGCGATATTCCGTTCATGCCCGGCGGGGTGGGGTGGCTGCCGTCGATGAGTATGCCCCAAAGTACTTCCCGGCCGGTAGCTTGGGTGTCGTCGTCGCGGAACTGCCACTGGCTGGTGCGGTAGAAGAAGTCGGGCTGGCAATAGGCCGGTTTCCCGGTGTAGAAGTTGTATTTCGAGGCGATGGCGTAGCTGCCTCCGAATATTATGGGGCGGTCGCCGGCTTCGTGGGCTATGGCTTCGAAGGAGGGACGGTTGTCGAATATTTCAAAGCGTATGCCCAGCGGATTCCAGATGAGCTCGATGCGCATGAGCAGAGCCAGAACGATGGTTGCCCACCCGACAACGGTGATGTAGCGGCGGAGTCTCGGTCCGGCATATTCGCGGGTATATTGGAAGATGAGGTATATGAATCCGAACGAGGCTACGATGAGCCATTGCGGTTGTATGCGCCCTTTGAGTGTGGAGAAGGCAAAAAACAGGAAGAAGAGTATGGGCATGAAGTAGAGCGCGCGTTCGGTAGCATTATGGGCCTTCACCCGTTTCCAGGCCAGGAAGTAGACCGGGAGGAAGAAGGGGTTGAACACGGCTATGGTGTTGAGCAGATGCTCGGTGAGGTTTGAGAAGGAGAAGGCTCCGTTTCGATCGTGCAGGTGGTATGCAAAGGTGGCCCAGTCGTGGGTGTGCTGCCACCAGAGGTGAGGCGCGATGAGAATGAGGGCAAAAAATCCGCTCAGATAGATGCGCGACCGGGTGAAGATGCGCGGGTTGAGGGCCAGCGTGAAGAGTACGACCAGTGCGCCGTGGTATTTGCTGTAAGCCATCAGGGCCATGGTCAATCCCAGGAGGAGCATGTTCAGCACCGACTCGTCTTCGGTAAACCGCTTGTAACAGAGCAGGAACAGGGCGGCCGTCATCAGGAGCGGCACGTCGGGTACGGCCAGGAAGCCGTAGAGTTGGAGTATGGGCAGTGCTGCCGAGGCGAGCAGGAATGTCGTGGCATCGCTGCGGTGAGGGGTGGCGGGGCGCACGATGCACCACAGAATCCACAGATATAGGGGTTGCAACAGGGTGAAGAAGAGCCGCACGCCCAGTTCTCCTCCGACGAAACTGCCCAGCCAGATGAGCAGGGCCGTCATGGGCGGGTGGTCGAAGTATCCCCAGTCGAGATGCTGGGAAAACATGAAGTAGTAGGCTTCGTCGTGGGCCAGTTCGGTGAAGGCGGCTTGCAGCAGGTTGAGTATCCACCAGATGAAGAGTCCGAGGGCTACCCGTCTGTCGACGAAAGTGTGTATGAACGAGCGGTTTTGCATGGTTGTGAATCGTTAGGCTGTGGTGAGGACTTGTTCCAGCTCCTTGGTCGAGAGCCGCAGTTTGAATTTACCGTTCATCGCCACCGAGATGTTGCCGGTCTCTTCCGACACGACGACGGCTATGGCGTCGGTCTCCTGCGAGATACCCAGCGCGGCCCGGTGTCTCAGACCCAATGATTTGGGAATGTCGAGGTTGTGCGATACGGGGAGTATGCAGCCGGCAGCGCGTATGCGGTTGTCGGCAATAATCATGGCGCCGTCGTGCAGCGGACTGTTCTTGAAGAAGATGTTTTCGATGAGCCGCGGGTTGACGTCGGCATTGATGATGTCGCCTGTATGCTCGTAGAAGGTGAGGGGCATATCCCGCTTGATGACGATGAGGGCCCCCACTTTGCCTTTGGAAAGGCTGATGCAGGCATAGACGACGGGTGCGATGTAGTCGCGAGCCTCGTTTTTGTTTTTGTTGGGCCTGAAAAAGTGGAAGAGGAACCGCCATCGTTTGTGGGATCCGAGTTCTACGAGAAATTGCCTGATTTCGTCGTGGAAGAGTATCACCAGAATGATGACCCCCACGCTGATGAGCTTGTCCATGATGGCGCCCATGAGTTTCATGTCGAGAATGCGGGTAACGACCACCCACACGCCGATGAAGATGAGTACGCCCGTGAAGATGTTTATCGAGCCCGACTCCTTCATGAGGCGGTAGAGGCTGTATAGCAGCGTCGCGACAATCAGAATGTCGAGTATGTCTTTGATACCGAAGTGTGCAAACATAGACTATACCGATAAGGTTTTTGATACGATTTTGGTGGTTTCGACGGCTTCTCGCACGTCGTGTACCCGCAGGATGCTGGCTCCGTTTATCAGAGCCAGGGTGTGGAGTGCGGTCGTGCCCGTGAGGCTTTCGGCCGGAGTGGTACCGAGAAGCCGGTATATCATCGATTTCCGCGACACGCCTACGAGCAGGGGCTTGCCCAGGGGGCGCAGTTCGTCGAGGCGGCGCAGGAGCCGGTAGTTGTCGTCGAGCGTTTTCCCGAATCCGAATCCCGGGTCGACGACGATATCGCTCACCCCGAGCCGGTGCAGCCGGTCGATGCGGCGGGCGAAGTAATCGGTTACGTCGGCCATGAGGTGGTTGTAGCGGGGAGCTTCCTGCATGGTCTGCGGGGTACCCTTCATGTGCATGAGTATGTAGGCGGTGTGCAGGTCGGCTACGGTGTCGAACATCTCGGGGTCGAGGTCGCCGCCGGAGATGTCGTTGATGATTTGCACCCCGTATTGTTCGACGCAGCGGCGCGCAATGTCGGCCCGGAAGGTGTCGACCGAGAGTATGGACTCGGGGTAGAGGCTGCGTATGGTGTCGAGGGCACGGTTGAGCCGCTGCCACTCCTCTTCGGGCGAAACGTCATCGGCGCCGGGTCGGGAGGAGTAGGCGCCTATGTCGATGATGTCGCCCCCCTCTTCGATGATGGCACGGGCGCGCCGGGCTATGGCTTCGGCCTCGGAGCCGCAGCGGCTGGCGTCGTAAAACGAGTCGGGCGTGGCGTTGAGAATACCCATGACCCGTGGGCGGTCGAGCGGGAGAAGCCGGCCTCCGAAGTTCAACGTGTAGGGTGTCATCGTTGCTGCTATCATCGTGCGGGAGTGTTTATTTCCCGACGAAGATACTTCTTTTTCGTTGAAAATACCTATACCTCGGAAGAGATTTTTTGCATCGTGGCTGTCGGGTTGTCATTCGGCCGGAATTTCCTGTTCGATAGGTTGTAGCTTTTGTTGTTTGGGGCGATAGCTTTTCTCTTTTTTTGAGTTTTTTTCGGGGCGGACGAGCTGCTCTTCAAAGGCCGGCACCTCTTCTTGCAGCCATGTCGTGTCGCACAGGCCGATGTCGGGAGTGCGGTGCAGGTAGCGCCGGGCCAGCAGCGTGGCGGCGATGGCTATCAGCAGCACGACGACGGCGATGCGTTCGCCGCGTGAGAAATGCCATAGCCGTTGCGGGTCGTCATTATACATGGTGCCGTCAGAGCAAGTGTAGTCCCGAGAGGAAAATCAGGAAAATGGAGACGGGGGCAATGAATCTCAGGCAGAAGAGCAGGGGCTTGTAGTACCACCCCGCCGAGTCGCTGCCGTTATAGAGCTCGCGGCGCACAAATTTCTGGTCGATTTTCCACCCTACGAATATCGAGATGAAGAGCCCGCCGGCCGGGAGAAGGATATTCGACGAGAGAAAGTCGCAAAAGTCAAAGATGGTGAGGCCGAAAATGCGTATGCCGTTCAATGCCCCGAACGAGAGGGAGCAGAGGCTGGCCAGTACGATGTATATGCCGGTCATGATGGCGGTGGCTTTGTGGCGGGAGTAGCCCCGTGTATCTTGCAGGAAAGCGATGGAGACCTCGCTCAGCGAGATGGTCGAGGTGAGGGCTGCCAGCGATACCAGGACGAAGAAGAGCGACGACCACAGCCACCCCAGTTGCATCTGGGCAAAGAGGTTGGGCAGGGTGATGAATATGAGTTCGGGTCCTTGCGAAGGGCTTATTCCGAAGGTGAAGACCGTCGGGAAGATGATGATGCCGGCCAGTATGGCGACCATTGTGTCGAAGGTGGCCACGGTGGCTGCCACGCGGGTGAGGTTGGTCTCCTTGGTGTAGTACGAGGCATAGGTGATGAGTATGCCCATGCCCACGCTCATCGAGAAAAAGGCCTGCCCCATGGCTCTCAGTACGACATTGGGGGTGATTTTGGAGAAGTCGGGCATGAAGAGGAATTTCATGCCTTCGTCAAATCCCGGCAGGAAGATGGAGCGCACACAGAAAATGAGGAGTATGAGAAAGAGCAGGGGCATGAGTATGTTGGCCGCCTTTTCGATGCCGCTGTTTACTCCTCGCATGAGTATGATGTGGTTGATGATGATGAAGAGAATGACCCATACCAGCGGTTTGAGCGGCGAGGCGATGAACTGGTTGAACTCGGCAGAGTAGGCTTCGGCCGATTGTACGACCATTCCTCCTGGCGTGAGCGATTGCACTACATATTCGAGGGTCCACCCCGAAATGACGAAGTAGAAGCCCACGATGATTACCGGCGCCGAGATGCAGATGTAGCCGATGATTTTCCACCAGGAGCCCGGTGCCAGTTTGTTGAAGGCGTGCGAGGCGTTGGTGCGGGAACCGCGGCCGATGACAAATTCGGCAATCATTACCGGCATGGCCAGTGCCAGGACACAGACAATGTAGATGAGTATGAATGCGGCGCCCCCGTTCTGTCCGGTTTCGTAAGGAAAACGCCAGATGTTTCCCAGCCCTATCGAGGAGCCGGCGGTGGCGGCGATGACACCCAGTTTGGTGCTGAATGAGGCTCTTTGTCCCATATTTGTTTCAGTTTCTGTAAGGCAAATGTAAAGATGTGTACAAATGTAATAATTTTTCGTCAAAATCAAACCATTTGTTATTTATCTTATTTGCGGCCCTTGTTTTGCCGAAAAATGATACCTTTGTGTCGCTATCACTAATTCAGGAACAATGAATCTGATCGTTTGGTTGAAGAAATATCTCTTTACGCTGCTTGTCGTGGCGGCCATACTCTATCTCTCGCTGGCCCGCACCTCTGCTCCCGACGATATGCCGCGCATACCCTATGCCGATAAGATAGTTCATTTTATCATGTATCTGGGGGTCATGCTGGCATTCTATCTCGACGTTTACCGGCAGTCTCTGTCGCAAATAAGTTTCCGCCGTCGCCTGGTGTGGGGGCTTTTCTTGTGTGTGGTGTTCGGGGGAGTGGTGGAGTTGCTGCAAATGTACTGTACCAGTTACCGCACCGGTGATTGGTGGGACTGGGTGGCCGATGCGCTCGGTGTGCTGGCCGGAGCGTGGTCGGGGTGTTATCTGGTGCCGTTTGTTGCGCGATTTCTGCCGGTATTCCTTTTTGACAAGCCTCAGAAAATGTAGCGACGGTTTGTCAGGGCTTGTCGGGCCGTTGTGGGCCAAACAGGTCGTTGGGAGTTTCTCCTTCTTCTTTGGGTGCGATGTGTGGTTCCTTGTTTTCTTCTTCGTCGTTATCTGTGCTTGGTTCTTTTGCAATGTCGGCAGGTATCGAGAGTGCATTTAATTCGCGGCATACGGCCGAGAGTTCATTCCGAATGGCTTGCAGGCGCGAGACGACGTCGTAAAGATTCCCGGTCTTCTTCGCATTCCTTTTCAGTCGCTCCTTGGCGCCGCTGAGGGTGAGTCCCTGTTCTTTGAGCAGATGGTAGATGAGGCCTATGTTGCGCACGTCCTGTGGAGTGTAGGCCCGTATTTTCCGGCGGTTGTCCGACCGTTTTGGGGCAATGATGTCGAACTCTTTTTCCCAAAATCGCAAGGTCGACTCGTTGATGCCGTAGTGCTGTGCGACCTCGGCAATGGTGTAGAACATTTTTGGGGGGAGTTCTTGCTTTGGCATGATAGCTTCTCGATGATTAATCCATTACCAGACCGCTGTTTTCGGCTATCTGTATCATGAGGTCGTAGTCTTCGGGCGAGAGGTCGAAGAAGTAGTAATTGATGGGATTCTGGTGTTTCCCCTTGTAGATAACCTCATAGTGCAGGTGCGGGCCGGTCGATTTTCCGGTGCTTCCTACCTTGGCGATGACCTCTCCGCGCACCACCTTTTTGCCCCGTTTGGTGTCGATTTTGCTCAGGTGTCCGTAGAGAGTGCGGTAGTTGTATCCGTGGTCGATGATGACGGTGTTGCCGTAGCCCTGTTTCCAGCCGGTGAAGGTTACCGTGCCGTTGGCTGTGGCGTATACCGGCGTGCCGGTGTTGGCCGAGAAGTCCATGCCCGCATGGAACTTGCGGGTGTGGTATATCGGGTCGATGCGCCAGCCGTAGCCCGAAGCGGTGCGTTTCAGGTCTTTGTTGGATATGGGCTGTATGGCGGGCATGCGGCTGATGCGGTCGTCGTTCTGTTTCACCATCTCGGCCACCTCGTTGAAGGAGGTGCTTTGCACATAGAGCTGGCGCCGCAGCAGGTCGAGCTTCTTGGTCGACGAAATAATGAGGTCGGCATTGGGCAGGTTTTGCAGGTCGCGGTAGTGCGAGTCGTTGTCGATGCCCGCGTTACGTGCCTTGCTGTCGATGGGGTTGGCCTGCATGATGACACGGTAGAGGTTGTCGTCGCGTTGCTGCACATCGCCCATGACATCCAGCGCCTCGTCGAGCCGGTGGGAGAGTATGCGGTACTGTGTGGCCATCTGTTCGTTGTCTTCCCGCAGTTTTTTTTCGCGGGGCGACTCGAAGAAGTGATAGAAGACAAGGAATATGCCGACGCCCAGCAGCAGGCTTGTCAGCAGGTATTTGCATACCGACCAGATGCGAGCGCCTGTCGAGGGATATATGCGTTCGTATGAAAGGGTGTTGGGATTATATTTATAGAAAACTTTCCTTGCCATAAACAGGTGTGCTGCCAATCATTGCCGGTTGTTGCCCTTTGTTGCCGAAAAACAAGTAAACCCGCGATTTTTTGCCTGTAATCTCCGCAAAAATAATATTTTTGGGCTATTTTTGCAAACGCAAAAGGTAAAAACCTTTTTTCTTTTGAATATTTAAAACGTACGATATGCTTACTGCTAAGGAAATTCGAGAGTCTTTCAAAGACTTTTTTGCATCGAAACACCATCAGATTGTGCCTTCGGCCCCGATGGTCATCAAGGACGACCCTACGTTGATGTTTACCAACGCGGGTATGAACCAGTTCAAAGATATTATTTTGGGTAATGCTCCGGCCAAATACCGCCGGGTGGCCGACTCGCAGAAGTGCCTGCGTGTGAGCGGTAAGCACAACGACCTCGAAGAGGTGGGTCTGGATACCTACCATCACACCATGTTTGAGATGCTGGGTAACTGGTCGTTTGGCGACTATTTCAAGAAAGAGGCCATCGATTGGGCGTGGGAGTATCTTGTCGACGTGCTGAAAATCGATGCCCGCCGTCTCTATGCCACCGTCTTTGAGGGATACGCCCCCGAAGGGCTCGAACGCGACAACGAAGCGGCCTCCTACTGGGAAAAACACCTGCCCGCCTCGCACATCATCAACGGTAACCGCCACGACAACTTCTGGGAGATGGGCGATACAGGACCCTGCGGCCCCTGCTCCGAAATCCACATCGATCTGCGCAGTGATGCCGAGAGGGCTGCTGTCGACGGCCTTACGCTGGTCAATCAGAGCCACCCGCAGGTTATCGAAATATGGAACCTCGTCTTCATGCAGTACAACCGCAAGGCCGACGGTTCGCTCGAACCGCTGCCCGCCAAGGTTATCGATACCGGTATGGGTTTTGAACGCCTCTGTATGGCTTTGCAGGGCAAAACGTCGAATTATGATACCGACGTGTTCCAGCCTCTGATTGGAGCCATTGGCCGCCTGGCCGGGAAGACCTACGGCGACGACGCCCGTTGCGACGTTGCCATGCGGGTGATTGCCGACCACGTGCGCACGATTGCCTTCTCGATTACCGACGGACAGTTGCCTTCCAATGCCAAGGCCGGTTATGTGATACGCCGCATTTTGCGTCGGGCCGTGCGTTACGGCTACACCTTCCTCGGTTTCCAGCAGCCCTTTATCTACAAACTGCTGCCTACCCTCATCGACACCATGGGCGATGCCTATCCCGAACTGGCTGCCCAGAAGGTACTCATCGAGAAGGTTATTAAGGAAGAGGAAGAGGCTTTCCTGCGTACCCTCTCTACGGGTATACGCCTGCTCGACAAGGTGATGGCCGATACGAGAGCCGCCGGAAAAGACTGCATCAGCGGCGACGATGCCTTTGTCTTGTACGATACCTACGGCTTCCCCCTCGACCTGACCGAGCTTATTCTGAAAGAAAACGGACTGAAAGTCGATATTGAGGTTTTCAACCGTCGTATGCAGGAGCAGAAAGAGCGTGCGCGCAATGCTGCTGCCGTGGAGACCGGCGACTGGGTGGTGCTGCGCGAAGGTGAGCCTCAGTTTGTGGGCTACGACCTTCTTGCCTGCGATACCGAAATCTTGCGCTATCGCAAGATTCGCCAGAAAAACAAGGACTATTACCAACTGGTGCTTTCGGTTACGCCGTTCTATGCCGAGATGGGTGGTCAGGTAGGCGATACCGGTAAACTGACTTCGGAGAGTGGCGAAACTATAAACATTGTCAATACCAAGCGCGAAAACAACTTGGCCGTACACATTGCCGAAGCATTGCCGGCCGACATCTCCGGCGCCTTCCGGGCCGAGGTCAATGCCGCTGACCGTGAGGCCACTGCCTGCAACCACACCGCCACTCACTTGTTGCATGAGGCCCTGCGCGAAGTGCTGGGTACCCATGTTGAGCAGAAGGGCTCTTATGTCTCGCCCCATTCGCTGCGCTTTGACTTCTCGCACTTCCAGAAGGTTTCCGACGAAGAGCTGCGCAAGGTTGAGCGTCTGGCCAACGAAAAGGTGCGGGCCTGCCTCCCTCTCGACGAACGCCGTTCGGTGCCTATTGCCGAGGCCAAAGCCATGGGAGCCATGGCGCTTTTCGGTGAGAAATATGGCGAAGAGGTGCGTGTGATACGCTATGGCTCGTCGATAGAGCTTTGTGGTGGTACTCACGTGGCCAATACCGGACAGATAGGTATGATACATATCATCTCCGAAAGTTCGACCGCTGCCGGCATACGTCGTATCGAGGCCATTACAGCCGCCCGTACCGAGATCTACATGGATAGTCTCCTTGATACCCTCTCCATGATACGCACGTCGTTGAACAATGCTCCCGACGTGATGGCTGCCATACGTCGCACGGTCGAGGAGAATGCTGAGTTGAAGAAACAGGCCGAGGCATTTGCCAAGGCTCAGTTGCAGGAGTTGAAAAAACGTCTGCTCGAAAACGTACAGATGATAAACGGCGTGAGTGTCATGCCGCTCAAAATAACGCTGGCTCCCGATGTGGTGAAAAATCTCGCCTTTCAGTTGCGGGGTGAAAAGACCGACCATTTCCTGTTTGTGGCCGGTACTACCGATGTGTCGGGCAAACCGCTGCTCACCGTTGCGTTGAGCGACGACCTGGTGGCTGCCGGGTTGAGCGCGTCGGCTCTGGTGCGTAATGCCGCCAAGCATATTCAGGGCGGTGGCGGTGGTCAGCCCCATTTTGCTCAGGCCGGAGGTAAAAATCCCGAAGGTCTCTCTGTTGCTGTCGATGAAATCATTGCAACGGTAACCAAGTAAAAGGCATACCTCTATTCTATATCGGCGCTTCGCATTTCGGTGCGGAGCGCTTTTTTTTGCCCGGTGTCGGGAGTATGTGGCTGGGCGAAAAGAGAAGCGCCGCAAGGAGACTCCTTGCGGCGCTTTCTGTCTGTTGAGGTGAATGTTTATGCTTAGAAGCCGGTGTAGTTGTGCGGCGTGATGGCCCGCAACTCTTCCTTCACGGCATCGCTCACGTTGAGCGTGTCGATAAAGTCGTGAATGGCTTTTTCGTCGACCACGCTGTTGGTGCGGGTGAGCGCTTTCAGTGCCTCGTAAGGTTTGGGATAGCCTTCGCGGCGGAGTATTGTCTGAATACCTTCGGCGCAAACGTTCCACATCTTGTCGAGGTCGTTGTAGATGGCACTCTCGTTGAGCAGGAGCTTGCCAAGTCCTTTCATGGTGCTTTGCAGGGCGATGAGAATGTGTCCCAGAGGTACTCCCACGTTGCGCAGCACGGTCGAGTCGGTCAGGTCGCGTTGGAGACGGGATACGGGCAGTTTTGTGGCCAGGTGTTCGAGAATGGCATTGGCGAGGCCGAGGTTGCCTTCGGAGTTCTCAAAGTCGATGGGGTTCACCTTGTGCGGCATGGCGCTCGATCCTACCTCGCCGGCTTTGATTTTCTGCTTGAAATACTCCATCGAGATGTATTGCCAGAAGTCGCGGTCGAGGTCGATGAGAATCGTGTTGGTGCGGCGCAGCCCGTCGAAGAGAGCTGCCAGGTTGTCGTAGTTCGATATCTGGGTGGTCCACATTTCCCGTTCGATACCCAGTTTCTCGGCGAGGAACTTCTGGGCAAATGCGGGCCAGTCATAGCCGGGATAGGCAAAGCGGTGGGCATTGAAATTACCTGTGGCTCCGCCGAACTTTCCGCTGATGGGGGTGGCTTTCAGCAGGGCAACTTGCTGCTCGAGACGGTATACAAAGACCATCATCTCCTTGCCCAGGCGGGTGGGAGAGGCCGGTTGTCCGTGGGTCTTGGCCAGCATGGGAATCTCTTTCCACGCCTCGGCGTATGCGCGGCATTGTGCGATAAGCTCGTCGAGCATCGGGTAATAGACCTGGTTGAGGGCCTCTTTGATGGAGAGGGGTACCGATGTGTTGTTGATGTCCTGCGAGGTGAGCCCGAAGTGGATAAACTCCTTGTAGGCTTCGAGGCCGCCCAGCGCGTCGAATTTTTCCTTGATGAAGTATTCTACGGCTTTGACGTCGTGGTTGGTTACGCTCTCGATTTCTTTTACGCGGGCGGCATCGGCCGGTGAGAACTCCTTGTATATGGCGCGGAGGGCGTCAAACCGGTCGTGGCTCAGCGATTGGAGTTGCGGGAGCGGAAGTTCGCACAGGGCGATGAAGTATTCCACTTCGACGCGTACCCGGTAGCGAATGAGCGCATATTCCGAAAAGTATTCCGAGAGTACCGAGGTTTTGCTGTGGTAGCGTCCGTCGATGGGCGAGACGGCAGTAAGCGAAGACAATTCCATGTTCTTGTAAGTTTTGGCTTGATTGTGAAAGAAGCAAAGGTACAATATCTGCTCGTTTCACACAAAGATTTGCAGTTTTTTGAAGAAAAAAAGCGATTTTATTTTGTCGGTAGAAAATTTCTTGTACCTTTGCATCGCTTTTACGCCAAGAATGCTTCGGGTGCTTAGCTCAGCTGGTTCAGAGCATCTGCCTTACAAGCAGAGGGTCGGGGGTTCGAATCCCTCAGCACCCACCCGACAATAACAAGCACGGCCGGTCAAGCGGCAACGTGCGCTCCTCGAACGAAAGAGATGGGGTCTTCAAGCGTGAGACCCGGTTCTGTTTTGAAATTCTTTTTTTTGAAAGGGTGCTTAGCTCAGTTGGTTCAGAGCATCTGCCTTACAAGCAGAGGGTCGGGGGTTCGAATCCCTCAGCACCCACCACTTTCAAAAAATATCTATATTTCCCTATCCCTTCGGGGATATTATCAGGGTGCTTAGCTCAGCTGGTTCAGAGCATCTGCCTTACAAGCAGAGGGTCGGGGGTTCGAATCCCTCAGCACCCACGCGACAATAAAGCGGCTTGCCATAAGGCAGGCCGCTTTTGTTTTTTTATTACGGGCCGTTTCGGTTTGGAAATTTGCGGGGTAGGAGAGCCTGCCGGGGTGAGTAATCTCTTTCCATTCCTGTCTTGTTATATAAGGTGTTGCGGGTTTCTCCGCCTGACGTGTGGAGTCATTGTGCCTGTACGTCATTGTCTGCTGCCTGTTCTGCTTCGGTCGCCATCGGTGTACGTTCAAAATCCGCAATCTTTTGCGATGGGCACTCTGTCGAGTCGCCGACTGTTTTGTCTCTCTCTCGTCGAACCCCAATGTTTTACATTCCCGGCTGTCAAAACGTGTGTGCTATTGACGGCTTTACGTCCGCCTTTTTCTATTTTTTCAGAAGAGAGGATTCGGTACGTCTTAGTCAGCGGAGAAATCTTTGCTTTCGCCTTGCCTCTGCTCACACCTTTCACTATCTTTGTTTCACGAAGATGGGATGCGGTTCGGCATAGTCAATTTGAAAACGAGATTTTCACTTGCCTCTGCTCTCACCTTTCTCTATCTTTGTTTCACGAAAATAGGTTGCGGTTCGGCATAGTCAATCTGAAAACGGGGTTTTTCACTTGCCTCTGCTCTCACCTTTCTCTATCTTTGCAGATATTCAAAAAAGAAAATATGAAGAAAAGTTCGCTTGTGTGGTCGTTCCTCCTGCTGCTGGTGGTGGCATTGGGATTTTATTTCTGGAAGAGTTTCAGTGCGGCATCTCCGCGAGAGGAGAGTCCGGTTGCGGTGGGAACGCCGACCGAGGTCGAGGAGCCGGCCGAGGAGAGCTGGTTCCGTTATGCGCCGGCCGATACGCTTTACCGTCGCCATCACTATGGCTATTTCTGCTTTGTGTCGGCCTACTTCGAGGGCGATATTTCTGCATTTGCTGCGGATAATGACTCAACGCTGTTTCTCTCGCCCGAGGTGGCTTTGGGTCGTTTCCCTCTCTGGTCGCACACGGTGCCGCTCTCGGAGAGTACAGTCTCGACGATGTTGCCCGCCGGCGCGCGTATGGCGGTCTATCGGGTCGACAGTGTGGCTCAGGGGGCCCGTTCGCTGCGCTATAAGCTGCATCGGGGATTCTGACGGCCCGTCATTCTCTCTGTGGCCCGGAAATGAACGCGAAAGGCGTGATGTTTGTTTCTCATTCGGATTTTAATACGTAAAAACAGCTATATGAAGAATCGAGTGTGTGAACTTTTCGGTATACGTTACCCCATTGTGCAGGGAGGTATGGTGTGGTGCAGCGGCTGGCGGCTGGCATCGGCGGTGAGTAATGCCGGCGGCCTGGGATTGCTCGGTGCCGGGTCGATGCACCCCGATACGCTGCGCGAACATATTGTCAAGTGTCGGGCGGCGACCGAACGCCCTTTCGGGGTGAATGTCCCTCTCATGTATCCCGAAATCGACAAGTTGATGCAGATTCTGGTGGAGGAGGGGGTGAAGATTGTTTTTACCTCGGCTGGGAATCCGGCACTTTATACCGATTTTCTCCATCGCCACGGCATTACTGTGGCACACGTCGTGTCGTCGACCCGTTTTGCACAGAAGTGCGAACAGGCGGGTGTAGATGCTGTTGTAGCCGAAGGATTTGAGGCAGGCGGTCATAATGGCCGCGAGGAGACCTCGACGTTGTGTCTCATACCGGCCGTGCGCCGGGCCGTTTCGTTGCCTCTGCTGGCGGCCGGGGGGATTGCTTCGGGAGAGGCCATGGCTGCCGTCATGATGCTGGGAGCCGACGGAGTGCAGGTGGGTACCCGCTTTGCTCTTTCGTGTGAGAGTTCGGCTCACGACGATTTTAAAGCCCGATGCTTGGGGCAGCCAGAAGGAGATACCTTATTGACATTGAAAAGTTTATCGCCTACAAGATTAGTTAAAAACGGTTTCTTTTTCCAAGTCGACGAGGCCCAAAAGCGTGGAGCTTCGCCCGAAGAGCTGCGACTCCTTTTGGGGAAAGGACGGGCCAAGAAAGGAATATTTGAAGGAGATTTACAGGAAGGGAAGCTGGAAATCGGACAGATTGCTTCGACCCTTACTCGTGTGCAGCCGGCTGCCGAAATAGTAGCCGAAATGGTAACGACCTCCCGCACACTTTTGCGGAGCGCGGGAGAAAAGGCTGTTTTTTGAAATTTTAATCAGTCGTTTCTTTTGAGTATCAGAGTTTTGTCGATGCAGCGCGGGAGCTCTTCGGGATAGTGCGTAACATAGATGATGGTCTTGCCGGGACGTGCCGCGAAGGCTTCGATGATGGCGCGGGCCCGTTCCTTGTTGAGAATATCGAGTCCGTGTAACGGCTCGTCGAGAATGAGCAGGTCGGGGTCTTTCACCAGCGCGCGGGCCAGGAGCAGCATGCGCTGTTCGCCCGACGAGAGTTTTACAAACGACCGATCGCGCAGGGCCGACACGCCAAAGGTGTCGAGCCAGCCGCTGCATGCCTCCATCTGTTCTTCCGTGAGGCGGCGGAAGAGTCCTATCGTGTCGTAGTAGCCCGAGGCCACAATACCCGCCGCCGGAATATCTTTGAGGTAGGAGCGGTGCATCTCGGGCGAGACATAACCGATGTGGCGCTTGATGTCCCAGATGCTTTCCCCGCTGCCCCGTTTGTGGTCGAAAAGGGTGATGTTTTGCGAGTAGGACTGGGGGTTGTCGGCGCAAATAATACTTAAAAGTGTAGATTTTCCGGCCCCGTTAGGTCCTGATAACGACCATTTTTCTCCATTTTTTATGATCCAGTTCAGCCGGTCGATGATGGTGCGCCGGCCGTAGCGTATCGACACCTCTTCGAGCCGGACAATGTCGGTGGCCGTGCAGGGCGACGATTTCTCGGGCGGAAGCAGCGGTAACTCAATCTTTCGGCTGTTGATGGCTGCACGGCGGGCCGTGATGGTCTCGCGCGTACGGTATTCCTGTACGGTACATTTCTCGCCGCATTGCATCGCTTCTGTTTCGTAGACGTGGGTGATGAACGGCGGAATGTCTTGCGGTGCGGTAACGACGAGAATTATCTGCACCGAGGCCTCGTCGATGAGGCGTTGCAGCAACTCGACCAGCAGCTGGCGCGAAGGGGCGTCGAGACCGATGAAGGGGCTTTCGAGAATGAGAACCTTCGGAGCCGAGAGCAGGAGGCGGGCAATGTGCATCTTGCGCAGTTCGCCCGATGAGAGCATGATGATGGGCTTGTCGAGCATCTTGTCGATACCCAGCAGGTCATACAGGTGGGCTTTCCAGGCTGTGTCGTCGCATTTCTCCCGGCCGAGTATGTCTTCGACACGCGGACCTTGGTCGCTGTCCTGTGAGTTCCACCGCTGCTGGTAATAGTAGTCGGCGGTGGCAGTGCCGTAGGCGTCGTTGAAGGTTACATAACGGATGTTTTCGGAGTTGTATCGGTGTGCGTCGGGACCGAAGTCGAACGAGAGTTTCCCTTCACGCAGGAAGAGCTGCCCCGTAATAGTCTGTATGAGTGTACTTTTCCCACTACCGTTCAGGCCGATGACGGCCAAGTGTTCCCCCTCCTGCAACTCAAAGTTGATGGGGGTGGCAAACCTCCGGTTTATGTCGCCGGCCACGCCGTTGACCAAGGAGATAATTGTGCGCATAACTGTCGTTTCTGTTGATTGTCGTTGCAAAAGTAATCGTTATGCGTCGAAAATATTTCTCTCGATGCCATTTTGTGTTGAAAAAGTGAAAAAACGTAAGTCTGTCCGAGGCTATTCCATCCGCGCATCAAGAATTTCCGAGGCCAAGGCGAAATAGCGGAAAAGGTCTGCCTGATGCGGCCCTACATATATATCGGTCGATTTGTGTCCCAGCCTTACAAAAAGAGCCCCCCGTTCGGGTATGGCGACAATGTATTGCCCGTCCATGCCCCGCATGTAGGGATAGGATTTCCCGTCGATTTCTACAATCCAGAACTGTAACCCGTAGTAATCGAGGGCTCCGTTGTCCCACTGGTTGCGCAGGTATGATGCCGGAGTCGTGGCTTCGCGCATATAGGATGCCGGTACGATTTGTTGCCCGTGCCACTGTCCCTCGTGAAGCATCAGATGGCCCAGTCGGGCTACGTCGCGGGCGGTGGTGTGGAAACAGCAGAAAGCCTTTTCGTCGCCCCCTTTGCGATCGAGCAGCCAGTAGGCGTCGTGTTCGGCTTGGAGCGGCCGCCACAACTTTTCCTCGGCATAGTCGCTCAGTGTCTTCCCGGTGGCGGCTTCAAGGGCAAAGGCCAGCACCTGTGTCTCGCCGCTGCGGTAGGTGTATTGATAGCCGGGGTGCCCTGTCACGTCGAGCTCTGTAACCAGCCGGTAGAGATTGTTGCCGTAATATCCCTGTGTGGTCATGGAGAAGAGAGAGGAGTAGCTCTCGTCCCAACTCAGCGAGGCGCTCATCGTAAGCAGGTGGCGCAGGGTGATTTCGCTGCGACGTCCTTCGGAAAAAGCCGGCAGGTATTTGCTCACCGGGTCGTCGATGCTTTTTATGTAGCCTTCTTCGCACGCAATGCCCGTGAGGAGACTCACGATGCTTTTTGTGGCCGAGAAGATGTTGGAGGTGAGGGTGTCGCAGCCGTCGTTGCGGTAATTCTCGAATACGATGCTGTCGTGTTGGAAGACGAGAAATGCCGTTGTCTCCATCGAATCAAGGTAATCTGCCTCGGTCGTTGAGAGCCGGTACTGGTTGTAGTCGGTGGTATGCGGCCATGGCTGGCAGCTGTCGGGGGCCTCTACCGTGTGGCGGTCGAAGCGTTCGAGGTCGTAGATGTCGGGGTAGAGATACCTGAGAGCTTGCCGGGCATAGTGAGGCAGGCACAGGTAGACGACGGCTATTAGTATTATGAGCAGCAGTATTATTTTGAGGGCTTTTTTCATGGTGTGTTGTTTTCTTTTGTAAATATAGGTAAATTGGCAGAATTTTTACCCGTTTATAGGGAAGAAAAGAAAATACTCATAAAAACTTCAAAAAATGAAAAAGGCCCCCGAACGCTTTCGGGCAGCCTTTTTCGCGAAAGTATACATGAAAAGAAAATTTCCGGTTTTTGATTCTCTATTTGACTTTTTGAGTAATTGTTTTGATGTTTGCTTCGAGATTAAGTATAAAATCCAGTTTAAAGATTTTCTGCAAATAAAAGAAGAAGAGAGGGGATTGCGGTGCAATATTATACTGAATAGGTGTATTATTCGGGATAAATGGCCCGAAAGCCGAAAAGGAAGGAGTTCGGGGGGATTATTTGGTCAAAATAGTGTCTTTTTCGGAATCGAAGGGGCTTGTTTGCATATAATTCTTATCTTTGTAGATATTTGAAGAGAGAATGAAATACATTATAGCTTTAATCATATCATTTTTTATAGGAACCCGTCTCTCGGCACAGACGCTGCCCGAGTGCAAGATGTCTGTCTATACCGTGCGTGACGGTCTCTCCCAGGGGCGCGTTACGTCGTTGGCGCAAGACAGCGACGGCGTGTTGTGGCTGGGTACGTGGGACGGCCTGAACCGCTACGACGGCTATAAGTTTACCTGCTATAAGGCCATGCCCGGTAATCATGAGCCATTGCTGCAAAACCGGTTTGACAATATTGTCATTAATTCCGAGGGGGATATTTGGTGTATGGGGCGTGACCATTTTTATCTTTTTCGGACCGATACCAAGCATTTCGTCGATATTCATTCTATGCTCGAAAAGAAAAGTAATCGCCGTATCATTGCCTACAAGATTATCGCGCTCAAAAACGGATATACCTGGCTTATCGACGAGAATGGACTGCTCTTCCGGATAGACGACAAGAATATTGAGAATGTCGAAGTCTATGAGAAATCTCAGTCGGGCAAGACCCGGGTATATAGTGTGTTGCTCGACTCTCATGGCAACGAATGGGTGCTTACCAGCCGTGGTCTCTCTGTGATAGGAGACATCTCTTTCAAGAGCAATATGCCCTATAAGAACTGGATGGAACGGGCCGGAAAGGTGTGGCTGGCTACATCGCGCCGGGAACTGGCTGTGTATCATTTTGATACGGGGAAACTTTCGTTCGTGGAGTTGCCCTCGCAGGTGATGCACATCAACCGCATGTCGGCGGTCGGAGATTCAACCTTGTTGCTGATGACTGATGCCGGTGTCGTTTTTGTCAATGGCTATTCTGAAAAAATCTCGCTGATACAGCCTCCCGGTTCCGGAACAAAAGATGTGGCTTATTTTTATAATAATGGTGATTCCCGAGGTTGTGTCATAGCGCAAGACAAGAGGCTTTATTGTCTCGACTTGGAAGCTCGCAAGATGACACCCATTCGGAAGCCCGACGCCGATTTGAAGTGGATAGCGTCCGATGTATCGCGTCCGATTTTCTTCAAGAGTCCCGGCGGAGCACTTTTCCTGTTTCTGCGCGACGGAGGCCTGCATCGGGTAGATCTTGATGCGCTGGAAATGACACCGTATGAGGCGGGGCGTTTCTTGTCGCCCTCGGTGCGGACGGCCTTCCAGGACCGCCAGAATAACATCTGGGTGAGTTGCAATGTGGGCCTTCACAAGTTGCAGTTCGGCAACCAGGAGGTACTGCCTCACCCCTATTATATGCAGGACGAGATACGCTGTCTCTATTCCGACTCCCGCGGTCGCATGTGGGTGTCGTCGCGCCTCGGTATCGTAGAGATATGGGAAGGCGAGAAACGTGTCGGTTATTTGGCGCCCGATGGGCGTGTCGTCGACAAAAAAACCTCCTTCGGAGTAGGAGTCTATACCATATACGAAGACCGTTCGCACAACTTGTGGCTCGGAACCCGGGGCGAGGGATTGTTCCGTTTGCGGTACAGCACACCACATCGCTATGCGGTTACAGGACATTACAAGAAAGACGATTACAACATATACAGCATCAGCGGTAATTCTATCTATTCTCTCTTGCAGGATTATCAAGGACGTTTGTGGGTGGCTTGTTACGATACGGGGCTGAATATGATTGAGAATCCCGATGCCGATACACCGCTCTTCCTGCATGCCAACAATCGCTTGGCTTCCCGCTCTGCCAATATACCTCAGCAAGTTCGCTGCCTGGCCGAGACTTCCGACAGTATCATGCTCGTGGGTACGACCCGCGGATTCTATACCTTTGACGAGAATTTCTCTTCACCCGAGAACATTACGTTCTATTGCAGCATGCGACAGAAAGACAATGTCAATAGTCTGGGAAGCAACGATATCATGGGTATAGAGGTAACCCGCAATGGCGATATCTACTTGGCGGTCTTCGGTGGCGGATTGAACAAAGTGCTGACCAAAAACCTGTTGGCAGACAATCTGCTGTTCCTCCCTTACATGAAGCGCGATGGCGCTTATTCCGATGTCGCCATTAATCTTGTAGAAGATCCGTCAGGGTATATTTGGGTGCAGACCGAGCGGGAGTTGATGCGATTTGACCCTCGTAACGAGACCTTTGAAAACATTGGCTCGGATATGTTGCCGCAATATGCTACATTATCAGAGAATCAGGCCCTTATAGACGAAGAAGGACGTTTGTTGCTTCCCACAAGTCTGGGTGTCTATGTCGTTTCGCCCGAGAAGTTGAAATATGACCATTATGTGCCCTCCATTGTCTTTGGCGAGGGGCTCGACTCTCTGGTGCTGAGTGCCGATGAGAATACATTGTCTGTACCTTTTGCGGCGGTAGATTTGTCGTCGAATCTCCCTGTACGTTATGCTTACAAACTAGAAGGTATAGACAAGGATTGGATATTCACGCAGGACAATCTTACCGCCAACTATGTAAATCTGCCGGCCGGGACTTTCTATTTGCATGTGAAGTCGACCGATCGCAACGGATTGTGGGTCGACAACGAGCGGGTGTTGCCTATTACCCGTGAGCCGAAATTCTCCGAGACACCCTGGGCCAAAGTTCTCTATCTCGTTCTGGCTCTGGTGCTGGTGCTTGCGCTGGTGTTTATCTATCTGCACATATACAAGTTGCGTTACAAGTTGCGTCTGGAACACCGCCTGACCGAAGCCAAGTTGCACTTCTTTACTGATATATCGCACGAGTTGCGCACCCCGCTCACATTGATAGAGGGACCCCTTTCCGAGGTGCTTGCTGATGACAAGCTGCCCGACGACGATCGCAAGTATCTGACCGTGGTGCAGACCAATGCGCACCGTATGCTGAATCTTATCAATCAGATTCTCGACTTTCGCAAGATACAGAGCGACAAGATGCGCCTTCTCGTCGAGAAAATCTCTGTACGGGAGACGCTGGAAACCATCATGGAGAATTTCGAGAACATGGCCCGTACCAATCAGATAGATTTCCATCTCGAAATGGCGTGCGAAGATGTATATGTGTGGGCCGACCGCGACAAGTTTGAGAAGATTTTCATCAACATCATATCCAATGCCTTCAAATATACGCCGGCCGGAAAATCCATCGTCGTTCGGGTGAAGCATGAGAACAAGTGTGTCTCCATTGCCGTGCAGGACCAGGGCTTGGGTATCCCGGCCGAAAATGTCGATTCACTCTTCCGCCGTTTTGATACCATTTTGCAGGACAACATCTACCAGCAGTCGACAGGTATAGGTCTTTCGCTGGTGAAACAGCTGGTCGACCTGCATCATGCCACCATTCAGGTGCAGAGCGAAGAGGGTAGGGGAAGTACGTTTGAGGTCTCTTTCCCCGAAGGAAAGAGTCATCTCCAAGACGATGACCATATAGAATTCCTGATGAGTGATGATGTAGAGACAGATGCGTATCTCCCCGAATCCGAGGACGAAACAGAAGATCTCGAAGGCGACGACCGTTTCTCGGTGCTGGTGGTCGAAGACAACAACGACTTGCGGACCTTCCTGCGGAATTGTCTCACACGCAGTTATAAGGTATATACCGCATCGAACGGAGAGGAGGGGTGGCAGTTGACGTTGCAGCACATGCCCGACCTGGTGATAACCGACCTGATGATGCCTGTACTTGACGGTTTTGCACTGGCCCAGCGCATCAAAGAAAATGCGACAACCTGCCATATACCCATCGTCGTGCTTACGGCCAAGAATACACTGGACGACCGCATACGGAGTGCCAACAGCGGAGTCTCGGAGTATATGGAAAAACCGTTCAGCACCCAGTTGCTGAAAGCCCGTGTGGCCATGATTTTGCAGCAACAGCAGATGATGCGGGAAAAATACATGGAACAGATCGAGCAGAAATCAACAGGCGAGATTGATTATCAGCCGTCGGAACTCTCTATCATGCCGGCCGACGAGCAGTTTATGCAGCAGTTGATGTCTTATATTGAAGCCAATATTGAGAATCCCGATTTGAGTGTCGATGATTTGGCGCAGGAGATGGCATTGAGCCGTAGCGTCTTTTTTAGAAAGATAAAGGCGCTGGTCGGTTATTCGCCTATCAATTTCCTGCAAGTGGTACGCATTAAGAGAGCGATACAGTTGATGCAGACCAAGAATTTCTCTGTGGCCGAGGTTGCCTATAAAGTGGGGTATACCGATCCGAAATATTTTAGCCGCAGTTTTAAGAAGATAACAGGGAAGTCGCCTTCGACCTACCTCCGCGAGGAGTAGGGGGAGGCTATTCCCATATCTGAGTCGTACAGAGCCCGGTGGAATGTCTCCGCCGGGCTTTTGGCATTATGTGCTCTTCGTGCGATGGGTAACGCCGTGGCTCGAAATTGCCGCTGCCCGGTTGCCCTCGCGCGCGAATCTATATAAAAATAAAAGGATACCGCGATGCCTGTAAAACTTGGTGTAATGCTGGGCCGGTGTGGCTGTCGCCGGAGTGCCGAGTATGGTTTGCAGAAGTGGAGCGTAGAGCAAAATATGAAATTAAAAATCAAATTTTATATCATTTGAGGCTGGATTAAACCTTTTTTTGTATATTTGCCTATCAAAAGATATAGGCCAAAGTAAAAATGTGCCATGCTTTCTGCGGACGACAATATCTGTCTGGAAAGGGGACTTGCTTGTTATGGAGAGAAAAAGTACACCTATTTGGGCAAAAAGTCCTCTCGATTTTGATGGAGTATTAAGAAATTTGCCACGATAAAAAGATTACCATGAAAAAAGTTCTACTATTTATTTTCTGTGTGATTGCAACAGTATCGGCAGCCTGGGCCGAAGACCTCCCCGCATTTCCCGGGGCTGAGGGTTTCGGCCGATATGTGACGGGTGGCCGTGGCGGTGCAGTTTACCATGTTACCAATCTTAATGATAGCGGAGAGGGTTCCTTGCGATGGGCTATCGAGCAGTCTGGACGACGAACCATTGTTTTCGATGTGTCGGGAACCATATTCTTGGAGTCGGCACTTAGTATAAATAATGGCAATGTAACCATCGCGGGTCAGACAGCTCCGGGCGACGGTATCTGCGTAGCCGGTTATCCGTTTACCATCAAGGCCAGCAATGTTATTATCCGTTTCCTGCGATTCCGTTTGGGAAATGAGAATGTGGCATATCATGAAGGTGATGGCCTGGGCGGTATGGATCAGTCGAATATTATAGTAGACCACTGCTCGGTAAGTTGGAGTATTGATGAATGTTGCTCAATATATGGTAACGAAAATGCTACGGTACAGTGGTGTATAGTATCACAGAGTCTCCGTAACTCCGGTCACAGCAAAGGAACTCACGGCTATGGCGGAAATTGGGGCGGAAAAGGAATGTCGTATCACCACAACCTGTTGCTGCACCATGAGAGCCGCGCCCCGCGTTTGGGCCCGCGCCAAGGCACACAGATGGAAGAACACATGGATATGCGTAACAACGTAATCTATAACTGGGCCGGTAACGGTTGCTATGGTGGCGAAGGTATGGATGTAAATATCTATAACAACTATTATAAACCCGGTCCTGCTACCCGGAAAAAGGGTGGAGCAGTGGGCTATCGTATTGCTGCTATCGGCATTCGCACGCTTGAATATTGTACCAATGGCGATGGATCGCACAACGGTTGGTATCCGATGCTGCACCACTGGGGACAGTTTTATGTAGACGGCAACGTAATGGAAGGTAATGCCGATGTTACCGCCGATAACTGGACCAAAGGTATTTACGCACAGATATCCAATTCGACGAATGATAACACGTTCACTTCTGTGACCAAAGATACGATGCGTCTTGATGCACCGTTGCAGTTCTACGCCACCACGACCCATACGGCCGAAGTGGCATATGAAAAAGTGCTTCAATATGCCGGCGCATGCTACTCTCGTGATGCCCACGACTCCATAATGGTAGCCGATGTGCGGGAAAACAAGGCAACCTTTACCAGTGGATCCAATCTGCCGGGAATTATCGACTCGCAAGACGACTGTCGGTATGCCGATGGCACTACGGGTTGGCCCGAGTTGAAATCGACTACGGCACCGCTCGACACCGACCGCGATGGTATGCCCGACGATTGGGAGCGTGCACATGGCCTCGACCCGAACAATCCCGATGATCGCAACGATACCGATGTTGAAGGCTATACCATGCTCGAAGTCTATATGAACGGTCTTGTTGCCGATATTATGGAAGCTTGTACTTCCGACGGAGAACTGCAAGGAGATATTAAAGACTCTGAGAGCGTAGTAGGTCCGGTCGAAATGGTTTTTTCTTCGAAAACTTATGAACAAACCGATGGAAATGGTGCGTGGGTGTTTAATGACGGCTATTCTATTTCAACAGGAAAAGGTTACGCAACAGGAAATGCTTCGGCTATAAAATATTCGAGAAACGAAGATTTTGTTATTAATATCCCGGAAGGAAAACAGGTGATGTCGTTTACGGTTGAGGCATATACCAACTATGATGATGTCAATGGTTATCTCAGCGAATTGAACGGTGAGACCTATTCGTCTACGCAATATGTCTTTCCTAGGAAGTCTGAGGGCACGACGTCTACTTACACAATTCCTTTTGAGGAGCCTGTTAAGGGAACTCTTCCATTTCGGTTCTCGGGAAATCAGGTCGGCGCCATTATAACACTTTCAGTAGAGAATGTTTCAACAAGTAGTATAGAGGAGACAGTAACAGATAAAGATCCCAATAAGATTGTCGATGTATATAATCCTATGGGTATTCTTATCATGAAGCAAGTTCCGTATGGGGATCTTTTCAATAAGTTGCCGCAAGGAATCTATATTTTGAGTACGAAGGAATCGCTCATCATACGATAAGTTATGTCTTAGATATTTCGTCGGAGAAACATCTCTGGCGAAATATCTCTTTCCTTTGTTACGTAAACCTTTCGGAAAAAACATATATATTACATAACACACTTAAAGTAATCGAGAATCTATGAAAAACGCAATTGGAAAGTACGTTGTGCTATGCAGTGTACTTTGTTTGGCAGTTTTTTGGTCTTCTTGTCAAGACAATCTGGAGTATTATGATACGCCAGATTCTCTGAAAGGAAGTATCTATGAAACTTTGCAGGAAAGAGGAAATTATTCTATTTTCCTAAAAGGCGTTGATATGGCCGGTTATGCACCCATTCTGCAAGGAAAGGGCGTTTATACGGTTATGGCGCCAAACGATGAGGCTTTTACCGCTTATCTCAAAAATGAGCGTGGTGTAAATTCTATTGAGGAACTGAGTTCGCAAGAATTGCAGAAACTCATAGGCTTTCACATCCTTTATTATTCGTTTGACAAGACCAAACTGGTTAACTTCCGGCCCAATGAAGGCGACGGTGCTACCGACGATCAGCTGATGGTCAATGCCGGTCTTTATTACAAGTTCCGCACCAAGAGTCAGGACTCTCCGACGATTGAGGTCGTAAACGATACGACAGGACTTGAAGGTTCGGTTTATCACCTGGAACGCTTCTTGCCGGTGTTCTCATATCGTATGTTCCAGACCAAGCTGATCGACGCCAAATACAACTACGAATATTTCTATCCCAATTCGCAGTGGACGGGTGCCGATGGTTTCAATGTGTCGAATGCTTCGGTCAACGAATATTCCATCGTAACCTCGACAGGTTATGTATACCTTATCAACCAGGTACTGGAACCGCTCGAAACCATTTATACCGAGCTCGACAAGAACGGCAACTACAACCGTTTCCTTAGCTTTTACGACGAATACAGCTACTATGCCAAAGACGAGGCCCTCACACTTGACTATGGCAACGGCAACGATCTGTATCAGCACTACCACATGTCGCCCATGGCCAGCATCGCCAGCGAGTGGCCGGTAACCGACTATACGCAGATAGCATCTCTCTCGTCGGTATCGTATAGTATCTTTGCTCCTACCGATGAGGCATTTGACGATTTTTATGTAGAATATTTCGGTGCTGAAGGTACCGGTTATCCCGCAGAAGTTACTTGGGATTCTATAAAACCTTCGGTAATTCAGGATATTCTCCTTAATAGTGTGTATGCATCGTCTATCGTTTTCCCCGAAGAGATTAAGCGTGGCGACATAAAGAATACGTCTGGAATGATTATCGATTTTGATGTCGATGCTGTTCCAGTCGAAAATCGTAAAGTGTGCGTCAACGGAGTCCTTTACGGTTGCGATGTACTTACCCCACCTGCACAGTATAGTGCTGTAACAGGCCCGGCCTATCAATATAAGAAGTTTAACAACTTCCTGGTGATGCTGGGCAATTCCGACCTGATCAGTACGCTCTGCTCCGACGAGATGAATTATATCGTACTTTTCCCGTCTGACAATCAGATGGCTTACAACGGAATAGTCTTCGACCCTGTCGACAACCGCTTGGAGCTCAACAACTCCAACCTTTCGAGCTCGGTGCAACAGCAGATGGTTTACGCCCACGTCGTTTCGCTTGACGGCTCTACAACCTCGCTTACCGAGTTGCCTTTGTCGGGTAACCATGTGTTTAAGACTCTTTCGCCCGACTATAAACTGTATTGGTATGTAAAAGATGGAAAAATCACCAACAGTTTCCTCTTTAATAACCTGATAAACTATACCGGTAATGCTACAACAGAGGCTGATGTATATTGCGAATTTGAAGAGTTGAAATATCGTGGTGAAGATTGGACAAACGGCCGCTGCTATTCATATGATGGAACTCGTGCACAGAAACTCTTTGAGGGAAGTCTTAACAATGCCCTCTATGCCAACTTTGTGCCGATGATGTATTCGTTGCGTAACGACGAGACCACCCTCTTCAACGCCTTTATCAACCTGTTGATGAAAGGTGAGATGATAGACGAAGAGTCTCAGGCGATACCTTTGATGACCGAAGGGTGTCTGATGTTTATCCCGACCAATGCCGCCGTAAAACAAGCTATAGTGGCAGGAAAAGTTCCCGGCATTACCACGACGGCTTCGGCTGACGCAACAACGGCCGATTTCTTTGCCGCTACAACGGTTACGGATCTTTTGGCCCTGCAAAATTATCTGAAAGTCTATTTCGTACCGTTCAGCACGGCTGTCATATCCAACTTCCCGTTCTTGGGCTGGGGCGAAGATACCGAAGCCGAAGGTGGCCTTATTACCCTTAATTCTTGGGTAGAAATCCAAGATGGCGTGATGGTAACAGAAGCCATACACCTGAACGTATATGATAAAGGAACTACCATGACTGTAAAAGTGGCCGAAGACGGATATAACGGCGAGGTCGAAATTCTTGGTGATTATGATTATTTCCCCTTCGTCTTTGACGATGGTTGTGTACACTTTATAAATGGGGTATTATGAAAAAACAAAATTCAAAAGTAAGTCCGCTCCGGTTCAGCCTTTTGTTGCTGTGCCTGCTTATAAGCAGTACCCTGTCGGCACAGACAAGTTCGGGCTATATCTCGGGTAAAGTATATGAAATTATACAAGGGAAGCATGAGCCTTCCATTGGTGTGAATGTATCTATCGAGAATGATCAGCGCCGTGTCTTGACTGGTATTACTACCGATGTCAATGGTGCATTCTCGCTTCGTGTCCCTTCTGGTGCTGCCACGATCGTCTTCTCTTTTATCGGTATGGAAACGCAACGAATTGCTTATACCGGGCAAAAGACCTTGACCGTTGTAATGGAATCGAGCTCACAGGAGTTGGGCGAGGTTACGGTCGAAGCTAAACGTGCTGAAATGACCGATATGGGTATCTCGGTGCGTGAACAGACGGCGGCTACCCAGAAAATTGATATGTCGAGCGTGGTGGAAACCTTGCCGGTGTCTTCTATAGAGGAAGCCTTGCAGGGACGTCTTGCCGGTGTGGATATTCTTTCCGGTGGTGACCCTGGTTCCAAAGGTTCTATCCGTATTCGTGGTACGGCTACGCTGAACTCCAATACCGACCCCCTCATTGTTATCAACGGTGTGCCCTATTCGACCGATATCGACGACAGTTTCGACTTCAACACGGCCAACAATGAAGACTTTGCTGATATGTTGAACCTTAACCCCTACGATATCGAATCGGTTGAGGTACTGAAAGATGCTGCTTCGACTGCCATCTACGGTACCAAGGCTGCCAACGGTGTGCTCTTGATTACCACCAAGAAAGGTGCCAAGGGTAAGACCAACTTTACCTTCTCGTCGAAGTTCACCGTGAAGAAAGAGCCGGCATCTATCCCGATGCTTAATGGCGACGAGTATGTAGCCTATATGCAGGACGCTATCTGGAACACCGCCAATGCACAAGGTCTCCAAAACTCCTCTTCGTTGCTCGAACTCCTCTTCGATACTCCTGAAATCGGATATATGCCCTCTTGGCGTTATTTCGATGAGTATAATGCCGATACCGACTGGCTCTCTACCGTTACCAAAGACGCATGGATTTTCGATAACAGCTTCTCCATGTCGGGTGGTGGTGAGAAAGCAACCTACCGTTTCTCTCTCTCGTACATGAACGAAGGAGGTACCACAATAGGTACCGGTTTGGATCGTATCACGGCCAACTATAACTTGACATATCGTTTCTCCGACAAGTTCGATATGTATGCCGAGTTCTCTTATACCGATACGCAGAAAGACGAGCCCTACACCGATAAGCTCCGTGCCGAGGCCATGCGCAAGATGCCTAATAAGAGCCCTTATTGGATCGACGATGCTACCGGCCTGCCTACCAGCAACTACTTTATCCGCCAAAACAGCGAAGAGTTCCAGGGCGCATATAGCAGTGGAAAAAATTTCCACCCCATTATCATGGCCAACGACAGTTACAACAAGACGTATCAGCGAGAAGAACGTATTACCTATCGGGCCAATTATCACATACTCCCCGGCTTTACTTGGACGGGTTGGGTGGCCATGAAGTTCAAGACCGTCAAGACACGTCAGTTCCTGCCGCAGACTGCCGGCGACTTCTCTATCGACAATACCAATGCTAACTACAGCTATGACGGTTACTCCAACAACCTCTCGTTGTTGACTGAAAATAAATTCATATTCCGTCGTCAGTTTGGTATTCACGGTCTTACCGCTACCGGATTGTGGCGTACAGAACAGTCGCGCAGCTCCAATTCGGCCGAAGCCGTTTACGGTGTAGCCTCTCCCGGAATGTCCGACCCCGTAGCCGGTGGTGCTATTACCTCGCTCGGTTCGGGTACCTCAGAGTCTCGTATCATGGGTGCCGTGGGTATGGTCAACTATACGCTGTTAGACCGCTATGTATTCACTTTCACCGTTAATGGTGAAGGACGTTCATCGCTCTCCAAGGAGAACCGCTGGGGTATCTTCCCCTCGGCAGGTGTCGCTTGGCACATGCAAGATGAGTATTTCATGGAATCGCTCGATTGGTGGAACCAGTTGAAACTCCGTGCCAGCTGGGGTCAGAGTGGTAATGCTCCGAGCGGAACGGCTCCCTACATCGGAACCTATTCGGCTATCGGTAACTACAACACCAATGCCGCTATCGCTCCCAGCACGATGCAACTCAACAAACTGAAATGGGAGACCTCGACCGAGTACAACGTGGGTACCGACCTCGCTTTTATGGACAACAAAATGACCATGACCTTTGACTACTATCATAAGGTTACCGATGACCTGTTACAGACCAAAGTTACGATACCTTCTTCGGTCGGATATTCGAGTGGTCAGTTGGCCTACTTCAACTCTGGTAAACTGAGCAATACCGGTTGGGAATACCGTATAGACTATGAGATATTCAAGAATAAGGACTGGACTGTATCGGCTAACTTCAACATCAACCGCAACGTGAACAAGATTCTCGAATTGCCCGAGAACCTTTCAGAGGAGACTTTCTCCCTTTCCAACGGCTCTTATGCCCAACGTCTTGAAACCGGTGTTGCCGTCGGTTCGTTCTACGGTTTCCGTTATAACGGCGTTTATCAGAACACCGAAGACACCTATGCCCGCGATGCCGAAGGCAATATTATGTACAACCTCCAAGGTGAGCCTATCGTCATGAAAAACGGTTCGTATGTGTGCTATCCCGGTGATGCCAAATACGAAGATATCAACCACGATGGTAAAATCGACGAAAACGACGTTGTTTACCTCGGTAACTGTAACCCGATGGTAACCGGTGGTGGTGGTGTCAACGTTAAATGGAAAAACCTGGCTTTGACAATATTCTTCCACTATCGTTTGGGACAGAAGGTTATCAATACCGCACGTATGGATGCCGAGGCCATGTACAACCGCGACAACCAGAGTACGGCCGTGCTTAACCGTTGGCGCAGCGAAGGCGACGTAACCGATATCCCCAGAGCCCTCTACGACTATGGTCTGAACTATTTGGGCTCCGACCGTTTCGTAGAAGATTGCTCTTACCTCCGTCTTAAAACCCTCTCTCTCTCTTACAGCATACCCAAGCGTATCTGCAAGAAGATGAAGATTAACGGTCTGAACGTGTTTGTTACCGGATATGACCTCTTGACCTTTACCAACTATAAGGGACAAGATCCCGAGGTAAGCCTTCCCTCCAAAGTAACAGATTTGTCCGAAGACGATGCCCAGACGCCTCGTAGCCGTCGTTTCTCGTTCGGATTTAACATTAATTTCTAATCGGTTAAAGCTATGAATATAAAGAAAATAAAATATGCTGTAATCGCTTTGGGTTTCGGTGCCATGCTCTCGACGACTGCTTGCAAGGACTGGCTCGAAATATATCCGGAAAATTCACAGCCGAGTGTAACTTTCTGGCAAACCAAAGCCGATGTCGATGCCGTACTTAATGCCGGCTACTATTACTTGCGCGATATGGTAGAGCCCTATCTGATTCCCTGGGGCGAGTTGCGTGCAGGTTGTATCTATGCCAGCAAAGGCAGTAAATTGCAGGAGTTTCAGGTGAAACCCACAGATGAGGATCTGTGTAGCTGGGGTGCACTTTACGAGATAATCAATGTGGCCAACGCGGTCATAAAGAGAGCTCCCGATGCCCAGAAAATCGACGATACCTATCAGATGTCGGAGATGCTTTCACACCAGAGCGAAGCTTACTTCCTGCGTGCCCTCTGCTATTTCTATCTCGTGCGCAACTGGCGTGAGGCTCCGTTGATTACCGAGCCGTATGAAGATGACTCCTATGCGACCAAAGTGCCGAAGGCCAGTGAAGCCGAAATCATTGCCCAGATTCGCGCAGATATCCGCACGGCCTTGGCTACCGGTGCTGCCAAAGAGTCTTTCGATACGACATGGGAAACCAAAGGCCGTGCTACCAAGTGGGCGCTGTATGCATTGGGTGCCGATGTATGTCTCTGGGCCGAAGATTATGAGGCCGCTATTACCTATTGTAACGGTATTCTGGAATCGACAAGCCCTTATGCTCCGGCATTTCTCTCGACAGCAACTCATTCGAGCTGGTTCTCGATGTTCAATCCCGGAAACAGCAATGAGTCGATTTTTGAGTTGCAATGGAATTATGAGGAGAAACAGACCAACAATCTTCCCAAAATCTTCGATGATGTGCATACCGATGGAAATTATCGCATATCGTTGGCTCTGACACAGGCTTTCAACAGCGAATACACTTCGACCCTCTTCGAGTTGAAAGAGGCTGTGCGTACGATGTACGGAGGCTATTATGTGCCGGGCGACCCCGCTGCTTATGAGTCGGCCATAGTATCGTATGTGTGGAAATACCTCGGCTCGCAAACTCTCTCGGATAAACGTACGGTATCGTATTACGACCCCAACTACATTATCTACCGGGTTGCCGATGTCATGCTCATGAAAGCCGAGGCTCTTATCTTGCGCAATCATGGAGAGAATATCGATGATAAGATCGAAGCCATGAAGCTGATCAACCAGATACGTACCCGCTCCAACCTCGAAGAGGAGTATACCGCTACTGTTGAGGGCGTTTCTTCGCTCGACGAGGCTGCCATGCTCGAACTCGTGCTTTACGAGCGTGTCGTAGAGTTGGTAGGAGAGGGCAAGGCCTGGTACGATTTCCTCCGTTTCGGACGTCGTCATGGAAATCAGTACAAGACACAGTTCCTTGTCGATAATGTCTTAAACTATAATGCGCAAGCCGGTGAGTCGTGGTTGCGTACTGTACTCAATAACGACAATGCGCTTTTCTTGCCGGTAGCACAGTCGGAGATTGAGGCTAATTCCCTGTTAATACAAAACCCCTACTATAATTGATGACACCTATGAAAAAGTTTTCTTTCTTGTTTTTGATATTGGTTACGCTGATAACCTCTTGTAAAGACCCATACGAGGGAACTACATACATAAGGACATCAAATGATGCCCTGGAGATGACGTGTGCTGCTTATCTCACGATGAACAGTGATGAATTCTCGTTGTGGATAGATTTGTTGAAATATGCAGATTATTACAATGCCTTGAATGACGCCGATGCTACCGCAACGGTTTTCTGCCCCACCAATACGGCGATGCAGGAATTCCTCCAATGGAGGGGTGTCTCTTCGGTGCGGGAACTTGATCGCGATTATGCCCGCGCTGTCGCTCAAGTGCATATCCTTAATTACGACCTTACCGACGAATCGTTGATTACCTATGCCGAGAGTGGCGAGGCCATTCCTTCGCAGACACTCTTCCAGTCTTATCTGACCACAGCTTTTGGTTATACGATTACCGATGTCGACGATGCCGAGCTCGATAATACCCGGCATAACACCGACTCGATATATCTCAACAACCAGGCTCGCCTGGCCAAGTTCACGGCTGTGAAGACGGCCAATGGCGAAATCTTCACCATGGGTGATGTTATTCACCCCTTGGCCGAGACGATTCTGGAAAAACTTCGTCCTTACGGTGAGTACAATATCTTTATCGCTGCTGCCGAGTTGTGCGGTTACGACAAAGAGTTGGCCAGAATTTCCGACACGACTTACAATATCAACGGTAGTATGTCGATAAATACAGTCAACTTTACCTGTTTGGCCGTTCCCGATGAAGTTTATGCCGCTGAGGGTATTACTTCTGTTGAAGGGCTGTGTTCTTACCTCGGTGCTGGAACCAACTATACCGACTCGACAAATGCACTTCATCAGTATGTTACCTATCACTTCTTTGATCGGTCAATCAATGTGTCGGAGTTTTTCAACTTCACCGAAGAAGGACAGGTCAATATCTTTGATACCGAGAATACTTATCAGGTAGTAACCTGCCAAGATGTTGCGGGTGTACATATTTTCAATGAGTATGCAAAGATTATCCGTAGCAATATGGAGGCACGCAATGGTCTGATACACAAGATTGACCAGATTCTCCCTGTATGGCAGCCCGATCCGGTAACGGTTACCTGGGATTTGTGCAATACGGCTGAGATTATCTCTTTTGTCAACAACTATGGTGCCGATCAGAATCTGGGCGCTCTCTTCACTTCGGCCTTGGCCTCGCGTGAGTACGTGATAGACCTTTCCGAGGACAAGCGCAACGGCGATTATGGAAATCTTTCGGCCTTTGTTGAAGATGAAACTTATGTGGGGAATTCTTCCAAAGCCAGCTATTCCAGCTATCGGAAAATAGGTTTTGTAAAATGCAAATACAAAAGTGCTCGGGAGAAGGATGTAAATAATTATGGAGCTTATATGGATAACCTCTTCCAGTTAAATCTCGGATATGCCGGTTGGATAGAGCTTGAAACGCCAACGATTATTGAAGGTCGTTACAAGGTGGAACTGTTCTATGGTGCTAATCCTGTGCTCTATGATTTTTATGCAGCTGGTAGTCTTACCCGGTTTACGCTTGACGAAAAAGAAATGTCGAATGCTTACATTTACAAAGGTCTTGTATCGCAAGGATTCGGCAAGGCAACCTACGGCATTGCTTCGACAGTTTTGTGGGACGAAGTTGTGTTTGAGAACTCGGGAAAACATACGCTGAAAGCAACCATGATGGATATTAATGCTAAGACAAGCGCCAAATATCATCAGTTGTGGGATTATGTGAAATTTACGCCTATAGATTAAATACTATGAGAACAAATAAATTTACAGGATTGATTTTGTCGGCTTTGTGCGCTTGCGCTGTGTCGTGTACCGATAAATGGGACGACCATTACGATGCTAGAGCCGTGGCCTCCAATTCGGCCGATATTGAAGTATATTCGGGCGATGTGGTTTCGTATCTGCAAAGTCAACCGTCTTTGTCGGAGATGACTGAGCTGATTGAAAAAACCGGTATGATTGAGTCTCTCCCTTCCGACGGGCAGTATACTCTCGTCGTTTGTGAGAATGACAATCTTGATATGTCTAAGATTTCAAATGATACGGCATTTGTAAAGAATAGTATTTCTGATACGCCGGTATCTCCCGATAAGTTTGCCGAGAACTTCGGTATCCTTACCCGGTATGAAACGCTTTACGATAAAAAGAATCTTCGCGTTTATCTGAGAGATAAAGATATTTATATCGACGAGTATAAACTTTACAAACAGGTAAAAGCCGATAACGGATATATTTATTATATCGATGGAACGATTATCCCTCGAGAGTCGATATATGAGTATTTGCAGGCTCTTGGCGATGATTACTCTATCTTTAAAGACCTGGTAGCAAGTTATGAAGAAGAGTATTTCGATGCAGAAAACAGTACCCCCGACGGCGTCGATGATATGGGTAATACCTACTATTCCGACTCGGTTATCTCGGTGCGTAATACGTTGATGGACCGTTATACTCAGAATGGTGTAGCCTATTGGAATATGCGTTCGGAGAATTATACGACCACAATGTTTGTTCCCAGCAATGCGTTGATTGAAAAAGCCCTCAACGATGCCTATACCAATCTGCCTATTTGGCTCAATCGAGCTGTTACGGCATCGGATAGTGCCAAATTCCAAAAATGGATTGTAGAGGCATGTTTTTCCAATCGTCGTCTTTCGCCCGAAGAGGTTATGACGGGCGCTCCGGATTTTTATGCTGTTGGAGGTTATGTTCGTACCATCGACGAGTCGCAAGATCTTGAGGAGTATAACGTTTCCGACTCTGCCTACTGGCGTCCTTCGGTACAACTCGTAGACCCGACGAGAACCGATACGTTGAGCAATGGTCTGGTATATTATCTTTCCGACTTTAAGATACCCAACCATGTTGTCATTTATCGTGTAAAGGCCCGTTTCTATGAAATATGGGCAGCCATGAGCGATGCTCAGAAAGCACAATATTTCAGATGGACCAACTGGACCGACCCTCTTATCTGTAATGATGCTCAAAGTCCGTTCACCCTTTCTGAAACCTTGCCTACAATGTATTATCATGTACTTACCGCAGTACCTACACAAGATGCTATATTGTCGGCTACGGCTGTCGATTCTCTCAACAAGAGTCGTACGCTTTTGGCTTCTGCAGAAGTTACCCTCGATTCGTTGCAGGCTATTACCTCTCCCGATTCGCTCACGTTGGTGGCTATCGATTCACTTACCCACAGTATTGATTCGCTTACCTTGATTATTCCGCAGCAGGAATCTTTTGCGGCAGGTGTAAAAGAATCGGACTACTTGTGTAGTGTTGAGTACGACGGCCTGCTCTACAATTCGAGCGATAAAAACTTCGGCTTGGTTGAATGTAACCTCCCGGCCGGCGAGTATAACCTGCGTATGGGCTTCAAACACTCACTCACCTACTCGTTGAGTATCTATTTCAACGATCGTTTGCTGGTGAAGGATATGAGTATGGCGGCACAGGGCTCTAACTTCCACTTCGACCGTGGAGGTGCCTCGGAAATGACTTTCTTCGGACCGTTGTCGGTTACTTATCCCGAAGGATTTGATGCTCAGGCATGGTTTGAACTCGACCCCAAGTCTATCGCCTATGATACAGATGGTTATCAAGTGGCCGTTGTGAATATACCTTCCGATGGTAACTTCCGCATACGAGTTGAGTCGAGCGATCAAGCTTCAATTATATCGACTACGACCGACCGTTCTAAAAATAACGTAGCACAATTGATGATGTACCATTGGTGCTTGCGACCGACAGTAAACAACTATTAATCTATGAAAATTCAGTGTTATGAGAAGAATATATAATTTTCTTGTTATTATACTTCTGATGTCGGCCATACCCGTTTTCGCACAAAAGGGTACCGTCATCAAATCTCGGATTGTGAGCACCGATAACACCCCGTTGCAAGGAGCCATCGTTTCGGTGGTTGGAACATCGAGCTCGGTAGTATCCGATGAGCATGGTATATTTGAATTGTCAACCGACCTGACAAAAGGAACTTTACGTATTGTCGCCGGTGGATTCTATACTCGTGAATATCCCTTGAAAAAGGGCGTTATTCCTCGTGAAATTATATTGGTGCCAGAAAATTTTACCGATTATTCCGGTACCACCCAATATCCTTTTTACAGTGAACGCCGTGATAACCGCAGTGCCGTAAATGCTTCGCTCAATCGTCGGGATATGAAAAATACCATCTCGGCCGATTTGGGTTGGCAAGACGAGATTTCGGGTTTGCAGGTAATCAAGAAGAGCGGTATGCCGGGCGAAGGTGCTTTCTTTAATATGCGTGGTATTCACACGTTGAATGCCGAAAATGCTCCTTTGCTGGTGATTAACGGTATACCCTACCTCTATAACTCCGATGTATCGGGTGTACTCAATGGCTATTCGCGCGACGCACTTTTCGGATACAATGCCAACGATATCAAAAGCATCACTGCTCTCAAAGGTGCTGAGGCTTCGTTGTACGGCTCGTTGGGCTCGAATGGTGTCATTCTCATAGAGACCCAGCAAGCTACTTCGGATAACCTCAATACCCGAGTTTCTTTCACGGGAAGTTATGGCGTGAGTATGCCGCAGCAAGGTATTCCCATGATGAATGCTTCGCAGTTTAAAAACTATTTGCAGGATATCGGTATGACACGCTATTCGAGTGCAGCCGATTTGCGGGCCGACTATCCCTTCCTCAATCCGGGTGTGAATAGTTACAGCTATCTTTTCGACAACGATATTGACTGGACCAAGGAAATATCTCGCAACGCTTTTGTAACGGACAACATCTTCCGCGTTGAAGGTGGTGATGAGATTGCCAAGTATAATATCTCTTTTGGATATACCAATGAAGGTGGTGTTATTGACAATACTTCGACGCAGCGCTTCCATACGTTGATCAATTCAAGTGTTATGGTTAGCCGTTGGGTCGACATCTTCACCAATGTGAACTTGGCTTACATTACCAGTAACTTGCAGGAGCAAGGCATGAAAGAGGAGACCAATCCTATTTTGGCTTCGAGTTTTATGATGCCCAATCTCTATCCTTATACCCGGGAAATGAATGGAAATTTGCTTCCCAGTTATGCAACGTATAATGGCTGGAATGTTAATGCCAATCCCAAGTATGCTTACGATAATGTAAGTAACCCCTTGGCTCTGGTCGAAACGGTAGAAGGTGATGATAAGATTTACGATGTGAATGTGCGTGCCGGACTTAACTGGCGCCCCACGGAGAACTGGACCATCACCGGTATGTTGAATATCTATTACGATTATACCGAGGAGTCTCTTTTCGTTCCCGGTGTTACCGACAGAGCTATTGTACCTCAACTTTACGGTACCGGCTTTAACTATGTGAGCAAGGGTGTGCGCGAGCAATCGTCTTACTTCTATGGTGCCAATGCCATGTACCAGAAAGTATTTGGTAATATCCACGACTTCAAGGCTTATGGCGGTCTCCGTTTCATTACCAAGAGCTTTGAGTATGACTTCGAGTCGGGTTACAATACCGCCAACGATAATTATAAAACGCTTGCCGATGACCTTGACGAACGTGTTATCGACGGTATCAACGACGAATGGAAGTGGCTTAGCTACTATCTGCATGCCGACTACACCTTCAACCACTTGGTGAAAGCCATGGCAAATCTCTCTATCGACGGAACCTCTGTTTCTGGTGTAGATGCCCCGCGCTTTGGATTCTTCCCCTCGGCTGGCCTTACGTTCTTTGCCGCCAATACGGGTGCCCTTCCTTCCTGGATTGATATTATGAATCTCTCGGCCGAGGTGAGCTTGACGGGTAACAGCCGCTTCTCGTCGAATTATGCCAAGAACTATTATTTGACATCGAACCTCTTCAACGTGGGTGCCATTGTTCGTTCCAACGTGCCCAATACACGTCTCGAATGGGAAAAGAAGACGCAATTCGACGCTGCTCTTGATGTATCGCTCTTCAAGCATCTGCTCGATATGCAGTTTAATTATTTTTATGCCAACTCCTACGATCTGTTGCTCGACCGCAACATCTCGGCTGTCTATGGTTCGTCGCTTTATTATGACAATACGGCCTCTATTTCTTCTCAGGGATATGAGTTGTCGTTGCGTCTCAACCCCGTACACACCAAGAATTTCGACTGGTCTATCTCGGGTAATTTAGCAACGGTGAAGAGTAAGGTAGAGTCGTTGGGAAATACCCAGACCGAAGACATTATCGAGTTTACCGCCTATAACGAAGACGATGCACAAGTCATCACTCGGGTAGGCAGTTCTCCCTATGAATTCTATGGTTTCCAGACCAACGGTGTATATGCCACCACGGCTGAGGCCGAGGCTGCCGGCCTTAAAAATTCATCGGGTAAAGCTTATCAGGCTGGTGATGTACGTTTCATCGACCAAAACAAAGACGGTATTATCAACGACGACGACCGCGTATCGCTCGGCTCGGCTACTCCCGATTTCTTTGGTGGTGTAAGTACCACGTTCCGTTATAAATGGATTTCTCTCAAAGCCGACTTCGGTTATTCTGTCGGAAACAAGGCTTACAATGCATTGCGTCGTCAGACCGAGTCGATGTCGACCTTCTATAACCAGTCGACGGCTGTGCTCAACCGCTGGCAGGTAGAGGACCAGACGACCGATATGCCTCGTGCTGCTTATGGAGATCCCTCGGGCAACAATATTTTCTCCGACCGTTGGATAGAAGATGCTTCCTACTTCAAGTTGCGTGCTCTCACACTGGCCTTCCACTTCGACAACAAGATGTTGAAATTCTGTCAGTCGGGAACCATCTATGTAACAGGAGAGAATCTTTTCACATTGACCGATTATCTGGGTAGCGATCCCGAGTTCAACTATTCTTATAGCGAAAGCATGAGAGGTTTTGATTATGCCAAGGTCGCTCTGCCTATCACCATTAAAGTCGGATTTAATTTAAATTTCTAATAGACCATGAAACGTATATTTCGATATTCCCTGTTGAGCCTGACTGCCGTAATGGCTATGTTCACTACGGCGTGTGATGACTTTTTCGATACCGATCCTGACAATATTCTCAATGTCAACGATTATATATCTAGTGAAAATGAGATGTACCGCGGATTCTTGGGTATTATAACCCGTATGCAGAATGCCGGTGATCATCCCATATTCCTGACCGATACACGGTGCAATTTCCTCGAAATTGCACCGAATGCACCGGTTGCTTTGCAGGATATTTATAATTATGAGCCTACCGATGGTAACGAGTATGCCGATCCTACCTGCTATTACGAGATAATCACTGCCTGCAATGATTATTTCGACAAAATGTCCGAGTATCAGACAAAGATTGGCTCTTCTATGAGCGAAACCGCTGCGGCCGACTTCCCCAAATTGGTCAGCAGTGCCCTCCGCATCAAAGTGTGGGCCTATTATACATTGGGTCGCATATATGGAAAAGCGGTATATTTCGATGATGCTTTGGAGGAGATCAAAGATCTTTCCGATGCAACTACATTTACTCCACTCAATTCCATGCTTGAAGTTGCAAACAAGTGTATAGAGATGCTTGATAACGGCATTACTCTTGACAATGGAAATCATTTTGCCGCAGATTTGGTAATGGACTGGCCTGCATGGATTGATCCCGAGACGCAGAACACAGCCTATGATTATTGGAACTATCTTACCCCGCCCTGGTTGCTCATGCGTGCCGAACTGATGTCGTGGAGAGCTTCATACACGAATAATCAGGCCGATTGGCTGTGGATTCGCGATAATATTCTGGAATACCTCAACAACCTTTATCTCAATGTAGATGGTTCGGTACCTTCCGATAAAACACCTGACTACTATTATAATCTTTGCATCCCTCTGACGCATAATTATTATAATATCTTCTTCTCCGAGCAGGTGGGTTACGACTATCAACTTATCTGTGGTATCATGTACGACTATGACAACGGTCAGCGCAACCGTTTGGTACAATATTTCTGCCCGGCTTATCCCGGCGATGGTTTCTATCTGCAACCGTCTCAATACGGTATGGATTCTTATGTCGAGACAGATATCCGTAGCTACACCCAATTGTTGACCATGTATCCCATTAACGGTTCGATTGCCTTCACCAAGTACTATTACAGCCGTAAGGGTGGAACCTCTCCCGAGTATCTGCGTACCAACATCTTTGAGATACAACCCACCATTATTCTCTATCGTGGCCACGACTATCACTTCCTCCTGGCCGAGGCTGAAAACCACCTGGGCAACTGGCACCAGACCAAGACCATTCTCAATAACGGTCTTGAAAACGAGTTTGCCGAAGGTCGTGTCGACGGTGTGCCTGTTGAAGATGGTTGGGACGCCCGGTATAACTCTTGGTTTGGAACATCTGGCGGTTATGGAAATGTGGGTATAGTAGGTTGTGCCCTGGGTAAGGAGTATGATTTGCCCGTGCCCGATGAAGACGGAAACTTCTATGTAACCGATGCCAACGGTGTAAAACGTGCCATCACCGAAGAAGAACGTATCAAAATCTATGACCTCGCTTTGGCCGACGAGTACTTGCTCGAATACACGGGCGAAGGAAAGTCTTACAGTTACCTCTGTAAGATGGCCGAGCGTTATAAAGCTGCCGGTGATGCCCAGGCTGATACCATTGTGTCTAACCGTATCGCTCCGAAATATTCGCCGGCCATGCAGGCGAAAGTTCGGGCTGCCATAGCCAATAATTATTTTATAGATTGGAATTTGTCGGGTAATTAATCTTTAAAACTTCTTGTCGGTTTAAATTATTTGCCTACCTTTGTAAAAATCAAAATCCTCATCTTTGCTATCAAAAAGCGAAGATGAGGGTTGCGAAATATCTAACCATAAAAAACATCAGAGTATGAAAAAAATCTTTACACTTGCTGCTGCCTTCATGGCAACTGCACTATCCTTCCAGGCTGCTGCTGACAGCTGGGTAGTGACGACATCAGCAGAATTTAAGACGGCGTTAAGTTCGTTAAGTCGTACACAAGGCGCTATGGACACTATTTTCGTTAATCCAGAGAGTCCTGACGTAGTTATTTCTAGTGGAACATACAAGACCGTGCCTACCGCCGGTAAATTCTGGATTATCGGTGTGCCGACCGATTTTCGTCCTATTGTTCAAATGCGTTTCGATGCAGAAGCTGGAACCGAACCTGGTAGTGATTTGAGTATGATCTTTGAGAATCTGAATATTCAATATACAAGCGGTAATACCGCGACCTCGGGCCAGATTTTCTACTTTAATGGTAAATATGTTGATATGGATACCTTGGCTTTCCGTAACTGCGATATTACCAATTATCCTCGTACGTTGTATCGTTCGGTTCCTCCCAAAGACGAGAATGGTGCATACATGGAAGGCGGTTCGATCAATTATTTCGAAATGGTCAACTGTCGCGTGTATGATGCCAACGTTACATCGGGTAACCGTTGGCCGTGTGTTTATTTCGGACAAGTACCTATCGAGGTAGTATTCCGTAACAATACTTTCTATGATATGCCCTACCTGAAAGCCATTTTTACAATGGGGTATATTACAGATGAGACCGGTCGTTCCGATGGTACTGTTACATTTGAAAACAATACTGTTATGGTAGCATCTGACGGTTATGCAGCTATTGATGTGGCAAACTATATGGGTATGGCGTCGACTTTCAATGTCAACAACAACATGTTCCTCTATCCTGATTGGACCGATGACTTGAATATCGCTGCGACTTCTCAGCCGACGATCCTCAAATGTACCTACGGAATGATTTATGGAGCCAACAACGTTATCGAGGGTTATAAATCATGGAGTGCCGGTAACAATAAAGATGCTGATACCGGCGAATACACTTGGCTCTCGGCCGATACCACCGAAAACTACACGATGGCTACCGCCGAATTGGCATGGGACGATTTCTATGACAGATACAACAAAGATTTCTCGCTCCTGAAATCGTATAAAGTATACACCGCAGGTGCCGATATCGACGGCAATCCCACATATATTGGTGATGGCAGATGGTATATTGATGAGTTCCCCACCAAAGCCGCTGTCAATGTAGCTATCGCTGGTTCTACCACGGCATCGGTTACCGTACAACCCGAGAAAGCCATTTATTTCGTAGGTGACGAAATCACGATAAGCGTTGACCTCCACGACGGCCTGAATACCTTTATGGGTTGGAGCGACGGTGTGAGCGAAATGAACCGTACCATCACCCTCACCGGCGATTTGAATCTTACCGCCAATGTTGTTTCGGCTGACTATGAAATGTTGTGGGACTTCTGCCAACTCAAAGATGGTACCACCAAGAATCTGACGTTGCCGTTTGCTGCTAATCACGCAGCCAATGCCGAAAACGTAGGACAACTTGGTATTATGACTGTTGAACACTCGGCCGATGGCGTAACCTATGCCGATACGACTTTCGCTCAGACCCGTAACAACAAAGCTTATATCTACAATGGTAGTGCAGAACCCGTACTCTTCATGGCCGGACTGTTGCGTACCCGTCTCGACTCTGTTGTCGTTGAACAAGAAGAGGCTGCTGCCGGATATAACGAAGAGCTTACCAAGGCTTGCTGCGCTAACCCCGACTACTACTACATCAAGTTCTCGACCAAAGGCATGACCGGTGTGAAAGTTTCTGCCGTCCTCCTGGCCGAAGCCCGTATGCACAAGACCACGAAGATGGAGTACTCGCTCGATAATGCTACCTGGAACACCCTTACCACCGTTACTATCGACTCTGTGGGCGACGCATGGCGCGATGCTATCGCTACCCTGCCTGCTGCTGCCGAAAACCAGGATGCCGTATATGTACGCTGGATCGGTGATGTTGACTCTCCCATCGTAGGTCCGGGTATGGCCGGAACCGATAAGGACGCTAACGGCTGGCCCGTATCGAGAAAATACTATACCTATCAGTTCATCGGTAACATCAAGGTTGTAGCCGAGGCTGGTGGTTCTGCCATCGAAGAGGCTCAGGCCGAGGTTGCCGCACTGGCTATCGCCCAGAACGGTGAAGAGGTAACGGTAAGCAATGTTCAAGCCGCTACGGTTGAACTTTATGCTGCCAACGGTTCGCTGCTCGCTCAGAAAGCCGTTGTCAACGGTACCGCCACCCTCACTCTGCCCGCTCACGGTGTATATTACATCAAAGCCGGCAAAGAGGCTAAATCGGTCGTTTACTAAACAGGTTGATTTCCTGTCCGACGAGACTCTGTGTCGGAACAGGTAGTTAGATGAAAGGGTCGGGCACGGAATTCCGTGCCCGACTTGTTTTTATGCCTTCTGAGGCGTTGAGATGGCTCCTCTGCCCGAGGCCGTCGGTATATCTTCCCGACCTTGAACCGGGGCCGGGTACACGCCACACGACATGGGTACTTGGTCGCCGTTAGGCTTTCTACCTGGGTAGCCATGCCGGCGGGGTTTGTTCATGGTGGCCAAAAGGGCCGTGTCAAATTATTTGACACGGCCCTTTTGTGTGAAGTTGACGGGGTATGACCGGGCTGCCTGTGGTTACGGTTATTGCCGGGGAGTCTTTACGGCAATGCGCTCAAATGCCGTGATGTGTGGACAGAAGCGGGTCAGCAGATCTGCGTGGCTGGCCCGTGCCGGGTTGATGTCGATGCCACCCCGGCGTGTATAGAAGGCCATGACCAGCAGCTCTTCGGGGGCAAACCTTGTCCACAGGGTGTGATATATCATCTCTACCACCTCTTCGTGGAAGTGGTTCTCGTCGCGGAACGAGACGATGTAACGCAGCAGCGAGTCGACCGAGGGCCGGCGGTTGCCCCGCATATAGAGGTAGAGGTCGCCCCAGTCGGGTTGTGAGGTGATTTTGCAGCGGCTGCGCAGCAGGTCGGTCATGCCTTGCAGCACGCCGTATCCGGCGCCGTCGTCGTGCAGCAGGGCCGGTTCCTCCTTGTAGGCGGTGAGGGGGGCGCCGCTCAGGTCGTTGGCGTCCCAGCAGGCCCACGCCGTGGGGGCAGAGTCGGGGGCTTCCGGCGATGTCAGCGTGTGGGCTGCTGCCCGGCGGGGTGTCTCGACAACCGCTTCGACGCGGGTTTCGAGCAGTGCCGAGAGGTCGCGCTCCACTGTACGGGCCACGGTGCAGGCTACCTCGTCGGGGGTAGCATCGAGGCGGGTCATGTTGAAGGCGTTGAGGTAGAGTTTCAGCGACTTGCTCTCGACAATATAGCGGCTCTCACAGGGATAGCGCAGCCGCATGACGAGGTTGACGGGAGCGCCGTTGCGGGTGAGGGCGCTCACTTCGTAGGCGTTCCACAGGTCATAGCCGGTGAAGGGCAGGTTGTGGGTGTCGATGGCGTGAGCCTCGCGGTTGCCGGCCCGGTCGACCCGCACCAGTATCTCGGGTGCATAATGGTCGGGGTAGGCCACTTGACGGCCCAGAACGTGTTGAGGAGTTTCGGTTGTCATGGCTTGGCAGGGTCAGAAGGTAAAAGCAGCGAGCTGTCGCCGTAGCTGAGAAAGCGGAAGTCGTGGCCCAGGGCATAGTCGTAGACCTCGTGCCAGCGGTCGCCGATAAGCGCCGAGACGAGCAGCAGCAGGGTGCTGCGGGGCTGATGAAAGTTGGTGATGAGGCCCTGCACAATGTGCCAGCGGTATCCGGGTACGATGATGATGCGGGTAGCCGAGACGAGGCGGTCTATCCGGCAACGGTCGAGGTAGTCGACGAGAGCGAGCAGGGCCTCGCGGGCGGGAATGTCGGGTGTGCCGTCGTAGGGCTGCCACTGTTCGACGACGAGTTGCTCGGCCGTGGCGTCGGGGTGTTGTACGAGGGTGCGGCCCATGTAGTAGAGGCTTTCGAGTGTGCGCACCGAGGTGGTGCCTACGGCGATGACGCGCCGTGTGGTCGTGGCCAGCGCAAGGAGGGTCTCGCGCGATACCGATATGTACTCGGTGTGCATGGCGTGGCCGGCAATGGTGTCGCTCTTCACCGGCTTGAAGGTGCCGGCTCCCACATGCAGGGTGAGTTCCAGGCGGGGAATGTCTCTCTCCTGCAAGGCGGCGAAGACTTCGGGGGTGAAGTGCAGACCGGCCGTGGGGGCAGCCACCGAGCCTTCGATGCGCGAATAGACTGTCTGGTAGGTTACCTTGTCGCTCTCTTCGCTCTCCCGGTTGAGATAGGGCGGAATGGGTAGCTCGCCGAAGGCTTCGAGCAGCGAGGCAAAGGTGATGCCGGCGTCGTCCCAGGAAAAGGCGATTTCGTGGCTTTCGCTGTCGGTGTGGTCTATCCGTTCGGCCCGCAGGGTGATGTCGCGGCCTTCGACCCGTAACGTGCGGGAGAGAGGACCTTGTTTCCACTTGCGCAGATTGCCCACCAGGCAGCGCCACACGCAGCGGCCGGTCGTCTGGAACGACATCAGGTAGTCGCAGGGGGCGAGCGGTTCGAGGCAGAATATCTCGATGAGGGCGCCCGTTTCTTTGCGGAAGTGGAGCCGCGCCTGTATGACACGGGTGTTGTTGCACACGAGCAGAGCGTCGGCCGGCAGCCATTCGGGCAGGTGGCTGAATGTCGACTCCGATATTTCTCCGCCGCGGTAAAGCAGCAGTTTCGAGGCGTCGCGACGGGCGAGGGGATATTTGGCTATTCGTTCGTCGGGCAATGGGTAGTCGTAGTCGTCGATGCGGATATCTTGTGGTTTTTGCATAATCAGGTATTGAATATCTCTGCAAAAATAAGCATCTTTGCACGATAAATAGGAATGATTATGGTAAAAGTAGGAGATAAGGTGCGTTTCCTCAACGCCGTGGGCGGAGGCATCGTGCGCCGTGTCGACCGCGATGTGGCGCTGGTCGAGGAAGAAGACGGGTTTGAAACCCCCGTACTCATCAAGGAGTGTGTCGTGATAGAGAGCGGACGCCGGCAGGACGATGGTGCCCTACCCGTGGACAAGCAGGAGGCGGCCCGCCGCGCCGTCAGGCAGTCGGCGCCTGTTGCGCTGCCCGACGACGATGACGAGCCCGAGTTGCCGCTCGTCGAAACCCGCACCGGTGAGCGTCTCGGCCTCTACCTGGCATTTGTGCCCGAAACCGTCAGCCGTCTGGGATCGACGACCTTTGAGACCTATCTCATCAACGACAGCAACTATTACCTCGACTATACCTACGCCGTCTCGGGCGAGACGGGCGAGTGGAACCTCGCTGCACGCGGCACGATAGAGCCTAACGTGCAGGTGTGTATCGAACGGTTCGGCCAGGAGTCGGTCAACCGTTTCGGCCGTGTGTCGGTGCAGGCCCTTGCCTACAAGCGGGGCAAGAGCTATACCTGCAAGGAGCCGGTGTCGGCGCTTCTGCGCATCGACCCGGTGAAGTTTTACAAACTCCACACCTTCGGGTCCAACGAATTCTTTGACGAGAAGGCCTGGGTGTTGCCTCTTGTCGAGGGCGACCTGCCTGTGGCCGAGATTCCCGTCGATGCCAAGGCGCTCGAAAAGGCTATGCACGAGAAGAACACGTCGCCCCGGCCGGCCAAGGTTTCCCGCCCCAAGGTGCCCAAGGAGGGGCCCGTCGAGGTCGACCTGCATATACACGAATTGGTCGATACCACGGCCGGAATGAACAACGCCGATATGTTGCAGTTGCAGTTGCAGACCTTCCGCGATACACTCGACCGCTACAAGGGCGAGAAAGGGCGCAAAATCATCTTTATTCATGGCAAGGGCGACGGAGTGCTGCGCCGTGCCATTCTCGAAGAGCTGCAACGCAAATACAAGAGCTACGAGTATCAGGACGCCTCGTTCAGGGAGTATGGCTTCGGTGCCACGCAGGTAACGATACGTTGAGGCGGGGGAGACCCACCGTGTACACCTGTGCTGCCACGGCTGTGATTGAGCTTCGGCTGTGAGTCGCAGGAGCGGTGTCGCAACATGTTGCCCCGGCCGAAAAACTTTCTGCCCGGCGAGACCCGAAAAACGTCGGAATGTCGTATCTTTGTACATTCATCTTACATATCAAAAAATAATGGCAACAAAACCCTCCATACCCAAAGGAACCAGAGACTTTTCGCCCGAAGAGATGGCGAAACGCAACTATATTTTCAATACCATACGCGAGGTGTTCCACCTGTTTGGTTTTCAGCAGATTGAAACCCCTGCCATGGAAAACCTCTCAACCCTCATGGGCAAGTATGGCGAAGAAGGCGACAAGTTGCTCTTCAAGGTGCTGAATTCGGGCGACTTTCTCGCCGACCTCTCCGATGAAGAGCTGACCGGCCGTCAGACAATCCGCCTGGCGTCGAAACTTTGCGAGAAAGGGCTGCGCTATGACCTGACAGTGCCCTTTGCCCGTTTCGTGGTGATGCACCGCAACGAGCTCTCGTTTCCCTTCAAACGCTATCAGATACAGCCCGTGTGGCGGGCCGACCGTCCGCAGAAGGGCCGTTACCGCGAGTTTTTCCAGTGCGATGCCGACGTGGTGGGCTCCGATTCGCTCCTCAATGAGGTAGAACTGCTGCGTCTTATCGATGAGGTCTTTGCCCGCTTCGGTATACGGGTGGCCGTGAAACTCAACAACCGCAAGATTCTCAGCGGTATTGCCGAAATCATCGGGGCCCCCGAAAAAATCGTCGATATTACCGTGGCCATCGACAAGCTCGACAAGATAGGCCTTGACAATGTGAACGCCGAGCTGCGCGAGAAGGGCCTCGACGAAGAGGCCGTGGCCCGGTTGCAACCCATCATTCTGCTGCAAGGCGACAACCGCTCCAAACTGGCCACCCTGCGTTCACAACTGGCCACTTCGGAAGTCGGCATGAAAGGCATTGAAGAGTTGGAGTATATTCTCGACCGCATCGAGAAGTCGCCCCTGCGTGCCGCTCTTGAAATAGACCTCACCTTGGCACGCGGTCTCAACTACTACACCGGCGCCATCGTCGAGGTGAAGGCGCTCGACGTGGTCATCGGCAGCATTACTGGTGGCGGACGCTACGACAACCTTACGGGTGTCTTTGGAATGCCCGGACTCTCGGGTGTGGGTATCTCCTTCGGTGCCGACCGCATCTACGACGTGCTCAACCAGCTCGACCTCTATCCCTCCGATTCGCTCACGACAACACAGATACTTTTTGTCAACTTTGGCGAGAAGGAGGCCGACGCCTGCCTCGAATACATTGCCCGACTGCGTGCCCAGGGGGTGCGTGCCGAGCTCTATCCCGAGACCGGAAAACTGAAAAAGCAGATGGGCTACGCCGATGCCAAGAAGATTCCGTATGTGGCTCTTGTCGGTGAGAACGAAATTCTCTCGGGCGAGATAACCGTCAAGAACATGGCTACCGGCGAGCAGGAGCAGCTGTCGCTCGATGTGCTGGCCGACAGGTTGAAAAATTAGTCTACGTCATGAACAGCGAAATATACATCACTCCGGCTACCGAAGCCGATATTCCTCTGTTGCGAGAGATGGCACGTGCCACGTTCTATCCCACCTACCGCACGATACTCTCGCCCGAGCAGCTCGACTATATGTACGACTGGATGTATTCCGAGACGAGCCTGCAAGACCAGATGCGCGAAGGTCATCGTTTTTTCATTGCCCGAGACCGTGCGACGGAGAGCCCGTTGGGCTATGTCTCCATCGAGCCACAGGGCGAAAGACTGGTGCATTTGCAAAAAATCTATGTCTGTCCCGAGCAGCAGGGCCGGCATGTAGGCCGGGCGTTGATAGAACGGGCCTTTGAAGAGGCTCGGTGTCTCTTCCCCGACCGGCACGGACGGGTCGAGCTCAATGTCAACCGTCAGAATCCAGCGCTGGCTTTTTATCAGCACATGGGTATGCACATCGCATCGAGCGGCGATTTCGACATCGGTAACGGTTATTTCATGAACGACTATATCATGGCCATTGATTTCTGATGGGGGCGACCCTTTACCCGACTATAACGCGAGCGGGGTATCACAATCGGTGATACCCCGCTCGCTGTGTTTATATCGCTTTGCCCGAGGAGAGCCGGTGGTCGAGGCGGGCCAGATAGCCCAGCTTGTAGAGGTCAAAGAGCCGTAGCCGGGGGTGCTGCCCCAGCAGGTTGCGGCGCAACGCCCCGCCGAACAGCGCGAAAAACAGCCTCACGGCCGGTTGCAGACCGGCCCGTTTGAGCCGTTGCTGTATGTCGAGAATGCGCACATGTCCCTCCATGAGATGCTGGTAGCGGCGGGCATTAGTCAGTCCTGTCTCGGTCTTTTTCAGAAATGTCTCACTGCTGTCGGTAATGTCGTGGAACACCGGGTTGTCGATGTAGCGCAGGGCGATGCCCCGGGCTTGAAGTTCTTTGCCGAAGAGGGTGTCTTCATAGCCGTAGGAGGTGATTTCTTCACAATATCTGACGCGATTGAATATGTCGCGGGGTATGAGGCAGCTGAATCCCGGGAAGTGGGCATAGGGGTCGCGGTTGCGTTCCTCGGCCGGGCGTTCTTCCCGAACCCGGGCATAGACGTAGCGCAGGTTGCTCATGGCTTCGCTCTCGGAACAGCCGGGAACGCGGAAGCGGATAGTCCCGCCGATGACCGTGTCGGGGCGTGCCGCCTGCACATACCGTGCCACAAAGCGGTCGTCGCAGGGCATGAGGTCGCTGTCGAGAAACAGCAGATAGTCGTGCTGTGCCAGCGAGGCGAGGTGGTTGCAGTTGTGGGCTCGCCCTCCGTTGCGGTCGAGTTCGACAAACCGGCAGTGAGGCCAGCTGTTGATAATGCGGTTTCCGGCTTTACTCTCTTCGTCGGGAGAGCCATCGTCGCTGACAATGATTTCGTAGTCGATACCCAAGGCTTCGGCCTGTATGGCGAGTTCGCGCACAAAGGCCGAACAGTCGAGCCGGTAGGTGGGAATGAGTATGGAGAGCATAATGTATGGTTGGGATTACATGAGGCGGTAGTTGATGTCGAGCACGCGGAATTCGGTGCGACGGTTCAGGGCGTTGGCAATCTCCTGCTGCTCGGGAGGCAGGGCACGAATGTACTCGTCGGTAAGCACGTCGCCCTCCTTGAACATGGGATATTCGCGGGCCTGCTTGCGGGTGATGGTGCGGGGCTGGCTCTTTCCGTAGCCTTTCGGGGTGAGGCGGTCGGCCGCCACGCCGTGTTGTATGAGGTAGTCGACAACCGCCTTGGCGCGCCGTTCCGAGAGGCGGAGGTTGTAATTCTCGTTACCTATCATGTCGGTGTGCGCACCCAGTTCGATGGATACGTTGGGGTTGTCTTCGAGCATCTGTATGATTTCGTTAAGGGCGGCGGCCGATTCGGGGGTAACGTCGGCGCGGTCAAACTCGTAGAAGACATTCTCCACGATGACCGGCTTGTTGATGGCCGCCAGTATGAAGTCGAGGCCATAGGTCTCGTTACGCTCCTCGGCATCGCTGGTAAATTCGCCCCGCGAGTTGAGGAATCCCTGGCAGCCGGCCATCATCACATAGTCGATGCCCAGGTCGAGGCGGAACTTGTAGGAGCCGTCTTCTTTGGAGTAGGCCTTCTGGTTCGACCCGTCTTTACCCACGATGCGAATGATGGCGTTGGGAATGGGCTCTTCGTCCTGGTCCATGACCATTCCCGTAATCCACACCTCGATGACGGGCAACTCAAAACTGTACAGATGGTCGTAGCCGCGGGCGTCGTTGCGGTTGGAACTGAAAAATCCGGCTTCCCGCCCTGTCTCGAAGGTGATGCCGAAGTCGTCGCCGGCCGAGTTGATGGGATAACCGAGGTTCTCGATTTTCCACACCCCGAACTCGTTCATCGTGGCCTTGAACAGGTCGAGACCGCCCATGCCCGGGTGGCCGTCGGAGGCGAAATAGAGCGTACTGTCCGACTTGATGTAGGGGAACATTTCGTCGCCCGGCGTATTTATCTGTACGCCGAGGTTCTCGACTCCCGTACCGCGCTCGGTCAGGTCGATGCGCCAGATGTCTTTGCCGCCATAGCCGCCGGGCATGTCCGAGACGAAATAGAGATATTTCCCGTCGGGTGAGACGGCCGGGTGGGCAAAGGCCGATAGGGTATCGCCCGTTATCTCAAACAGCTGTGCTTCGCTCCACTGGGCATCGTTGCGCGATGAGGTGCATATCTCGACCGAGGTGTTCACCCCCTCTTCGTGTCGGGCCCGAGTGAGGTACATTGTGTTGCCGTCGGGCGAGAAGGAGATGATGCCCTCGTCGTTTTCGGTGTTGAGGCTGCCTTCGGCCGGTTCGGGGCGTTGCCAAGCGCCCTTTTCATCTTTTCGGGCAAAGAATATGTCGTTGTTTTTCAGTCCGGTGATGTCGTTCTTCTTGTCGCCCGAGGCTTTGTCGTTGGTAGAGCAGAAGTAGAGCAGGTCGTTGTCGGTGCCGAGAAACATGGGGGCACACTCGCTGCGGCGGGAGTTGAAGAGGTCGGCCCGTTTCACCACATAGCGGGTAGGAGAGGCTTTCCATTCAGAAGCCAACTGGCAACCCCGCAGTCCGTTTCGGGCACGGCTGTCGTCGGGTTTCAGGGCGAGAAAGGCTTCGTAGTTTTTCTGGGCATCTTTGTATTTACCCTGCATCTGCTGGGCCCGGGCCAGGTAGAAGAGCGCCATGCTGTCGGGGTAGTTGTAGCGCACGGCATTCTGGTAGCCGGCGGCCGAGCGCGGGGCGGCATTGAGGCGGCGGTGGCACTCGCCGATGCGGAAGGCTATTTGTCCGCGTTTGGCCCGCTCCTTGGCCGGCGTCTTGTTGTAGACCTTGCGGTAGGTGGCGGCCGCGGCAAAGTATTCGCCCCGTTCGTACTGGGCGTTGGCCGTACTCAGTTTGGCTCCGCACCCGTAGACGAGCAGGAGCAAGACCACCGAAAGCAGGAGCGGAATACAATGCCTCATTTTAAAATCAATCGTGCCATTCACGGAGGATAGGGAGAAAGACAAAGAAAGTAAGGGGAATGAATCCCCCGATTGTATTTTTGCCTCGACCTTCCCCGTGTCTACAAATATACGGAGAAACGGTCGTTTTATTGCTTTCGATGTGCTTATTTTAAACAAAAGACCGGCCAATCAAGGCCGGTCTTGTTATGAAGGAGCGCCATCCCGCTTCTAACCTTTGTTGTCAAACGGCACCTTGTAGCCCCCTTACTTGTTGCTTATCGTGTAGTTGCCTTGTACTGTTACGTTCGGAATGATGGTGCCGGACGGAACTTCTGCATGCAATCCCTTGATGGCGAGACAGGCAAATCCCCACGGGAAGCATACAACCGTCCCTAACGGGAGCCCGATGCCCAAGCCGAGTGCCAGCCCGCGTCGGCTTTTACCCGTGATTTCGACCTTGTTTCCTGTCAAGACAATGGTTTGTCCGTCGGTTGCTTGTGTGGAAAGGGCATTCAACGTAATCTTCCCCGGGCGTCCTTTGCCTTTCGGTTTCTCCGCGGTAACGTCGATATTTACGGGAGTACCCCTGACAATAAGCAGTTTCCCCGATGTCGGGTCGATGACGTCATTGTCGACAAATGCCGATGCGGTGGTGGCGTTGCGGCTGCTGAAACTTTCGTCAATGCGTACGTTTACATATTGTCCGTGCGATAATTTTGACTGGGCCGAGATGACATTTTGTGTTGCCGGTATAAGCGAAAACAGCAGGATACCTAAAAGAGTTTTTTTCATGTGCATAAAATTTAAAGTGACTATTGCAAAGTTATATATTAAATATTAAAAAACAACAGTGTTGTAAAATTTTTTTGACAAAAGGCATGGGGGCGTTTTGAAAATTTCCCGGCGGCACTATATGGAATGGTGCCGCATGTTTTAAGGCATTTTAAAGCGGCGTTTTGATGGAATAATATTATATTTAAGGCAATAAATATTTGTCGCCATGAAACAGATTCCTGCCTCCGAACTTATTCTCCATGCCGACGGGTCGGTGTTTCACCTGCATCTCCGCCCCGAGCAGTTGGCCGACAAGGTGATACTCGTCGGCGATCCCGGTCGTGTCGATACCGTAGCGTCGTTTTTCGACGAGCGTGAGTGTGAGGTGAGCAACCGGGAGTTCCATTCGATAACCGGGAGCTACCGGGGCAAGCGCCTCACGGTAGTATCGCACGGTATAGGTACCGACAATATCGACATCGTACTCAACGAGCTCGATGCGCTGGCCAACATAGACTTGTCTACCCGCACGGTACGCGACACGCTGCGCCGGCTCACGCTGGTGCGCATAGGTACCTCGGGCGGTCTGCAACCCCATGTGCCCATCGGTACCTATGTGGTGGCCGAGAAGTCTATCGGCTTTGATGGCGTGCTCAATTTCTATGCCGGGCGCGATGCGGTGAGCGACCTCGATTTTGAACGGGCGTTCTGCGATTTTGTGGGGTGGAATAGCCAGTGGGCGGCTCCTTATGTTGTCGACGCCGATGCCGAGCTGGTAGCGCGTGTGGCCGGTGAAGATATGGTACGGGGCATTACCATCTCGGCCAACGGTTTCTATGCCCCGCAGGGCCGTGAGTTGCGCCTTGCACCGGCCGACCCCGAGCTCAACCGTAAAATCGAAGCCTTCCGCTATCACGGACGCACGATAACCAATTATGAGATGGAGAGTTCGGCGCTGGCCGGACTGTCGCGCCTCATGGGCCACCGTGCCATGACGGTGTGCTGTATCATTGCCAATCGCCTTGCCGGTGAGGCCGATACCGGCTATAAAGGTTCGGTCGAAGGGCTTATCGAGCTTGTCTTGCAGCGTATCTGAGCGTAGCTCTGACGCTTGTGTTGGCACCCTCTCCCTTGTTCCGCATGAGTGAAACATGAAAGCAGCGGCCCGATCGACTGATCGGGCCGCTGCTGCATGAGGTAAGAAGGAATGGCGGTTGGACTATTTGATTTCAATCTCTTCTTTGAGGTCTATTTCCTGGCCTTCACCATCGTATATCTTGTATTCGAGCAAGGCCAACGACTGATTGGGAATGAGTTTGAACCGTCGGGTATACTTGTTTTTCCATCTCCATAAGAGGGAGAAGAACCCTTGGGTGATGTACGCTGCGATGTACGGGTGTACGTGTAGGGAGAATTTCTTCACTTTGAATTTTTTCACCAGAAAGGCGATTTTGGTTTCGAGGTGGTCGGTAAAGAGTATCGACGGGGGTATCTTGCCTTTGCCGTTGCACACGGGGCAGTCTTCGTCGGTCATGATGTCGAGGGCAGGGCGCACACGGTGGCGGGTAATCTGCATGAGACCGAACTTGCTGAGCGGCAATATGTTGTGCCGGGCCCGGTCGCTCTCCATCAGCTCTTTCATGCGTTCGTAGAGTTTCTGCCGGTTCTCGGCATTGTCCATGTCGATGTAGTCGATGACGATGATGCCGCCCATATCGCGCAACCGCAGTTGGCGGGCTATCTCTTCGGCGGCGGCCATGTTTACCTCGAAGGCGGTGTTTTCCTGGTCGGCATTGGGTTTGGAGCGGTTGCCGCTGTTGACGTCGATGACGTGGAGAGCCTCGGTGTGTTCGATGATGAGGTAGGCTCCGTTGCGGAACGAGATGGTCTTACCGAACGACGATTTGATTTGCTTCGTGATGGCAAAGTGGTCGAAGATGGGAATATCGTCGGTGTAGAGTTTGACGATGTCTTTGCACTCGGGAGCAATGATATTTACATAGTCGTGGATGTGCTGGAAAGTCTCGGGGTCGTTGACGTAGATATTCTCAAAAGAGGGGTTGAAAATATCGCGCAGCAGGCCTACGGCACGGCCTGTCTCTTCGTAGATGAGCGAGGGTGCCTTGGCTTTTTGCAGTTTGGCGAGGCTGTCTTCCCAGCGTTTCACCAGCGTCTTCATTTCATTGTCGAGTTCGGCAACGCGTTTGCCTTCGGCAACGGTGCGTACGATGACGCCGAAGTTCTGCGGCTTGATGCTGTGAATGAGCTGGCGTAAACGGGTTTTCTCTTCGTTCGATTTTATTTTCTGCGATACCGATACCTTGTCGGCAAACGGTATCAGTACCAGAAACCGTCCTGCAAAGGAGAGTTCGGCCGTGAGGCGCGGTCCTTTGGTCGATATGGGCTCTTTGGTGATTTGCACCAGAATCTCCTGGCCTACGCTGAGCAGGTCGCTGATGACTCCCTCCTTGTCGAGCTCTTTCTGCAACTTGAATTTGGGCAGTGAGAGCGTGTGCTTGCGGTCGGAGAGCGACTGCTTGGTAAATTTTGCGCTCGTGGTGAAGAACGGGCCTAAGTCCTGGTAGTGAAGAAATGCGTCTTTTTCGTAACCTATGTCGACAAATGCAGCGTTCAATCCCGGCATCAGTTTCTTGACTTTCCCCAAGTAGATATCGCCCAGTGCAAACGAGATGTTGCACGGCTCTTTTTGCAGCTCGACCAACCGCTTGTCGTTGAGCAGCGCGATAGATACCTCTTTGGGTTGTACGTCTACGACTAATTCGCTTGACACTTCGGGGTTGTTTTTAGGTTACTTGACTGTGTAATTGTTGTGCTTAAAAGCCAAAAGACAAACTCTTGAACGAGTCAGGAGTTTGTCCTTTGTTTGTCTTATTACAGATAAGAAGGTCGAAAGGTTTACTTTTTCTTCTTATGTCTGTTTTTTCTCAGTCTTTTTTTACGTTTGTGTGTTGCCATTTTATGGCCTTTTCTTTTTTTTCCGCTGGGCATGGTTATATGCGTTTAATATGTTAATAAAAATTGATTGCTCTTGTCGGTGGGGCTTATTTTACCTCGCTCATGAAGGTCTTGGCGGGCTTGAAAGCCGGAATATTGTGCTCGGGAATGATGATTGTCGTGCTTTTCGATATATTGCGAGCGGTCTTTTGGGCTCTTCTTTTCACGATGAAACTACCGAATCCTCTCAGGTACACATTGTTGCCTTTGGCCAGCGAACCTTTTACTGATTCCATGAATTGTTCAACGGTGGCCAATACGATAGCTTTCTCGATTCCTGTATTTTTTGAAATCTCGTTTACGATGTCTGCCTTAGTCATTGTTTTTTGTTTTATGATGATTAGCGTTTTTAAATTTTTGGTTTGCAAATATATAGCTTTTTCTTTTTCCAGCGAACGAATTTACCGTTTTTTTCTATTCAAATTCAATGCCACAATTTGCAAAACGGGTGCAAATATCGGAATAATTTTTGAGATTCGCCTCTTTTGGCTCCGGAATATTTATGGGGTAAACCGCTTGCCTGTCCATCGGTAGGCAACGGGTTTCTCCCGCAGCAGCGGACCGATGCGGTCGTAGATTTCGTCGGGGAGATACTCTTTCAGTGTTTCGCTGGCAAGCAGGGTGTTGCCCTCGATGGTGTAGGTTACGGGCAGCAGGTCGACGAGGCCGGCGGCCTGGCGTCGCTCTCTCTTGGAACCCTTGTCCATGAATGTCTCGGGCGTGGGGGCGGTAAACACCCGCTCTGTCGGTATCGGTTGCCACTGAGTGTCGTAGAACGAGAGTCGGCTGTCGCGGGCGGGCAACGATACATTTTCTATAACGGCTATGATGCCTGTTGTATCGGCTACGGGCAGCAGGGCGATTTGCAGGCTCGATGCCGAAGAGAGCTGCACGGTAATCTGCCGGTCGTCGAGCGAGATGATCTCTACCGTTCCGCCCAGCGGGTGCCTGACGCGACTCTCCTGGCCGGCATCGAACAGGTCGATGAGGTCTTTGCGGTTGTTTTCGCTGAGTTGCGGCAGGAGTTGCTTCGGCGCTGTTACGAAGTAGGTGTCGACGGGGCGTCGGCCGTATATGGCGATGCTCGACAGCAGAAGCAGGCTAAGGAGTATGTGTCTCGGCATATCAGAATTTTTTTTTGCGAATATAGTAAATGAGAGGCGCCGGGACAAGGGGCGATGGCAAACTTTTTGCTTCGCCCGTTGCTGTCCCACGGCATCTCTTCTCTCACGGCCTTATGCGGAGGCCGGCCGTTTTATCGGGTTCCCAGATAGAGGAAATACATACCGATGAGTACCAGCAGCAGGTCGATGGCTTTGCTGCGTATGTTTTTCTCGTGGAAGAAGAGGGCTCCGAAAAGGAAGCTCACCACCACGCCGCTGCGGCGGGCCATCGATACGATGGAAATCATCGAGTCGGGGTAGCTCAGGGCATAGAAGTAGATGAAGTCGGCGGCCACCAGGAACAGCGATATGAAGAAGATGCTCCACCGCCACTGGAACGGGGTGGTCTCGCTGCGTTTTTTATACCAGATGAGGAGTATGATAAACATGATGACCATCTGATAATAGGTGTACCACACCTGCACGACCATGCGGTCGAAACCGTTTGATATGAGGAATTTGTCGTACAGTGCGCTGAGTGCCCCCGTGATGGTGGCCAGTACGATGTAGTATATCCACTTGTCGTGGCTGAACCGTATGCCCTCTTTTTTTCCGGCCGAGGAGAGCATGAAGAAGGAGATAATCGACACGATGACGCCTATCCATTGGTACAGGTTGAGCCGTTCACCGAAAATGAGCAGGGCACCCAGCAGGGTGAGTACCGGTTGTGAGGCCTTTATGGTACCGGCGATGGTGATGGGCAGATGCTTCATGGCGAAGTAGGCAAATGTCCACGACGAGAGTACGATGACGGCTTTGAGCATGACGTAGAGGTGTGTCGTCAGGTCGGCGCGGGGCACATAGAAGAGGGTGCCCTCGATGAGTTCGGGCTGGAAGCGCGAAATGAGTACGGCCGGCAGGAAGAGAAGGCTGCAAAAGACCGTGTTGAGAAAGAGTATGGGGAGTACGGCGTTGTTGTTGAGCGCCAGTTTTTTAAATACCTCGTACATACCCAGCAGGGCTGCCGAGATGAAGGCAAGAATCAACCACATAACAAATCTTTTTTATCGTATAAACAGTTCTTCGGGATAGGTAATGTCGGTGAGAAACAGTGCGTTTCCCGGTGCCGACGTGCCGGCTTTGCACCGGTCTCGTGCCTCGATGATGGAGCAGAAGCCGGCGACCGACAGTTTGCCCCGGCCCACCTCGACGAGGGTTCCCACGATGGCCCTGACCATGTTGCGCAGAAAACGGTCGGCCGTGATTTCAAATACAAGGTCATTGCCCGAGCGTGTCCAGCCGGCGTGGGTGATGCGGCAGTTGTTGGTTTTCACGTCGGTGTGCAGTTTGCTGAAACTGGTAAAGTCGGTGTATTGCAGCAGGTGGGCGGCTGCCTCGTTCATGCGGTCGACATCGAGGGCCTTTCCCTCCATCGTCCAGCGGTAGCGGCCCTCGAAGGGGTTTTTCCCGCAGGAAATGTAGTAGCGATAGGTTCTCGACTGCGCGTCGAAGCGGCTGTGGGCATCGGGTTTTACCCGGCAGATGCGGTAGACGACGATGTCGGGCGGCAGCATGCGGTTGAGCCGGTGTACCCATTGCGCCGTGTCGTCGAGGACAAACGGGGCATCGACATGGGCCACCATCAGACGGGCGTGTACGCCGGCGTCGGTGCGGCCGGCTCCGGTAACGGCCGTCTCGCTGCGGAAGAGCAGCGAGACGGCTTTTTCGAGACGCTCCTGCACCGATATGCCGTTGGGTTGCCGTTGCCACCCGTGGTACTCGGTGCCGTCGTAGGCGAGGTATATGAAGTAACGGTATGTCTCGGTCTCGGACATGGCCCGTCAATCTTTTTCGAGGTAAGTGTATCCGTAGAGGCCCGAGCGGTAGTTCGAGAGGAATTCCCGGCCCTCTTCGGGGGTAATGACTCCGTTTTTCATCGAACTGGTTACCCATGTTTCTACGCTGCGTACCATCTTCTTGGGGTTATACTGTACGTAGTCGAGTACTTCGGCCACGGTCTCGCCGTCGATGACCTGATCTATCTCATAGTGGTCTTTATACACGCTCACATGCACGGCGTTGGTGTCGCCGAAGAGGTTGTGCAGGTCGCCGAGTATCTCCTGGTAAGCTCCTACAAGGAAGACGCCGATGTAGTAGGGCTCCTTGTTGTTGAGGGCGTGCACCGGCAGGTGGTAGTTGAAGTTGCGGGTGGAGATGAAGTTGTCGATTTTTCCGTCGGAGTCGCAGGTGATATCTTGCAGCGTGGCCGAGCGGTTGGGCTTCTCGTCGAGCCGGCTGATGGGCATGATGGGGAATATCTGGTCTATGGCCCAGGAGTCGGGTAGCGACTGGAACAGAGAGAAGTTGCAGAAATACTTGTCGGGCAGCATCTTGGCAATCTTCTTCAACTCTTCGGGGGCATGCTTTATTTCGTTGGCCATGTCGTAGACGTCGCGGGCTATCGACCAGAAAAGCCGTTCGATCTGGGCGCGGGTGCGCAGGTCGAGCAGTCCCAGTCCGAAGAGGTCGAGGGCCTCTTCTCTGATTTGCAGGGCGTCGTGCCAGGTCTCGATGAGGCGGGGCTGGTTGAGGTTGTCCCACGAGTTGTAGAGTTCGCGCACCAGTTCGTGGTCGGTCTCCGATATTTCGGTGTTGTCGTCCCACTCGGGCAGGGTGGTCGTTTCGAGTACTTCAAATATGAGTACCGAGTGGTGTGCGGTGAGCGAGCGGCCCGACTCGGTGATGATATTGGGCTGCGGCAGGTCGTTTTTGGCGCAGACATCGACCAGGGTCCATATCGAGTCGTTGACATATTCCTGTATGGAGTAGTTCATGCTGCTCTCGCTTGTCGACGAGCGGGTGCCGTCGTAGTCGACGCCCAGGCCGCCGCCTATATCGACAAACTCGATGTTGTAGCCCATCTTGTAGAGCTGTACATAGAATTGTGAGGCTTCGCGCAGGGCGTTCTTGATGAGGCGTATCTTGGTTACTTGGCTGCCGATGTGGAAGTGTATGAGTTTGAGGCAGTCTTTCATCTTGTTCTTTTCGAGAATGTCGAGCGCTTCGAGCAGTTCGCTCGAATTGAGACCGAACTTGCTGACATCGCCACCCGAATCTTCCCACTTGCCGCTGCCCGAGCTGGCCAGCTTGATGCGGATACCGATGTTGGGGCGTATTTTCAGCCGTTTGGCAATGTTGGCAATGAGGTGCAGCTCGTTGAGTTTTTCGACAACGAGGAAGATGCGTCGGCCCATTTTCTGTGCCAGGAGGGCCAGCTCAATGTAGTTTTCGTCTTTATAGCCGTTGCAGATGATGAGCGAGTTGGCATCGATGTTGATGGCCAGCACGGCATGCAGTTCGGGTTTGGAACCGGCTTCGAGTCCGATGTTTGATTTTTTGCCGTGGCTCACGATTTCTTCTACGACGGGGCTCATCTGGTTTACCTTGATGGGGTAGATGATGAAGTTCTGGGCCGTGTAGCCATATTCGTTGGCGGCTTGTTTGAAACAGTTGGAAATCTTCTCGATGCGGTTGTCGAGAATGTCGGGAAAACGTACCAAGGTGGGGGCAGGAACGTCTCTTACTTGCAACTCGTCCATCAATTCTTTCAAATCGACGGCTGCCGAGCCCTCTTTGGGAGTAACGGTTACGTGCCCTTTCTCGTTGATGGAAAAATACTTTAATCCCCAGCCGGTGATATTGTACAACTCGGCCGAGTCTTCAATGCGCCATTTTCTCATTCGTTTTCTGCTTAAATAAATAGGTGTTTCTAAAAAAGTCAAACAATCTTCCGGGTTGACGTGTTTCTACATTAACCCACGCAAAAGTAGGGATAAAAAACGAACTTCTGCAAGAAGTTGTCGAAATATTCCGATTTTCGACTTTTTTTCTTCCCTGCCATGCTTTTTTCAAAACATCAATATTTATATCCCAAGATTATTTTTTATATTTGCAAGACAGATAAATGAATATTCAATTTTTAAACAAAATAATTGGAATATGGTAAATTACAAAGATTTAGGGCTGGTAAACACCCGTGAGATGTTTGCCAAAGCCATCAAAGGCGGTTATGCCGTTCCTGCCTTTAACTTCAACAACATGGAACAGTTGCAGGCTATCATACAAGCTGCCGTAGAGACCAAGTCGCCGGTGATATTGCAGGTATCCAAGGGTGCCCGTAATTATGCCAACCAGACCTTGTTGCGTTACATGGCCGAGGGTGCTGTGGCTTATGCCAAGGAGTTGGGTTGTGAAAAACCCGAAATCGTGCTGCACCTCGACCACGGCGACTCGTTCGAGCTCTGCAAGTCGTGCATCGACATGGGCTTCTCGTCGGTGATGATCGACGGTTCGCATCTGCCCTACGACGAAAACGTGGCTCTTACCCGCAAGGTGGTAGAATATGCCCACCAGTTCGATGTAACGGTTGAGGGTGAGCTGGGAGTGCTGGCCGGTGTTGAAGACGAAGTGTCGGCCGAGCATCACACCTATACCCGCCCCGAAGAGGTTGTCGATTTCGTTACCAAGACGGGTTGCGACAGTTTGGCTATCTCTATCGGTACTTCGCACGGTGCCAACAAGTTTACGCCGGCACAGTGTACGCGCGACGCCAACGGCCGTCTTGTACCGCCCCCTCTGCGTTTCGACGTACTCGAAGGGGTAGAGAAAGAGTTGCCCGGATTCCCCATCGTGCTGCACGGCTCTTCGTCGGTGCCTCAGGAAGAGGTTGAGACCATCAACAAATACGGCGGTGCATTGAAAGATGCCATCGGTATTCCCGAAGAGCAACTGCGCAAGGCAGCCGCATCGGCCGTGTGCAAAATCAACATCGACTCCGATAGCCGTCTGGCCATGACCGCTGCCGTGCGTGAGGTACTGGCTACGAAGCCCGCCGAGTTTGACCCCCGCAAGTATCTGGGTCCGGCTCGTGAGAACATGAAGAAACTCTACATCCACAAGATTGTCGATGTACTCGGCAGTGCCGGAAAGTGCGGCTGCTGCTAAGCAATCTCTTCACAACCGACAGATATGCCAGGAGGGAATTCCCCATTTGGGGAGTTCCCTCCTCGTTTTTTGAGGACCCGTCAGCACCGAGATCCGAGGCTCTTTCACCGGCTTTCAGGTGCAGCGGTCTTTTGTTGCCGGTCGGTAAAAACAATAAGGGAGCCCTTGAACGGGGCTCCCTTATCAATTATTGATGGAGCGTGTTATTGCGAGATGATGCTGAGGAACTCTTTGGTAGCAGCGTGGTTGGGGTCTACGGCCAGAATCTTGTTACACCATTCGATGGTGTTGGTAAATTTGAACGTAGCCTTTTGCTCGTCGGACAAAGACAGGTATTTGTTGTACTCAGCCATATATTCGAAGTTGGCCATGTAGGTATAAGCCTCGATGAGGTCTTTTTTCAGACGGTTGGCAACAGCTTCGCTGGGAGGAGTCTCGGTGTTGTTCAGGTCTTGGAGGATAACCTCTATGGCTTTCTCGTAGAAAGGAATGGCGATACCCGTTTTTCTTTCGGGGTCGAGAAGAGCCGTAGAAGAGGCTCTCCACAAGTGTCCGCGGTAGTCTTCGGGAGCTTTCTCTACGACGATGGCAAAGCAGCTGTCGGCTTTTGCGGCGGCCACGTTGGTTGTTGTCGTGTCGTTAGCCTGGAAAGCTCTGGCGGCAGCCATGTAGTAGTAGCGGCCGGCGATGAAGTAGTCTTGGGTTTTGTCTTGTTCGAGAGCGGCAAGTTGTTTTACATAGAGGTCTTGTATCTCGGCGCGACGCATGTAGTTGCCTGTTTTTTGCAGACCGGTCATAAGCTCTTTGTAGAGTTCAAGACGAGTGGGGTCTATCTCTACGGCTTTTTCGAGGGCGGCAATGGCCTTGTCGTGTTGACCCAGGGCAAGCAGCAGTTTACCATATTGCATGTAGTCGCGGCTGTTGAAGGTTGCGTTGGGAGTTGCGAAGAGGTCTTCGGCAGCGCGTACGGCCGATACGTAGTCTTTCAACTCATAGGTGTTGTACATGATTAGGCGTTTCAGCATGAGGTTGTCGGGGAAGGAAGGCAGCAACTCTTCGCTGAGGGTCAAAGATTTCTCATACTGTTTGTCGTAGTAGAGCAGAGCGGCGTAGCGGGGACGGTCGGTCTGGAACGCTGTGGGGTTCTGCATATAGGTTTCGTAGGCTTGCACAGCCTCGTTGAATTTGTCGGCGCGGTAGTACGACTCGGCCAACTCACGTTGGGCGATAGCCGAGTTGGGACGCATTTGCAGCAGACGCAGCACGTTGTCAATGGCGATGTCGGGGTTGATGCGGAAATAGATACCGGCAAATTTGATGTAAGCCTCAACGCAGGTGGTGTCGTACCACTGGAAAGCCAGCTCATAGTTCTTGCAAGCTTCGCCCCATTCTTCTTTCTGTGCCTCGATGTCGCCCAGGAACACATAGTAGGGGGCATAGTCGGCCAGCAGTTTTTCATAGAAGCGGTCTACGGCTTCCTGATAGGGCAGGTTGTTGTCGTAGTAGGCTTCAACGTAGGCGAGGGCTACGGCGGGGTCTTTCTTGGCACCCTTTACTTTGAGACCGGCTTTCATCTCTTTTTCACCGGCTTTGATAGCGGCTTTTACCGATTTTTCGTCGTTGGCAAGCGGTTGGCCCATGATGACCTTACCTTTACCGATGTAGTTGAGGGCAAATTCGGGATCGGCAGCGATACCTTTTTCAAAGTACATCATGGCTGAATCTTTGCTGGTGGGGAAAGCGATTTCGCCCAGGTAGTAATACGATTCGGCTTGTTTGGTTTCGCTATCGTTCAAGGTGCGTTCGAGAATGATTTTGGCGCGGTCGGGTTGTCCCGATTTGTAGTACTCGATACCGTCGGCGTAGTTTTGAGCCATAGCCGACGTTGCGGCTGCTCCCAGCAGGAGGAGGGCCGAAACTAACGATGTTTTGGTTCTTTGCATAATAAAATCTCTTGTGTTTTATGTGTTATAAGTTCTCTCTTACGTTAACGACCCGCAGCGGTTGCTTGGCGGGGAGTATGCCCGATTTGAGTATGATACGCTGTCCCTTGTCGGAACTGACAAACGAGGTGAAGCCATAGGGCAGGCTGTTTCGGTTTGAGGTGCATATCATGTATATTTCGCGGCTCAGCGGGTAAAGTTCCATGGCCAGGTAGGCCTGGAAAGGCTGGTAGCTGTTGCCGTTGAAGGCGATGGGATCGGTGCTGACGAGCATGACCTGTATAAGGTCGTTGAACGACAGGTTGGTGGTGTCGTTATCGTTTCCTATCCAGTTTGAGCCTATGACACCGATGGCGTTGGGTACTTTGGCTACGTAGTCGATGACCCCTTCGTTGGTGTGTGTGGCTTTGATATTGCCTTTCAGTTCGGCGCCTTTGTTGATTTTCTCAATGACGTAGCGCACCGTGCTTGAATTGGTGTTGTCGAAGACTACTTCGATGTCGCCCATGCGCGATTTGGGGTTGATTTGTTCCCAGCGGGTTGTCTTTCCCGTAAAGATGTCATGCAGCTGTTCCATCGTTACCAGTGAGTCGGGATTGCTGCGGTGGCTGATGAGGGCCACCCCGTCGATGGCAACTTTGGATATTTTGGGGTAGAGGTTGTTGGCCTGCATGGCTTTTATCTCCTCTTCGCTCAGCGAACGGGTGGCGACGATGAGTTTTACGCTGTCGTTGAAGAGCTGGTTGAAGGCTTCAACTTCGCTGGTGTAGATGGGTATGATGTTGGCTTTGGGGTAGAGCCCTTCAAAGACTTCGATTTGCTGTTCGATGATGGGTTTGAGGGTCTCATCGACGCAGATGGTGATGACGCCCGAAGTGGTTGTGTTCTTTATTGTGTATTCCTGCTCCTGTTTGTTGCGGTTGCAGCTGATGAGTGCAACGGCGCAGCAAAGAAAAAGTATGATTTTCTTTCTCATTACTGTTACCCTTTTATAAACCGGTATCCTCGGAGAATGGCATAGGCGGCGAATATGGCGGCAAACGTGTACCGTACGGCCGGATTTTCGAGAGAATTTTCAAAATACGGTGTGAAAGCCAGCATATAGGCCATGGTAAGATAAATGACCAGCATGATGATGCCAAAGAGGTAGCCGATGCGGCTTTTCCGGGGGGAAGATTTTCCTTGTGTCGTGTTTTGCGGGTCGAATTCTTCGTTCATTTTCCGGGTCGAGGTTTTGTCTGTGTATTAAATTTATCCTATTTAAGGCAAGTTAGGTATTTTAGAGGCCTCAAAGATAGGGAAATAATTTTGTATGAGAAACAATTTGGGTGTTACTTATATTTAAGATTTTCGTTTCTGGGTGAAAAAGGTTTTAATTATTTGTCTGCCGACGCTGTTTTGTTCCGGAATTTCGGTTTTTTCATATAAAAAAAGCCCTGCCTTTCGGGCAGGGCTTTATGTGAGAGGATTGCTTGTTATTGCAAGGTGAAGTTTACAGGAACGTTGTAGTAAACAGCCACGGCTACACCGTTTTGTTTACCGGGGTTCCAGCGCGGCAGGCTTTGTATCACGCGTACGGCTTCGCGGTCGAGCAGTTCGTGTACGCCACGGATTACCGTAACATCTTGTACATAGCCTTCTTTGTTTACAACGAAGCGTACGGTAACACGGCCTTCAATGCCTCGTTCAACGGCCATGGCGGGATATTCTACGTGGTCTCTGATATATTTCATCAGGGCCTCTTCACCACCGGGGAATCCGGGCATCTGTTCTACGATGATGTAGACCTCTTCTTCTTCAACTTCGGGGGCCACGAAATCTTTGAAGTCGGCAATGTCTTGTCCGTCGATTTCGTCGTTACCCTTAACGTCGGCGATAGAGATGGCTACATTTCCGCGTGCGGCCAGTTCGTCCTGTGACTTGATTTCATCTTCTTCACCTACCTCTTCGTCTTTCTTGATGACGGGAGCGGTAAATTTGATGGTACTTTTCAAGGGGGGCGGAGGTGTCGTCGGCTTCATCATGGGGCGCAACTCTTCGTTGCGTTTGATTTCGGCCTCGGGCAGTTTGGCCAGGGTTGTAACTTCGTTTACAACGATTTTGTTTTCTCTTTCAGGTGCGATGAACTTAATCAACATCGGGAGCGTGATAACCAGAATGACGCCTGCAACCACAATGAGAGTGGCTATGTTGTGACGTTTCGGGGTATCGAGGCGCATATCGTATGCACCATACGCCTTGTTGCGGTCTTTGAAGATCAATTCACACCAATCTTTCGAAATTAAGTCTATTTTTGCCATTTTCGTTCGATATTAATGTGAATTATTGCTGTTGCATTTGTTCGCGGTCGATTTGATTGGTGAGTTCACCTTTCTTTTCGTAGTTTTCTACCAACCATTCGTCACCTTCGGCGAGGTCGACAATTGCATAGCGGTTGATGCTGCAAATGTGCATTTCGTCGAGTGCATCGATCAGGTTTTTGTAGGTAGAGTCGTCGGTAGCCTTGATGATGACGATGGGAGCGGTTTTGGAATCTTTGATTTCAGCGGCTCTCTTGTCGTATTCTTCATCAGACATCTTGGTCTCTATCTTCTCCTTTTTCAACTCCCGGATTTTCGATACCACTTCCTGGTTGCGGTAGAGGAGCATGGCTCGCAGACCGTCGTCCTTGTAGGTGGTTTCCTGCAACGAAGTCCAGTCTTCGTAGTTGGGCTCTCCCGAGTAGTAGTATACGCGGTCGTTGCTTCCGAGAATAAGAGTGATAGCACGAGATGCGGCTACTTTGTCTCGTTCTTGCTCTGTCAGTGTTTTATCGTTTGACGGCATACTGATTTCCATCGTCTGAGGTTTGCTCATGGAGGTACAGAGCATAAAGAAGGTCAGGAGCAACATGTTCATGTCGACCATAGGGGTGAAGTCGACACGGATGTTCATTTTTTTCTGTTTGCCTTTCTTCTTGCCGCCGGAGTCTTTTTGTTCTACTTCTGCCATAATTTCTTAGATTCTAACAGTTATTAAAAATCGCCGGAGACACTTTTCAGCGTGGTGATCAGGTTATAGCGGTTTTCGCGCAAGTCTTGCAGAGACGACATTACTTTGTGGATTTCGGAGTAAGGCGTGTTCTGTGCGGCTTTGATGGCGATACGCATATCTCGGTTGGATTTACGAGCGGCTTTTACCCATGCCTTGAATTCGTTGGAAGGATTTGCCGTGGTATCGATGGGGATACCGGTTCCTTGTTCAACCATAACCGTAGTTTGTTGGTCAAAGGGCAGGTTGAGCAGCGATTTCATTTGGGCAATAGGTACGCCGAAGTAATCTGAAGCTTGGAAGGTGGCCAATTCTTGGTCGGTAAATTCGTAACCGTATTCGGCTGCTACTTCTTGCAACATCGGTACTCGCATACCCGGGTCGGTTCCCATAAAGATGCGTCCGTTCGATTCGACTAATATTTGCAGTACGTTGGTTTCGGGAATTTTTATTTCAGAAACCGAAGAAGGTACGGCAACTTGTACGGGCTCGGGTTCTACGAAAGTCGATGTCAGCATGAAGAAAGTAAGCAGAAGCACAGTTACGTCGCTCATCGCGGTCATGTCGATGGCGGTACTCTTCCTTTTTACTTTTACTTTTGGCATAATCGTACAGTTTCGGTAGTTAATTACTTGCTGTGGTTAGCGGCGTAAGATTGTACGATTGAGAAGCCTACTTCGTCGATAGCGTAGGTGATTTTGTCGATTTTGCTGGTGAAGAAGTTGTAAGAGATTACAGCGCAGGCACCGGTGGCGATACCGAAGGCGGTGTTTACAAGGGCCTCGGAAATACCGGTCGAGAGGGCTACCGAGTCGGGAGCACCAGTGGCGGTGGCAAGAGCGGCGAACGAACGGATCATACCGAGCACAGTACCGAGAAGTCCGACGAGAGTACCGAGGGTTGTCATGGTAGCGATAACGGCGAGGTTCATTTCCAGGGTCGGGAGTTCGAGTGCGGTAGCCTCTTCTACCTCTTTCTGGATGCTGGCCAGTTTCTGCTCTTTGGTCAATTCGTTGTTGTTCTCCATTTCGGCATATTTTTTCAGAGCCGAGGTTACTACGCTACCTACAGAACCTTTTTGTTTGTCGCAAAGTTCTTGGGCTTTGGCCAGGTCGTTGGCAGCCAAGGCATTCTTCACGTTAACAACAAATTTGGTGAGGCTGCCGGTACCTTTGGCGGTCATGATGGCGAAGGCACGTTCGATACTCAGCACCAATACGGTGAGCAAGAGGGTTTGCAGCACAGGCACGATAACACCACCTTTGTAAATGGTTCCCAACATGTTGCCGGGTTTCGGTTCGGCTTTGGTTGCGTCGGTGAAGTTGTTTACGTCTCCGAGAACGAATACGTAGATGCATACAGCGATGATGAAGCATACCACGATTACGAGGAATGCAGATTCAATACCACGGAATCCTTTCGATTCTTTCTTGGCTTTTTTTGCTTTGGGTTGTTTTGTCTCCATAATAAAAGAGTCTTTTTGGTTGGTTTACAGTTTTTGTGAAGTTTTTATGTTTGTTTTTTGTTGCTTGATAGTCTTTTCTACTTCATTATTAGCTCACAGCTATTTTAAGGCATGACTTATAGCCTCCCTTTCGGGCGGAAACACAAATCTTTCAGTGTCGTTATTTATGTAGTTAACTCTTTATAGACGATTGTGTTACATGGCATAGCCGTTTTCGTGAATACAATTTTCTCCACTTTTTTGTCTCGAAAATACGGCTCAAATATAGAACTTCTTTTTCAATTGAGAAAAAAACAGATAAAAAAAGTTGCCCGAGAATTCTTATTTAGGAGTAAAAACAGGGCCTTTTATTTCACTTATTTGTTTTTGCCGATGCTCTTTCGCACACCCGAAGTTTTTCCTATCTTTGTTTATCGACTGATAAAAAAAGTGGATTATGAATACAGATGTAGATACTCTTGCCGATTTGACCCGTCGGGTGGTGGAATCGGTGCGTCCTGTGGGACGTTTTATCCAGCAGGAACGGGCAGTCTTTGATGCTTCCCGGGTGGAGGAGAAGAACCTTCACGATTATGTCTCTTACGTCGACCGTGAGGCCGAACGTCGTCTGGTGGTGTCGCTTTCGGAGCTTCTGCCCGGTTCGGGTTTTATTACCGAGGAGGCTACGGCGGCCTGTGCGGGAGAGCCTTATTTGTGGATTGTCGATCCGCTCGACGGTACGACCAATTTTGTTCACGACCATGCGCCCTATGTGGTGAGTGTGGCGCTCTACGCTCCTGCCGAAGGTCTGCTTGCGGGGGTGGTTTACGACCCTCGCTGCAATGAGTGTTTTTATGCCTGGAAAGGGGGCGGTGCCTATCTCGACGGAGTGCCGTTGTCGGTCTCTTCGACCGACTCGATAGGGAAGGCCTATCTTCATCTGGGATTGCCCTATGATGCTGTCAAGTACCGACAATTATCGGCGGCTCTGTTGTCTCGCTTTTACGGCCGTGTGGGAGCTGTGCGTATTGCCGGCTCGGCGGCAATGGATATCTGTGATGTGGCGGCCGGTCGGTGCGATGCCTATATCGAACCTTCTTTGCATGTGTGGGACGTAGCCGCAGGTATTCTCATATTGCACGAAGCGGGCGGTGCGATAACCGATTTCTCGGGTGTGTCGTGGCTCGACCGATTGGCTTCGGGTGGTGTGCCGGCCGAGAATCACTACGATGTGGTGGCGGCGACATCACCCCTCCATGCCGAGGTATTGGCCGGGGTGTGTGATTGCCTTTGACGCAGTCTGTCCGGCCGAGGTGATATACAATAAACGGGAGCCTTTTCGGGGCTCCCGTTTATTGTTGTATGGCAGGCGGGTTATTTTTTCTTTTTGATTTTTACCGTGCAGGGCTGGTCGAGCTCCTGTTTCCAGGTTTTCAGGTGCTCAAACCATGCTTCGGGGCTTTTGTATCCGAAGGTCTCTTTCATTGAGGTGAAAGTGATGTAGTAGGTTATGTTCTCCTGTTTGGGAGCCTGTACCTGGTAGAGGTAATTGACCTTGTCGTTGATTTCGCTGACGATGTATTTCTGCGGAAGGTAAGCGCCCAGACCGACTGTCTCCTTGGCATATTTTACGGTATCGTTTACGGGCCAGTGTGTACCCCAGCAGCCGACGAGACCTTTGTGGTCGCTGAACGACTGGGAGTCTTTGACGTTTTGTACTCCGGTGCAGAAAATCTCTTTGCCCAGCGGCTTGTCAAAGATGACATCGACCTGTGCATCGCGGTGTCCGCCATAGAGGGTGTAGCGGCAAGTCATGTTGAGGCGGCTGTCGCCGTATTTCCAATCGCGCACGGCCATCTGGCAGATGGTGCGCACGGGGCCGTAGGCCAGAATCGTGGCGGTGCGTTCGGCTACGGGTTCTATGTGTATGGCTTTCTGTTTCTTGGCGTCCCAGCCTTTGAGGGCTCCGACACCACAACTGCCGCTTACCAGGAGCACGTCGTCGCCGAATCCCTGTGCCAGCTGTTTGTCGTCGGGGTACCAGCCGCTGGCCTCGACTTCAAAGCCTTTGTTGAATTTGCCGTAGATGTCGATGGTCTGTTTCTGGTCGAAGTAGATGCGGTAGGCCACCAATTCCGACTCAAATGCCGGTCCGTGGTGGTAGAGGTTGTTGTAGACCTTGGAGGTGCCGGGTACGCTCAGCGAGTTGATTTTGGGGTGCTTGTTGCGTTTGTTGCTTTTGTCGTAGATTTTCATGTCGGCATACACGCGGGCCGGATAGCGGTCGGGTGCGGCTTCCTGGCTCGATACTACGAGGCGCAGTTGCTTGGTGGTGCGGGCCGGCATGTTGAGAAGGAAGGCTATTTCGTCGCCTGCACCGTCGCGGTCGAGGTCGTCGGTTTGAGAGGCAATTTCCTGCTCACCGTCGTATATGGTGGCCGAGGCAATGGGGAAGTCGCATTTCAGGTCGTCGGTCTTTACAACGACGGGATAGTCGGTCTTGCTCTGTTGCCACGGGTTTTCGACCTCTATGTAGAATGTTTTTTCTTGTGCGGCCAGTTGGGTACCGAAGCACAAGGCAGCCAGGCACAAGCCGAGTTGACAGAATTTTTTCATGGGTAAGTTTTTTATTTATGTGTGTTAGAAAGTTACACTGAATACCAGTTGCCACATGTTGCTTTTGCTCGAAAAGTCATCGGCCAGAATGTCGTTCCACCCTTCGGTGAAGGTTTCGCGCACCGAGTTGCCGATGGGCAGACGGTAGTTGATGGCGGCACGCAGGTGCTTGAAGAGTACGACTCCGGCCATGAAGTTCATCCCTACGGTGCTTTCGTTGTTGATGAGGCGGGCGCCGGCCGGTTGGGTGTTTTCTTTCCCGATGATGTCGTAGAGTTTGTTGGTGAGGTTGTCGTTTTTGATGTCAAAGGTGAACGACGGGCCTACACCGGCATATATGCCGAGAATTTGAAGTGGGTTGAAGGTGAATTTCAGGTAGAGAGGTATGTCGAGTGAATGTCTGAAATAGTTGGTTACGGCATAATTTTCTGTGTTGGTGAAGTGGGTGCGGCGTTGGAGATAGAGCAGCGAACCGTCGATGGAGAGACCCAGCGGAAAACTTATTTCGGCCATGGGACCGATGAAGAATCCGCAGTCGTTGTCGTATTTTATGTTTTCGGCAAGTCCTTTATAGGAACTGCCCGAAAGATTAATACCGCCTTTGATACCCCAGTTGAAGTCTATGGCCTGTGTCGGCACTGTCATGCCGAGGAGGGCCACTAATAAACAGATGGTTTTTACGGACTTTTTCATAGAAAATATTTTTATTTAATTATACAAAGATAGAGAATTCTCTACGAAAATCTTTTTTTGTGTGGCTAAACGCTCTATAAAAATCGTTAATCACCCTGCGACGATATTTTTTTTACTCTTGTGCGTTTTTTATGCGATAAAATTTTTTCAATTCAAGAAAAGATTATACCTTTGCCCCCGCATTTGAAAGGGAGACGCCTCTTATGCGGCTCTTTTTTTAGATGACGATGGCGGGGTAGCTCAGTTGGTTAGAGCGTCGGATTCATAACCCGGAGGTCACGAGTTCAATTCTCGTCCCCGCTACTTTCAGAGGTTGTCTTTCTTTACAGTGAGACAACCTTTTTTCTTATCCTCTCTCTCGTGGGGGCAGTGATTCTTTTCGATGTTGAAATATCTCTATATAGCAGCCGGAACGTTATCGTTGATTTTGGGTGTTGTCGGTATCTTTGTGCCACTGTTGCCCACGACACCCTTTTTGTTGTTGACGGCAGCACTTTATTTCAAGAGCTCTCCCCGCCTTTATGATTGGTTGTTGCGGAATCGTTATTTGGGTATATATATCCGCAATTTTAGAGAGTACAAAGCCATTCCCTTGCGGGCAAAGATTGTCTCGGTGGTTCTTTTGTGGGCGACTATCGGTTATTGTGTGCTGGCGGTTGTAGAGGCCTTGTGGCTGCGCTTGTTGCTGGCGGCGATAGCTGTGGGTGTAACCATACACATATGGAGCTATAAGACTTTGCGTAAAAATAAAAATGACGGGACACATGGGGAATCTTGAAAAGGCATTGGCTCTTTCGTCGGTCCGCATCGAACGGGCGTGGCAGATACTGAAAGCCGGAGGTTTTTTCGAGGCCTGGGCCTCGATAGGCGCCGAGGCTCATGTGGTGGGCTCGTTGCGTATGGGGCTGCTGGCGAAGCATCGCGACATCGACCTGCACATCTATTCGCCGGAGTTGTCGGTGGCTGACAGTTTTCTCGCTGTCTCCCGGCTGGCGCAGCGTGGAGTCGTGTGTCGTGTGGAATACCGCAATCTTGTTGATACCGAGGAGCAGTGCATAGAGTGGCACGCGGGCTATGTCGATGATGAGGGAGAGGAGTGGCAGATCGATATGATACATATACTGCGGGGCAGCCGTTACGACGGTTATTTCGAACGGGTTGCCGACCGCATATCGGCGGTGCTTACCGAGGAGATGCGCCATACCATCTTGCTGTTGAAGTATCTGACCCCCGACGGTTGCCATATAGCTGGTATTGAGTATTATCGGGCTGTGATAGAAGGTGGGGTGCGCACTTATGAAGATTTCCTCAGATGGAGGAGCGAGCATCCGCTTCTCGGGGTTGACGAATGGATGCCCTGAAAAAGGCTTCTTGTTTTTCGTTTGCATTTGTTGTAAAATTCTTACCTTTGCGCCGTTTTTTCAGGAGGGAGCTCCTTATTAGGTTTTCAAAAAATTTTATATGAAGGTAGAAAAAGATTTTCATCGTATCGTCGATTTTGTTACCGAGTATGCCGTGAGGCTGATGGGGTCGGGGGTACACACGTCGCGGGTGGTACGTAACACGCTGCGCATCAGTGAGGCGTTGGGGGTAACCACGCAGATGACCTTGTTGCACAAGACCATCATTTTCTCGATTCACGACAAAGAGTCGGGGCAGGTGGTGAGCGATGTTGTGCCGGTCAAAGGATATCCCATCAGTTTTTTCCTCAATTCCGAGTTGAGTTCGCTTAGTTGGGCGGCGTACGACAACCATCTGTCGCTCGACGAGATAGAGCGTCGTTACAAGCAGATTGTCGCAACGCCTCGCATCAACCATTATCTGCTTACATCCCTGGTAGCCTGTGCCAATGGCGCCTTCTGTCAGCTTTTCGGCGGCAGTTGGGGGGCGATAGGTATTGTCTTTGTTGCCACTCTCATAGGCTTTACCTTGAAGAGTTTCATGCAGAAGCGGCACATCAGCCATTATGTCGTATTTGTTATTACAGCCTTTGTCTCATCGGCGATAGCCTCTGTGGCGATGCTCTTCAATGCCACTCCCGACGTGGCCATTGGTACGAGTGTGCTGTTCCTTATACCCGGAGTGCCCTTGCTTAACGGGGTCATCGACATTGTGGAGAGCCACATTCTTTTGGGTGTAACCCGTTTGGTCGGAGCTTTGTTGTTGATAATGTGCATTGCCGTGGGGCTTTCTATCACATTGTCGCTTGTACATAACGGCTTGGTATTACTTTAACAGGGAGGAGATAGAAATGATAGGAACCATTATTGTCGACGGTCTTTTTGCTGCCATTGCTGCCATCGGATTCGGTGCTATATCCAATCCGCCCCGCCGGGCTTTCCTTTCCATCGCCATCGCTGCCGCCATAGGTCATGCCTTGCGATTCTCGCTCATGCACTATGCCGGTGTCGATATTATTACGGCATCGTTCTGCGCTTCGTTTGTCATAGGGTGGGTGAGTCTTTTCCTGGGATCGCTCATCTATTGTCCCATGACGGTGGTGTATATACCGGCGCTGTTGCCCATGATTCCCGGTATGTATGCCTACAAAACGGTATTTGCGTTGTTGCTGTTCTCCCGTAACCTTTCCGACCCGGAGATGGTACAACACTACATGCAGGAGTTTTTTGTGAACGGAATCGTGGCCTGTGGAGTCATCTTCATGCTGGCAGTGGGGGCGACATTGCCATTCATACTTTATCCGTCGAAACCTTATTCGCTCACTCGTCGCCCGTCTGAATCAAAGGCCGATTGATTTATATTTTCACGAGATATTCTCTACCGGAACGGCGGCATTTTTGCCGCCGTTCCCTGTATAAGGCTTGTTCCAGAGAAAAATGGCGGCCGAAAGGCGGGATTGCATTTGCCGTTCTTGGCGACATGTGCTATCTTTGCCGATGAATACAGAGTCCCGGTGGGCGGCATACAGCCGGCGTATCTTTTGTCCCGGGGCTTCTGAAACAGAGTAACCATGAAACTCGACGATTCGTTATTGCAAAAACATCTGGGGCACCCGCTCTTTCATCTTCTTACCGCAACAGCCGATGAGTTGGGCGTTCCCTGCTATGTTATCGGCGGTTATGTACGCGACATTTTCTTGCAGCGTCCCTCCAAAGACATCGATGTCGTTACCGTGGGCAGTGGCATAGCCCTGGCCGAGGCGTTTGCCGCCAGGCTGGGAAAGAAGGCCCATCTGTCGGTTTTCAGCAACTTCGGCACGGCCCAGGTCAAGTACAAGGGGCACGAAATAGAGTTTGTCGGTGCCCGCAGGGAGTCGTACTCGCACGACTCGCGGAAACCGATTGTCGAAGACGGTACGCTGGCCGACGACCAGAACCGCCGCGACTTCACCATCAATGCATTGGCCATCTGCCTCAATAGAGACCATTTCGGCGAGTTGGTCGACTCTTTCGGGGGTGTGGCCGACCTTGATGCCGGCCTTATTCGCACTCCGCTCGACCCCGATGTTACGTTCAGCGATGACCCCCTGCGCATGATGCGGGCCATCCGCTTTGCCACGCAGTTGGGCTTCCGCATTGTCGATGAGACTTTCGATGCCATATCGCGCAACCGGGAGCGCATCAAGATAATCTCGGGCGAGCGTATTATCGACGAGATGAACAAGATGATGGCTTCGGAGCGCCCGTCGATAGGCTTTCTTCTGCTTGAAAAATGTGGGTTGTTGCCGATAATCTTTCCCGAGCTTCACGCCCTGAAAGGGGTTGAGACCGTCGACGGTCGCGGACACAAGGACAACTTCTACCATACACTGGCCGTGCTCGATCAGCTGGCTGCCAAGAGCGACAACCTGTGGCTGCGCTGGGCTGCGGTATTCCACGACATAGCCAAGCCCGTGACCAAGCGTTACGATGCCAAGTTGGGCTGGACTTTCCATAATCACAACTACATCGGCGCCAAGATGATTCCCGGCATATTCCGCCGCATGAAACTGCCGATGAACGAGAAGATGAAGTTTGTGCAGAAGATGGTCGAGCTGCACATGCGCCCCATTGCCCTGGTCGAAGACGAGGTAACCGACTCGGCCGTGCGCCGGCTGCTCTTCGATGCCGGCGACGACATCGACTCGCTCATGCTGCTGTGCGAGGCCGACATCACGTCGAAAAACCAGGAGAAGGTGCGCCGCATACTCAGCAACTTTGCTCTGGTGCGTACCAAACTGCACGACATCGAAGAGAAAGACCGTGTGCGTAACTTCCAGCCTCCCGTCACGGGCGAGGAGGTGATGCGCGTTTTTGCCCTGTCGCCCTGCCGGGTGGTGGGAGAAATCAAGACGGCCATCAAAGATGCCATACTCGACGGGGTGATTCCCAACGAACACGAGGCGGCCTATCGCTATATGTTGCAGGTGGCGGCCGAGAAGGGTTTGACACCGGTTGCCGCCGAAAACCGGGAGTAGGTATCTTCCTACCCGGAGACGCGATGCTTGCTTTGCCGGCTTCTCGGGCATATTCTACCGATTGCGAAACTAAATGAATACATACATGAAACTGAAAATTGTAATGGCCGCACTGCTCTGTGCAACGGCGGCTTATGCTCAGGAGGTCTACCGTTTTGATTTTACGGGGAAACATCGCCGTGGATATGTAACGGTCGATGCTTCGAAAGTCTATGACGATGTGTCGGGTTATGGCTTCGACTTCGGGCAGCACCCGCAATCCGACGGTAAGTCGCCTTTCTTTTTTTCTGTAAAGGTACCCGATGGAAATTACAAGGTAACCGTAAAGCTGGGGTCCGAGAACTCTGCCGGCGAGACTACCGTGCGGGCTGAGTCGCGCCGTCTTTTTATCGAACGTGAAAAGACCGCAGCCGGTAAGTTCAAGAAAGAGACCTTCATTGTGAACAAGCGCAATACCCATATTGCCGACGGGGTAAAGGTGCGCATCAAGCCTCGCGAGAAGAAGAAACTGAACTGGGACGATAAGCTCACTCTCGAATTTAACGGTCCGGCTCCCCGGGTTGCCGAGGTCGTGATAGAGCCGACGCACAAGCCCATAACGGTGTTCCTGTGTGGCAACTCTACGGTGGTCGATCAGGATAACGAGCCTTGGGGCAGTTGGGGACAGATGATTCCCCGCTTCTTTACCGACAAGGTGTGCATTGCCAACTATGCCGAGAGTGGCGAGTCGGCCAACACTTTCCTGGCCGCCCGACGCTTTGAGAAGGCTCTTACCCAGATGAAGAAGGGCGACTATGTCTTTGTTGAGTTCGGTCACAACGACCAGAAGCAGAAGGGTAAGGGCAAAGGTCCGTGGAGCTCGTTCTACGACAGCCTGAAAGAGTATATCGTGAAGGCCCGCGAGAAAGGGGCGACCATTGTCTTTGTAACCCCTACGCAGCGCAGAAGTTTCGGCGACGACGGAAAGATAAAGGATACCCACGGCGAATATCCGGCCGCCATGCGCAAACTGGCTGAGGAGGAGGGTGTTCCCGTCATAGAGTTGAACGAGATGACCCGCACGCTCTACGAGACACTCGGTGTAGAGAAGTCGCGCCGGGCGTTTGTGCAATATCCGGCCAATACTTTCCCCGGTCAGACAAAAGCGCTCGAAGACAATACACACTTCAACCCTTACGGGGCATATCAGATAGCCAAGTGTGTCTTGCAAGGTATCAAGGAGCATAAATTGGGATTGGCCCGTTACATTAAGGATTTCAAGGGGTACGACCCGGCACGGCCCGATGATGTCGATGCCTTTGTGTGGGACCTCAGCCCCTTTACCGAGATAGAGAAGCCCGATGGTAATTAATTCCTGAGGCTTGTACAGGCGAAAGACAAAGGGCCGAGAATCTTCTTGATTCTCGGCCCTTTGTTGTGCTTGGAGGTAGGGTTGCTACCAGAGCAGTTCGCCTTTCCCTTCGCGGGTAATCTCGGGCGTCTCGCCGCTGCAATCGACAATAGTTGAGGGGGTGAATCCGCCGATGCCGCCGTCGACCATGAGGTCAACCCGGTGTTCAAACTCTTCGCGCATCAGTTCGGGGTCGGTGAGGTACTCGATTTCGGAATGAACCGACGCGACGGAACTCGACAGGAGCGGGTTGCCAAGTTGTTGGGCGATGGCTCTTGCTATGGCGTTGTCGGGGACGCGGATACCCACCGTCTTGCGACTTTTGTAGAGGTGGGGTAGTTGCGAGCTGGTGGGGAGTATGAATGTGAAGGCTCCCGGCAGGTTGCGGCGCATGAGCTTGAAGCAGATGTTGCTCACCTTGGCATACTGGCTCAGCATGCTCAGGTCGGGGCATACGATGGATAGCAGGGCTTTTCGCGGATCGATGTTTTTCAACTTGCATATCCGTTCCACGGCACGCACGTTGAGCGCATCGCACCCCAGGGCGTAGAGCGTGTCGGTGGGGTAGATGATGATGCCGCCCTGCCGTAGCGTGGCGACCACCCGTTCTATCTCTTTGGGATTGGGGTTCTCGGGGAAAAGTCGAATGTAGTCCATGGCAGCAGGTATTGTCCGGGCAGGGGAGGTCAGTCTACATGATGAAGTATGTGTCCCATGCGCTCTTTCTTGGTGCGCATGTACACCAGGTTATAGGGGTTGGGCTCTATTTCGAGGGGAAGACTCTCCACGATTTCGAGTCCGTAGGCTTCGAGACCTACCCGTTTTACGGGGTTGTTGGTGAGCAGCCGCATTTTTCTCACGCCGATTTGTCGCAGAATCTGGGCACCCACGCCGTAGTCCCGTTCGTCGGCCTTGTGGCCCAGACAGATGTTGGCGTCGACTGTGTCCATGCCCTGTTCTTGGAGTTTGTAGGCTTTCATCTTCTCCATGAGGCCTATGCCGCGACCCTCTTGGTTGAGGTAGATAACAGCACCGCGTCCTTCCTTCTCGATGGTCTGCATGGCCAGGTGCAGCTGGTCGCCACATTCGCACCGTTTCGAGCCGAAGATGTCGCCCGTCATGCACGACGAGTGTACGCGCACGAGTATCGGTTCGTCAGCTTTCCATTCACCCTTGATGAGGGCGATGTGTTCCAGCCCGTTGGAGAGTTGGCGGAAAGGTATCAGCCGGAAGTGGCCGTAGGCGGTGGGCATATCGACCTCGGGACCTTTCTCGACGAGAGATTCCTGTTGCAGCCGGTAGGCGATGAGGTCGCGTATGGCGATGATTTTGATGCCGAACTGGCGGGATTTCTCGATGAGTTGGGGCAGGCGGGCCATGGTGCCGTCTTCGTTCATGATTTCGATGAGAGCGGCAGCCGGGTAGAGGCCGGCCAGCCGGGCCAGGTCGATGGCTGCCTCGGTGTGTCCGGCGCGTTTGAGAACGCCTTTGTCTTGTGCGTAGAGCGGGTTGACGTGTCCCGGACGGCCGAAGGTCTCGGATGTCGAATTCGGGTCGGCCAGGGCCCGTATGGTAGCGGCTCTGTCGTGTGTGGATACGCCGGTGGTACACCCCTCGATTTTGTCGATGGTAACGGTGAAAGGGGTTCCCAGCAGGGAGGTGTTGTTCATGACCTGCTTGTCGAGACCCAGTTCGGTGCAACGTTGCATGGTGATGGGGGCGCACAGTACGCCGCGTCCCTCTTTGAGCATGAAGTTGACCTTCTCGGGAGTGATTTTCTCGGCGGCGATGATAAAATCGCCTTCGTTTTCTCTATCTTCATCGTCGACGACGATGACGAGGTTACCGGCTTTGAACTCTTCAATAGCCTCTTCTATGGTACTCAGTTGGCTTGCGTCTGACATATCTATTCCTTTCTACCCGGTGTCTGTATCGGGGTGTTATTGTTTTTCGGTTTCTTGTTCGTCGATAAGCCGTTGGGCAATGGCTTTTATCTCTTGGCAGGTGTGGTGTATCACTTGCAGTTCGTGGCGCAGCTGCTTCTGTTCCCAGCGACCGATGAGGTAGACGGGTAGTGTTACCGGCAACAGCCACATGATGGCCAGGCCTATGGCTTTATGTCCGCATGGGTTGTAGAGCAGCAGGTTGCGCAAGATGGGGTAGTCCATCAGTTTCGACACCAGTAGGGCCGAGCGGCAGTTCTGGGCCATTTCCACAAACTTCTCGACCTCGTCGTGCAGATGGTGTATGGCCTTGCGGTCGTAACCCTGTGTCCAGTAGGCGAAGAACGACTGGGCCTTGCTCCCTGTCTTTTCGGTGAGTTGGGAACATTCCCGGTCGAGTATGGCGACTTGTTGCAGTATCTCTTCGGGGGTTGCTTCGTCGATGATGACCTCTTTGTGTACGACGTTGCGTGTCTCGGACTTTCCGAAAATCTTTCGCAGGAAGTTGAGGTAGGCATCTTTGTTGAAGACGGCCGAGTCGTTCACGGCCTTGTAGGTGAGGAAGATGCCGAGGGCCAGCAGCACGGCCGAGCTGAGCCACATGCCTTCCCACACGGCCCATCGCCCGTTCAGGGCCGATTTGTAGCCGGCGTTGTCGATAATGTAGTAGCAGATGAAGAGCAGCACCGAGATGACAACCGGGGTGCCCAACCCGCCTTTGCGGATGATGGCTCCCAGCGGTGCGCCGATGAAGAAGAAGATGAGACAGGCAAAGGAGAGGGTGAATTTCTTATGCCGTTCTATTTCGTGGCGGCGCACCAGTATCTGCTGCTGGTTGGCCGAGATGCTTCGGTATTCGTATTCCTGGCGTATGCTTTCGGCGCGGCCCAAGGCGCGGCTCAGCATGCTCTCCCGCTCTTGCAGGGAGGCGTTGGCGTAGATGCTGTCGATATTGATGTGGTTGGGGAGGGTTTGGGTCTCGGCATCGTTGTCGTTTGAGGCGGAAATATGTCCAAGTGGAGCCTCTGAACGGTTGGGCTTATTGGTTACGACGCCTGAGAAATAGCTGTTTTTTAGCTCTCCGGCAATGCGGTGGCTGATACTGTCGGTGCGGGCGGTCAGCGAGTCGATGGAGTGGGTGAGCTGGCTGATATTCTGACCGATGTACTGGTTTTGCATCACCCCCTCGTCCATACGGTTGAAGTTGGCATCGAAGGGTATGAGTATCTCTTTGGTGGTGAAAGTCTCCCGGCGGTAGGGAATGTTCTGGGCGTTGGTGCGCTGGTTGCGCAGGTTCTCGAACGATTCGCCGCTGTGCAGCGTGAAGAAGAGGTATTGCTTGTCGTCGGTGAAACTCAACTTGCCCGAGTCGGCAAGGATAACCATCGCGTTGTCGAATCCCTCGGAAAAGTCGTAAATCATGAGGTCGTAGAGCATTCCCGTGTTGCGGTCTTTTTTCTTTACCAGCAGGTTGTATCCGCTGATCTGGTCGTAAAATACTCCTTCGGGAATATCCAACTCGGGCGATTTCTGCCGCACCGAGAAGAGCAGCGAGTACATCTTGACCTGCGCCTTGGGCAGGACGTTGTTCTGAAAAAAGAAGGCTCCGATGGCGATGAAGACGACGGCGACGATGAGGGGGTGCATGGTTTGCCGCAGAGAGATGCCGGCTGCTTTGATGGCCAGCAGTTCGAGCCGTTCGCCGAGGTTGCCGAATGTCATGAGCGATGCCAGCAGCATCGACAGGGGAAGGGCCATGGGTACGATGGTGAGTGCGGCGTAGAAAAACAGCTCGGCCAGCACGCCCACTTCGATGCCTTTGCCTACCAGCTCGTCGACATATTTCCACAGGAATTGCATCAGCAGCACGAAGAGGCTGATGAAGAACGTCATCAGGAATAACGGCAGAAACGTATTCAGAATGAAGATATATAGTTTCTTGACAAGCGGCATGGCTGACTTATTTCTGTCGCAAAAATAGTGAAAAAAAAGCTTTCTCCCGCGCCTTGTTCCTGAAAAAAGCGTGACGTGAGCCGGGTATCGGTTGCTTTGTCAGGAGCCGAGCCGGCGTTTCAGCGTTGCGACCTGCTCGTTCCACAGGTCGATGCATTCTTCTTTCTCGTCGGGCTCGGCAAAGTCGGTAATGGCGAGTGTTACGTTGTTGGTGAGTTCGTCGATGTTGATGCGGAATTCAAAGTAGGCTTTCGAATCTTCCTCGTCGAGCCATTTGAAACGAATGAATACGCCGTTGAGTGAACCGGTTTTCCGGGCGGCCTGCTGGGTGTTGCCCCAGTAAAACGTGTAGGTACGACTGTCGCACACGACTTTGTCGGCAAACCAGTCGGCCAGGCCGTTGGCCGAACTGATAAAGCCCCAAATGGAGTTGGGCGTGGCGTTATTCAGGTCGTACTCGATGATTATTTTTTCTTTTGCCATATTACTTAATTCGCGGCGAAAGTATAAATAAAATTTCAACTGAACGATATCTCTTACTTTTTTTTTGAAAGTTCTCCCGGTAGAGACTTGTCTTGCCTCTGTTGGAGCCGCTTTTTTCTCGTCGTTTGCTTTGCAGAGTATCTGATTGTGATGGGAGTCAGGGCTTGTCTGAAAAGTTTTTTTTTACGAAATTATTGTCCGGAAAGTAGATGATAGACAGTGCAGTATGCCGGTAAAGGAGGGAAAAACCTCCGAATGAATGGCACTGTCGGTGTAAAAAAGAAAAAGGTTGTCTCACGACAACCCGCTTTCTTTGTAAACCTTAAATTTAATACTATGAAAAAACATGGTACAAATATAAGGTTTGGAGGTTTTGCTTCCAAATATTTATGTGAAAAACTGACTTGTGTTTAACAATGTTTGTGTGAAAAACCGGGATGTTGTTAACAAAATATCTCTTTATCGATTCGATTCAAAATATTTGTTGAAAAACAGAAGCTGGTAGTCGAGGGCATTGGCGCAGTATTCGGAGGTGTGCCGTCCCGGGCGGTTGTAGTAGTCGTGGGGAATACCCAGCCGGAGCAGCTTGTCGTGGAGTTGCTGGTTGACCGTGTAGAAAAAGTCGCCGTATCCGCAATCGATGACGAGATGCAACGACGTGTCGGGAAGAGAGTCGAGCAGATTGATGACGGTGTGTGCGTCCCAACGTTCGGGATACTCGGCATAGTTGCCGAGCTGCTCTTTCATCTTCCAGTGTTCGGGAAACGGCCGAATGTCTACACCGCCGCTGATGCTGCCTCCTGCCCCGAAAATGTCGGGGTGCCGCATCGAGAGCCACAGGCCGCCGTGTCCGCCCATGCTGAATCCGGTAATGGCGCGCCCTTCGCGGCAGGCGCGTGTGGCGTAATGACGGTCTATGTAGGCGGTGAGTTCGTGCGAGACAAAGGTCTCAAACTGCGATTGGGGCTGGGTAGGGCTGTCCCAGTACCAGCTGCTTTCGCCATTGGGGCATACGAAAATGAGGCTGTCGCGGGTGGCTATCTCGTTGAGCGACGGCTTGGTGTATATCCAGCTGCGCTGGTTGCCGCCGTATCCGTGCAGGAGATAGACGACAGGGTATGTGGCGCAAGTGTCGTAGTTGTCGGGGAGAACGATAAGGCAGGGGATGGAGCGCTTCATCTTGTCGCTGCGGATTTCCTTTTCTACGATTCGGGCTGGTGCGGCCAGCGCGACGAGCAGGAGTACAAGGGTGAGAGTGTGTTTCATGTGGTAGTTGTTGGTATTTGTGCTGCAAACTTAGTAAAAATTGCCGACGTTGTGCTCTCTTCTGTTTCGGTAAGCGGGGGAAGTGGCCATGGCGCGCACCTCTCTTTGGCTGTGAGTGTGCGGCGACTCTTGCACCCACGTCCCGGCTCTCCGGCCGATACGCAGGTGCGTGGTATTTTGCTGTAAAAATCTGGAACAGGCAGGATTTTTGCGTTTGACTTTCGTTACTTTTGCAGGAAAATCAATAGCTATGTCCGACAAGAAACATCTTGCCGTCCGCTTGGAACGGTGGTTTGAGGAGAATAAGCGGCTGCTGCCGTGGCGCGAGACAACCGACCCTTACCTGATTTGGGTGTCGGAGATTATCTTGCAACAGACGCGCGTGGCGCAGGGACTCGACTACTACAACCGCTTTGTGGCGCGTTTTCCCGATGTGGCGGCTCTGGCCGATGCCGATGAAGACGAGGTGCTGAAATATTGGGAGGGGTTGGGCTATTACAGCCGGGCCCGCAACATGCACGCCGCCGCCCGGCAGGTAATGCACGATTTCGGCGGACGTTTTCCCGATACCTACGAGGGGATACGCTCCATCAAAGGGGTGGGCGACTACACGGCGGCGGCGATTGCTTCGTTTGCCTACGGGTTGCCCCATGCGGTGGTCGACGGCAATGTGTATCGTGTTTTCTCCCGGCTTTTTGCCATCGACACGCCCATCGATACGACGGCGGGGCACAAGTTGTTTGCCGCCTTGGCCGACGAGTGGCTCGACCGCCGGCGGCCGGACGTGTACAATCAGGCTGTCATGGAGCTGGGAGCATTGCTCTGCCTGCCCCGTTCGCCGCAATGCCCCGTGTGCCCGTTGTCGGAGTGGTGCGAGGCTGCTGCATTGGGACGTCCCGAGGCTTATCCCGTAAAGCAGGGTAAGAGCGAGGTACGTCCCCGCTATTTCAACTATCTGGTGATACATTGCGACGACGATGTGTTTATTTCCCGCCGCGAGAAGCGTGACATCTGGCGCAATCTCTATGAGTTTGTCCTCATAGAGAGCGAGGGGGCACTCTCAATGGAGGAGTTGCAGCAGACGGCCTCTTACCGTAGTCTTTTCGATGGGGTGGAGGTAAAGGTGGTGGCTCGCCCTTTTGAACGTCGGCATGTGCTGTCGCACCGGGTTATCCATGCTGTCTTTTATACCCTCGAAATAGATAAGGCGTCGCCCCGGCTGGCTTCTTATATGCGTGTGCCGTTTGCCGATGTGAAACACTATGCCTTTGCACGCCTCACCGGTCTCTACTTCGACCATCTGGGACAGAGCAGCCGCCGCCCCTCATTGGATTGGGAAGAGTAGGTCGACAATCTTATTCCCCGTCGGGTTGTTCCCGGGTCTCTCCGTTGATGAAGAAACTGAAATTGACGCTGCCGTAGGTACGCTGCTGGTCGAAGCCCGGGAGCGACGAGAAGTCGTACTTCCGCGAGTGTTCGAGTACGAAGAGGGCGCCCGGTGCCAGAATGCCGCTGTTGAGGACAAGTGGTGCCACAGAGGCGAACTGCGGCAGGTCGTAGGGCGGGTCGGCAAAGACGAAGTCGAATTTTTCCCGGCAGCTCGGAACGAAGCGGAACACGTCGCCCTTGATGGGGCGTATCTCGTGTGCGCCGAGCTGGGCAGCCACTTTGTTTATGAAGTTGTACTGTACGGGGTAGTTCTCGACCGAGACGACGCGCGCACAACCCCGCGATGCCAGCTCGAAACTGATGGCCCCTGTCCCGGCAAAAAGGTCGAGGGCTTTGAGCCCGTCGAAGTCGAGCAGGTTTTGCAATACGTTGAAGAGGTTTTCCCGCGCAAAGTCGGTAGTGGGTCTTGCCTTGATGTTGGTCGGCACGTCAAAACGCCGCCGGCCGTATTTGCCGCTTATAATCCGCATAGAGGTATGGTTATCAGTTCAAACGGAGCGTCGATGGTCTCTTTCCCGATGCGGAAAAGTTGCGAGGGGAAAGGATAGGGGAGGACGCTTTTGAGGTATTTCTGTAAAATTTCGGTAAGGGGTTGCCGCATACTCTTTTCGCCGGCGAGGTAGAGCCTGTCGCGCGCCTGGTCGAGACTCAACTGTTTCCAGGAGAGCAGGGTGAAGTAGGCAATGTCGTCGGCCGTGGTGTAGTCGAATGTGTTTGCCAGCAGCAAACGTCCCTGCTTGAAGACGATGAGGTCGAAATGCTCCTGTCGCAGATGCAGGTAGACCTTCGCTTCATTGCCGTTGCGGCTGTGCAGGAAAAAGTATTCGCTGAGCGGTGTGAGCGGGTGAAGTACCGTCGGTGCCGAGAAGGTGCGGCACAAGAAGGTGTATAACTCCCGGTCGAGCCCGAAGAGCAGATAGGCTCGGTTCAACGTCAGGCGGTTTTCCACAATATAATCGTTGTGTCCCGGATAGCAGAAGTCGTAGTAGGGGATGCGGTTCTCTTCGCACGTCTCCATCTCTTCGGGCACGAGGGTGAAACGCGGCGTGTCGACAAGCAGATAGGTGCGGTCATATTCTTGCAGCAACTGCGGATTTTCGTAGATGCTGTTCTTGACATTCTCGCACAGAGTCTGACTCTTGGCTGTGAAAGCGATGGAAAAATGCTGGTAGGTGTCGTCTTCGAGCGGGTCGAATGTGGCAAAATAGATGCCGTCGGTACGAAGGTTGACCAGCAGGTGCTTGCCCGTGAGGGTGACAGTCGTGTTGGGGGGTGTGCTCATATTGCAGGGTTTCTGATACTGACGAGGCCGGCGGCGCTCCTTGGGCCCGGGGCTGGCCGACTTCGTTTTTTCTGTGTACAAATGTAGTGAAAAATATATTTTTGGAAGATAGATATCGTCTTTTGCTGCGATTCTGTGTTAAAAACCGGCTGGAAAGAAATAAATGTGGCAAAACAGATGGGGTTTATGCTGTTTTCTTGTAAATTTGCACAAAAATTTATTTACTTTAAAAACTTTATGAAACGTTTTTCAACCTGTTGCCTTTCATGGCGCTCTTTTTTGTTGGCCTTGTGCCTCTTCTCGTGGGTGTCGTGCTCCGATGAAGAACCGTTTTCCGACGATAATATTGTAGTTCCACCGACAACCGATACAGTCCCTTCGGGTGATGTACTCATTGCCGACGAGAATTTGCGGGCTGCTCTGCTCACTCTCTTGCAGACCGATGAACTGACGGCCGAAAATCTGGCCACGGTACATAATCTCTCGCTGCGTGCCAAGAATTATTCGACACTTGAAGGTATCTCGGCACTGGTCAATCTCGACTCGCTGACGATAGAAAACAACATAGGCAAGGCTCTCATTGAGTTTCCGGCCGAAATAGCTTCGATGAAACATCTTACCTATCTCGATGCCTCGGGTGTTTTCAGGGGTACGTTGCCCGATTCGCTGTCGGGTTTTACCTATTTTCCCGTGGGCGAGAGTTTTATGGAGGGAAATATTCCCCCACGTCTGATGGATCTCTCGGCCGAACGCATTATGTTGCATATTGCCCGCAGCCGTTTCTCGGGGCTCCCGGTCGATACATGGATTAAGCTCTGTTCTGATGCCGAAGAGTTTGAAGTATCTCCTTCGCTGGCCCCGCAGGCCAACGGCTATTTCCTGTCGCTTTACGACCCCGACAGTGCGTTGCATACGCAGTACCATGCCGATGGCGACTTTGAAATATACCAGACTCACACCAAGGGAAACGGCATCAACATATTTATCGTGTGCGACGGTTTTGATTATTCCTGTAACGCGGTAGACGGTATTGCTGAGAAGGTGATGAAGTTCAGTGTGGAGCAGATGTTTGCCATCGAACCGATGACCTCGTTGCGTGAATATTTCGATGTCTATCTCGTCTATGCCGAGTCGCCCGAGAAGGGTATGACCTACTCTACCAGTGGCAAGGAAAACGATTGGGACTGGTATGTCGAGACCAAGTTCAACACGCGCCAGCCAAGTGTGAGTGGCCGTTACTACCTCTGTGATACCCCGGGAATCCTCGACTTTGTGAGCCAAAGTACTGGCATCTCGGCCCGTGGTGGTATCGTGATGCTTATAGCCCATAACATGATACACGGAGGTTCGGCCGGTATGGAGTATGTGGCCGACCGCACCTCGTTCAGTGTGTCGACCGTTGAGCCGAAGTTTGCCAAGACAGTATGGCACGAGTGTGTAGGACATTCCATCGGTTGGCTGGCCGATGAGTATGTCAGCTCCGAGAATGCTTTGCTCGAAATACCTCAGGAAACAAAAGATTATATGATATGGGACTATAACCGCTATGACTATTGCCGTAATGTGGCTTTCTCGAACGATACGGCTTCGGTATGGTGGGCCGACTTTATCGGCGACGAACGTTATGCCGACGAGGAGATAGGCCTCTACGAAGGTGCCAACTATTGGGGCAAGGGTGTATGGCGCCCAACGGATAACAGCATCATGAATACCTACGACCGCGACCAGCAGTTCAATGCACCGTGTCGGGCCATTATCTATAAGGAGGTGATGAGCCGGGCCCTTGGCAGTGAGTTTACCTACTCCTACGAAGACTTTGTAAAGTTTGACATGAAAGATGGGTACTATCCTTTGGTACCGTAATTGCGTGTAAAAGGTGTCGGTCCAGACATGGAGAGGCCTGTGTTTCGTTCGGAGACATGGGCTTCTCTCTTTCTTGTGTGGCAGGTGTGGTCTGGACGTGTTGTCGAACGGTACAATGTTAAGGTAGCGGGTATTCCATGTCTGTAAGGTTGTCCTTCTGTACATGTATAGGGGGCTTTCTCTTATTTTAGTGCCCCTTCCTCTTCTTCCCCTTCTCCTTCTTCCTATGGCATTAAACCCTCCCGATAGCCTGTATATGCCGGAGATTACTATCAGTAAAGGGTGCGGGTATGGAATAAATGACTCCCCCCAAAAATAGGAGACGCGCCTCATTGAGGCGCGTCTCCTGTGTATGAAAAGTTATACCATGCTTATTTTATGGGAGCGCGGAGTTCGGTGGCCAACTGTACGAAGTTGTTGCTTTGCGGGCCCATACGCATGGCCATGGTCATGCCGCTTTTGGCCTGCTGGGCGCGTTGAGCCTCTTCCTGTTCGAGTACGGTGGCGTATTTGTCGCACCAGATGGCAGCGTGGTCACGCAGTTTTTGGTCGGCGCAGAATTTGTTGATGCGAAGTACCCAGTTATAGACTTCGAGCATGTCGGCATCGTATTTCGAGATGAGTTTATCGCCGTAAGAGATGTATTTCTTCCAGTCTTTGGTGCATTCGGCTAAATACATATAAGTCGAGAGTTCTATCTCTTTTGCCTCTTTTACTTTGTTTTTCTTCATGTATTTCATGTAGGCCGAGAAACCCTCTTTGTCGAAAGTGTAGTTGCCATCTTTGTCTTGCACGACATATTTACGGCCGTAGAGATTCCATGTAAAACGTTCTTTCATGTTAACCTGTGTATCGCCATATTGTGCAATGAACTTGTCTTTGTTCTCATGGAAAAAGACAAAGGGCTTGGAGTATGGCGATTCTATGTAGCTCATGAACAGGCTGAACAAGGTGCGGTTGGTAAGCATTTGCTCGTATTTGTTTTCGAGGTACGGAGTTACGACCTCGGCCAAACGTTCTTTTTCATAAGCGCCGGAGAGTATTTCGATATATTCTTCGATAAATTCGTCGCTGCGTTCACCTGCATCGTAGCGGGCATTCATGTTTTTGAGGTTGTGGCCCGACAAGCCTGAGGTCGTGCTTTTGAGCAGCGATTGGGCATTGTTGTATCCGACGATTTTGTGAATGATTTCTTCGGAAGCCGGGTCGACGAAGACCATCGTGGGATAGGCATTTACGCCGAGTTTGTCTTTTTGGGCTACGCCGTCAGGGGTCTCCATGTCGAGTTTGAGGTTGACAAACGATTCGTTGAAGAATTCGGCTACCTGAGCGTCTTTAAAGGTGGTACGGGCCAGTTGTTTGCAGGGACCGCACCATTGTGTGTAGCAGTCGATAAAGAGAATCTTTCCGCTGTCTTTGGCTTTCTGTAAGGCTTCGGCGTAGGTGCTTTCAAGAAATACTATGCCTGTTTCAGGTTGTGCCGGAGCGGTTTGCTCTTGGGCTGTGACTCCGCAAAGAGGGAGAAGCGCGGCAATCAATAACTTGAATTTTTTCATATTGAGAGTATTTATAGGTTAGAATCCGGTGTTTTGTTTGATGACTCCGTCGGAGATCTGAACTTCATATTCGGGTATGGGCAGAATCTTTTTGTTGTTGGGCAGACCTTTCACTTTCAGGTCGCGGCCGGTGCGAATAAGGTCCCAGCGGTAGTGTCCTTCCATGGCCAGCTCGCGGTTGCGCTCGACGAGTATCGAGTCGACAAAGGCTTCAACCGAAGGAAAATCTTCGGCGGTGAGTTCGGCCGGTTTCTGTCCGTCGGGGAAAGGTTTGCGACGAATATCATTGAGAAGTTCCAGTGCCTCGGCATCAATGCTGTTTGTCGTGTAGGCCAGGGCTTCGGCACGGGTGAGCATTATTTCAGAGAGACGGATATATTGAACGTCGCAGTAGCAGCCTCCGTTGTCGTACTTCATTGAGGCTTTAAGGTTGGTGTTTGACGTTGACGACCCTTGTTGTATCAGATATTCGTTGGTCTCACCATATCCGCGCAGGTCGCCAGGCAGGTAGCTGTTGATGAGCGAGTCCGACGTAGAGAAACTGGTCTTGGAGTATACCGAAGTCCATCCGCAGGGGAATACGTTGGTGCTGATGCGGCTGGGCTGGAAGAATATCAGCTCCGTGGCGTAGTTGGTCGGGTCGGGATAGGTCGAGTTTTCATACACATTGCTGGGGAAGATGTTGGTACGGTGATCGTTATAGGCGTCGTTGAACGTGATGTTCGGCGATTTAAGCACCTCCCCGGCATAATAGGCCGCCTGTTCCAGTTCGGTAAGATTCTTGGTGTATGTACCTTTGTAGAGATACACCCGCGAGAGGAGTGCCTTGGCCACAGAGGCTGTGGCTCGATAGCGGAGTGCCGGTGTGTAGTCTGTTTGTGGCAAGTCGGGAACAGCTTCGGTCAGGTCCTTGATGATTTGGGCGTATGTATTGCCTACTGTTTCGCGAGCCTGAATATCTTCGGGTTTGTAGCCATCGTAGGGGGAGAGTCGCATGACAAGGCCCAAGCCGTTGTCTTCGCCCACGAGGGCTCCGTCGCCGTAAAGGCAGAGTAGGGTGAAGTATTCGTAAGCGCGCAGGAATTTGGCTTCGGCAATGTGTTGCTTCATCATTTTGGGGTCGTATTGGCCAAATTCATTAATGCCGGCAATGATGTTGTTGGCATAGTCGATGGCATTGTATCCGTATTGGTAGATGTCTTTGATAAAACCATCATGTTCATCGGTCGTGTATTCGCACTTTTCCATGGCAAGAAAACTCGATGCACCGTTTTGTACGGTGATATTCTCGGTACCGATGTCGGCGAGTTGAAAGGCAAAGTAACTGTTGGTATAGTTGTTTTGGTCGTTGGGCGCACCTGCCAGCAGAACGCATAAGCGGGTGTAAGCTCCCATGAGGGCTGCTTGTGAGGTCTTCTCGTCTTTGTAGACCGTTTCGTCGACCATTGTGTTCTGCGGTGCGTAGTCGAGTTCGCAAGCGCTGAAAATGGCCAGCGAGGTGAGTAGAGATATGGATAGTAAAATAGGTTTCATCATGTTGTTTTCCTCCTGATATTAAAGTCCGAATCTTACACCGAATTGATAGCTTCGAGACGATGGCATAGTTAGGTTGTCATATCCGGCAGCTGTGGCCGACGATCCGAATGCGCTCACCTCGGGGTCGAGACCGGAATAGGGGCTGACGGTAAATACGTTGGTGAGAACAACAAACAATTTGATTTGGTTAAAGGTGCGTGTCCTTCTTAAAATTTGTTTCGGAAGGGAGTAGGAAAACTCCAAGGTTTTCAGTCGCAGGTATGAGCTGTTTTCAAGGAACCGCGTCGATGTGATGGACGAGGTGTAGTCGGAATTGTTGATGATAGAGCTGTTTTTCAGCTTGGGTATATCGGTGGTCTGTCCCGGAATCTGCCAGAAGTCAAGAATGTCGCGCGAGAGGTTGTTGGCCGTCTCGGTGGCATAGGTGAGCAGTTGGGCCCGGGAGGAGTTTATCATGTGGCCTCCTACCGAGAAGGTGAACATGGCATTTAACTCGAAACCTTTGAACGTAAGAATGTTGGTGAAACTTCCGTAGAATTTGGGCTCAGCCGTTCCGCACACTTTCTTGTTGTCCGTTGAGGTTTCATAATTGGAGGCGGGAGGTACGGTGGTTACCGTTCCGTCGGCCAGTCGCCACAGTGGCTCTCCGGTGTTGGGGTCAACACCTACCCACTCATGCAGGTACCATTGGGCCATAGGATAACCTACGGCATAATATTTATATGAACTGTTCGCTTGGTCGAGCTGATTGCCCTCGAAGTTGAGTTTCAGTATTTTATTGCTGTTGTGTGAAAGGTTTAAGATGGTTTGCCACATAAAGTCTTTACGCACAATGTTGTCGGAGATGATTTGCACTTCGATACCTTGGTTCTGCATATCGGCGATGTTTTGATACTGAGTTGAGTATCCGGTATAGGCTGGCAGGTCCGACGAGAAGAGCATATCGGTCGTGCGTTTGTAGTAGTAGTCGAGGGTGAGTTTTACCCGTTCCTTGAAAGCCGAAAAATCGACACCCAAGTCATAGGTGATGGTCTTTTCCCAGTCGAGGTTTACGTTACTGGGTTGCGACATGGAGAGGAACTGCTCGTTACCGTACGAAGAGGAGGTATTGAGTACATAAATGGCTTGTGCACCGTAGTAGCTGTTGTTGGCATCTTGGCTGGTCCAGCCTATGGAACCACGTATTTTCAGTTCGTCGATCCAGGGGGCGTTGTAGGAAATGAAATCTTCTTCGGAGAGTCGCCATGCGGCCGATACGGCGGGAATGTTGATAAACCGGTGCAGCCGGTTGTAGCGTGAGGAACCGTCGAGACGGTACGATACGCCGAAGAGGTAACGCCGCATGAGTTGGTAGTTGACCCTGGCAAACGCTGAGAGCAGGGCCCATGTGTCTTCACCGGCAGAACCTACTCGTGTAGTCTGTGCCGATCCGATACCTTTGATGGCAGTGCTGAAAAAGTTCGAGCCGTATATCATGGAGCTGTATTCGTGTCCTATTTCATAGCTTTGTCCCAGCACGGCTTGCAGGTAGTGGCGTTCGTTGAAGACCTTGTTTATCGTAAGGGTATTGTTGTTGACAAGGCGGTATTTCAGGGCGTTGCTTTCCGATGCCTGATTGTTGGGGGTGAGGTCGGCCACCTCTTCGGGCAGTTCGGGCTTGTAGACGTAAGCTCTGGAATTGGCAATGTTGATACCGAGTTCTGTTTTGAGTTGCAGCCACGGGGTAACGTCGTATTGCAGATAGGTGTTACCTATGGTGGTAATATTTTTGCTTTGAGAGGTAACGTCATTGGCGTAGGCCACTGGGTTATAATTGTCGTTGTTGCCTTTGGTATTGAGTCCGTGGCCGTAGTAGTAGGAATTATCTTCATTATATATGGGAAGATTGGGCGCACGCAGTATGGCGTCTTTGTATACGGTGGGTGCTGTCAAGGCATTGTTGTCGACAAAGGATAAAGTAACGTTGGCTCCGAGGGTGAATTTGTCACTGAGTTGTGTGTCGAGATTCAGACGAGCGGAGTAACGTTGTAAATCGTTATTGATGATGTATGATTCATTGTTGGCATACGAGAGGCTGAAAAAATAGCGCGAACGGCTATTGCCTCCTGAAACAGATGCACTGAGATTGTGGCTGATGGCGTTTCTCGTAACGGCATCTTGCCAGTCGGTATTATATCCCGAGCGATAGGTGTCTGACGGATAGTATAGGGAGTAGATTTGTGCGTATTCATCTCCGGTGAGAAGGTCGAGTTTGCCAATAGGCTGGTCGATACTCAACGTGTATGAAACGTTAACAGCTGTGCGGTCTCTGGAACCACTTTTGGTAGTGATGAGAATAACGCCGGCCGAACCTCTCGAACCATAAATTGAGGTGGCAAAAGCATCTTTCAGAATTTCGATAGACTCTATGTCTTCGGGGTTGATGGAGAGAAGCGGATTTTGTTCAAAAGAGTAGTTGAGGTCCATGTCGTTGACCAGCGAACCGCCACCTGTCGACGTACCTCCCATGCTTATGGCGCTTACCGAGCCGCCGCTTGTTCCTACCGAGTTGGCCGAACGGTCGGTTCCATAGATAGGTACACCGTCGACAACGTAAAGAGGATTGTTTTCGCCGATGATGGAGCTTACGCCACGTATGGTCAGCAGGTTGGCTCCGCCCAATGCGCCCGAAGAATTAGAGACGAATACACCGGGTGCACGGCCTTGCAATAACTGGTCGACCGAAAGGAATGATTTTTGTTCATCGAGTTTTACCGAGGATACCGAGCCAGTAATATCTCGTCTCTCTTGTTTGCCGTAGCCTACGACGGTGATTTCGCGCATGGCGTTTTCGGCGGGAATGAGTCTTATGGCTTCGACGGTTTTGGGGTTCTCTACGGTAACATTTTCGGTTTCATATCCTATGAACGAAAAAGATATGGTAGCTCCTGTCGGTACGTTGGTGAGCGTAAAGGTTCCGTCGGAGGTGGATAACGTAGCCCCTTTGCCGTTAACCGAAATGGTTACGCCCGCCATTGGGGCGTTGTTTTCGTCGAGAACAGTACCGGATATTCGTGTAAGGTTTTGCGCCGAGGCCATTTCGCAACAGAATATACAACACAGTACCGTATATATTGTCCAAAATTTTTTCATAATATTAAAGTCCCGGTATTAGTGAAAAAGTACTCTGTGCAGGGATTATGCACAGAGTACTTGGTTGTTTTAAGACAAGGTCATTAGTTCAGAGCGAATGCCCATGCGGCAAACGAGGGATCCATGTCGTCGACAGTGAGTGAGTAGGGAGTATAGTTACCCGAGAAGGTGTTGAAACCTCCGAATACCCAGGCAATGTTGTTTTCGTCGACAACTACGCAAGGATTGAATGTTCCGGTGTAAGCGCTGTTGATGCCTTCAACGGCTGTCCATTCGATACCGTCGGTCGATTTGTAGATGGTGTTGTTCATTACGCGGGCACCCTCTTCATTGTAGTAGAGACCACCGAAGAGGTAGGCCGTGTTGCCTTCTTTGTTGGTAACGACAGTGGCACCGCAGATGGGGCCTACGGCCGTTGAGTCGGCAACAGTGGCGAAGTTCTCACCGTCGGTCGATTTGGCTACGGCCGATTGCAGGTTCGATGCGCCGACAAAGCCTCTCGAACCACCCATGAGGTAGAGCTCATCGTTCAGTACGAAGGTCGAGCAGTGGGCTCTCAGGAAACTCGATGCTCCCGATACCATGGCGTAGGTGGTATCGGCTTTGGCCCAGAGTTGCGAGTTGGCACCCTGGAACATACCGAATGCCATCATTACGCCGCTTTCCATATAGAGGTTGTCGTTGTAGGTAAAAGGTGTGGGACAAACGAATCCGAAAGATCCCAATCCTACCAACATTTTGAACATATCGTCGGCCAGTGCCGAGTTGCCTTCGATGGTTTCGTTGGTCCATGTGCTACCGTTCTCGGTTGTGAATACACGGAAGCTTTTCAGCGTGAGGCTTGTGCTCCAACCGTTCGATTCGAGCTCAGGAGCTTCACCGGATTGGTCGGTTCCCAGTGCGCGAATACCACCCATCACATAGAGCTTGTTGTCGAATACGATGGGGCGGGCTCCCATACCACCGATGATTTCTTCGGTATTGACTTCGGTCCAGCGAACACCGTTGGTCGAGGTGAATACTTGATAGAAACCTGTGGTATCGGCTGCGGTGTAACCCGAGGTAAAGGCATAGAATTTACCGTCGTAGAGGGCTACCGAGTAGTCGTATACATTGCTGGGGATACCTCCGGCGCGTATATCGGCACTTACTTGTTTTCCAGCGGCCAGGTCTTCTTCGGTATCGGAGATGACTACCGTGAGGGTGTAGTTCTTGCTGCTGCCTTCGTGAGTGGCGGTAAGAACGATGGGATTGTTCAAGTCAAACGTTACTCCGTCAACGGCGGCACCGTTTACGGTAACGCAGGTGTTCATCGTGGCCGTTACGGTCAGCGAGCAGGCTTCCAACTCAGAGGGCTGGGTGGTCATGGGAACGATGCATTGAATCGTCAATGCCGATTGGTTGATGGTTCCGGTATAGGATGCACCCTCGGAGGTGGCAACCGTTATACCGGTAATACCGAATCCGGTATCGTTGCTGTCATCGCTACACGATGTGAAGCTGAACACGGCACACAAGGCCATAAGCAGCAGAGCATTCAGTTTTTTCATAAGTAAGATTAAAATTAAAGGGTTATTGGTTTGTGATTTTGTAGGGTTTTACATCGACATGGCACCCATGGAGATGGATTTGCGGGGTGCCGGTTTTTGGGGAGCGACGCCTTTGAGCGCGTTCTGTATGGCTTCGCGGATAGCTTCTCCACGCAAGCCTTTGGCATAGAGGTTACCGTTGGCATCGACGAGTACGATGAAGGGTATTCCACCAAACTGATAGTCGCTCATCAGTTTCTTTCCGCCATCGGTGGCGTGCATTTGCAGCCAAGGCATATTCTCTTCTTCGGCAGCTTTGAGCCAGGCATCCTTGTCGGCATCGATTGATACGCTCAGGAACTCGACCCCTTTGTCTTTGAACTCCTCATAGTATTTTTTGAGGTTGACAATCTCTTTGCGGCACGGTCCGCACCATGAAGCCCAGAAGTCTACCAGTACGATTTTACCTTTGAGGTCGGACAGCGAAAGTTCCTTGCCGTTGATTTGCGGATAGGTGAAGTCGGGAGCGGGATTGCCGTTGTTGAGACGTTCGCGTTGTGCTTTCTCCTTGGCTACCTTGTCTTTGTAGGCCTGGATAGGAGCATAGCCGGGATATGCAGCTTCGAGTTGTTGCAATGTCTTGTCTATAAGCTCCTTGTCGTTTTCCTGGTTCAGTCCGGGCAAGAGCGCCAGTACACTGGTTGTCGTTGCATTATGCTCTACGAGGTAACGCATGCGGGCTGACATATCGTCGCTGTTGTATCCGTAGAGGGCATCGCTCAACTGTTTGCGTGTTACTTCATCGGTCTTGGCATTGTATATCGCTTTGGATATGGCAATCATGGCCTGATAGCTACGGTAGTTGCAGAAGTTGTACTGGTTCATCAATTCGTTTTTGGGGCCACCCTGGATATAGACGTAAGGGGGATTCTTAATTTTAATCCGTGCCGTATCGTATCCGCGGAAGTTGATGGTGAGGTCTTCGTCTTCACCCCAGACACGAACCGATTGCCAATGTCCACAGTCTACTGTGTAGACGCCCGGCGTTTCAATGGGGAGGGTCAAGGTGTATTCATTGTTTTCGTCGATATCAGCTTCGGCATATACTTTCTTTTGGGTGCCTTCATATTGATATACTGTCATTTTGAACTCAGGTGCCGGTTTGTCATAGTCCCAGTATCCTTTATACGTAAATTGCACTTTTCCTGTGATGGTAATCTCAGAAGGGGTGCTTTGTTGTTCGGTGGTCTCTTTCTGTGTTTTCTTGCTCTTCTTCACTTTGGCTGATGCGTCGAAAACGAGCAACATGATAGCCAACATGGCAATAAGGCGAATTTTCATAGTGGTTGAGTTTTTTAAGTGGTTATAGATACTGTCTTGTGTATAGTTTAAAAAATTTTTTGATAAAGGTTTATCTGTGGCAGCAAAGATAGATAATAGTTTTATGAGATGGGACCAAAAACATCTTTTTTTTCTGCTTTTGGGGTGAAATAATTCTATTTTTGCAATTATATGCGTTTTTTTTGTGATAATTTGTTGCTTGTGGTGACGATATCTATAATGTTTTGGATTTTGAGGAAATATCATTTGATATTCGAGAGTGCTGATTTCTCTTTTATCCTTTCCGCTAAAATAGGAAAAAATCTTTTAATATTGAACTCTTTTTCTTTTATTTTTGTAGCAAATTACTCTTGATTGGAGGTCTATACCATGCTTAACGATTATTTCATACGATGCCTGTCGGAGAATCTTCCCTATGTGCCTACCGAGGAGCAGGCCGGGTTGCTGGCCCGGCTCTCGGCTTTTCTTTGGGACGACAGTGTGCCTTCGGTTTTTCTGTTGAAGGGTTACGCCGGAACGGGAAAGACTTCGCTGGTCGGTGCGCTGGTCAGGACGTTGGAGTCGTTTGAGCGTACGTGTGTGTTGCTGGCCCCGACGGGTAGGGCTGCCAAGGTGTTTGCTGCCTATGCCGGGCACCCGGCCTATACGATACACAAGAAGATTTATCGGCAGCGCACCTTTACGGGCGATTTCTCAGGATTTCAACTGGCGCATAATGCCTATAAAAATACCTTCTTTATTGTAGATGAGGCATCTATGATTGCTAACGAGCCGACCGATGGCAGTCATTACGGCTCGGGTCTGTTGCTCGACGACCTGTTCGATTTTGTATATTCGGGTAGCGGTTGCCGGCTCATCTTGCTGGGTGATACGGCTCAGTTGCCGCCCGTCGGCCAGTTGTGCAGTCCGGCTCTCGACGAGGCCTATCTGCAACGCTACGGCTATCCGGTGATGGTGAGCGAGTTGACTCATGTGGTGCGGCAAGACGGCGCTTCGGGAGTGCTTTACAACGCGACACGTCTGCGGCAGGATATGTGGGAAACACCGCTGCCCGCGCCGTCGATTGCGTTGCATGGTTTCCCCGATGTGGGTCGCGTGGGGGGCGATGAACTGATAGAGGTGCTGTCGTCGGCCTACAATCGTGACGGAATGGACGAAACGATAATTATTACGCGGTCGAACAAGCGGGCCAACATTTTCAACCAGGGGGTGCGTAATCGTATTCTTTACCGCGAGGAGGAACTTACCTCGGGCGACCTGCTGCTGGTGGCCCGCAACAACTACTATTGGAGCGAAAAGTATGAAAAACTCGACTTTATCGCCAACGGCGATGTGGCCCGGGTGGTGAGGGTCAGGAACGTGTGTGAGATGTACGGTTTCCGTTTTGCCGATGTACTGCTCTATTTCCCCGACTATGAAGAGGAGGTCGAGGCCAAGGTGATACTCGACACGTTACATGCCGAGTCGCCCTCGCTGACAGCCGAGGAGAATGCTCGCCTGTTCAATGCCGTGATGGAGGATTATGCCGATGTGCCCTCCAAGCGTGAACGGCTCAAACGGCTCAAAAACGACCCCTGGTTCAATGCCTTGCAGGTGAAGTATGCCTACGCCGTTACCTGCCACAAGGCGCAGGGTGGCCAGTGGAGCAATGTCTTTGTCGATATGGGATATATCCGGCCCGATGCGTTGGGTATCGATTTCTACCGCTGGCTTTACACGGCCTTTACCCGCACCACAGGCCGGCTCTGGCTCATCAATGTGTCGCCTGAATATCTTGCCGATAAGCTTCCCGACTGACGGACCTGTATAATCTTTCTTATGGTGTCGAGGCGACCGAGATTATACCTCGGTCGCCTCGATGCGTTGATTAAAACTGGTCGGCCAATGCGGCGGCCTGTTTGCATCCGTCGGTGTGTTCGATATCGCCGATGTTCAGTACACCGGGTATGAGAACTTCGCCTGCCATTTCCCATTTCAGCAGGGAGGCGGAGCGTTCAACCGGTATGCGCACGCCATCAAGGACACTCATGTCTTCTTCCTCGCAGCAGGCAATAAGTCCGCATTTCTTGCCGGCGATATTTTTCCCACCTACGACCAATGAAAAGATGCGGTCTATTACGCCTTTGATTTGTGCCGGAATGGAATACCAGTATACCGGCATGGTATAGACGATGGCATCGGCTTCGAGTATGGCATCGGCGATGGGGTTGAAATCGTCGTCGAACGAGCAGGCTTTTCCCGATTTGTAACAGGTCATGCAGGCGTGGCAACCGCCTATCTTCAAGAATGCGGCGTCGAACCGCTTGATGCTGTGTCCCCGATGTTCGGCCTCCTGAATGAATGCCTCGGTCATGGCGAAGCTGTTGCCGTTTTTTCTCGGACTTCCGGTGATGACTACAATTTTCATCTCTCTTTTCCTCCTTTATTTTTGAATCGTATCTGAATTTTGATTGTAGGCTTTTGCTACGCACTTCCACTCTTCGCCTATTTTCAGAAGCAGCAGATAGTCGGTAAAGTCGATTCTTCCGCCCCAGTTCTCTTCGAGTACACGCACCACGGCCACCGTCTCTTCGATGGAGAGAATGTCGATGCGGGCCTTGAAATGGTCGCCAGCGCCTACGGTATCGACGTTGTGGTAGAATTGCTCTATGGAACCATGTTCCAGTTTTCCGTCGAGAAAGCCGAACAGCACGGCTTCATCGGTAAACAATGTCTTGGCATATTGGCTGTTGCCTTCGGCTACACTCTTTACAAATTTTTGTGCGGCTTCTTCTACGGCTTTGTATTCTGCCAGTTTGCTTCTCATAAGTTTATGTAATTAATGGTGATTATTTTCGGCCAAAAGTAGAGGGTAGTTCCGGTTTTCACAAGTACCGTAAAATTATTCATATACCGAAAATATATTCGGTATACTCTCTTTGTGGATAGGAATTTATACCTTTGTTTCCAAAGAGGTGGTATATATGTACGAACGAAAAATTCCAGTCGATTTGGATTGCCCGTTGAGGCTGACCATGAGTCTGATTGATTCCAAGTGGAAATCGTGTATTATAGATGAACTCCGACATGGCCCCATGCGTCCCAGTGAGTTACACAAGGCTCTGCCCGAGGCAACTCCCCGGGTGCTTGACCTTCAACTGAAAGAGCTTGTTGAAGACGGCCTAGTAGAGAAAACCATTTATCCCGAGTTGCCGCCCCGTTCGGAATATGCCATATCGTCTTTGGGCTCTACGTTGATACCCATCATTGACGCTATGATAGCGTGGGGAAACAGTCATGCAGAGGTGTTTGAGAAGAAATACCGGAGATGAGTCTGCTCCTGCGGGTACAACCTCTTGTGTCGGCGACCGGTGAAGAGATGACCCCTGAGGCGTGGAGATTTATAAGCAGGAAATAAAGCCGTATATTTATGAAAACGTTTGTCATTGTAGGTTGTGGGCGGCTGGCACATATTGTGTCGGATGCCCTTGTCAAGGGCTTTCTGCCCGAGTATGATTTGGTGGGAGTCTATTCTCGCACCGAGGAGAAGGCCGCCGGCATTGCGGCGCAGATGCGCGATGCCGGCCGGAGTTGTGCCGTGTGCCGTTCGGTCGAGGAGTTGTTGTCGTTAAAGCCCGATGTCTTGGTGGAGACGGCCTCTCCGGCAGCTCTTCGCGAGGTTGCTCTCCCGGCCCTGCGGGGTGGAACCTCGGTGGTTACGCTCTCTATCGGGGCGTTGGCCGACGAAGAATTTTATTGCGAGGTCGCTGAGGCGGCCCGTCGGGGTGGCTCCCGCATCTATCTGGCTTCGGGAGCTACCGGAGGCTTTGATGTGCTGCGCACGGCAACCCTTATGGGGGGAGCAACGGCCCGCTTTTTTAATGAGAAGGGACCCGATGCCTTGAAAGGAACGCCTGTTTATACCGATGACTTGCAGCATGAGCAGCGAGAGGTCTTTGCGGGCAGTGCCGCCGAGGCGATACGGCTTTTCCCCACGAAGGTAAATGTTACCGTGGCGGCTTCGCGGGCCTCGGTCGGCCCTGAGGCGATGCAGGTAACGATACGTTCTACTCCCGGATTCAAGGGCGATACCCAGCGGGTAGAGATTGTAAACGAGCAGGTGCGGGCCGTGGTCGACGTGTACAGTGCAACGGCCGAGATTGCCGGCTGGTCGGTGGTGAGTACGTTGCTCAATATGGTATCACCGGTTGTATTCTGACAGGTTGGCCAGGACTTTCTCGCTCAGTCGGACGAATGCTTGCCGGGTGCGTCCTGTCGATACCTGCATGCAGTGAATGTGCGGGTGATCCAGCAGGTGTGTGCCACCCAGTGCCCCCACGGTGTCGCAGAAGCAGCGGTTGTCGCCGGCAATCCATTTCAGGAAAGGGGTTTCGTCCCAGGCCGGAGAGAGTCCGGTATTGAAGAGAATCTTGTGGTTGCCGAGAGCCTTGAATTCATTCTCGTGCAGCAGTACGGTGTTTTTGTTCAGGCAGCAGCACACGACTTCGCTCTCGGCCAGCAGCTCGTCGAGGGGACGGAAGGTATAGCCTTTTGCGCGGGCGTCGGCTTTTTCGCTGCGGGCGAAGTAGGCGATGTCGGCGTCGAAGAATTTCAGGGCGTCGGCTATCATGCCGCCCGATTTGCCCAGGCCGATGATGCCCACTTTGAGCCCCGTGATTTCCTGCGGCTCTCCGTTCCACGCAGGTTGGCCGAAGCCATGCAGGCAGCGTACCAGTTCGCTGATGACATATTCGACGACCCCTTCGTCGCCGTAGTCGCGTATGCCGGTTACCGTGATGCCCCGTTCCCGGGCGTAGCGTATGTCGACGTTGGCGCTCTCGGGTGAGTAGAGCGAGCAGCACATTCCGATGTATTTGATGGCGGGACATTGTTCCATGACGGTGCGGTCTATGGCCGAGGTGTAACTCAACAGAACGGCGTCGGCATCGCCTATGCGCCGGACGATTTCTGCGTTGTCCCTGGGTATGTCGGGGTAGAGTACGACCTCGCGTGCATAGTGGTGGAGGGCCTGTTCGGCCGAGGGAATGAGGCTTACGGGTTCTATGGCGACAAGTTTGGCAAACATCTTTTTTCTTTTTTTCGGGCGTGAGACAATATTCTTTTGTTTGTTGGGCTTTCAGAGTATGGGACTCATGAGGCGGGCAAACGACTCGGCCACCTTTGTGGCAAGCGGACGCCGTTTCCATCGACTCAGGGTGATGCGCCGGCACTGGCGCATGTCGTTGATGAATATCTTTTTCATCTGAGCGTTGGTCTCGGGGCTGTACAGGAAGGCGTTGATTTCGAAATTGTGGTCGAAACTGCGGAAGTCGAAATTGGTCGAGCCCAGACTTGAAAACTCATTGTCGATAATCAGACTTTTGGCGTGGAGGAATCCCCCCTGGTAGAAGTATACCTTTATGCCGGCACGCAGAATCTCTTTCAGGTACGACTGCGAGGCATATTGCAGCAGCCGTGAGTCGCTGTGGCTGGGTATCATCAGGCGCACGTCGACCTTGGCCAGTGCGGCGGCCTGCAAGGCTTTGAGCAGGCTGTCGGTGGGCAGGAAGTAGGGAGTCTGTATGTAGATGCATTCGCGGGCGTTGGCAATGGCTTTCAGAAACGAGATGGCAATTTCTTTCCATTCGCCCAGGGGGCCGCTGGTGAGTATCTGCATATCGGTGTCCCCGCACTCCTCAACAGGGGGGTAGTAGCAGGCTTCGGAGAGAAATTCCCGTGTGGTGAAACTCCAATCGATGGAGAAGGCCGATTGTAGTCCGTACACGGCCGGCCCCTTGATGCGTGCATGGGTGTCGCGCCAGATACCCCAGGAGAGTCCGTCGCAGTATCGGTCGGCAATGTTCATGCCGCCGATGTACCCGATTTTTCCGTCTATGACGGAAACTTTGCGGTGGTTGCGGTAGTTGAGTTTGTTGGCCAGTTGCGGGAATGTAACCTTGAAGAAGGGTTTTATTTCTATACCGGCTTTGCGCATCTCCTTGAAGAAACGGGATTTTACTTTCCAGCAACCTACATCGTCGTAGAGGATGCGTATTTTCACACCCTGGCGGGCTTTCTCCATGAGGAGTTGCTGGATGCTCTTTCCCAGTTTGTCGTTGGCGAAGATATAATATTGGAGGTGTATGAAAGTCTCGGCCCCACTTATGTCTTTGATGAGAGCCTTGAATTTGCTTTCACCGTCGGTGAATATTTCTATCTGGTTGTGAACGAAGAGTTGTGTGCCACCCAGTTGGTGCCCTAACTGTATTTGTTGTTGGCTTTCGGGCGAGAGTTTATTCCCGGGTTTGGATACACCAAGGTGCGCCGTGTTGCCCGACATCTTCTGCAAGATGCGCCTTTTGCGCTTGGATATCATGCGCGTGTGGCGGTATTGCTGTCCGAAAAAGAGGTAGAGAATAAATCCGCCGATGGGTAGAAATACCAGCACGACAATCCACGCAAGGCTTTTCACGGGGTTGCGATTTTCGAGGACTATAACGATTGAGGTGAAAATAATCGTTAGAATGAAACCCGTGTAGATACCAAAGTATAACCAGTCGCTCCAAGGATAACTGAATGTTCCGAACATAATCCTGCTTTATACCGGTGTATAATATGTGCTAAGATACGGTTTTTTTTTGTAAAATCCCGTGGAAAGGTCTTCTTTTTTGTATAGAATGGTGAAATAGACTTTCTCTTCTGTGATTGTGTGCGCACACGGATTTTTCTCTCCGGAAAAACAGATTTACTCTTTCTTGTTGATTTACAGGGTCTAATAAAAAACAAAAAGGGGCTTTTTCACAAAAGCTCCTTCTTTATTAGGTTTTCAATAGGTATTAATTTTTTAAGGTAAAAAAGATTGTTATAGGTTACAGGGGCAAAGGTGCGCCTTTTTTTTTATATGGTCAAGCAATCGTTGTATGTTTTATAACACATTATAGGTGTTGTAAATACACTTATAAACCTGTATTTGGTTGATGAATAGATGTTTAATTTAATTTATGGTATGAAATATATTTTTAAAATCGTGTGCGGACACGACCGTTATTTTTATGAATTCGTGTCCGTACACGATATTTATTTGTTATTTCGGGCTTTTGCCGGGCTTTTGTAGTTGCAGTACCATGGCTGTGCGGGCAGGCAGGTAGAGGAGCAGCCACTCTTTTTTCTCTTTTTTGTAGAGAGGGTCGGGCTGGGTAACATGCTCGACATCTTGATTGATGCGGGCATAGCCTCCAAATTGCGGCTGGTCGCTGTCGAGTATGCACTTGTAGCACCCTTTGGGGGCGAGTATGCCGTATCCTTCGTAGGAGTGCGTGGGACTGAAATTGAATATGAAGATGAGGTCTTTGCGCATAAAGGCCAGGATTTGGTCTTCACCGCTGTCCCACAGTTTCACGATGGGGGTTTTCTCAAAGTGCCGCACACTCTTCACAAGGCTTATCATGGCTTTGTCGAAAGCTCCGAGATAGCCGTATTTCAGGTCTTTGCGGTCGACAAGGCTCCATTGCCGGCGGGCATATTTGTAGGACCAGCCGTTGCCTTCGCGGGGGAAATCGATCCACTCGGGGTGGCCAAATTCGTTGCCCATGAAGTTGAGATAGCCGCCGTTGAGGGTCGAGAGTGTAACCAGCCGTATCATCTTGTGCAGGGCCATTCCGCGGTCTACGGCCATGCTGGCGGTGTCGTCTTTCATCATGTGCCAGTACATCTCGGCGTCGATGAGGCGGAAGATGATGGTCTTGTCGCCGACGAGGGCCTGGTCGTGGCTTTCGGCGTAGTTTATGGTCTTTTCGTCGGAGCGGCGGTTGGTGAGTTCCCAAAAGATGCCTGTCGGGTGCCACTCTTCGTCTTTCTTCTCCTTGATGGTTTTTATCCAGAAATCGGGAATTCCCATGGCCATGCGGTAGTCAAAGCCGATGCCGCCGTCTTCGATGCGGGCGGCAAGGCCGGGCATTCCGCTCATCTCTTCGGCAATGGTGATGGCATGGGGATTGACTTCGTGTATGAGCCGGTTGGCCAGTGTGAGGTAGGTAATGGCGTTTTCGTCCTGTCCGCCGTCGTAATAGTCGCCGTAACCGCAGAAGGCCTTGCCCAGTCCGTGGTCGTAGTAGAGCATGGAGGTTACGCCGTCGAAGCGGAAGCCGTCGAAGTGAAACTCTTCGAGCCAGTACTTGCAGTTGGAGAGCAGGAAGTGTATCACTTCGTTTTTGCCGTAATCGAAGCAGAGCGAGTCCCACGCGGGGTGTTCGCGCCGGTTGTCGCCGTAGAAGAACTGGTCGGGGCTTCCGTCGAAACGGCCCAGCCCTTCGATTTCGTTTTTCACCGCGTGGGAGTGTACGATGTCCATGATGACGGCAATGCCGTTGTGATGGGCTTCGTCGATAAGGTGTTTCAGCTCGTCGGGGGTGCCGAACCGTGATGAGGGGGCGAAGAAGCTCGACACATGGTAGCCGAAGGAGCCGTAATAGGGGTGTTCCTGTATGGCCATTATCTGTATGGCGTTGTATCCGTCGGCGATGATGCGTGGCAGCACGTTCTCTCTGAACTCGTCGTAGGAGCCGATGCGCTCGTCTTCCTGCGCCATGCCTATGTGGCACTCGTAGATGAGTAACGGGGAGGTGTCGGGCTTGAAGCTGCGTTTTTTGAATTTGTAAGGCTTCTCCGGGGCCCATACCTGGGCCGAGAAGATTTTGGTGGTCTCGTCCTGAACGACGCGGGTGGCCCAGGCCGGTACACGTTCGCCCTGCCCGCCGTTCCAGTGCATCGACAGTTTGTAGAGGTCGAGGTGGTTGAGTTGGGTGGGTTTGAGTTTTATCTCCCACACGCCGTTGGAGAGAGGCTTGAAGCGGTAGGTCGGCAACTCTTTCCAGCCGGAGAAGTCGCCTATGAGATAGATGCCGGTGGCATGGGGTGCCCATTCGCGAATAACCCATTCGCCCTTTTCGTTACGGTGCAGGCCGAAGTAGAGGTATCCGTCGGCAAAGTCGGAGAGTGAGCCCTTGGGGCCGCAAAGCTCCTTCTCTTTTGCCATGGCCAGTTGGTGCCGGTGTTCGATGGTGGGAGAGAAGGGTTCGAGCCACGGGTCGTTTTTTACCAGATTGAGCATATGTGTGGGATTTAAAGTTGGGGGTGAGAGTAAAAAAGGAGAGGCGACGCCGCTTTGCGCGGTGTCGTCTCGGTAAAGTGAGGAATCAGAGTTTTACTTTTACGATGACTTTGCGGAAGTTGCCTTCGGCAATGCCGGGAGCGTGACCGTCTTCGGGGAAGAATATGGCGAATTCGCCCGGTTGTACCTCGATGTAGGTCGTGGGTTTGTCGGCAAAGAAGGTGATGTCTTTTTCGGGGTTGTAGGGAGCGGTGGGCTCTTTCAGCTCGTTGGTGGCTTTCCAGCCCATTGTCTCGACGGCGGTCAGCGGCATCTGTATGTCGATGTATTTGTCGTGAGTTTCCATGCGGGCAGTCTCTTTGGTCTTGCCGGTGGGTTCGGCTACCGAGATGTACAGGTTGTCGCCATCGAGAACGATTTTCCCGGCGGGAACATTGGAGAAGTCGGTGGCTTTGATGTAGTCAAATGCTTTTTTGAAAAGAGGGTGCAGCGACTCTATCGAGGCGGAGTCTTTCAGGGAGTTTAAAATCATGATGCTGTTTTTTATTGGTTTGAAAAAGCGTGTTTGTTTCTTGGTCGGGAAAAATGCTTCCCGACTTCTTGCAAATATAATCAAATAATTAAGATAATAATCGTTTGTCTCCTTAAATTTTTGAGCCGTTTGCGTGGCTCTTCATGGAGGGGCGGCCGGTTGTGCCTTGTTTTCGGTGGATATATGCCGGGGCCTACCACACGGGCAGGTTGGGGTTGTCGGGTAGGTAGCCGCTGCGTATGCGCCACTCAGGCGGATAGAGGTTGTTGATGCGGTTGCCGAGGTGGTTGCACCAGCCCAGAGGCACGTTGTCGCAGGCAACGAGGCGTATGCCGCGCCGGCTGTCGGGCATTATGGCCGGGCTCTCTCGCCGCAGGTAGACGATGGCTTCGGCCTGAGTGAGCGACAGGGTGTCGAATGCCTCTCTGTTGAGATGGGTCGACAGTGCGAGTGACGGGTGGGGCAGCCATTCGCGACCCTTGGGGGTGGCGACCGGTATGCCGCGGTGTACGACATCGAAGCGTGTTGCGAAGAGGGCGTGGTCGGCGGCATAGGCGGCAGGCAGGGCGGTTACGGTGTCGGCTGCGGTGTCGAAGAGGTAGTCGTCGGGCGAGAGTATCCACGACCGTAGGGCGTGGTTGTCGTCTTTGGCGGCAGGGCGACCCGTTTTTTTCTTCTCCTGGCGGCGGGCCGAGCGCCGGAGCCAGCTGTCGCGTTCGCAGTCGTCTTCATCGCCCGATTTGCGTAGTGCGGCCATGAAAAGGCCTTCGCCCCGGGTGTAGTGGGGCATGAAGCGGTAGGCAGGCAGGTCGGCATCGAGCGAAGGGTGTATGTGCCACTCCTCGGGAGGTGCGGCATCGAGCGGGGTGGCTCCGAAATGCTTCATCAGGAAATGAACCATCTCTTCGTTCTCCTCGCGGTTGTAGGTGCAGGTGCTGTATATGAGCAGTCCGCCCGGGCGCAGGGCGTCCCATATGTCGGTGAGGATTTCGCGCTGGCGGTCGGCACACAGACCCACCTGGGCGGGCGACCATTCGTCGATGGCCTGCGCATCTTTACGGAACATGCCTTCGCCCGAGCAGGGAGTGTCGACCAGTATCACGTCGAAGTAGTGGTGCAGAGCGCCGAAGTCGGCTGCCGAATTGCGGGTTACCACGGTGTTGCCGAAGCCCCATTTGGCGATGTTCTCGGCCAGGATATGGGCCCGGTTGCGCACCACTTCGTTGCACACGGCCAGGCTGCCTGCCGGGAGGGCCGAGAGGGCGAGTGTGCTTTTTCCGCCGGGTGCGGCGCACAGGTCGAGATAGCGTACCGGACGGTTAACGTACCGGCGCAGGAGGTAGTCGAGAAACATCGACGAGGCCTCCTGTACATAGTACACGCCTCCGTGCAGCCGGGGGTCGAACGTGAAGGCCGGCCGTGTGTCGAGGTAATAGGCATGGCGGCACCACGGCACCGGTCGGTAGTCGGGCTGTCGGTCGCATTTGGCGGGATTGAGGCGTATGCTTGTCTGCGGCTCGGTCGTGAGGGCCGCTTCGAAGGCGGCATATTCATCGCCCAGCAGTCGGTGCATGCGGGCGGAAAACTCGGCAGGTAGTTCCATTTCTCAGTCGATGCGGTTCTGTTTTCGGGCAAAATTAACTATTTTTGCCGATAAATCGGTGGCGAAGTCGGCGATTCGCTCCAAGACGATGGTAAAGCCCGCCGGACATGATACGATTTCTCCCCTGAAAACCCAGAATATGATGCTCGAAGCAGCCCTGTACCTCATACCCGTTACGTTGGGCGACACGCCGCACGACCGGGTGTTGCCCCCCTACAATCGCGACATAACGTCGGGAATCCATCACTTCATCGTGGAAAACGTGCGTTCGGCCCGTCGGTTCCTCAAACGGTGCGACCCGTCGACCGACATCGACGCCATCACCTTTTACACGCTCGACCGCCACACACCGCCCGAAGCCGTGGCCGGATTCCTGGCCCCGCTGGCCGAAGGGCTGCCCGTGGGGGTGATTTCCGAAGCCGGCTGTCCTGCCGTAGCCGATCCCGGTGCCGATGTGGTGGCCGTGGCCCAGCGCAAGGGCTACAAGGTGGTGCCGCTGGTGGGCCCCTCGTCGATACTGCTGTCGCTCATGGCATCGGGGTTCAACGGGCAGAGTTTTGCCTTTCACGGGTATCTGCCCATCGACGGAGGCGAGCGGGCCAAGGCCATGAAACGTCTCGAACAGCGCATCTACAACGAGAACGAGACGCAGATTTTTATCGAGACACCCTACCGCAACGACAAGATGGTCGACGACTGCTTGCGCTACTGCCGTCCGCAGACGCGCCTGTGCATAGCCTTGGGCATCACCACGGCCGAGGAGTCGATACGCACCCTCACGCTGGCCGAGTGGGCCAGGCACAAGCCCTCGTTGCCCAAAACACCCTGTATATTCTTATTGTATAAGTAGCGGGTGCCCGACACAGAACCGGAGACGGCCGTTGTGGCTTCTGCCGCGCCCTCTTCCGGTGCCGGTTTCTCCCGGGCTCGTATCGTGCGGCCTGTGGAGAAGAACACACACGAATTATCTATTGGAGAGAAAGAAACGATGAATCAGATACGGTTTTTGAGTCTGTCGAGCGGCAGCAGCGGTAACTGTTACTATCTGGGTACCGATACCTACGGTATCCTTGTTGATGCAGGCATCTCGGCCCGGCAAATCAAGAAGTCGCTGGCGGCCAACGGCATCGCCTTTGAATCGATTGTGGCGGTGTGCATTACCCACGACCATGCCGACCACATCCGCGGGGCTGGCTATGTGGGAGAGAAGTGCGGTATTCCCGTCTATACGACACAGTCCATTCTCAACGGCATGAACCGCTGCTATGCCATGACGCAGAAAATCTATTCCGTGGGACGGCCCATACTCAAAGATACCCCCTTTGCCATACGCGACTTTACCATTACTGCCTTTGAGGTGCCCCACGACGGTACCGACAATGTGGGATACCGCATCGAGGCCGGCGGCCGCTGTTTTGTCTTTGCCACCGACCTGGGATATATTCCCGACCGTGTGGCCGACTATCTGCAACAGGCCCACTGCCTGGTACTTGAAGCCAACTACGATATGGCGATGTTGCAGCAGGGCCCCTATCCCTATTATTTGAAAAAACGCATCGTTTCCCGTTCGGGACACCTGTGCAACAACGATACGGCCGAGTTTCTTGCCACACATTACCACTCCGGCCTCTCACACATTTTCTTGTGCCATCTCAGTCGCGAGAACAATACGCCCGAACTGGCCTGCCGCACGATAGAGGAACGTCTTATGCAAAGCGATATCGTCGTGGGGCGTGATGTGCTGTTGGCCCCTCTGCCCCGCAACACGGCGAGCGAACTGTACCTCTTCCCGGTCGACGATGCCGTGCCGTGTTACAGCCAGATGCGCCTCTTCTGAAACATGTCGGCTGTTTCTTTCGTCGTTTGCAGGTGATTGGTTTTTAGATGGTTGTCCCGAATGTGCGGGGCGATTTCCGAAAATCTTTGTAACGGTTTCTTAACACAATTGTTACGCTTCTATAACAGGCTTGTTATTCTATTGTAATAAGAGCCCGGTACTTTTGCGCTGTCAAAATAATTATACGAAAACGACAGTATGTTTAAGGCAAAAGTTATCTTATTTATCCATGTGCTTTTTGTGATTCTTTCGCACACGGCTTCGGCTTATACGCTGAACGGAGTTGTGATAGACAAGCGTACGGGCGACGTGCTTATCGGTGCGACGGTCGTCGTGAAAGAGAGACCCTCGGTGGGCACAGCCGCCGGTCTCGACGGTACCTTTCAGTTGAAAGACCTTCCCCAGAACATGAAAATGACCCTTGTGGCCCGGTATTTGGGATATAACGAAGGGGTATATGAAATTTCTTCCGAGACAGAAACTCTGAGAATCGAACTCGAACCGCAGAGCCATGACCTCCACGAGGTAAAGGTCGAGGCCCGATATGACCGGGCTACCGATATGGGTGCCCGTTACATCGAGCGGAGCGCACCTACGGTGATGAACGTGATGAGTGCCCGCAGTATTGAAATATCGCCCGACATTACCGTGGCCAACGTGTTACAGCGTATCTCGGGTGTAACGATGGAGCGGGAGAGTTCGGGCGAGGGTCAGTATGCCGTGTTGCGTGGTATGGACAAGCGCTACAACTATACCTTGGTCAATGGTGTGAAGATACCCAGCCCCGAGAACAAAGACCGTTACATTGCCCTCGATATTTTCCCTAGCGAGATGCTCGACCGCCTCGAAGTGACCAAGTCGTTGACGCCCGACATGGAGGGCGATGCTACCGGCGGCGTGGTAAACCTCATCATGAAAGAGGCTCCTTCGTCGCGCCTGTTCAATATTAATGCCTCGGTGGGTTACAATTCGCTGTTTTTCAACAATCAGTTTATGACCTTCGACCGCAGCGGCGTGATGATGACCTCGCCGCGCGAAGCCTTCGGCAAGGAGTATCACGCTACGCCGGCCGACTTCAAGCAGGGAACGATGAGTTACAAACAGCGGGCGGCACTGCCCGATGTGACGTTGGGCCTCTCATGGGGCGACCGTTATTTCGACGACCGTCTGGGCATTGTGCTTTCGGGTAGTTTCCAGAATTTCAACCGGGGCACCGAGTCGCTCTTTTTTGAAGACAATATGCCGCAAAGCGAGTCGACGGTGCGCCTCTCGTCGATGCGTGAGCGCTTCTATTCCGAGATGAAGATGCAGTATGCCCTGCACATGAAAAGTGATTTCCGCCTCAACAAGTACAATACCTTCTCGCTCTATGGCGTGTATGTGGGCAACAATTCTATGGGAGTGCGCGACAGCAAGATTACCGACCTCTCGCTCAATTATGCTCCCGAAGAGGGCAATTCGCTCGAAGAGTGGGAGACCCGTTCGATATTTGAACGCCAGAACATCATCTCGTTTACCCTGCAAGGCGACCACCGGCTGGGCCGTGGTGTCGAGGCCGACTGGTCGCTCGTGTGGGCCAATGCCACCAACGATGCGCCCGACCGCACCTATGTCGTACTCGAAAACGACCGCAACAACTATGTCGACAAGGTACGTGCCGACCACATGGAGCGCCGCTGGGAGAGCAACAGCGACCGCGACCTCTCGGCTGCGGCCAACTTTGAGTGGGCCTACGACGAGGCCTTTGCCCCGATGTCGTTGAAGTGGGGCGGTCTCTATCGCGACAAACGCCGCACCAACGACTATGTGTCGTACCTCTTTACCCCCGATGGTCAGCAGTATCAGGGCGAAGACTTCGGCTCGGTTACCGACATCGAGTGGAAGTTGCAGGCTTCGCAAGGTAGTGTAGGTCCGCTCGATTACGATGCCCACGAACGCATCGGTGCAGCCTATCTCATGTATCGTCTCGGCAACGAGGTGTGGAATGTCATAGCCGGCGTACGTGCCGAGCACACCGACCAAGGCTACCACATGTATTATCCCAACTACAAGGACGACCCCGACGGCGGTCAGGTGTATTGGGACTTCCTGCCGTCGCTTCATCTCAAATATTCGCCCATTGAGGCGATGAACCTGCGCCTCTCATACTTCCGTTCGGTGAACCGCCCCGGTTTCTTCGAAGTCGTTCCCTATTCGATTATCAACGAAGACTACACCGAGTTCGGAAACAAGGATTTGAAACGGGCCCGCATCGACAATGTCGACCTGCGCTGGGAGTGGTTCCCCTCGGTAACCGACCAGGTGATGGTGGGCCTCTTCTACAAGAACATACAGGACCCCATCGAATATGCCTATTACTCGGTCAACAACCGTCAGTTCGGCTACGGACCGGCCAACCTGGGTAACGCCCGTAACGTGGGGGTCGAGGTCGATGTCATCAAATATTTCCGCTACATCGGCATAAAGGCCAACTACACCTACACCCATTCGCAGATTACCACCCCCAAGACGCTTTATTCCCGCGAGAGCGGTTCGCTCCAACGCCTCTCGGTCGACCAGACCCGCCCGCTCGTAGGCCAGGCTCCGCATGTGGCCAACCTCTCGCTCCTTTATAAGAATACCGAGAAGGGGTGGGACGCCCAACTCTCATTCTCCTACACCGGTGAGAAGATGGCCGTCGTGTCGCACTATTACGAGGCCGACTACTGGGACAGTCCCGTTTTCTCGCTCGACGCCTCGGTCGAGAAAAAACTGGGCAACTTCTCGCTCTATGCCAAGGCTACCAATCTGCTCAACACCCATTACAAACGCTACATCAAGACCACCAACGCCTATAACTACGACTTCCCGTCGCAGAGCCAAGACCGCACCCTCATACGCGACAACTATTCCGGCATAGGATTTATGGTGGGAGTACGCTATAAACTGTGATATACTTTTTCAAAATAGAACATTTTTCCAATCAATTTTTTAACAGACATGAAACTGACAAGAACTTTGGCAATGTTTTTTGCCGCAACTACTATTCTGACAACGGCCTGCTCCGAGGAGGAGAAGAGCAACGACGGTATTGATTCCGGTTCCAATAGCCTGCCCGGCAATGTTATCGTTTGGCCCAAAGACACTACGGTAACGCTTACCGACCACTTCCTTGTAGACGAAGGCCAGGTGCTCGTTGTCGAAGAGGGTGCCACCGTGATAGCTGCCAATACCGAAGTGAAACCCGAAATCGTGGTTCTCGGCAGCATGTACTGCCTTGGTACCGAAGAGAATCCTGTTACCTTCACCGTGGAGGCCTCGTCGAAGGGTAATCGCTTCTCCCGCAACTGGGGTGGTATTATCTGCGGATATGATTGTCCCGAGCTGGTGCTGCTCCACACCGTTATCGAGTATGGAGGCGCACTGACGACCGAAAATTCTCTCTCGTTCCGCAATCAGCTCTTCAAGACAGAGACCGGCGAGGGTGTACCGGCTGTACACTTCTGCAACCCCGATGGTAAGATGTTGATTCAGAACTGTGTGTTCCGCAACAACGCCGAAGACCAGATTTACATCACCGGCGGTGAGTCGATTGTTTCCAACAACTATTTCATCTGCAACGGCGAAGAGGGAGGCGAAGCCATCAACTACAAGTCGGAGTGCAAGGCCGATATTGCCTATAACCTCATCTACGATGCCAATACCAACGGATTCAAACTCTCCAACTCGGGATTTACCAACGTACAGTCGCATCTCTATTGCTACAACAATACGATTGTGAACAGCGGCTGGCGTCGTCCCAAGAAAAAAGGTGGTTCGATATGGCTCGAAGAGGGTATCTATGCCGAGATGTACAACAACATGATTTACGACTGCCGCTGGGGGCTGAAACACGATACCGAGGCTTTTGAAGACGAGAAGTGTGTGATTACCCCCAACTACTATTTTGCTTCGACTGCCGACGGTGTGGCTCAGATGCAGCCCGACGAGAGCGAAGGTATCCTCAACGGAGCCAACGACATCATGAGCGCTACGCCCGGTGATAAAGATCCTCTCTTTGTAAATTTTACCCGCCAGAGCAATATTAATATCAACGTGGGTGGTAATGAAGAGGGCGCTCCCCAAGAGTGGAACGATGCCTGGGACTTCCATCTGGCTGCTGGTTCGCCGGCTCTTACCGGTGGTAATACCTCGTTTACCCGCCATTTTGCCGGTGGTCTGACCTTTGAAGGCCTTAATGGAATCTATTCACAGACGACTTTTACCTCGCCCGCTCCTTCGGCCTTCTTCGGCGCTTTCGGTAGTAAATAAGTTTTATTCTCAATTTAAATATTCGTCTTATGAAAATCAAGAATCTTTTCTATACCCTTCTGCTGTCGGCCTGCTTTGCTGGCAGCACCTTGGCCCAGACCACAGTCGAAGTACCTGCTGTAAATGAGGAGGCTCACTCGTTCATCGTGGCCAATGACCTCGGCCGCAACGGCTATTACGAGCAGAAGCCCATTGCCGAACTGATGGGCGAGCTGGCCGAGAATATCGATATTGAATTTGTGGCCGCTCTGGGTGATGTGCATCATTTCGAGGGTGTGGCTTCGGTCGATGACCCGCTGTGGATGACCAACTATGAACTCATCTATTCTCACCCCGAATTGATGATTGACTGGTATGCCATACTCGGTAACCACGAATATCGTGGCAATACCCAGGCTGTTCTCGATTACACCAAGGTGAGCCGTCGCTGGTCGACCAAGGGCCGTTACTATGCTGTGGAGCAGGAGGCCGGCGACAATGAGAAGATGCTTCTTGTCTTTATCGATACTACCCCGATGATTGACAAGTACCGCGAGGAGGGCGACAAGTATGCCGATGCCGGAAAGCAGAATCTCAAAAAACAGCTCGACTGGATAGAAAAGACGCTTAAAAGCAGTACGGCCAAGTGGAAAATCGTGATGGGCCATCACCCGGTCTTTGCCGAGACCTACAAGGGCGATTCGGAGCGTCTCGATATGCAGGCCCGTCTCAAACCGCTGCTCGATGCCTACGGCGTAGACCTCTATCTGTGCGGTCATATACACAATTTCCAGCACATACGTCCGGCCGGCAGCAAGGTGCAGTATGTGGTCAATTCGTCGGGATCGCTGGCACGCGATGTCAAGCCCATCGATGGAACTCTCTTTTGCAGCTCCGAGGCCGGATTCTCGGTGGTGTCGGCCGACGACGATACACTCACCCTGTATATGATCAACGGGAAGGGAAAAATTATTTACAGCTTTTCGATAGAGAAATAACTACCATACTGTCGTGATAAGCGAAAGGGGGAACCATATCCCCATTCGAAAGAGAGGCGGCCTTGTGAAAGGCCGCCTCTCTCTCTTTGTATGAAGCCGATAGATGGACTCTTACTTCATGCCCAGTACGATGCCCAGTGCGTAGGGTATCAGCCAGAAGGCCCAGACAAAGACGCTGAACTTGCTGAAATTGCGTTTTGCCTTCGGGCTTCCTTTCCAATAGGTGAGAATGGCCCAAAGGGCGTGTACGGCCATTAGAAAGAGGGCGGCTGCACCGGTGATGCCGTGCAGAAGGTCTTTTTTTGCGGGGTCGGCCATTTCGGTCATCAGAGCTGTGCCGAACGAGTCGGCGCAAAGACCCAGAATGAAGAAAACGATGTGCCACAGGCGGAGACGTTTCTCAATGTGTTCGCCCCATGTGCCGATAGAATAGAATGTAAGAGCCAGTGTCATGCTTACGATGGCAGTTACTAAAAATGTTTCCATAGTGTGGTTACGGTAGAATCGCCCGCTTTGAACGGGCGATTCTGTACGAGGTTAATAATAATGTTGTTGTGTGTATGAAGGATTACAGGTTGTTCAGGGCTTTTTCTACGGCCTCGTCGATGGCTTTGCCGTGCAGGTCGCGGGCGATGATGGTGCCGTCGGGCGAGAAGAGGATAACCTGGGGTATGCCCTTGAAGCCATAGATTCCCGAGGGAATGTCTTGTGCGTCGATGATTTGCGGCCAGGGCATCTGCTCCTCTTCGAGAGCTTTGAGGGTGGCGTCACGTTCGTCCCATACGGCTACGCTTACCACTTCGAAGTTGTCGCCGGCATATTTCTCATAGAGTTTCTTGATGCCCGGTATACCGCCCCGGCAGGGAGCGCACCACGATGCCCAGAAGTCGACCAGCACATATTTGCCCTTGCCTACATAATCGGAGAGAGATACGGGGGTGCCGTCGAGGTTACCGTTCTCGATGGTGAAGTCGACAAAGCGGCTGCCCGGACGGTTGGTCTGCATGCCGCGGTGTATGGTTACCGACTTTTGTATGGCGGCCGACTCTTTGATTTTTGAGGGTACGTTGCTGAGAGCCTCGTCGAAGTCGTCGCTTCCGATGGCGTAGCTGAGCCACTCGCTTACGCAGTAGTCGCCGATGGGGGTGCCGGTGTATTTGAGGGCGCCCTCCTTGTAGATGTTGAGCAGAATGTCGTTGTTGACGGCGTTGATGCTGTCGCGGGTCTTTTCAAAGGTGGGTGCCTTGGAGTCGAGGGCAAGTACTTGGAACAGGTGGCCGAACTGTTGGCTGATGCTCTGGGCTTGTATGGTAGCCAGTGAGTCGTTGAGTTCGGTGCCGCTTATTTCATAGATGATGTCAAATACCGGGTTGAAGGTGATTTGTACATCTCCGGGTTCTACGACAAAGATGGCCGACTTTTCTTGGAAAACAACTTCTCCGACGAAATCTTTTCCGGTTTCGCCCGAGAAGAGGGCTTTACCGTCGGTGAAGTGGGTGCTGTTGAGCGTGTCGCCCGTGAAATAGTCGGTGAGGTAAACAGTCGTACTGTCGTTGATTTCCTCACAGTCTACGGTTATGCTGTAAGGTTTGCTGCATGCGGTGAGCAGCAGGGCAGGAGCCAGGAAGAGAAAGAATTTCTTCATAGAGCAGGGTTATTTTGGAAGTGTTTTGGAAATGAGCTGTTTCAGGTTGTCGCCTCTCAGGTCGCGGGCAACGATGGTGCCGTCGGGGGCGAAGAGCATGATTTGGGGTATGCCGTCAATGCCGTAAAGTTCGGTCGGTATCTGTCCGGCGTCGATAATCTGGGGCCAGGGCAGTTGCTCTTCTTCAAGGGCTTTGAGGGTAGCTTCGCGCTTGTCCCATACGGCAACGCTTACGATTTCAAAATCGTCGCCGGCATGTTGCTTGTAGATTTCTTTGAGGTTGGGTATCTCGCCCCGGCAGGGGCCGCACCACGATGCCCAAAAGTCGACCAGCACATATTTCCCTTTGCCTACATAGTCGGAGAGTGATACCGAGGTGCCGTCGAGATTGCCGTTCAGGACGGTGAAGTCGGTAAACATGGCTCCCGGCCGGGTGGCTTTGAGCTGTTTGTCGGTCTCGATGGCTCGGCTCACGATGGGATATTGCATGTCGTGTTCCGTTACGAGAGCCGCGGCTTCGTCGAAGTCGTCGCTACCTACCAGCGCATTGAGCCAGTTGGCCAAGGCGTATGTGGCGACGCAGCTTCCCGGCATGGTCTTTACATACCGCGAGGAGATATTGCCGAGCGAGGCTATCATCTCTTTTTGCAGGGCGATGCTCTGGGCTTCGGTGTCGGAATCGGTGCCGGCCAGGGCCTGATGGCGGGCAAAGAATTGTTCCTGCATCTCTCTGACAGCGGTGTAGAAGTTTTGCAGGGAGTCGTTCTGCGGGGTGCCTGCTACGGTCCAGTTCAGGGGGTCGATGGCGATGTTGCCCTTTTCGAGAATGAAGACGGCGCTTTCGCCGCTGGGCGAGTCGACGAAGAGTTGGCACAGCCGTGTCGCGTCGGTCTTCCCTTTGAATACGGCCCGATTGCTGTTTACCACGACGCTGTCGATGGGTTGCTCGGTTGTGAAGTCGATGATGTAGGCCTGCTTGCCGTTGCTGCTGGCGTCGCATTCGGCCGTTACGGTGAATTTCTGGCCACAGGCTGTTGCTAAAAACAGCAGGGCTGCGGCTCCGAAAAATTTTGCTTGCATGGCGGTCTGTCCTTTATGTGGTAAGATAGGGTTTATTCTGAGGCCTCTGTCGTTTTGTCGTCGCTCTCTTCCGAGAGAGAATTCCAGCCTTGTGCGCGAAGTTCTATTTCGTTGCCGTCGCGGGAAATCATGTAGAGTCCCAGCGAAGGGGCCGTGATGTGGCCGATGATGTGTACACCGGGTATGGCGGCTACTTCGTCGTGGCTGCCGAGCGGCACGGTGAAGAGCAGTTCGTAGTCTTCACCGCCGTTGAGGGCGGCGGTAACGAGGCTCATGTTGAGCTCTTCGGCCATGACGGCGGTCTGGTAATCGATGGGTATGCGCTCTTCGTAGATGCGGCAGCCGGTGTGGCTCTGGGTGCAGATGTGGTGCAGTTCCGAAGAGAGTCCGTCGGAGATGTCCATCATGGCGGTGGGGACAATGTGCCGCTTGTCGAGCTCGGCAATGATGTCTTTCCGGGCTTCGGGTTTGAGTTGGCGTTCGAGAATATACTCTTTGCCTTCAAAGGCGGGGGTGAAGTCGCTTTCGCCGGCGTAGACATGTTTTTCGCGTTCGAGCAGTTGCAACCCCATGTAGGCGGCACCGAGGTCGCCGCTTACGCAGATGAGGTCGTTTTCCCGGGCGCCGTTGCGGTACACGATTTTTCCCTCTTCACCTTCGCCGATGCAGGTGATGCTGATGGTGAGCCCGGTGAGTGAGGCCGAGGTGTCTCCGCCTACCAGGTCGACGCCGTAGATGTTGCAGGCCAGCTGTATGCCGGCATACAGCTCTTCCATGTCTTCGACCGAGAAGCGTTTGGAGAGTCCCAGCGAGACGGTAATCTGGCGGGGACGTCCGTTCATGGCGTAGATGTCGGAGAAGTTGACGACGGCCGATTTGTAGCCGAGGTGTTTCAGCGGGACGTAGGTGAGGTCGAAGTGTATGCCTTCGAGCAGCAGGTCGGTGGTGACGAGGGTGCGCTTGTTTCCGTAGTCGAGTACGGCGGCATCGTCGCCCACACCTTTGAGGGTCGATGCGTTTCGGGGAGGAAAATTCTCGGTGAGGTGCCGTATGAGGCCAAACTCGCCGAGGGTGGAAATATCGGTCTGGGGTTTATGCTCCATGGGTGTGTTGTGAATGTGTGTGTATGAAGAGACTGGTTGTGAGGTTTACATTTCTTCGATGAGCTGTCGCATGATGAGGGTCATGCGGGGCTGGGCTTCGGCGGCTGCCTTCTGTACCTCTTCGTGCGAGCATTTGACGATGTCGCCGAAGCCGCCCAAGTCGGTAATGACCGAGATGGCAAAGACCTCCATGCCGGCATGGTGGGCAACGATGACTTCGGGTACGGTCGACATGCCTACGGCGTCGCCCCCTATGGTGCGGAAGTAGCGGTACTCGGCCGGTGTCTCAAACGAGGGCCCCTGGGTGCCGGCGTAGACGCCCTGTTGCACGGTAATGCCGTTGCGGCGGGCTATGTCGAGGGCTTTGGCTATGAGCCGGGGGGTATAGGCGCCGCTCATGTCGGGAAAACGGGGCCCGAGTTCATCGTAGTTTTTCCCGCGCAGAGGGTGGTCGGGAAAGGTGTTGATGTGGTCGGTGATGAGCATGAGGTCGCCTACCTTGAAGTCAGGGTTCATGCCGCCGGCCGCATTGGATACGAAAAGCGTTTTTACCCCCAGTTGCTGCATGACCCGCACCGGGTAGGTTACTTGCTGCATGGTGTAGCCTTCGTAGTAGTGGAAACGGCCCTGCATGGCAATTATCTCGCGGTTGCCGAGGCGACCCTTGATAAGCTTGCCGCTGTGCCCTTCGACGGTCGACAGGGGGAAGTGTGGAATCTGTGCATAGGGTAACTCCTGGCGGTCGGTAATGTGTCCGGCCAGTTCGCCCAGTCCGGTTCCCAGAATGATGGCGACGGAGGGAATTGACCCGAATTGCCTGGATATGTAGGCGGCGGTCTCTTTTATCTGTTCGAGCATGACGGTCGTTTTTTGAGGGTTATTTTTTCTTCTGAATCATCTGCCGGCGGAAACGCACGACAGATTCCTTGACTTGCTGGTTGAATGCGCTTTCCTGTCCGAGCATGAAGTGTATGCGCAGGGGCAGGTAATAGAGCCGGCTTTTCAGCAGCGGCGAAACTTTCGGGCTGTGGAGCAGGCGGGCGGCATCTTTTTCGGTTACGATGACGTATCCATGGCGGCCGTTTTCGTCGGCCGAGGCTATCCACTTCTCGATTTTGCGCAGGTCGCGGGAGGAGAATTCGTGGTGGTCGCCGAAGTTCCACAACCGTGTGTGGGTGGTGTATTGCCCGATGTATCCGGCAAAGAGTTCGGGTGAGGCGATACCGGCGACGAGCAGTACCTCGTCGGGCTCTTCGCGCAGTTGTTCTACGGTGATGCGCCGGCTGTTCTCGGCCGGGAATACGGCTTTCAGCTCGTCGTAGAGGAGGCTGGTGAAGTAGAGGCTCTGGTAGGGGTAGAGGTTGAGGTGTTTGGCCAGCAGCCGGTAGTCGATGGGTTTGAGCGTTTCGGGGCACTTGGTGACGATGACGATGTTGGCGCGCGACTTTTCGTCGACAGGTTCTCTCAGCCTGCCGGCGGGCAGCAGCTTGTCGTCGTAAATCATGCGTTCGTAGCTGGTGAGGAGTATCGACATCGAGGGGGTGACATAGCGGTGCTGGTAGGCGTCGTCGAGCAGGACGAGGTCGATGTCGGGCGCTTGTTCCATGAGCTTGCGTATCCCGCGACGGCGGTTGGCGTCGACTGCGACGACGGCCGTCGGAAACTTGTGCTTGATTTGTAACGGCTCATCGCCTACCTCGGCAGCGGTCGACGACATGGTGACCAGCCTGAACCCCCGCGTGTGCCGTTTGTATCCGCGGCTCAGAACCGCTATCTTGAACGACGACTCCGAGAGTGCGCGTATGAGATGCTCGATGTGGGGTGTTTTTCCGGTGCCTCCGACCGTAATGTTTCCGACGCTGATGACGGGAATTTCAAAACTCTCTGTGGGTAATATGTTCCAGTCAAACAGTTGGTTGCGTACCCATACGGCAGCCCCGTAAAGCCACGAAAGAGGGGTGAGCAATGGGTATAGTTTCATTTCGGAGGCAGACGGTTGGTTGTTCATGAGACGGGTTGTTTCTGTCGGTATAACATATAAAGGTACGGGTTGTGCCGATAACTCTTAGCAAAGATAGTGTATTTTTGTCAAAAAGACAATTTGCTGCACCTATTTAATAAAGAAAAATGATGTGGCGGAGAAGTGTAAATAAATGTTTGGGAAGTGCTAAAAAAGTTGTTCGCAAAGTCGATTTTTGAGGAAATAATTTGCCCAGCTGCATTTTATTCTGTTACTTTGAAGCAGTTTTGAAAAAAGAGGTTCATACCCATTCTTTTCGAAGTCTTGCAGAAAGGGCTTCGTTATTTCTGTTTATTTAACAAAGTATTGAATAACAAGTTGTTAGTTTGATATAGGTAAAATGAATTTGTCATTGTTAGTAGTCGTCTTCCTTACCGGCATCGTGCTGGTGACGGCAGCCCTGCTCATCGCATGGTTCATCTCACCCCGCTCATACAACAGGCAGAAAGGAGAGGCCTATGAGTGCGGTATTCCCACACACGGAACATCGTGGATGCAGTTTAAGGTGGGATATTATCTGTTTGCCATTCTGTTCTTGATGTTCGATGTCGAGACGGTGCTTCTCTTTCCGTGGGCGGTTATCGTCCGTGATTTGGGTGTTGCCGGATTGGTAAACATTTTGTTTTTCTTGGTAATCCTTGTATTCGGCCTTGCCTATGCATGGAAGAAAGGAGCATTGGAATGGAAATGAAAAAACCGAAGATAAAGTCGATGAAATACGAGGACTTCAAGGATAATGAGTCGCTCGAAAAAATGGTTGAGGAGCTCCGCGCCAACGGTACAAATGTGGTGATGGGGGTCCTCGACGACGTTATAAATTGGGGCCGATCCAATTCTCTCTGGCCGCTTACGTTCGCTACCAGCTGTTGCGGTATCGAATTTATGTCGGTAGGAGCTGCGCGCTATGACATGGCGCGATTCGGGTTTGAGGTGGCCCGTGCCAGTCCGCGTCAGGCCGACTTTATCATGGTCGCCGGCACGATAGTACACAAAATGGCCCCCGTACTGCGGCGTCTTTACGACCAGATGGCCGAGCCGAAATATGTCATAGCCGTTGGCGGTTGTGCTGTTTCGGGCGGTCCGTTCAAAAACTCTTATCATGTGCTCAACGGTGTAGGCGAGATATTGCCCGTCGATGTGTATATACCCGGCTGTCCGCCCCGGCCCGAAGCCATGCTTTACGGCATGATGCAGTTGCAGCGCAAAGTCAAGCTCGAAAAATATTTCGGCGGCGTAAACCGTCAGGAGCAGAAACCGATAGAAGAATCCGAAGATTAACCCGCAAGTTTTCCTTTAATGGCAAATATACAAGAAAAGATAGCCGCTTTCCTCCCGGAAGCTGTTTATGAAGAGGGTCAATACCCTACCTTCGCCGTCCCGGCCGAGAAACTGCCCGCCTTGGCCCGTTACTTGCACGACGACGGCGAGTTGCAGTTTGATAACCTGGCGGCCCTTGTCGGAATGGACTGGGGCGAGACGCTGGGTGTGGTCTACTACCTCAACTCGGTAAAATACAACCATTGGGTGATTCTCAAAGCCGCAACGGCCGACCGTAAAGATCCGATACTTTATTCGGTGAGCGATATCTGGGCCAATGCCAATTTTGAAGAGCGTGAGGTCTACGACTTCTACGGTATTCGTTTTATTGGCCACCCCGATATGCGTCGCATCTTCCTCCGTGAAGACTGGAACGGCTACCCCCTGCGTAAAGATTACGACACCAGCCGGGAAAACAACCCCATACCCGAGACCAACGAAGAGTGTGCCGACACAACCATTTCGCTGGCCATGAGCCCTGACGGAAAGGTAGAAAAGAAAGTTGTCGACATCTTTGAGAAAAACGATTATATCGTCAATATCGGTCCGCAGCACCCCGCTACCCACGGTGTATTGCGTTTCCGCACCTCTCTCGAAGGTGAAATTATCAAGAAGGTCGATGTGCATTGCGGTTACATACACCGCGGTATAGAAAAACTGTGGGAAGGCATGACCTATCCGCAGACCCTCCACATGACCGACCGTCTCGATTATCTCTCGGCCCATCAGAACCGTCACGCCCTGTGCATGTGTATCGAAGATGCCCTGCAACTCGAAGTTCCCCAGCGTGCCCAGTATATCCGCACGATGATGGACGAGTTGATGCGTATCTCTTCGCACCTGCTCTTCTTCTCAACCCTGTGCATGGACCTCGGTGCCTTGACCGCCTTCTTCTACGGATTCCGTGAGCGGGAGCTGGTACTCGACATCTTTGAGGAGACCTGCGGTGCCCGCATGTCGATGAACTATAACACCATCGGTGGTGTCATGGCCGACATACACCCCGATTTCCAGCGCAAGGTCAAGGAATTCATCAAAATCATGCCCGCGCGCCTGAAAGAATACAATGAAGTGTTTACCGGCAATGTTATCGCCCGTAACCGTATGATAGGCGTCGGACACCTTTCGCTCGAAGATGCCATACGTTACAATGCGACCGGTCCTACGGGTCGTGCCTCGGGTTGGGCCTGCGACGTGCGCAAGCGCACTCCCTATGCTGCCTATGACAAGGTACAGTTCGACGAAGTGCTGTCGCACGAGGGCGACTCCTATGCCCGTTACAACGTGCGTCTCGAAGAGATTGTGCAATCGCTTCACATTCTCGAACAGCTCGTCGATAATATACCCGAAGGCGACTATGCCGTCAAGACCAAACCCATTATCAAGGTACCCGAGGGCCGCTACTTCAAACAGGTGGAAGCCTCGCGTGGAGCTTTCGGCATCTACCTCGAAAGCCGGGGCGACAAGACACCTTACCGTCTCAAAGTCGTATCGCCGGGATTTGCATTGGTGGGTGTCGTAGACCATCTCGTGAGAGGAGCCAAGATAGCCGACCTTATCACCATCGGCGGTTCGCTCGATTATGTAGTACCCGATATCGACCGTTGACCTCCAGAAATCACCTTATTAAGTAGAATCAAATATAACCCGCAAACAATATGTTCGATTTTTCGATAGTAACACGCTGGATTGACACTTTCCTGAGAGAGTATATGCCCGAGTGGGGCGCCCTTTTGGTCGAGTTTGTGCTGATAGGGGTTGCCCTCCTGTTGCTATATGCACTTATCGCCCTGGCATTGATTTACGGCGAACGTAAGATATGTGCCTTCTTCCAGTGTCGTCTCGGTCCCAACCGGGTAGGCCCTTACGGACTCTTTCAGAGCGTGGCCGACATGATAAAAATCCTCATCAAGGAGCTTATTTCCATCAAGCACAGCGACAGATTCCTCTTCAATCTCGCCCCATATCTGGTGATACTCGCCTCGATGCTTACGTTCGGCTGTATGCCTTTCGGTCGCGGATTGCAGGTACTCGATTTCAACATCGGCGTATTCTTCATCATGGCAGTTTCGTCGATAGGTGTGCTGGGTATACTCCTGGCCGGCTGGTCGAGTAATAACAAGTTTACCCTCATCGGCGCCATGCGAAGCGGCGCGCAGATGGTGAGCTACGAGCTTTCCATCGGCCTCTCGATGCTTGCCGTCGTTGTCTTCGCCGGTACGATGCAGACCTCACAGTTGGTTGAGTTGCAAAGCCGCGGCTGGTTCATTTTCACGGGACACATTCCCATGATCATTGCCTTTGTCATCTATCTCATCGCAGGAACGGCCGAGACCAACCGTGGCCCGTTTGACCTTCCCGAGGCCGAGTCGGAGCTGACGGCCGGTTATCACACCGAATATTCGGGTATCCATTTCGGATTCTATTATCTGGCAGAATACCTGAACATGTTTATCGTGGCCGGAATAGCCAGCCTTCTCTTCCTGGGTGGCTGGATGCCCCTGCACATTGGCGGCTGGGACGCTTTCAATCAGGTGATGGATTATATCCCCTCGGTCGTTTGGTTCTTTGGAAAGACTGCCGTTGTGATGTTTATCATCATGTGGTTCAAGTGGACATTCCCCCGTCTGCGTATCGACCAGCTCCTGAACCTTGAATGGAAATATCTGGTACCCATAGGATTTGTCAATCTGCTCCTTGTGGTGCTGATAACCATTTTCGGTATACATTTTTAGAAAATCGTATTAATGAAACAAGATAGCCATATGAAAGACAATATCGGATACATTTCGCAAGTCATCGGCCCTGTTGTCGATGCAACTTTCGACGGCGAAGAGGCGCAATTGCCCCCTATTTACAATGCGCTGAAAATACAACGGCCCGATGGCTCGGATTTGATTGTAGAGGTGGAGCAGCATATCGGAGAACATACAGTTCGCTGTGTTGCTATGGATACCACCGATGGCCTTACCCGAGGTATGAAAGTGGTCGATTTGCAACGTCCTTTGGCTATGCCTACGGGTAATCAGGTAAAAGGCCGCTTGATGAACGTTATGGGAAATGCCATTGACCACCTGCCTGAACTTGACTACAAGGAAGTAACTCCGATTCACCGCCCGGCCCCTCGCTTTGAAGACCTCTCTATCAACACCGAGATGCTTTATACGGGTATTAAGGTTATCGATTTGCTCGAACCCTATTCCAAAGGTGGTAAAATCGGTCTTTTCGGTGGTGCCGGTGTAGGCAAGACCGTGCTCATCATGGAGATGATACACAATATCGCCAAAGGACATAACGGATTTACCGTTTTTGCCGGTGTAGGTGAACGTACCCGTGAAGGTAACGACCTGCTGCGTGAGATGATAGAGTCGGGAGTTATCAATTATGGCGATGACTTCAAAAAAGATATGGAAGAGGGGCATTGGGACCTCTCCAAGGTTGATATGGAAAAACTCTCCAACTCTCATGCCACCTTGGTATTCGGTCAGATGAACGAGCCGCCGGGAGCCCGTCTGCGTGTGGCCCTTTCGGGATTGACCGTAGCCGAGAACTTCCGTGACTCGGGCGATGGAGGAAAGGAGATTCTGTTCTTTATCGACAACATCTTCCGTTTCACCCAAGCCGGTTCAGAGGTATCTGCCCTCTTGGGACGTATGCCTTCGGCCGTAGGTTATCAACCTACCTTGGCATCGGAAATGGGTGCTTTGCAGGAGCGTATTACCTCGACTAAGTACGGATCTATTACCTCGGTGCAGGCCATATATGTTCCGGCCGATGACTTGACTGACCCTGCCCCCGCCACCACGTTCAGCTTCCTCGATGCCACCACGGTGCTCAGCCGTAAGATTGCCGAGTTGGGTATTTACCCGGCCGTCGATCCTCTGGAATCGACATCCCGGATTCTCGACCCTCTGATCATAGGTGAAGACCATTATAATACCGCCCAGGCTGTGAAACAGTTGCTGCAACACTATAACGAGTTGCAGGACATCATTGCCATCATGGGTGTAGATGAGTTGTCCGATGAGGATAAGCTCGTTGTGGCACGGGCTCGTCGTGCACAACGCTTCCTTTCGCAGCCCTTCCATGTTGCCGAGCAATTCACCGGTCTGCCCGGTGTGATGGTGCCTCTCGAAGAGACCATTCGTGGTTTCAAGATGATTCTCAGCGGAGAGATGGACAAATATCCCGAACAGGCCTTCCTGAACGTGGGTACCATCGACGAAGCTATCGCCAAAGGCGAGAAGATGCTGAAACAAGTACAAGGTAATTAATCGGTTAAATCGTCTACACTATGACACTCGAGATAATTTCTCCCACAGGCGTTCTGTTCCAAGGCGAAGTCGCCCGCGTTACTTTGCCGGGAACGGTGGGCTCGTTTACCGTCCTGCAAGACCATGCCTCACTCTTGTCGACTCTTGCTGCCGGTGAAATCGAGTATGAAAGCCAAGGGGAGGTAAAAAAACTCGCAGCCGAAGGCGGATTTGTAGACGTGAACAACAACAGAGTTGTTGTGTGCCTCAAATAAGCCCGATGCTTATCTATAAAACAAAATGAGATGAAGAAATATATGTTCCACCGTATTGCATTGCTTTTTGCTCTGTTCTTTGCTTGTGTGCCTGTCATGCAAGCCGAAGAGAGTGAAGAGGCCTCTTTTGACGCCAAGGAGATCATTTTTGAACACGTGCTCGATAATTACGGTTGGGAAGTACCATTCTCTCACAGCAACCGTATATCGTTACCTATAATCGTCCGCGATAAAAACGGCGATTGGAGTGTGTTTGGTTCGCATCGGGTCATGCACGGAGAGAACTATAAGGGCTTCTATATCGCTCCCGACGGCGATTTCAAAGGAAAGGTTGTGGCGCGCGATGAAGCAGGAAACGAATATCGCCCGCTCGACCTGTCGATAACCAAGAATGTTGCGGCTCTTTTTATCACGGCCATTCTGCTGTGTGTGTGCTTCATACCCATGGCACGTTGGTATCGCAAGCACCCCAACGGTGCACCCCGCAAGTGGTTCGGCTTTATGGAGCTGATCTTCGATATGTTGTATAACGATCTTATTAAGCCGGTATTGGGAGCAGATGCCCGGCGTTATTCTCCCTACCTGCTTACGGTCTTTTTCTTCATATTCTTTATTAATATTCTTGGCTTGATGGTCATATTCCCGGCGGGAGCCAATCTTTCCGGCAATATTTCCATAACGATGGTTCTGGCCCTGTTTACCTTCCTTATCGTGAACCTGACAGGGACAAAACATTATTGGAAAGACCTTTTCTGGCCCGAAGTCCCCATGTGGATGAAGTGCCCGGTACCGTTGATGCCCGTCATTGAGATATTCGGCGCTCTTACCAAGCCGGTGGCACTCATGATACGTCTCTTTGCCAATATGCTGGGCGGACACCTTATTGTGTTGGTGCTTATATCCCTCATCTTCATATTCGGTTCGATGGGAGCTGCTGTACTCACGGGTACTACCGTCATATCGGTTTTCTTCTCGCTGTTTATGATGTTGCTCGATGTGCTCATCAGTTTCATACAAGCTTATGTATTCACCATTCTGTCGACCATCTTCATCAGTCTGGCACGAGTCAGAGGTGAAGAATCGCACGAACAGACACAGATAAAAGAAAAAAACGAAATAGTATAACCCTTTAAATTTGAATGTTATGTTAGCAATGATTTTGTTACAAGCCGCTGCCTCTGCTGCAGCATTTGCAAAAGTAGGTGCCTGCCTTGGAGCCGGTCTTGCCGCTATCGGAGCCGGTCTTGGTATTGGAAAAATCGGTGCTTCGGCTATGGAATCTATCGCTCGTCAACCCGAGTCTTCGAATGATATCCGTGCCAACATGATTGTGATTGCCGCCCTTGTAGAAGGTGTTGCCCTCTTCGCCATCATCGTTTGCTTGCTCGCCATATTCTTATAATCAAAAGTAGAAAGGATACACCATGGAACTGTTTACCCCCGATTTCGGATTGGTATTCTGGATGTTCCTTGTGTTTGTCATTCTCTTTGTGATATTGGCCAAATATGCATGGCCCGCCATTATGAAAAGTGTCGACGAGCGTGCCGACCTTATCGATAAAGGCGTAACCTATGCACAGGAGGCCAAAAGCCAGCTCGAACATGCTACCGACAATGCTCGTGTACTCATTAACGAGGCTCAGCAGAAACAGCTCGAAATCTTGCGCGAAGCGGCCCAGATGAAAACCCAAATCATCGAGGAGGCCCGTAAGGCAGCGACAGTAGAGGCCAAGAAGATAATCGATGCCGCCAATGTGTCGATAGAATTGGCCCGGAAAGAGTCGGAACGGCAATTCCGTCAGCAGGTCAGTGATTTTGCTTTGCAGATAGCTGAAAAACTTGTGCGGAAAGAGTTGTCCGGAGATAAGCAACAATCCGAGTTGGTCGACAAACTATTAAGTGATATCGAGAATAAAAACTAATCCAATATGAACGAAGGACTTATAGCCCGCCGATATGCCAAGGCTTTGCTCAAGTATGCGCAAGAGAAGGATGTAACCCTTCCCGTGTATGAAGCCGCTCGGCAAGTAGAAGCGAGTTTCATCGCCCGTCCCGATTTGCAAGAGACTCTGCTCAATCCGGTGCTCAATGCAACTCAGAAAGAGGCGTTAATGCTCTCTGCTGCCGGTGTCGATGCCGCTTCTTCGGAAGAATACCTTCGTTTTGCACGTCTGCTCCTGCATGAACGACGCGAGAGCTATTTGCGCTCTATCATGCTCATGTATCAGAAGCTGTATCGCGACGTCAATCATATTGTCTGTGCCCAAATCATAACGGCAGCCCCTCTCGACAAGAATATCCTTTCCCGCATAGAAAGCATTGTGGCCCGGCATTGCCCTGACGCCCATTTGGAGTTTGAGCATAAAATCGATTCCTCTATTATCGGCGGTTTTGTGCTGACCGTGGGCGGTGAACGTCTCGATGCATCTATCGAAAAGGAACTGAAACAATTGCGTTTAAAATTAATAAACAGCAAAACACGATTATGATTAAACCTAATGAGATTTCTGATATACTGAAACAGCAACTCGATGAGGTCGAGTCGAAGGTCTCTTTTGAGGAAGTCGGCACCGTACTCGAAGTGGGTGACGGTGTGGCTCACGTCTTCGGGCTCGACAATGTCAGTTCAAGCGAGCTGGTCGAGTTTGAAAACGGTGTGCGCGGTGTGGCCATGAACCTCGAGGAGAGCAATGTCGGTGTCATCTTGATGGGAGCCGAAAGCAATACCGTAAAGGAGAACATGACCGTGCGGCGTACAGGGAAAATCGCTTCAATACCTGTAGGCGATGGTCTCATAGGCCGTGTCATCAGCACATTGGGCGACCCTATCGACGGAGCCGGTCCCATTGCCGGAGACACGATTACCTTGCCTCTCGACCGGAAGGCTCCCGGAGTTATTTTCCGTCAGCCGGTAAACGAGCCGTTGCAGACAGGTATAAAAGCCGTTGACTCTATGGTGCCCATAGGCCGTGGACAGCGCGAGCTTATCATCGGCGACCGCCAGATAGGTAAGACCTCCATTGCCATCGATACCATTATCAACCAGCGCAAGAACTATCTGGCCGGTGACCCCGTATACTGTATCTATGTAGCCATCGGTCAAAAAGCCTCTTCGGTAGCCACCTTGGTAAATACCCTCCGTGAGCATGGTGCCATGGATTATACCATTGTGTTGGCTGCTAATGCCTCCGACTCGGCTTCGATGCGCTATTACGCACCCTTTGCAGGAGCCGCCATCGGAGAGTATTTCCGCGACAGTGGCCGTCACGCTCTGGTCGTGTATGACGACCTTTCCAAGCAGGCCGTGGCCTATCGCGAAATCTCGCTGATTCTGCGCCGACCCTCGGGTCGTGAAGCTTATCCCGGCGATATCTTCTATCTCCATTCCCGTCTGTTGGAGCGTGCTGCCAAGATTATCGACAACGATGCAGTAGCCGCTACCATGAACGACCTGCCCGAAGCTTTGCGTCCTATCGTAAAAGGTGGAGGTTCGCTCACGGCATTGCCCATTATCGAGACTCAGGCAGGAGACGTTTCGGCCTATATCCCCACCAACGTCATCTCCATTACCGACGGACAGATATTCCTCGAAACCGCCCTCTTTAACCAAGGTATGCGCCCCGCCATCAATGTGGGTATCTCGGTGTCGCGTGTCGGCGGTAACGCCCAGGTAAAAGCCATGAAGAAGGTGGCCGGTACGCTGAAAATAGACCAGGCCCAATATCGTGAGCTCGAAGCCTTTACCAAGTTCGGCGGCGATCTCGACCCCGTAACCGCCATGGTTATCGACAAAGGCCGTAAGAACAGTATGCTGCTGGTACAACCCCAATATACACCTATGCCCGTAGAGGAAGAAATTGCCGTTGTGTATTGCGGTACGCGAGGCCTGCTGAGCGATGTGCCGTTGGAGAACGTGGCCGAGTTTGAAAAATATTTCCTGGAAATATTACGGAGTCGTCACGAAAAAGACGTGTTGTCTTCTCTGCGCGAAGGAAAACTTACCCCCGAGGTAGAGACCATCTTGCAGGAAACAGCACAAGAAGTAGTAAAACGATATAAGAAATAATCTGCTATGTCGACAATGCGCGAGTTGAAGGGAAGAATCGGCTCGGTAGAGTCTTCCCAGAAAATAACCGGTGCCATGAAGATGATATCTTCGGCAAAGTTGCGCAAGGCTGAGCAGGCTTTGCGTGGCATGGCACCGTACCGGGAACAGTTGCAGCTTACAATCAACAATCTGTTGGAAGCCGACCGTGAGTATGAGTCGCCTTTGATACAGGAACGTCCTGTGCATCGAGTGGCACTGGTCTTATTGGCATCGGACGAAGGCCTATGTGGAGCCTACAATTCCAATCTCTACAAGGCTTTGCTCTCCCGATTGTCTGAGTTGCGAGCTACCTGTTCTGGTCAACTTGCCATTGATGTCTATCCGGCAGGCAAGAAAGTGATGTCGGCGGTAGAACATACGGCCGGAATAACCGTTTGTCGCAAGGATTATTTCCACGCCAAGAGTACGCCCGACGAATTGAAACAGCTTGTCGGCGAACTGACGGCCTCATTCTTGTCAGGCGAGTATGATCGGATAGAGTGCATCTATACCCACTATAAGAGTGTGGCCACGCAGACGGTCCGTACCCGTCAACTGTTGCCTATTCGGGTCGAAGAGATGCAATCGGCCGGTAAGACAGCGGCGCGGGTTACCCCCTATATCTATGAGCCCGACGGTGCTGCCATTTTTGAAACGGTACTGCCGCTTTTTGTCAATGCTTCGCTTATCGAGGCCTGCTTGCAGAGCCGCACTTCGGAGCAGGGAGCCCGTATTCTTGCCATGCAGACGGCCAGTGACAATGCCGGTAAGTTGATTGATGAGTTGCGCATCGAATACAACAAGTTACGTCAGCAGGGAATCACCAACGAACTGCTCGATATCATGGGCGGTTCAGTGCGATAGAAACCAAAAAAACAAAAGTACCGGGTTCCGGCCTGGTACTTTTATATGAGAGATAAACTAAAAAGAAAAGAAAGAGCTACATTACCATTTATGGAAAGTTTAAAAAATTACTTTGTCAATTTCTGGAAAGGTCTGTGGAGTCTTCTTGTTGGCATGAAGGTAACAGGAACCGAGTTTGTTACCCCCAAAGTTACCGAGAAGTATCCCGAGAATCGTGAAACGTTGAAGATAGGCGACCGATTCAGAGCAACACTTACGTTAAAGTTCGATGCCGAAGGCCATCACAAATGTATTGCATGTGGTATATGCCAGATGAACTGTCCCAACCACACGATACAGATTATCTCCAAGAAAGTCGAGACCGAAGACGGTAAGACCAAACGTGTGCTTGATGATTACATCTACGATCTGGGTAGCTGCGTCTTCTGCCAGTTGTGTGTGAACACCTGTCCTCACGATGCCTTGGAATTTACCAACGAATTTGAACAGGCCGTCTTTGACCGTACCAAATTGGTAAAGCATCTCAACCGTAAACCTGAAAATTTAAAATAACATTCTCGATATGGAACAAGTAGCCAATCAAGTCATATTCTTCCTGCTTTCGGCAATTATTGTCGTCTGCTCGATTATGGCCGTGACCAGTCGTCGCATCTTGCGCGCTGCAACCTACCTGCTTTTTGTGCTTTTTGCAACAGCCGGGTATTACTTTCAGCTCGACTATCATTTCTTGGGAGCTGTTCAGGTAACGATTTATGCCGGAGGTATTCTCGTGCTTTTCGTCTTTGCCATTCTGCTTACCAGCAAACTGGGCGAGAAGAGCGACCGCATCTCCTCACGCAAGCGGGCCTGGGGCCTGCTGGCCGCTGTGCTGGGAGCCGCTATCTGCGGATATACCCTCCTGACCCACGACTTCTTCCCCTCGCAGTTTGCCCAGGGTGGCGAGCTCGACATGAAGACGGTGGGACATGCGCTTATGGGCATGGACAAATATCAGTATCTGTTGCCCTTTGAAGCCATCAGTGTGCTGTTACTCGCTTGTATAATCGGAGGCATTATGATTGCCCGTAAAAGATAAGAAATACTATGGAAATACCCATGATTTATTATGTTGTGGTGAGTACCCTCATGTTTTTTGCCGGTGTTTACGGCTTTGTAACCCGTCATAACCTGTTGGCTATTCTCATATCGCTTGAACTCATGCTCAACGCGGTCGACATCAACTTTGTCGTTTTCAACCGCTATCTCTTCCCCGGGCAGCTCGAAGGCTTTTTCTTCACCCTCTTCGCCGTGGCAATTGCCGCCGCCGAGACAGCGATAGCCATCGCCATCATCATCAACATCTACCGGAACATTCGTAACATCAATGTCGATAACGTCGACAAAATGAAATATTGAGAAACTATCGCTACTGAACAACGATTATGGAATACTCTTACATCATACTGTTGTTGCCGATGCTGATGTTTATCACGCTCGGACTTTGCGGCCACAAGATGTCGCATCGCACGGCCGGATTGTTAGGCACATCGGGCCTTTTCATCATTACCATTCTCTCGTATATCGTCGCTGCTCAATATTTCATGCAGCCGCGTGTCGATGGCATTTATCCCACGGTGACTCCCTACCATTTCGAGTGGTTGCGCTTTACCGAGTGGTTGCACATCGACCTGGGTATCATGCTCGACCCCATTTCGGTCATGATGCTGGTGGTTATCACCACAGTTTCGTCGATGGTGCATCTTTACAGCCTCGGCTATATGCACGGTGAAGTCGGTTTCCAGCGTTACTACGCATTTCTCTCGCTCTTCACCTTCTCGATGCTTGGTCTGGTAGTGGCCACCAATATCTTCCAGATGTATATCTTCTGGGAGCTTGTGGGTGTGTCGTCTTACCTGCTCATCGGCTTCTATTACACCCGTCAGTCGGCTGTTGCCGCTTCTAAGAAGGCCTTTATTGTTACCCGCTTTGCCGACCTGGGATTCCTCCTCGGTATTTTGCTGCTCTCTTACTATACCAAGACCTTCGACTTCGCTACCTTGACAAGCGGCGATGTCTCTCTGGTAGGTACCACCGAAGGAAAGACGTTCCTCGGTATCTCGGTGGCCTCGTGGGCCATGGCCCTTGTATTCATGGGTGGTGCCGGTAAGTCGGCCATGTTCCCGTTGCACATCTGGCTGCCCGACGCCATGGAAGGTCCTACTCCCGTATCGGCCCTTATCCATGCCGCAACGATGGTGGTGGCCGGTGTGTTCCTGGTAGCCCGTCTCTTCCCGGTTTATGTAACCACTCCCGAGGTGTTGACCTTCATCACCGTCATAGGTGCTGTTACCGCTCTCTATGCAGCGGTAGTGGCTTGTGTGCAGACCGACATCAAGCGTGTTCTCGCCTTCTCTACCATTTCGCAGATTGCCTTCATGATGGTGGCTCTGGGTGTAACGACCGAGATGAATGGCCACGGCGCGCTGGGTTACATGGCTTCGATGTTCCACCTCTTCACCCACGCCATGTTCAAGGCTCTCCTCTTCCTCGGTGCCGGTGCCATTATTCACGCCGTACACTCCAACGAGATGTCGGAGATGGGAGGCTTGCGCAAGTATATGCCCATTACCCACATCACTTTCCTTATAGCCTGTCTGGCCATAGCCGGTATACCTCCCTTCTCGGGCTTTTTCAGTAAAGACGAGATTCTCGCCGCCGCTTTTGAGAAGAGCGCTTTCTGGGGCGTGTGGATGTCGCTGGTAGCCGGTCTGACGGCGTTTTATATGTTCCGTCTCTATTTCAACATCTTCTGGGGTAAAGAGGCTCATCACGAGCATACCCCCCACGAGGCTCCCAAGACCATGTCGATACCTCTCGTGTTCCTGGCTCTGGTAACCTGCTTCGCCGGTTTCATACCTTTCGGTCATTTTGTAACCGCCAGCGGACTTTCCTACACGATACATCTCAACTGGACCGTGGCTGCGACGAGCATCTGCATCGCTGTTGTTGCCATTGCACTGGCCACATGGCTCTATATGAAACCCAACGACAAGCCTGCACGCATGGCCGAGTCGCTGAGTTCGTTGCACCGCTGGGCCTACCATCGTTTCTATATCGATGAGGTCTATATGTTCGTTACCCACAAAATCATATTCCGATACATTTCCACGCCTATCGCATGGTTCGACCGTCACGTGGTCGACGGTACGATGAACCTCATGGCTACCCTCACCCAATCGGCCTCTTACCATATACGGGGTCTGCAATCGGGTCGACTGCAATCCTATGCCGTCGTATTCCTGCTGGGCGCCATGATTATTGCCGCCATCGTGTTGTATTGTATCTAATCCAGTATGTAGAAACAGAAAAAACGAGTTTAATACAGTTATGAACTTCTTATCATTATTCGTACTTATTCCTCTGCTGATGATGGCCGGACTGGCCCTTTCGAGGAATATGAAACAGATACGGACTGTTGCCGTGATAGGGTCGTCGTTGCAGCTTGTCTTCGCCTTTATCGTGTTGTTTATGTTCCTGGGCGAACGTGCTGCCGGCAATACGGCCGAAATGCTTTTCGTGGCCGATACCGTGTGGTACGCCCCGCTGGGCATTCATTATACGGTGGGTGTCGACGGTGTGTCGGTGGCCATGTTGCTGCTCTCGGCTATCGTAGTCTTTGCCGGTGTCTTCGCTTCGTGGAAAATCGACCCGCTGCCCAAAGAGTTTTTCTTGTGGCTGATACTTCTTTCTATCGGTGTGTTCGGCTTCTTCATCTCGATAAACCTCTTTACGATGTTTATGTATTACGAGATAGCCCTTATCCCCATGTACCTGCTCATCGGCGTGTGGGGTAGTGGCAACAAGACCTATTCGGCCATGAAGCTGACTCTTATGCTCATGGGTGGTTCGGCTCTCCTGCTGATTGGTATCCTGGGTATATATTTCCACTCTTCGGCCGACGGCAACCTCACCATGAACATTCTCGAAATTGCCAAGAACAATGCCATACCCCACGAGATGCAGTATTATCTCTTCCCCCTTACCTTTGTGGGATTCGGTGTGCTGGGAGCCATGTTCCCCTTCCACACATGGTCGCCCGACGGTCATGCTTCGGCGCCCACGGCCGTGTCGATGTTGCACGCCGGCGTGCTCATGAAACTGGGAGGTTACGGCTGCTTCCGTGTGGCCATGTATCTCATGCCCTGGGCCACCACCGAGTTGTCGTGGATATTCCTGATTCTTACCGGTATCAGTGTGGTTTACGGTGCATTCAGTGCCTGTGTGCAGACCGACCTTAAATACATCAACGCCTACTCTTCGGTGAGCCACTGTGGTCTTGTGCTTTTTGCCCTGCTCATGTGGAACACGACAGCCATGACGGGTGCCGTGCTGCAAATGCTCTCGCACGGATTGATGACAGCTCTCTTCTTTGCCCTCATCGGTATGATTTATGGCCGTACCCACACCCGCGACATTCGTGAGATGGGCGGTCTGATGAAGATTATGCCTTTCCTTTCGGTCGCCTATGTGATAGCCGGTCTCGCTTCGCTGGGTCTCCCCGGATTGAGCGGCTTCGTAGCCGAGATGACTGTCTTTGTCGGATCGTTCCAGTGGGACGACACCTTCCGCCGTGTCTTCACCATTGTGGCTTGTACATCGATTGTGATTACCGCTGTCTATATCCTGCGCGTGGTTGGCAAGCTGCTCTACGGTAAGGTGCAGAATGAGCATCACCGCGAGCTTACCGATGCTGCCTGGTTTGAGCGTCTCTCGGCCATTACCCTTATTGTAGGTGTTGCCGCCATAGGTATGGCTCCGGGTTGGATTTCCAATCTCATCAGCGACAGCATGAGTGTGATAAGTGAACGTATTTTGCAATATATCTAATCAAGAAAAAGTATATGGATTTTTCAAACTTTTTGTGGATGCGCGATGAGTTGTCGCTTTTGGCAGTCATTCTTGTCCTGTTTCTCTACGACACCTTCGCTACCGAGAAGAGCCGTCGGGCCTTCTCGTGGGTAGCCTGCCTGTTGCTGGCCGTGCAGACGGCTTTCCTCTTCGTCAATCCCGCGACGGGCGAGGCATTCGGTGGTATGTATCAGACATCTCCGGTTATTAATATTGTAAAAATCGTTCTCAACATAGGAACACTGCTGGTGCTTATCCAGGCAAATGTGTGGGCCAAGTCGCCCGATATGCAGGTGCGTCGCGGTGAGTTTTATGTCCTTACGCTGATGACCCTGCTGGGTATGTATCTGATGATTTCGTCGGGCAACTTCCTGCTCTTCTTCATCGGACTTGAAATGGCATCGCTCCCGCTCACGGCTCTTGTTGCTATTGAGAAGTATCACCAGCTCTCTTACGAGGCTGCTGCCAAGTATGTCTTTGTGGCACTCTTCTCCTCGTCGCTCATGCTGTTGGGTATCTCCTTCGTCTATGGTGCGGTGGGTACGCTCTACTTTGAAGATATTGCTGCCAGCCTGGTAGGTACGCCGCTTCTCTATGTGGGCCTTGTGCTTTTCCTTGCCGGTATGGGATTCAAGATTTCCATCGTGCCCTTCCATCTCTGGACGGCCGATGTGTACCAGGGAGCTCCGACCTCCATTACGGCCTATCTCTCGGTCATCTCCAAAGGTGCTGCCGCCTTTGCCCTGATGGTGGTACTCTTCAAGGTCTTCTCTTCGGTGGCCGCTGTTTGGCAACCGGTACTGTGGGGACTTATCGTCATCACCATCACCATCGGTAACCTCTTTGCCGTGCGTCAGAAAAACCTCAAACGCTTCATGGCCTTCTCTTCGATTTCCCAAGCCGGATATATTCTGCTGGGTGTTATTGCCGGTTCGGCCGTGGGTATGACCTCGCTCATCTATTATGTGCTGGTGTATGTATTCTCCAATCTGGCCGTGTTCGGTGTAATCTCGGTTATCGAGAACGCTACGGGCAAGGTCGACATGGACGATTACAACGGCCTCTACCGCACCAATCCCAAGTTGAGTGTCGCCTTGATGCTGGCGCTTTTCTCTCTGGCCGGTATTCCTCCCTTTGCCGGATTTTTCAGCAAGTTCTTTATCTTCTATGCTGCCGTCGAGGAAGGGTTCTATGTGCTGGTGTTCATCGCCCTGCTCAATACCATTATCTCGCTCTACTACTATCTGCTGGTGGTGAAGGCGATGTTTATCCGTCAGGACGATTGTGTGATACCGACCATTCAGAGCGACGGAGCTTCGAAGCTCAGCATCTCGCTGTGTGTGCTCGGTGTGCTGCTCGTGGGCCTCATTAGCGGCATCTACTCGTCGATTGTACCTCTTTCCTTTGGAATGTAATTTTCGATAAATAGTTACGACAGGTAAGGCGTCGGGAAGTTTCTTTCCCGACGCCTTCGTTTTTCATATGTCTCGATTCACGCTTTTCTACTGTATGTGCCGCAATGCTAACGGGCCGGCAATATAATTTTGAAGGGGCATAACAATCGTTTGGATTTGTTATGCCCCTTCGGATATAAAGGTTTACAAAGTCGACGGGTTGGATAGAATGTCAACGACCCGTTGAGAGGTTGATGGACGGTTTATTGCACGCCCGAGGTTTCTACCTCTTTGTTGATTTTCTTGATAAGGCCTTGCAGCACGCTGCCGGGACCTACTTCGGTAAACGAGGTGGCACCGTCGGCAATCATGTTCAGCACCGATTGTGTCCAGCGTACCGGAGCGGTGAGTTGGGCTATCAGGTTGGCTTTGATGGCGGCAGGGTCGGTTACAGCCTGTGCGCTCACGTTTTGGTAAACGGGGCATTTGGGCTCGAAGAACTGTGTGTTGGCAATGGCCTCGGCCAGTTCGGCACGGGCCGGCTCCATGATGGGCGAGTGGAAGGCACCGCCTACTTTCAGTTTCAGGGCACGTTTGGCACCGGCGGCGAGCATCTTCTCGCAAGCGGCGTCGATACCTTTTTCGTCGCCCGAGATAACGACCTGTCCCGGGCAGTTGTAGTTGGCCGGAACGACAACGCCTTCGGTTACCGAAGCGCATATCTCTTCTATTTTCTCATCGGGGAGAGCCAGTACGGCAGCCATGGTCGAGGGAGTAGCCTCGCAGGCTTTCTGCATGGCGCGGGCACGGGCAGCTACCAGGCGCACGCCGTCTTCAAACGAAAGGGCTCCGGCGGCAACCAGGGCCGAGAATTCGCCGAGAGAGTGGCCCGCTACCATTTCGGGGCAGAAGGCATCGCCCATTGTTTTGGCGAGAATCACCGAGTGCAGGAAGATGGCCGGTTGGGTAACCTTGGTCTGACGCAGGTCTTCGTCGGTACCGGCAAACATCAGGTCGGTGATGCGGAAACCTAATATCTCGTTGGCTTTCTCAAACATGGCTTTGGCTTCGCTGTTGGTGTCGTACAGCTCTTTGCCCATGCCTACGAATTGGGCGCCTTGTCCCGGAAATACAAATGCTTTCATAATCGTTAGGTTATAATGTTTTTGTAAAAACTGCACAAAGGTAGTTATTTTTTATGGAAAAGCCTGTTTTTGTGCCACGAATCGAGCCTGACTGCCGCAAGTCGCGAGAAAATGCGCGGTCGTGACCGGTACCATCGGCGACAGATGTGCTGTTGTATGGTGGAGAATGTGTAGAAAAAGGCGAATTTACCGAAAAAACTTCGGGCGCTTCTGTGCGTTTTCTGTCCGATTGCCTATCTTTGCCGGGAATTCAACAACTGTATATGACAAAGAATCTATTGCTTGTTTGTGCGATGTGCCTGCCGGGAGTGCTTAGTGCCCAGTCGGAGAGGGTAGAGTTGTTACCTTATGGCGACATGGAGCGATGGACGACCCGCATCATCAAGGAGTCGGCCCTGCTGGGCGGTGCCACCAAGGAGGTATATCACTTAGGTCCTGAGCAGACCATCAACGGGGCTCAGCCCTGGGTGCGGGAGTCGAGCGACTCGCCGTGGGGAGGTTCGAGTGTATGGGCCAGCCCTGTGGGTATCGACAAGGTGAGTGTTACCGTCTTTCCCGAGGAGCGTGAGCCGGGCAACCGGTGTGCGCGGCTCGAAGTGCGCAAGGAGACCTGCAAGGCTCTCGGTATGGTGAACATTACGGTGGTCGCCACCGGTTCGGTGTTTCTGGGTGCGGTAAAAGAGCCCGTGAAGAATGCCAAGAATCCGCAAGGGAAACTCGACCAGGGAATTCCTTTTACTCAACGACCCAAAGCGTTGCAACTCGACTATAAATTGCAGTTGGCCGACCAGTTGGTGAAGGCTACCGGCCTCCGCTCGTCGGAGATTGAAGGCAAGGACAATGCCGAGATAAGCCTCTATCTCATACAGCGCTGGGAAGACGAGGAGGGCAATGTCTATGCCCGTCGGGTGGGTACGGCCTACCACAAGTTTTCCGAGTCTGTTGCCGAGTGGCAGAATGGCTATCGCATACCCATCTATTACGGCGATATCAGTAATGAACCCTGTTACACCCCCGAGATGGCACTCATTTTGCCCGACGGCCCCCGCTACACGACCAACAGCCGGGGCGAGAATGTGCCCATACAGGTGGTGGGTTGGGCCGACGCCGATGCTCAGCCCACGCATCTGATGCTGCGCATCTCTTCGGGCGACAAGGGCGCCTTTATAGGTGCTGTGGGTACCTGCTTCTGGATAGACAATGTTTCGCTCGTGTATTGAGCGGTTGGGTGCAAAGGCACAGATTGTGCCCTCCTGCCATAGACATGAGAAATGATATAAACAACGGGCTGCATCTTATGCAGCCCGTTGTTTTATCGCTTATGCTGTTTTTCTATTTCTTTGAGCGTAATCCCCATGACATAATAGTGCGGGAGTCTATCGAAAATCTCTTCTGTCATTTCCGCGGTAATGTTTCCGTAGCATGAGCGGGACATGTTGTGTTTCTCATCGAAGAAGTAAGAGTTGTAGATAATGAGAGGAATTTCTTGCGTTTTTTCCGTTACCGGGGCAATTTCGAATGTGCGAAAATCGTATATGGGTTTTTTGTTTTGAGGGAGGGCCTCAATTTTTACTTGTTTGTTAATCGACCCAAGAGGACAGCTCATGGTGATGGTCACGGTAGAATCGCTTTCCGGTGTAACGTATATGCTCATCTGATTTAGTGTCCAATATTTCGCCTTTTTTGAGATGTCGAGGTTAAGAGCCTTTATGAATGCAGCACGTTCATCGGCCTTTTCAGGCAGGTCTTGCCTGTTTCTCCCTATTTTGAAATTGGCGATACGGTTGGTTTTTTCCCCGAGTCTGTATTCATCGATATAGAAGTTGATATTGTATTCTTTTTTGTCGAGTTCGCTCAAATCGAAATGGGCCATGTGGATATTCATTTCTTCGAGGACATTTATAATATCTGTATGGGATATCTTGTCGGCTTTTATGCGAGGCTCTTTTTCTTTGGCATTGACGGGTAATAATAGGCTTGCAAATAATAATGTCAGGAACAGGTGTTTCATGATTTCGGGGTGTTTAGATTTTATACAATAGACGCACGGTAAACAGAAAGGTTACACTCTGCTGCAAAATTAGTTTAAACATTTGAAAGCCTGCTACGATGTAATTTGTTTTTTAGACGGGATATTATCCGCCACCAATGGCCGTTGTGCCAGGGGGGGCTGTCCTGACTGTGATATGCGGGCGAGGGCCGGCAAGAAATTTTGCCGGCCCTCGCCTGTTGATAAATTGGGTGGTGAATTATTTCTCCCGCTTGTCGAGCCGGATACCTATTACATAGTAGTGGGGCGACAACGTGAAGACTTCTTCGCTCATACTGGCTGTAATGTCGCCGTAGCAAGAGCGGCATATGTCGATTTTCGGATCGAACCAGAAGGAGTTGTAAATGGCCAAGGGTATCTCCTGCCGTTGTTGGTCGGTAAGAGGTGCTATGGCGAAGGGGCGGAAATCATAGCGTATCAGCTTGTAGTAATATTGGGGTACGGCCTGCAACCGCACTTCTTTTATCGCATTCCTTCGCGGTGTGCGAATAACTATTTTTGAGATACTGTCGTTTTTGGGTACGAGATAGATGTTCATTTTATCAATGTGCCAGCGTGTGGCTTTTCTCGGAACATCGAGATTTTTCTTTTTGATAAATTCTTTGCGCTTGTCGGCATCTTCGGGTAGGGGTTGCCAGTTGTCTCCGATGGTAAGTTCGTAGTCGCGTTTTACTTTTTTACCATTCTTGTATTCGTCGATGTAGAGGGAGAGCTTGTAGGTATCGTCGCGAAGTGTACTTAAATCGTAGTTTACAATTTTTATCCCCATGGCATCGAATACTTCGTCGATGTCGATGCCGGCGTTTGGGTCGATTTCTATCGACCGTTCTTTTTTTTGCGCCGCCAGCGGGAGAAGGACGGTTGCCAGCAGGCCGATAAGCAACAGTCGTTTCATGGTTGTTGTGGATTTCGGGTTTTTGTTATTTCAAAGGAGAGAAGGGTTCTCGGGAGAATGTGATGCGGGTTACTCCGTCAGCTTGTCGATGACCCGGAAGAATGCCTCCTTGGGTTGTTGCAGCGTATCGAAGAGCAGCGGGTAGTCGCGGCGCCCCTTTACGGGGTGGTTGTTGAGCCAGGTATGGTTGTCGGCGATGCCCCACAGGGTAACCGACGAAATCTTGTCGCTGTTGCGGCGGAATAGCTCGAAAAAGCGGGCGTAAGCCTCGGCCTGCCGCCGGCTTGTCTCGGCATCGTAGGGGAGGGTGGCCGTGGTCGCCTGGCGGGCGCCGTCGTGATAGTTGCCGTAGATGGTGAGGTCGAGCTCGGTGATGTGTATGTCGAGTCCCAGCATGGCAAAGGAGTCGACGGCTGTCTGTATCTGTTCGGCGGTAACCGCGTTGTTCCAGTGGGCCTGCATACCCACACCGTCGATGGGTACCCCCTCGGCCAGCAGCTGGCGCAGCATGGTGAGGGTGCGTTGCAGCTTGTCGGGGTAGACGAGGCTGTAATCGTTGTAGAAGAGTTTCATGTCGGGGCGTATGCGATGGGCCGTGCGGAAAGCCCAGGCAATGTAATCGGCTCCGCAGATGCGGTACCACGGCGAGTCTTGCCGGTAGATGCTCCCTTCGCCGTCGCGCTCGGCGATGGCCTCGTTCACGACGTCCCAGCAGAAGACGGTGCTGTCGAAGTGGATGAGTACGGCGCGCATATAGGCTTCGGTGCGGCGGTAGAGTGCGGCCGAGTCGAGGTCGTTGCCGTTCTCGTCTTTGAAAAATGCGGCGGGCGCGTTGTGCCATATCAAGGTGTGTCCCCGCACTTTCATGCCGTTTTCGCGGGCAAAGTCGACGATGCGGTCGGCAGCGGCCCAGCGGTAGGCGGCACTGTCGTTGCCCGTCCACAGGGCATACATCTTCATGGCATTCTCGGCGGTGAGGGTGTTGACCTGTCTTTTCAGCAGTTCGCCCTCCGGGCCTTGCAGCTGGCGGGGCTCGACGGCGGCACCTATGTAGAACTGGCCGTCGGCGGTGCCGGAGAGTGAGGGTACCGGAGTGCCGGTCTGAGCAAAGAGCGGAGCGTAGCCGCATATCGATACCAGGAGGATGAGGCGTTGGAATATATTCATGGGGTTAAGAATGTGTTGATGTATTACAAACGTACTGTTTTTTTTATAAAAAAGCGAGGAGAGTCCCTTCATTTTTTTGAAAGGGGCTCTCCTCTGTTGTAACCTTTTTCAATCTTGGGGAAAGAGGCCAGAACCTTTTTCCTCGAACTTATAACGGAAAAAACACAAAAACTGTTTAGCCGAGCCCGGAAGTGCTACCTGTGTGCGGGTGCATTTTTCCGGGCCCTCTGAACGTAAGACCCGGAAACGGGTCGAAAGTTACATGACCCGGTCGATATTTAACAGTTTTTACCGAAACCGTTTTCTCCTGTTATCGGCTTAGGATAGGGCCGGTACGAGGTATTTACACAGGGCATATCCGCCGAAGAGGAGCCACAGGTAGATGATGCCGGCCAGGTAGAAGGGCTTGGCTCCGGCCTGTTTGAACTTGTCGATGCTGGTCTCGGCACCGAGGGCGGTCATGGCCATGGTGAGCAGGAAGTTGTCGAAGCTGTTGATGGCACTGATACCGGCGGTCATGATGTCGGCGGGAATAAAGGTGAACGATTGCAGCAGGGAGTTGATGGCGATGACCAGCAGGAATCCGAACGCAAACCAGGGAACCGATATCTTGCTCTTTCCGTCGGCGGCAACGTCGGTGTGGCGGGCACGGCGCACACGGGCTATGATGTAGCTCATGATGAGCAGTACGGGGGCCAGCATCATGACACGAATCATCTTGGTGATGGTAGCCTGGTCGGCCAGGTGCAGGGCGCCGTCGGGGTCCATGGCGTTGCCGGCGCCTACCACGTGGGCCACCTCATGCAGGGTGGCGCCGGAGTAGATGGCCATCTCCTGAGCCGAGAGGTCGAAGATGCCAGCACGGTAGAGAATGGGGTAAAGAAACATCGAGAGCGTACCGAAGATGACTACCGTCGACACGGCGATGGCTGTCTTGTGCGGGGCACATTTCACAACGGGCTCGGCTCCCAGTACGGCGGCTGCTCCGCAGATGGCGCTACCGGTCGATACCATGAGCGAGGTTTTCTCGTCCATTTTCAGCAGACGCCCGGCCACGACGCCCAGGAGCAGGGTGATGAAGATGACGATGACATCGATGATGATGGCCGGAAGGCCGATGGCAAGCACTTGTTGGAACGTGAGACGGAATCCGTAGAGAACGATACCCGTGCGCAGAATCTGCTTGGTGCAGAACTTGATGCCGGGAACCCAGGTCTCGGGAATGTAGTTGCGCAGGCTGTTGGCGTAGAGCATACCCAGAATGATACCTACGATGAGGGGACTGAGCGACAGGTCTTTTACCCATTGGAATTCGCTGATGTAAAAGGCTGAGAACGAAAACAGAGCGATGAGGAGAATGCCATGCGAGACGGCAGCTTTCTGTTCGGAAATCATAGAAATAGAGATTTAAAAAAATGTGAAGTGCAAAATTACAGAAATAAATGAGATGTGGCTGTGTCGGAGGCAGAAAGCGTGTAAGAAAATTCACTTTCCTGCGGGACCGTGGAGCCGGTACCGGTGCGATATTTCACAGAAAAGAGACCGTTTTGTCATCATTTTGTTACAAAACTCACCTACCTTTGCCCTCGAAATAAGGAGGACGAAAGGTTTGTGAGATTCTGTTTTAGGTTTCGTAGGAGTCATTTCCTCCTTTGGCAGGTAAAAGATTGTTATTGTTTTTTCGTTATAGTGTGTTGAAGGAGCTTCTCTGTGGAAGAGCGGCTCTTTTGTTATGCGTAAACAGATGTTACAATCGTGTTACAAAACGACGTTTACCGCGCTGTCGGAAAACAGTTTTGCCCGGAATAGCGTATCTTTGCAAGACGTAATCTTTAAAAACAACAACTCTCATAGACATGGAACAGAAGCATACTTATACGGGTCTGACCGACGAACAGGTGGTCGAGAGCCGTCGTTTGCATGGGGAGAACGTGTTGACACCGCCCAAGAAGAAGTCGGTGTGGCTGCTTTTCCTGGAAAAGTTCAACGACCCCATTATCAAGATATTGTTGATAGCCCTGCTGCTCTCGGTAGGTGTGGCCGTATATGAGTTTGTGAGCCTCGGTCACGGAGCCGAAGTATTTTTCGAGCCGATAGGCATCTTTGTGGCGGTAATACTGGCCACGGCGGTCGGGTTCTTCTTTGAGCTGAGCGCCAACAAAAAGTTTGACATTCTCAATCAGGTCAACGATGATATACCGGTGAAGGTGATACGCAACGGCAGCATCTGCGAGATTTCCAAGAAAGAGGTGGTGGTCGACGATGTTGTGGTACTTGAACTGGGCGAGGAGGTGCCGGCCGATGCCGTGCTGCTCGAAAGCGTCTCGCTGCAAATCAACGAGTCGACCCTTACCGGTGAGCCGGTGGTGTCGAAGACAACGGTCGAGGCCGATTTCGACGCCGATGCTACCTATCCCTCCAACGAGGTGCTGCGCGGTACCACTGTCGTCGACGGGCACGGTGTGTGCCGAATCACTGCCGTGGGCGATGCTACCGAATATGGCAAGGTGTATGAGGGCTCGCAGATACAGAACGATACCAAGACCCCCCTCAACCGTCAGCTCGACGGGCTGGGGCGCCTCATCTCCTATGCCAGCTACACGATTGCTACGCTGATTGTTGTGGCACGGCTTGTCCTCTTCTTTACGCAGAACGCCTCGCCCGACTGGACCGAGACGGCCACCTATATCTTCCAGACCCTCATGATAGCCATCACCCTCGTTGTGGTGTCGGTGCCCGAGGGGTTGCCTATGAGTATCGTGCTGAGTCTGGCGCTGAGCATGAAGCGCATGTTGGCTACCAATAACCTGGTGCGCAAGATGCACGCCTGCGAGACGATGGGGGCGGTATCGGTTATCTGCACCGACAAGACCGGTACCCTCACCAAGAACCAGATGCAGGTGGCTCAGGCCGATTTCTGGGCCTTGGGCGACCGCTCGCTTACCGATAATGAATTGGGAAATCTTATACGCGAAGGCATTGCCGTCAACTCGACGGCCTTCCTCGACGAGGCCGGCGATAAACCCCGTGTCATTGGTAACCCCACCGAGGGGGCACTGTTGCTGTGGTTGAAAGCCAAGGGCGAGAACTACCTTACCCTGCGCGAAGGAGCTGCCGTAGTCGACCAGTTGACCTTCTCGACCGAACGTAAATACATGGCGACTATTGTCGAGTCGCCTCTCTTGGGCAAAAAGGTGCTTTATGTCAAAGGTGCCCCCGAGATAGTCCTGGGAGAGAGCCGTCGGGCTCTCACGGCACAGGGCCTGATACTGGCGGCCGATTACAAGGCTGCGGTCGATGAGCAGTTGCTCGCCTATCAGTCGCAGGCCATGCGTACCCTGGGCTTTGCCTATCAGATTCTCGACGACGACCAACCCCGTTTTGCCGACGGCCGGCTGTACAACGTCGACCTCACGTTTATCGGCATCGTTGCCATCTCCGACCCTGTGCGCGACGATGTGCCTGCTGCCATTCAGTCGTGTCTCGATGCCGGCGTGGCGGTGAAGATTGTTACCGGTGATACCCCTGGAACGGCCCGCGAGATAGGCCGTCAGATAGGTCTCTGGCTTCCCTCCGACGGCGATGCCAACCTCATGACCGGCGTGCAGTTTGCCGCTACGCCCGATGAGGAGCTCTTGCGTCGCCTGCCCGACATAAAGATTATATCCCGTGCCCGCCCCATGGACAAGGAGCGGCTGGTACGTCTCTTGCAGAAGTTGGGCTATGTCGTAGCCGTTACCGGCGACGGTACCAATGATGCTCCGGCCCTCAACGCCGCCCAGGTAGGTCTCTCGATGGGCGATGGTACGACAGTGGCCAAGGAGGCGAGCAGCATTACGATTCTCGACAACTCGTTCCACAGTATCACGCGGGCGGTGATGTGGGGGCGTTCGCTCTATCAGAACATTCAGCGCTTTCTCCTCTTCCAGATGACCGTCAATGTAGTGGCCTGCCTCATCGTGCTTATCGGTGCTTTCCTGGGCACTCAGTCGCCGCTCACCGTTACCCAGATGTTGTGGGTGAACCTCATCATGGATACCTTTGCCGCCATGGCGCTGGCTTCGCTGCCGCCGAGTGAGCGGGTGATGAAAGACAAGCCCCGCCGTCAGACCGATTTCATTATCACCCGGCCTATGGCTGTCGATATTATCGGTATAGGCGTGTTTTTTGTGGCGTTGCTTTTCGGCCTGTTGCAGTATTTCAAATACGAAGAGGTAACGGCTCTTTCACAGTTTGACGTGCGGGCTTTCTTTGCCGACTATTTCCGTTTTGAGAATGTGGCCCATGCCCTCACGCCCTATGAGTTGACCGTATTCTTTACCGTATTTGTCATGTTCCAGTTCTGGAATATGTTTAATGCCAAGGCATTCGCCACCAATCGCTCGGCTCTTTGCGGACTGACCGACAGCCTGACGTTTGTAGGTGTTGCCGCCATTATCCTGGTGGGACAGATTGTCATCGTTACCGTGGGCGGCCCGATGTTCGGTGTGACACCTCTGCCGGTGATAGATTGGGTTTACATCATCGTGTCGACCTCGTTTATCTTGTGGCTTGGCGAGCTTTACCGGCTGGTGAAGAAACTTTTCAAGGTGAAATTCTGAGAAATTCTGATATGCCGGTTTGATACCGGCTCTTAACGTAGCAAGGCGGGAACCAACGGTTCCCGCCTTGCTGCGTATTGTAGGGGTGAGATTTTATCCTATGTGGTGAGTGTGGTAACAAACATGGGGTACTTTCCGTGCCCGGTCTTGAAGCCCAGTGATTCGTAGAAGGCAACGCCGTCTTCGTAGGAGACGAGCAGTATGCGCAGGTAATCTTTGTATAGGTCTAGTACTTGACGGGTCAGCTCCCGGCCTATGCCGTGCCCCTGGTATTCGGGGTCGACGAGGAGATAGTGTATGTAGGCCGTCATGATGCTGTCGTCGAGTACGTTGATGAGGCCGACAAGCCGTTGGCCGTCCCAGGCCGAGAGTACGGTGTCGGAGTTGCGCAGGGCAACGACGAGCCGTTCGGGATAGGCTCCCGATGACCATTTGACCGAGAGGAACAGCCGCTCCAACTCTTCGGCTGTGAACTCTTTGGTGTCTTTGTATTCAATAGCCATGATGATGAGGGTTTTGTAAGTTTAGACAGATCTCTTTCGGGGTTATTCGTCTTTGTTTTTGAGAAAGTAACTCTGCGATTTGAGCAAGTTGCGGGCTTGTAGCACCATCGACTTGGTTTCGTTGAGTATCGACAGGTAGAGCAGGCAGGCTTTGGTGCTGCTCTTCTCGTCCATGCGGCGTAGCTGGCTTTTGATAGCGGCAACGATGGTGTCGAAGAGGCGGTCGCGCATGTCGAGTACCTTGTCGAGGTCGGCAAAATTTTTACTGCGCATCATTTCGTTGATGTGGGTGAAAATCTCGTCGACGCCGTCATTTACATGCATGAGGTCGGCCACCTGTTCCTTGGTGAGTCCGGTGTGGTTGTTGTCGATGTGTTCAAAAGCCGGTCGGGTGATGTGTATGAGGGCCTTGGTAACCTCGGAGAGGTAATCGACCACCTGCACATAGAAGTGTCCCGAATTGATGTGGTTCTTTTCGAGTTTCCGCAACGTGTTGATGACTTCGTATTTGCGGGTGTGCGCTTCTTCGTAGAGGGCATTTGACTCGGTAACCATCTCCCGCAGCACTTTGCGGTTTTCCTTGAAGACGGCCACCAGGGTGCGGTTGTAGATGCGCGAAATCTCCTCCATCGTGCGGCACACCTCTTCTATGCAGTTGTAGAGAATGTCTTCGGTCGTGTCGGACTGCGAGATGGTGAGTTTCTTCTCTTGGCGAGCCTTGGCCTTCTTGGTGAGTTTCTTGCGGAATGTGAAGCTGCGGATTACGGAGTAGATACCTACGCCCGAGGCCAGAACGACGGCAACCCAGCCACCGACAAGCAATATGAGTGTGAATATCGACGAAATGAGCAGGGCGACGAAAGCCGTAATGAACCAGCCCGAGATGACGGTCATGACTCCTGTAATGCGATATACGGCGCTTTCGCGTCCCCAAGCCCGGTCGGCGAGCGACGAACCCATCGAGACCATGAACACGACATAGGTGGTCGAAAGGGGGAGTTTGAGTGAGGTGGCGATGGAGATGAGTACGGCCGATGAGGTGAGGTTTACAACGGCGCGTATGAGATCGAACGAGGCTTCGGTGTCACGTTCCTCCGGGAGCAGCGGTTCAAATCGCTTGTCGATAGCCTGTTGCAGGCGGTGCGGCACGTAATGGGTATACCACTTGTTGATGATAAGGGCCATGCGTACCAGCCCTCTCGATATGAGGGTCGAGTTGAAGCGCTCCTGCTCTTCGTTCTGCGAGGAGAGCGAAAGCTCGGTCTGTGCTACATGGCGTGCCTCCTTGGAGAGGAAGAGGGTAACGACCATGATGATACCGGCTATGATGAGCAGGGTGAAGTTGGCGGTAGCCGGTTGGGCCAGGGCTGTCATGTAGATGTTTTCGTCGCCGGCGGCCCGGGCTATCTGGTAGGAATCGTATCCGGCGATGGGTACACCTATGAAATTGACGAGGTCGTTGCCGGCAAAGGCCAGGGCCAGGGCAAATGTGCCCGAGAGTATGGTTACCTTCATGATGTTGACCCGCAGGAGTTGCAGCAGCCACAGCACCAGCGAGACGGCAAGCCAAAGGGCGCAGAGGAACAAGAACGTGTGTTCGTGTACGAAGGTGTTGAACTCTTCGGGTATGAGGCCCGAGTTGTTGAGCCCCTTGAAGAGAGCAAAATAGATGATGCCTGTAACCGAGATACCGCACCAGAGCGCACCCAGTCGCTTTATCATCTTGGCATAGCGGAACGAGAAGATGATGCGCGAGATGTACATGAGCGAGATGCCTGTGGCGAAGGCGATGACGACCGAAGAGAGGATTCCCGAGATGATGACCATGGCCTTGCCCGAGTTGACGTAGTGGGAGAGGCTGTTGATGCTGACGTCGGGAGAGATGTAGATTTTGTACCCCGCCACGGCGAGTGCGGCACCCAGGAGCCCGAATACCATCGATACGGTGGTGGAGGTGGGGAGACCCAGGGTATTGAAAATGTTGAAGAGAATGACGTTGCCCAGCATCATGCCCAGGAAGAGGGTCATGACCTCGGGAAAGGTGAAGTTCTCGGGATAGAACACGCCGCTGCGGGCCACTTCCATCATGCCGTTCGAGGTGAGGGTGCCGATGAGTATGCCGACCGATGCGACGATGAGTATGGTGCGGTAACGGGCTACGCGCGACCCCCATGCGGCGTTCATGAAGTTGATGGCGTCGTTGGCCACACCGACGATGATGTTGGCGATGGCCAGCAGACCCAGTACGATAACAATAAAGGTAAATATAGGATTCATTCAAACAGAGGTTTTTAAATCGTTTTTTCGTTGTAATAGTGTGTGTCTTGTGTTGTGCGGTGTTGCCGACTATGCCGACGGCGTGTCGTCTTTTTTGAGGGTGAAGATAAATTCGAGCCCTCCTTCGTAACGGTTGTGGGCTTCGATATTGCCTCCGTGGAAGAGAATGGCATTCTTGACGATGGAGAGCCCGAGGCCGGTGCCGCCGAGCTTGCGGGAGCGGCCTTTGTCTACGCGGTAGAAGCGTTCGAAGATGTGGGAGAGGTGCTGGTCGTCGATGCCGATGCCATTGTCGGCGAATGTAAAGGTGTATTCCTGGGGTGTCTCTCCGACGAGATTGATGAAGATGTCTCGCCCGCCGGAGTAGGCGATGGCATTTTCGGTCAGGTTGCGGAATACCGAGGTCAGCAGGTTGGCGTTGCCCAGTATGGGCAGTTCTCGGTTGAAGTTGCAGGTAATCCGCATGCGTTTGTCGGCGGGTCGCAGTGCAACCTCGGCGATAATGTCCTGGACGATGGTGTTGAGGTCGACTATCTCTTTTTCGATGAGTTGGCTGGCCTCGTCCATGCGGGTGATGGTAGAGATATCTTGCAGGAGTTGTCCCAGACGTTGGCTCTGCTTGTAGCTTTTTTCGATGAAGAGGCGGCGTGTCTCTTCGTTCATGTCGGGGTTGTTGATGATGGTTTCGAGATATCCCTGAATGGAGCTGACCGGAGTTTTGAGCTCGTGGTTGATGTTGTTGGTGAGTTGGCGTTTCAGCCTTATCTTTTCCTGCTCTTCGTGGAGTACCATGGCGTGTTCGCGGTTGCGGTCGGCGATGGTCTGTTGCAGTTGGGAGTATAGCTGGACGATGTGTTGGGAGATTTCCCCCAGTTCGTCGTTGGGGAAAGGCTTGATGTTTTCGATGCGTTCATTGCGGCTGGCCAGGTTGGCAAACTCTTGCAGCCGCTTGATGCTCTGCCCGATGTGTCTTATGGCGAAATATCCGAATGTACACATCACGACGGTGAGTCCTATCATTATCCACAGGAAGGAGTAGTCGGCGGCAAGCAGGCGGGTAAGCGAGATGTTGTAGGGGAGGGCCGAGCGGATTATGGTGTTGCCGATGCGTGTGGCCGAGTAGAAGTAGTCGCCCTCTTCGTTTTCGGATTTGCGGCGTATGGTGTATCCGTCGCCCCGTTCGATGGCCTGCTTCACTTCGGGGCGTTGGCCATGGTTGGGTATGGTATCGTTTTTCCAGGCGTAGGGTGCGTCGTACAGTACCTTTCCGGTTGTGTCGATGAGGGTGAGACGCAGGTCGGGATAGCGGTTCTGGTAGTGGTTGACAATCTGGTCTAAGGGTTTCCCGTCTTCGATGGCGTCGATGATTTGGGCATTGAGCAGTTGCAGCTGTACGTTGAGGTTCTCGACCTTGAACTGTTTTTCCCGTTCATACTGGAAGAGCACGAAGCTGCTCATGAGTATGCCGGCAAAGAACACCAGCAGGAAAAAGAGCCGTTGGGAGTATGAGATTCTATTCTTCAAAGCCATATCCGTACCCTTGTCGTGTAACGATGTGTTTGCCGTAAGGCTCTATCTTTTTTCTCAGCCGGGTGATGTTGACGTCGATGGTGCGGTCGAGCACGATGACGTCGTTGCTCCATACCTGGCTCAGAATGTCGGCGCGAGAGAAGATGGTCTCTCGGTGGCGCAGAAAAAGCGAGAGTATTTCAAATTCGGTCTTGGTGAGTTTCACCTCTTTCCCGTCGACATGGCAGGTCTTGCGTTGAAGGTTCAGGACCAACCCCTTGAAGGCGACCGAGTCGTCGGCTTTTTCCCGGTTGGCGGTTATGGCCGCACGGCGAAGCACGCTTTTTACCCGGGCTATGACTTCGCGTATCGAGAAAGGTTTGGTAATGTAGTCGTCGGCTCCTATTTCGAGACCTATGACCGTGTCGTCTTCGGTGTCTTTGGCAGTGCAGAATATGATGGGTATTTGTGCCGTGTCGGGCCGGCTTTTGAGTTGCCGGGCCAGTTTGAATCCACTTGTTTCGCCCATCATTACGTCGAGCAAGATAAGGTCGTAGCGGGCAATCTCTTTTTTCAGTGCCTCTTCGGCGTTATAGGCTACATCGACCGAAAACCCTTCTACTTCGAGGTTGAATTGCAGTATCTCGCACAGCGATTCTTCATCGTCAATGACAAGTATCTTAGGCTTTTCCATTGGGGTGAGTCTGTTTCGCGTACAAAGATAAAAATATTTTAATGATGTTGAAGAAAAATCGATTGTAAAAATATGCAGTGTACAGTTATTTGTGCGGAAGAGGGTTTTGCGGACGCATCACGCGTATGCCTGTGAAACGAGGGTTGTCCGAGACCATCTTGTCGAGTGTCCGCTCTTCGATGACCACCCGGCCCAGGGTCGACGAGGCGTGTATGAGGCGTGTCTCTCCGCCCGCGTGCAGGGCGATGCCCACATGGGCAATGTCGAGTCCGGCGATGCCGGTGGTAAAGGCAATGATGTCGCCGCTGTGTATCGCCGCAAGTGTGGTACTGTCGAGCTGTTCTGCCGTCAGGCGGTAGACGGTTGTGCCGCTGAGCCTTTGCTCGTGGGCGGCTATGCTGTCTGTGAGCGAGGAGTTGCGGTGCAGGGCAGGGTAGCGGTCGGCATGACGGCTCATGAAGTCGAGGTGCAGCGTGTCGGGTCTCCCGCCCAGCGAGCGGGTAATCTCTCGTACTGCACCCCGCCGTTCGTTGTCGGCTATCCAGTCGCTGAAATAGTGGAGGCGGGAGGCATATCCCTCCTGGCAGCCGTTGCGGTAGCGGAGGCCGGTCAGCTGTCGGCAGTAGGATTCCCACGAGTTTTCTCCCTGCGCGGCGCAGCGGGCCAGTGCGAGAACGGTCTCTACAAATATTGTGCAGTCGGTCTCTTGCAGCCCCGGTTGCAGACGTTCGACGGTGTCGCGGTCGAGGGTGCCGGCCACATAGGGGGTGCCGGTGAGCAGGTGTGCAAAGGCGTTGACGTAGTGGGCTACATCGGGTTGCGGGGCAACAACCGTGAGCAGATAGACGGTATAAAGGCTGTCGCCGGCGGTGATTCCGTCGGCCGGTCGGGCCCAGGCCGTGTGGCCGGACAGACAGATAATAAGGGTCGGGAGTAGATGGCGTAGCTTCATGGGCGTGCTGTTTGCGGTCAAAGATAGTGTTTTTGCCGAGCTGTCGGGCCGGGAGCAGCTGTTTTTTGTGCCTGTCGTGGTCGTTCCCGGTAAAACTTTTGGTTTCAGGGTGTTGTAAAAAATGGTGTATTATTGTTGTAATTTTACCATATTATTTGTTGTAATATTACAATATTGTTTATACATTTGTTCCGTCCAAAGTCCGGAAAACGTTTGTCGCACCACGTGGGCAGATGGTTCTCCTACTCCTAAAAAAATGTATTATGAGTCATATAAATTTAAGAGAAGAGAAAGAGCGTGATTTTGTTCACGCCTATGAAGAGGAGCTCAAAGAGTTGGGCGAAGATGCCCCCTTTGTGCCCCGCGACGAGGTTATTTTCAGAGCCTTGCACAGTGGCCGTGGCCGCTTCTACATTTCGTTTGAAGAGGCGGCCCGGCAGGTGAAACGCATCTTCAACCATCGGCCGTTGAAGTGCCGTAATGAGCGCAAGGTGGCCATGTATCAGGAGTTGGCCCGGCTGGTAGCCGAGTATCGCATGCGCAAGCCGGGAGCGTCGTTTCGAGATGCACTTTTCACGGTGCTGGCCGAGGCCCGGGCATCGCGGTTCTTTTTCGGCATACAGACGGGGCGTCTCATCTTATACCGCCATCAGCGATGTGCCGTGTGATGTGCCGTTGTGTCGCCGTCACCCTGGGGTCGCTTCTGCTCTTTTCCTGTACGACACGCAAACAGTTGACGGCTGCGCTTCACGAAGAGGTGCGCCGTGCGGTTGAGACGCATCTGGCCGATACGGTACGGAAACATTCGGTCGAGCAAGAGCGGGAGCAGACCCGCTGGTGTATCGATGTGGTCAGAGAGTGGGTGGAGACGGCCGACACTCTTGCGAGCCGCGTGGCCGACACGCCCCGTGTCGCCGAGCATTGGACGATACGGGCGGTCTCGACCCGAGAACGGCTACGGGTCGACTCGCTCCATGAAGAGCGGCTTCTCACGACACAGACGGCCGACAGCAGCCGGTTTTCGGCACAGGTGGCAGCCGACGCGCAGCGACAGACCGGTGGCGGGGTATCGTGGATACTCTATGCAATAGTAGTCGTGCTGAGCATTGTCTCGGTGGGACTGGTTTTTAAAAGATAAATACTAAAAACAGAAAAAATATGAACAGAAAAAAAATGACAGAGATTCCCGCCAAGGGAGAGAAGAAGATATGTGTACAGTTGCGCATCGACCGTGAGGAGCTGCGCGAGGAGTTGTTGAAACGCACCACCTATGTGGCCGTGCCCATGCAGGCCGAGGGGCAGAATGCCGAAGATTACTACGACCGGCTGTTACTCACGGCCGACGAAGATATATGGGTAGGCGACCGCTTGCAGGAGGCTGCCGACCGGGTGAGTGAGGTATTGTCGGGCTATCTTGCGGGCGACGGTTGCACCTTTGACGAGCAGGGGCATTGCTGCATGACGCTGCTGTTGCCCGGTGCGGCGGTACCGGGATCGGCCGACCGCATAGCCCGCATCATCAAGGAGATTTTTGTGCTTTATGTACTCTCGCACTGGTTCGACGACCGTCTGCCCGAGAAGGCACAGTATATCGTTTTGCAGTACGACGAGGCGATGGATCTGCTCAAAGCGAGACTGAACCGTCGGGTGCGACCCATTGAGCGCCCTGTCCGGTTCTTATGATTCTGGTGGCCTCTCCGTCAGTAAAGTGACGGGGAGACAGTCGTGAGTGAAATATAACGTTGCACCGCGGTGGCATGCTCGTAGCCTCATTCGGCGTTTTTGCGCATACAAATCGGGCGTTGTACAGAAAAGGAAACTGTATAACGCCCTTTTTTATAGTCACAATTGGCTGAACTTTACTCTGAAAAGTCGGGAAAAAGACATATTTAACAGATGTTAGTGCATAAGTCGAAAGAAATATCTATCTTTGAAGCGTTATTCAAATAAACAACAGAATGGAAAACAATTATTCTTACAGCGGGTCGGGTGTGCAGACGGCACAAGTGACCCTCATGAAAAGTCTCTATTTGTGGATGAGCGTTGCTCTGGCCGTTACCGGTATTACCGCCATGGCCGTCGATGCCTCCTATTCATTGCAGCAATTGCTTTTTAGTGGAAGGTATACGTTCCTTGTACTGATGATAGCCGAGGTTGCCCTTGTCATATATCTCTCGGCACGCATCGCCCGTATGTCGTTTGCCTCGGCCATGATCAGCTTTCTGGCCTATTCGTTCTTGAACGGTCTTACCCTGTCGGTCATCTTCCTGGCCTATACCAAGGCTTCGATTGCGTCGACCTTCTTCGTTACGGCCGGTACGTTTGCAGCCATGAGCCTTTACGGTTACTTTACCAAGAAAGACCTCTCGTCGTGGGGTAATCTCTTTTTCATGGCGCTTATCGGTCTTATCATTGCTTCGGTGGTGAATATCTTTTGGGCCAATTCGACTCTTTACTGGATTATTACTTATGTAGGTGTGCTTGTCTTTGTGGGCCTCACCGCCTATGATACCTACCGCATCAAACAGCTGTTGGCCAATCAGGAAGTGAATGAAGGTACCCAGAAACTGGCATTGCTCGGTGCACTCACCCTTTATCTCGACTTCGTCAACATGTTCCTCTATCTGTTGCGCATCTTCGGCGACCGCCGGTAATTGTGCGTCGGGATACTGACACGAAAAAAGCGACCCGCCTCAAAGAATTGAGGCGGGTCGCTTGCGTAGATTCAGGCCTTGAAGCGGTAGACTTTCTTGCCCTTGCCGTTGTTGTAGACGTCGATGTGCAGCCATGACACGCCGTCTTCGAGGCGAATGGGGTGGGGCAGCAGTTCCTGCGCTTCGATAATGCGACGGCGGGCTTCTTCGGCGGTCATGCCCTCGACGTTGCAGTCGACGGCCTTGCCCAGAAGGTGGGCCGAAAGGTACAGCCGGCCGATGTCGGTCTTGCTCTTCACCAGGGCACAGAGGTTGCAGCGCAGCCCGCGCTGGGTGAAGCTGCCGCCCAGGTGCCAGTTGTTGACGGTCATCGGTGCGCAGAGTATTTTTTCGCGTATCGTGTTTAACGTCGCGATAAGTTTGTCATCGAGAAACATGGCAGCACCCTCGCCATAGCGGTCGTAGACGTGCTTGCACACCAACTCTTTGACGGAGAAAAAATCACTCTTCATCACACTTCCTCCCTTTTTTCAGGTTCAACAAATTCATCATTCAACGTATCACCATGCTCCCGCTCGACGCGCTCCACGATTTTCTGCACATTCTCCGG
>CALUZW010000002.1 GCA_944325415.1 uncultured Bacteroidales bacterium | reverse complement strand
TTTTGGCTGCAAATCTTATAAACAATCCGGTTGTAAAGGTCAGTCCCAAACGGCCAGTCCAATCAAGCACCAAACACCACACTTGAAACCCGAAAATATTCGTGAATCCATCCTCGATTTTATAGCCCGTTTTGGCGAAATAAACCCCGATATGCTCTATCTTTGCAGACGAGGTCAGTCGGGGCCCAAAAGGGAGGATTTTGCCATTTTCCCCTCTGTTCGGAGGAAGTCGATAAAAAAAACGTTAAATCTTCGATTTTTCGCAAAAAAACAAGTAAATTTTTGAGGTTCCTATCTTTTAAGCCGTAAACTATTGATAGTCAGCAGGCATTTGATGCTGCATCGGGATGTGCGATGTATCAAATAAAATGATATATTTGCAAAAAGTCAGAAGGCTTATTCCGGACATACTGAATGGAAATACTAACTAATAAATAGTTTTTGTAATCAATAAATAATATGATTATGATTGACTTTGATATTGAAGATGTACTAAATGAGTTAGAAGATCTCAGCACACAGGAAAAGATTAAGGCTCTTAATGAAATCTATGACCAATTAGAAGAGGCCATGAGTGAAGTCCTGTCAGCCCAAGAAGAAATTGCGGAACAGTACAACCAGGAGAAGAGGAAGCAAATAGATGCAGCCATCCAAAAGTATGTTGAAGATAATAGTATTCAAAATGCAATCAGCATAGAAAATGGTGTGATTGGATTTGATTATAAGGATTTTGGTGTATGTATTCAACCACACGCATATATGGGAGAATGGGAACTATCAATAAGTTTAACTCGTACAAATAGCCATTGGAAATTAGAAGAAATCGCTAAAACTATCAATGTCCCGTATAAGAAAAATAATGACATCCACATTCCGGTATCTGAAGATGAATTGATCCCGAAAATACTTGAGATACTCCAAAAACTATTATTCAACCAGATAGTGTTTCAACAATAATAAGAAGAACAGGAATCGGCAAAGAAATATCACTCTTAAAAAACTTACAATACACCATATCAGGTTATATTGAGAGAACGCAGATCCCGTGCAAACCGTCCATTATTGAGCCCCTTACATGGAGAGTCTTTATTTGGACAGTTGAAGTTCTTTACATCCATGCCCTACTTTTCATAAACCGGCATTAGGTTGTCATAATATTTCTGTCTCATCATAGTTAATTCCGTAACGTTTTTCTATATGAACTATTAAAGGTGGTGAGTAATAATACATTACATAGCACTATGTCATGTCAGAAGATTCGCTTAAATAGTGTTGCAAATAAAAACTCACAAAACATCATCAGACAGAACCACAGTACAAATAAAATCTGATGAAATCGCTCCTTTGGCGGAATATTCTCAATCATGAACAATTTAATGTTCATTTATTGATTCAACATTGGATTTACGAAGCAGGACCTGAGGTTACCCCAATAGGCTCCGAGGCTCAATGGGTGGTGTGCCAGTTTGTTGTACCGGTAATTATTGGCTTGAATTTTGTCTGGCATTCATATAGGCATGCGGTTCTATTTTAGAAATTAGTCAGGGCTTTGCGAGAGGGAAACCTTCGCAAAGCCCTGACTTCTACTTTCGGATTTCAAGTGTGATACGGTCAATCGGTGAACCGGATTATTCTGCAGCCTTAAAGTTGTAAATAGGTTTGACCACATTGACAATTTCCACGGTATCTTTTATGTTTTCGATGATTTCGTCTTTGGGTTTGTACACCATCGGCGATTCATCCTTGGTCTCTTCCGACAGGCTTTCGGTATATATGCCTTGCATGGACTGGCGGAACTCATCCATCGTGATGGTTTTGAAAGCCTTGCTTCTGCTCATCACACGCCCTGCGCCGTGCGGGGCGGAATTGTTCCAATCGGGATTGCCTTTGCCGATGCATATCAACGAACCATCCCGCATATTCAGGGGTATGAAACATTTCTGTCCGGCGTATGCCGAAATGGCTCCCTTGCGGATAATATTGTCATCGCCGATATAATTATGCACGCTCTCGAATGCCTGTTCAGAATGTTTCGCTTCGGTATTTTCCTGCAACATGAGATAATCCATCAGGAGGTCGACAATGAGCCGACGGTTCAGTATGGCCCAACGTTGACAGAGACGCATATCGTGCAGATAATCTTCACGGAAATCGCCCGTCAGGTACGATAATTGGGGCGGTATGGCAGGTTTTCGCATTTTGAAAGAGTTGTGTAGCTCGCGGATGGCATCTTGCAGTTCACTCTTTCGGCCCGTTTCCTTATATTCTTTAATCATTCGGTTTTGTTCCTCTATCAACTTATCCCATCCCGACTGGGATTTTTCTGCCAGTTTCTGATAAATGACTGCTACCTGCTTTCCCAAGTTCCGGCTTCCCGTGTGTACGGCCAGATACACCAGTCCATCTTCGTCCTTATCCAGCTCGATGAAGTGGTTGCCACCACCCAGTGATCCGATTGAAAGGTGCAGTCGGCGTATCTCTTTCAGCTCCCGATAACAACGCAGTTGCTTGATCAGCTCTTTGGCTTCTCGATACACATCCATATATTGAAGCGGAAGCGGGGCATACTTGTCATCACGGAAATTCCGTCCCGACGGAATGTATCGCAATATATACTCATTCAGTGCGTGATAGTCAATTTCTTTTACGCAACGGAACGGCTGCACCAATATGCCGCAGCCTATATCTACACCTACGATATTCGGTATCACCTTATCGCCCAAATTGCCGGTAAAACCAATTACACAACCTGCCCCCGCATGCACATCGGGCATGATGCGGATTTTGCATTGACCGAACACATCGATGGAAAGCAGTTGCCTGATTTGTTCTTCGGCCATACCCTCAATACCATCGGTAAAAATCTTTACATTGTAATTCTCTATAGTCTTCATAATGGATAAATTAGTGACTGTGCCATAAAATTGCACTTTACAGTGAGCCAAATGGCGGCACAATCGGATTCGTTATTTTGTATTTAATGGTTATTATCTCTTAGACATAATTCAAGATGGAAGAAAGTCGCTCCTTTACTTGGGCGAGTACCTGTTTCGTTTCTGCATCGCTACCGTTGTTTCCTATCAAGTAAATGGCTTTCTTCAACAGCTTGCAGTCGTCCAGGGAGAGAGGCATCTGTGTAATGGAATAATCCGGGTCGGAATATCTGTAGTATATCCTTTCATATACCTCAATAGGAGCTTTATAGCCCAATTTGTCAGATCTCATCATCTGTATATCCATCTGTACAGTTCGGGTGCTGACCCCTTTGGTGATACCTTCCATTTCGTAGAGTGCCTCACTGCAGGCGTCTACCAGATCGTCGAGTGTCCACCGCCTGTATTTGTTTCTTAAACAATTATCTATCACCTTGTATCTGATCAAGGCATTCTTGTTTACTGGCATAGCGTTTTCTGTTTTAGGGTAATAAAAAAGAGTTGGATATTCCCGGCAAGGAACGTCCAACTCTTCTATCATGGTTCTCAAAAAGGCTTGCTTTATGTCATCTTAAAGAAACGGCTCTGCCCATGAAATGGAAATCCTATACCGGATGGAAATATAAGCACATCCCAAATATGATCAAAGCGTGTATTACTATGATCATTGAATAGGACTGTACTTGGCATAATTGCTCTCATCAGGTATCGTGTTTTTTATTTCTGTGGCAAAGATAGAACGTAAAAACGAAATCTTTTTGCGTAGACTGGAAAAAAACGATAGAATCTTTATTATTTTCATCTGCCTATGGCGCATACAGCGCAATTCATTGTTTGAAATCTTCGTTAGCACTAAGTTCTTGGGAAATATGTATACCTCGTTTAAAAAGATATTTTTCCCTTAGACGTTTGCGATGTATCCCTTAACGGATGTTGATAATTTTATCCAACTCCAATCCTGAAAATTCATTAGAATTAATAGCCATTTACAGTACTGTTATTTTGATTATACACTAAGACTCTATAAGGTATTCCCTTGTTTTGGGCCAGCTCGATAATATGTTGCGACCCCATAGACTTGCCATCCCAGAAAACTACCAAATGCGTGGCACCCTCCATCATGTCTTCGTTTCTGAGGAAACCTGCTATCTGATGGTATCCCTTCCGATTGGCTGGAAAAAGAATTTTTGTCAATTTAAACTCATCGGCAAAGCGGAGTGCAAGTGTGTCGGCCCCATCCTCCATACCCGAAATGATTTTTATTTCAGAATCCCCACAGAAATCCTCGAACCAGAATATCTGTTCGAGATTTTCCTTCATAAACTCGAAATCGGAGAAATCTCTTCCTCCGGTTACGATTACTTTGGCAGCCTCTCTATAAGTTTTGCGAAACAGGTCTTTCGTAGCGTCTGCCACTACCATCGATAATTCTTTGTTTTCCATCATCATATCCAGTTTTATTGCGAACAATATTTGTAATACTATACGTCTCGAAAAAATCATCCATAAATCCGTCACATTGAATAATCCGTATATGTACGAATGTCATGCACTGCATGGTAAACAGAGATTTGTATTAAATACGGGTTTCTGGGTCCATTCTGAAAAGTTCTAAAATTTACATTGCAAAATTGATTGAAGGATGTGCCGGATTATGGCAGAACCAGTCATTTTCTGCGAAAAAAAATGAACGACCCAAAGTTTTGATATAGGTTTTGCCAACTTTACCATGATTGACTGAGAAATCGTATGGTATAGCATATTCGGTAAATATGATTGGATTATGGATACCATTAAATAAAGTGATATATTTGTAATACTAAACGATATGAATACTTATTCCAGACATACTGAATGAAACACTACCAGAGATTTGTCATGTGTAATAAACGGATATGGTAATGAGGCAGAAAAACAGAGTAGGGGTGTTTCTCGGAGAAATGGGGCAGCCTGTTTCCCTGTTGAAATATTCAAAAAGTGCTTGTGGCGTAGATTTTCTATTAAATACGGCCGATAATTCTGAGAAGCCGGGTTGGTTTAATCTTAGCAAGCAGTATAAGACAGATTTTTTTGAGTTCTATTTCTTCCGTCGGGCCGAAGGATATATGCTCTTGGCCGGTAAGAGAGTCGAACTGCACCCCGACATGGTGCTGGTCATATCGCCTTTCCAGTTGCAGGAATGGCATGTCGATTTGGATAAGTTGGACTATACGTTTCTTATCTTTCAAGAGGAGTTTATAAATAATTTTCTGTCGGACAAATATTTTATGTATAGGCTGCTGTACTGCTATCAGCACGATTATCCCACAGATTTTGACATGAACAGAGAGGAGATGTCGCCTTTTCTGAGGCTTCTGCTTCAAATAAAAAACGAGTTGCGGGAGCCTGTTGCCGATAGCTATCACATGATTGTTGCCTGTCTTTATCAGTTCCTGCTATTATTGAACCGGTTCTATGCAGACCGTTTCGGACTGCTATTTGTGCCTCCTCTGAATAATTATGCCTATCAGTATAAAGAGCTTCTTGAAAAGAACATTGCCGAGAAGACTCGTGTCACCGATTATGCCGAGATGATGAATATCAGCCGGGTTTCGCTCAACAAGGCCGTCATGAGGGAGTTTGGCTTGTCGGCAGTCCATCTGTTGAAGCAGCGTCTGTTGCAAGAGGTGAAGAGCGATCTCTTATTTGGCGATTTGTCGGTAAAAGAGATTGCCTATCGTCTGCATTTTTCAGAGCCTAATCATTTAATGCGCTTTTTCAAGCAAATGACAGGGCAGACAATCGGTGAGTTTATGGCCTCTGTCAGGTGTTGAGTAGTCCGTGGAGGGCCGCTGTATAACGTCCACTCCCCAACGACCGTCTATATGAGATTTTGGCCGTTTTTACAATCGGCGACGGTTTATCTGTGTAACTTTATCTTTTCGTGGTAAAAGTAGTTGACGATGACGGGTTTCCCCTTTTGAGAGCGACCATAGGGAAGGTCGTTTATGCGGTAGGGATATCCCTCTTGTTGGGCATATGCCGAGATATCCTGTTCCAGGCATTGCCAGTATTCTTGCCGTTTTTTGTTGTATATTTCGTCGTAGAGTGGGGTGAGCGACGGATATTTTTCCCGTATGTAGTTCATGATGGTTCCTTTGAACTGGCCCCGTAGGTTCAGATTTTCCAGCCATATCAGGTCGGTAAAGTTTTTGACCTGGTCGATAATTGCCTTTACGTCGGTAATGCCGGGAAAGATGGGGGAGACGAAGCATACGGTGCGAATACCGGCTTGGTAGACCTGTTTCATGGCTTCCAGTCTGCGTTCAATGCTCACCGCTCGGTCCATGTCGGCCCTGAACTGCTCGTCGAGTGTGTTGACCGACCATGATACGGTTACTCTGGGAAAGTGTTTCAGCAGGTCGAGGTCGCGCAACACCAGGTCCGACTTGGTGCAAATCATAATTTCGGCATCGGTTCCACTTAGTTCTTCCAGCAGTTTCCGTGTCCTGCCGAATATTTCTTCGTATGGATTGTATCCATCTGTGACAGAACCTATGACAATTCGCTGCCCATCGTATTTGTGCGGGTTGTCAATGGGTTTCCAGTGTTTTACGTCGAGAAATGTTCCCCAGGCTTCGGGGTGTCCCGTAAATCGTTTCATAAACGAGGCATAACAGTATTTACAGGCATGTGGACAGCCTACATACGGATTGACTGAGAAACCTCCTACTGGTAGCGAAGATTTGGTCATGACGCTCTGCACGTTGATCTCTTTGATTATCTCTTTTTCCATACTTTCTTTATGAATTGTTGCGGCAGTTCCTGTATCATGTTTTCTTCGCCCATTATGGGCAGGAGGTCTTCTTTCATGAAAACGGGTATGTTGTTTTTCCTGGCCTGTTCCACAATATGAAGCACCCATTCGGGTTTAGCATCGATTTTGCCTTTTCTTTTTCCGGTTTCTGTCCCTACGACAACCCATTCATACCCGTTTAGGTCTATTTCGCCTATATCTTCAAAAAGAGGCTCAAATGTGGCGTGGTAATGTTTTGCCTCGATGTGCTTCTTCAAGTCATCGAGCCGTTTCTTCTCCGATGCCCGAGTCACGGTGACCCCCATCCATGCGTTCTCGTTGTCGGTCTTGAAGTGGGCGCGTTCGGGTCGTTTTGTCAGGAAAATATAGGCATGTTGAGGGTTTTGTGCCATGCGGTCGAATATTTCTTTTTTCCACGCCGTTGCCCAGTCGGAGAAATCGCTCATGCCTGTCATCAACCAGACGTGTGGTTTCGGATTGTCCATGAGGCGCAACTTCCTGTCTATATATTCCGGCACGGAGAAGTTCTCGGTCATGTGGAATCTGTTGCAATTATTCCTGGCATAGCAGTAGCCACACCCGATTGTGCAGCCTACCACAATGTTCATGTTCTGTATCAGAGATTTAATGCATACCGTCATGGAGTAGTTCTTTAATGCGTTCTTTTTGAGTGACGAATACCGGCTTTTACCTTGTGTGAAGAGGGCTTTTATCTATTGCAAAGATAGGATAGCCGGTTGGGCTTGCAGATACCAAAATTATCTTTCTTTGTGCCAAATTGATAAGTCGGCTGCTGAAATGTCGAGTGCGAGCCATAATGTGCGTGGTTCTTGGATACTTATCACAATGGTAATATGTAGAAGGCGAATCTTCTTTGGTGAGATACTTTACTGCGTTATTTTTATGAATTTATTATGATGCATATATTGTCGCGATGGGGTGTGGTAGGTTTTTGATTTGTTATCAAATTGGTATTTATTATTCCTTTTTTGGTAGGCGATGAGGGCCATGACATTACATACCTTTGTCGGCAATTAATCAGAAAATATGATTACACAGGAAGAAGTCAACAAATTAAAAGAAAAGATAGCAAGTGCCGATGCTGTTGTGGTCGGTGTGGCTTCGGGTATGTCGGCCGCGTCGGGTTTCGTTTTCTATTACCAGGAAGATGAGGTATTCAGGCATATAGCCGGCCAATTGGCGAGGAAATACGATAGGCATAATATGTTTGACCTTTTTTATGACCGACGTCTGACACGAGGCGAGCAATGGGCTTTAATGTTGCGTACAATCAGATATGTGTATGAATGTTATACCGGAGAGACATATCTCGATTTGGCTGAGTTGCTTGCTGGCAAGGAGTACTATGTGGCTACGACCAATCAGGATGCACAGTTTTATCGGGTGTTCCCCGATGATCGCATCACTCGCATACAGGGCGACTGGCGATTTTGGCAATGCAGCCGCCCGTGTCATGATAAGATTTATTACAACGAGCAAGAATCATGCAGACTTTTCAAGGAAATAAAAAACGATACTTTGCCCGATGAATTGATTCCGCGCTGCCCTCATTGTGGTGCCGAGCTGGCTCCTTGGGTACGTTCACACACATTCCTGCAAGGAGAATATTATCGGCGGGAGATGAACCGTTATGTGGACTTTCTTCGGCGAAATACTAAGCGCAAAACAGTGTTTCTCGAATTGGGCGTGGGTATGATGACGCCGATGTTTATCAAAGAGCCTTTCATGAACATGGTCTATCAATGGCCTCAGGCATTCTATGTTACCATCAATCCGCAGCATGCCATTATTCCCAAGGAGATAGCGTCAAAAAGTCTTGCTGTCAAAGACGATATAGCAGTCGTTTTGAAACAACTGTTGGGCAAGACGATCGATGCCGCAAAGTGTGCGGGCAAGGCCGATATATTCAATCCGTCGCGAGTTTACTAACCTATTAAACAATGTGTTAGGCTGTCTATATGCCTGAATATTCCAACAGAGGGTTAGCCTGAATATTTGCATAGAAACTATGAATAATATAGAAAAAGCTTGTCGTGCTCTGATCGGGGCCGACGCATTGCTTATAGGAGCCAGCAACGGCCTCTCCATCGCCGAAGGATATCACCTGTTTGCCAATAATGACATGTTTCAACAGCAGTTTGGCGATTTTCAGCGACAGTACGGCATAAAGAGTGTTCTTGAAGGGTGTTTCTTTGATTATCCCGACGAAGACGCCCGCAAATCCTTTGTCAATAGATTGATACAGTATTGGATAAAAGATTACCACCCTTCGCAGGTAATGAAGGATTTGCTTGGGGTAGTAGACGATAAAGATTATTTTATCCTCACAACGAATGCTGATACCCATTTGGAGCTTTCGGGTTTTGAGCCGACCCGTGTTTTTGAAATAGAAGGTACATTCTTCCAGCTTGGTCGACAAATATCGTTTGAAGACAAAACTCTTCGTTTACGGAATTTCCTGGCTCGATATCATAACAGACGGTTGGTATTATTGGAACTGGGCGTGGGAAGAAACAATCGCTTGATAAAGCAGCCACTTATGCAATGGGCCGCCTCAGAACCTCTGGCAACGTATATTACGCTGAATTTTGCGTCTGAGCTTTATATCCCGCAGACCATAGCCTCTAAATCCATCGGATTGGAAGGCGACATTGCCAACACGTTGCGCCAGTTAAGAGAAAGATTGTTATCTTTGAAATCGTAATCATGATGCAGATACCCCGACATATTATCGAAGAACAACCCTTGGCTGTGAAAAGAAATTATGAGTATTGGTCGCAGATTATGGACAATACCCTGACTTTCGGGCTGACCGATTCGTTAATACACACCCGGGAGCATTGCCGGCGGGTTCTTCTGTATGCCCTAATGTTGGGTTGGCAACGAGTGGGAGAGAGGGGCAATGCCCTGCGTGTACTGTCTCAGGCGGCCATTTTTCATGACACGAGAAGGCAGAACGACTGGCTTGATGTAGGTCATGGTGCACGGGCGGCAAAGTATTATCTCGATTTTTGTAGTACCCATGATATTCCTTGTTCCGTTATTGCGGCCGGAATTATACAGTATCACGACCGTAACGATCGAGTTGGAATAAAAAATCTCTCGATAACTTGTCGCGAAGAGAAAGAACTTGCCATCGAATTATATTGTATTTTTAAAGATGCTGATGCGCTTGACCGGTTCCGCCTTGGCCCGAATGGCCTTGATTCTCGTTTCCTTCGCACCAAGGAGGCCCTTGATATGGTCGGTTTTGCCAAAAATCTGGTGCGAAAGACATCGTGTGTCTGAAAAAACGGCGTATGAGAGATGCGGGGGGATTGTCTTAAAACATGGAACATACGAGAGACGTGTGTCGCGAGACAATCGTTGCCCTGATGTGTTGGCGCACGAGTGGGCGTTTGTCGGTCTAACGTGTACATCGTATATCGGGCAGTTTATGTATGCTTTTAATAAAAGACTTTATGGGAACCTATCGTAAAAAATTGCGGGGTGAAGCACAATACACTTCTTTTGTACCTACTCCTCTGACAGCATTGACAATCGATGTAAGTGGCTTGGAGGTGTGGATAAAAGAGGCCGAAGATGCCTTACGACGCTTGAGGGAATCATCTTCGGTATGGACCGCAGATGCCGTGGGTGATATTATCAGGAAAGAGTCCGAAGATTCCTGGATGTTGAGCGCCGAAAGGCTGTTTTCTCCTTTTGGCGTATTATTCCCTTCAAGCAATTGCAGCGATGCTGACCAGGCCGAAATATCGCATCTTGCCGAAGCCACAACCTATGCCGTAGGAGCGCTGGACGAACTGCCTCTCTGTGGTCGGCTGTTGAAAAACATACATTACCTGATGTGTCGGGGGGACAGGTATGAAAAAAAATATCCGGGCGAGTTCCGTTCTTCTCCGCTATGGTTGGGCCCGGAAGGTTGTACCTTGAAAAATGCTTCGTATGTACCACCCGCTGATGATGATATGGTAGAGGCTTTTTCAGCGTTGGAAAAGTTTATTAATGAAGATTCCGACATGAGTCCGCTTGTCCGTGCCGCTCTGATACATTATCAGTTTGAGGCCATTCACCCCTTTATTGATGCGAACGGGAGGGTGGGAAGAGTATTGAATACGCTTTTTCTGCTTGAAACCCGACTCCTTGAAAAACCGGTGTTGCGGTGGTCGCATATTCTTTGGAAGTATTGCGACCGCTATTATGCCGAGTTGCAACGTGTCCATGCAACCGGCCGTTATGAACCCTGGATTCGCTTCTTTCTTCTCTCGTTGCGAGAGGCTGCCGAAGGGCCCGATAGTTCTATTATTTATCAGCCAATGCTCCGATGGGAATGATGCTTGCTCTTGCTACGTGGGTGGACCATTCTCATAGAACGTGCACATCGGGTTTCCAATGCGATGTGTGAGACGACACGCTTTCAGCCTATTCGTTTGTGCTGTCAAGTGCCGGAAATTCCAGTCTCGATGAGCTTTGTTGCCGCTTCTGCTGTAAAAGGTGGGCCGATTGTCGGGAAGATTTCCTATTTTTGTCTGTTCCCGACAGATGGCGAGTTCAGACGATTGAGCCGACGTCTTCGATGAAATATCTAAGAATCAAATGTTTGGATATATGAACCGACAGGAATATGTGCAGGCCAACCGCGACTGGTTGGTGGCCAAATCGAGAGAGGAGGGGGTCATGCCACTTCCCAAAGGTGTGTTTTACAAAGTGATAGCCGAGGGTCGGAACGACGGAAAACACCCGAACCTCAGGAGCGTCGTTACCGCTCACTATACGGGGTGGACCATCGACGGCAGAAAATTTGACAGCAGCCGTGGTGGCACGCCCATAGCGTTCCGCCTGAACGAGCTGATTGAGGGTTGGATTGTCGCCATGCAGCACATGTGTATCGGCGATAAATGGGAGCTTTACATTCCTGCCGAGATGGGATACGGAAAGTTTTCACAACCCGGTATTCCCGGTGGCTCGACACTTGTCTTCGAGATTGAGTTGCTGGGCATTGCCTGATGTTTTTTGCCGCACTGCTTCACGAGGGGCGATGCCGTAGCACGACGATGACCCGCAGCAGGGTGGGGCGGCTGTCGGTGTCTGCCCGGCGAGGACTGCTCAGAGGAAGAGGGTGAGCAGTGGAATGGTGACTACCGAGAGGAGGGTGGTGATGAATGTGCCTTCGGTCATGGTTACCTCGCCGCGTCGGTATTTGATGCAGAAGAGTGTCCCGTAAGAGGCTACCGGCATACTAGCCAGTACGACATTGATGCCGGCAATCGTTTCGGGCACATGGCACAGACGCGACAGGTAGAGTATCAGGAGCGGCACCAGCAGCAGGCGGAAGGCCGCCATGAGATAGACGGGCAGATTCCCGAACATGCGTTTGATGGGCACCTGCGCCATGGCCGAGCCGATGATAAGCAGTGCTGCCGGCACGGTTACGTTGCCGAGAATGGTGCAGGGGGCACTTATCACCCGGGGTGCTTCCCAGCCGGTAACAACTATCAGTATGGAGAGATACGAGGCTATCATGGCCGGACAGTAGAGGGTGCGCCGGTCGAACTGTAATTTGCCTTTCCCTCCCGAAATAAACAGCGTGCCGAACACAAATATCAGCAGTGTACTGGGGAAGTTGAGTATGCTGGCGTAAAACACGGCGTCGGGTCCGAAAATCGATGCTACGATAGGGTAGCCGATAAATCCCACGTTGCCAAATGCCAGCATGAAACTGTATATTCCGCGCTCGTCGCTCTTTATGGGCATGTAGCGCGGCAACAGAAACGCAGCGCCTATGAGTACGACATAGGAGGCAAATCCCACGATGAGCAGGGGGCCGATAAGATTTTTGTCGGGGAGAGTATCGCCCATGACCGATGAGAGTATCAGGCAGGGGCACGTTACGTTGATGACCAGGTCGGAGAGCTTGCGGTCGAAATCGGCGTCCATCATCTTCTTCTTGCTGAGGTAGTAGCCCACAATCACCAGCAAAAAGAGGATAATCATTTGCGTTACAATGGCATTCATCGTTCTCTTTTTTACCTTAAAAACCGCTGCAAAGATAGAGATTATCACCACTGGTTATTCTCCTGTCGGGGCGATTTTTTATCTCGGCGGTACGGTTGCTTGGGCGTGTCTGTAAGTCCGGCGGGCGGCGGCCGTTCCGGCTTGGGTTGCGGGTGGTTTGGGGCGGATAAAAATAATCGGGATACGATGTGGCGTATGTGGGCGGAATTGCCTATTTTTGAGCAGCCGGTGGGCATTGCTCCCGCTCCGGTCAGTATTCACGTGGGCGAAAGCCCCCCAAAAAAATTCAGCATGATAAAGATATACGGAATGGAAACCTGTCCCGACTGCACATACGTAGAGGAGCAGGTGAAGGGTAACGACAAGTATGAAGTGATAGACATCGGCCGGAATGTGAGAGATCTTAAAGCCTTTCTCCGGTTGAGAGACAGTAACGATGCCTTTGCCCTGGCCAAGCGTGTGGGTGCCGTAGGTATACCCTGTTTTGTATTGGAAGACGGTACGGTAACGCTTACCCCCGAAGAAGCAGGCTTGCGTTCGCGCCCGGCAGTCTCGGGAGCAGCTTGCAGTATCGACGGGAGCGGCTGTTGATGCCGCTTGCCCGCGTGGCGCAGGTAGTAGAGAAACAAGCGTGGGAGAGGAGCGTGCCTATCTTGTCTCTCGGGCGGCGCGCAGTATCATTTCTACGGCAGCGTCGCTCCATTGCCGGCCGGTATAGTGTCGGTAGTGATTGGCGCGGTCCGTGTTCACCTGCTCTATTTTCTTGGCAGCCTCTTCCTCCGAGAGGTGTAGTTTCCCGACGAGCTGTTTCACGGCGAAGTCGCGGCCCGACCCTATGAATACCCGCAGCACATGAGGGTCGTCGCGCAGAATCCAGTTACCCAGGCGGCCAATAATTACGCACGGTCCGTTATGGGCAAGCCCTCTGATGGTGCGGCTTTGGCCTACGTAGATGGCATCTTCGCGCGACGGATTCATCGAAGCCGGTATGCCGCTGTCGCTGCATATCAGTTCCCACAGCCGCCCGGTTGGGAGTGTCTGTTCGTTTTTCTCTACAAACTCTGTGGAGTAACCCATCTGTTGTGCCGTCTGGTCTATAATCTGGCGGTTGTAGCAGGGGTAGCCCAGTCTACGGGCTACCTCTTCGCCCACGGCGTTGCCACCGCTCCCGTACATGCGGGCGATGGTGATAATCCGATGGCCGCTCCATTCATCGGCAGCCGATGCGGCCGACGCAGCAAGTCGTTCCGACCGGGGTATGAACAACTTGTCGAGCCACTTGATATGGGGCGAGAAAACCCTTACCATCATGCCTACATAGAACATCGAGACCAGCGTACCTACGCCTATCATTTCCCAGTTCCAACCGCCGAAGAAGATAAACATGAAGAGGGTACCGATGCACACCAGGGTAGTGTCGGAGCATATTTTTACCTTACCGAAGTCTCGGTTGAGAAACCGTGAAATCGCCAGGGGCAACCCTTCACCGGCAAGCATCAGCGAGTCGCAGCGCACTTCGCAGGCAATGCCGAAAGCCAGTATAGCTCCGCCGATGAGCAACTCAATAAACCGCAGCGGATAACCTATCAGCGGATTGATGTCGAAAGGAATTTGCAGAAAACCCGTGAGCCACATGGTCAGGTCGGTGTAGAAGCCGAAGAGGAAAGAGACAAGAATCTGCGAGTATTGCCGTTTTTCAAAATTCTTGCGCAGGAGCAGCACCTGTATCGTAATGAACAACACATGCATGCAGATGGTCAGCTGACCCATGGTGAGATTTATGCCCGGCACCAGCGACAGAATATAGGGCGGGGCCGAGATGGGCGACGACCCGAGGTTGGCCCGTATCGACAGGGAGGTGCCAAAGGTAATCACAAAGAGTATGACAACAAAACTCGCATAGCGGCGCAACCACTCGGCCCGACTTCTCTGCACTACCATTTTATGTAAAATTTTTAACGGAGGCAAAATTACACAAAAACCGATACCGCTGAAACGCGACCCCGGCCTCTTTAAACATCTTTAAACTTGAACAGCCCGAAAGAAATAAGGATATCATTTCCCGTTATTTGTTTTCGAATTTTTCTTTTGTTTTGTTGATGGAATAGCAATGTTGGCGGTATTTGTGTAAATTTGTAGAAAGAGAAAAACGAAGATTTATGTTGGGATATGTATATGTAGCTCCGGGGCGCTTTGCCTTGCAGGAGCGGCCGGTACCGACGGTTGTCGATGCCCGCGATGCCGTGGTGAGAGTAACGTTGGGCAGTATCTGCACGAGCGACCTTCACATCAAGCATGGCAGCGTGCCGCGTGCCGTGCCCGGCATTATCGTGGGCCACGAGATGGTGGGAGTTGTCGAGCAGGTGGGCGCCGAGGTGCGTACCGTCAGGCCGGGCGACCGTGTTACGGTAAATGTGGAGACCTTCTGCGGCGAATGTTTTTTCTGCCGTCGTGGTTTTGTAAACAACTGTACCGACCCTCACGGCGGCTGGGCGCTCGGCTGCCGCATCGACGGAGGTCAGGCCGAGTATGTGCGTGTGCCTTATGCCGACAGCGGACTCAACCGTATTCCCGATGGGGTGAGCGATGAGCAGGCCCTGTTTGTGGGTGATATTCTGGCCACTGGATTCTGGGCGGCGCGCATCTCCGAAATCAAGCCCGACGATACGGTGCTGATTATCGGGGCGGGGCCGACGGGTATCTGCACCCTTCTGTGTGCGCAACTGCATGGGCCGCAGTGTATTATCGTGTGCGAGAAGTCGCCCGAACGGGCCGCTTTTGTGAGACGCCATTATCCCGGGGTAGAGGTGGTCTCACCCGAGGAGTGCCTCCCGACAATACGTCGCCGTTGCGAGCGGGGTGGAGCCGATGTGGTATTGGAGGTGGCCGGTAGCGACGATTCATTCAGGCTGGCCTGGGAGTGTGCCCGCCCCAATGCCGTGGTTACGGTTGTTGCCTTGTATGACAAGCCGCAGGTATTGCCTCTGCCCGAGATGTACGGTAAGAATCTTACCTTCAAGACCGGTGGAGTAGACGGTTGCGACTGTGCCGAGATACTCGACCTCATAGCCGCCGGACGCATAGACACTACGCCTCTCATCACGCATCGTTATGCGCTCGACGATATAGAAGAGGCTTACCGTATTTTTGAGAACCGGCTCGACGGAGTGATAAAGGTGGCAATAACCGCTCGCCGGTGAGGCCGTTTGTGCGGCGACTTGCCGTGCCGGACGCTCACTGACGGGCCCGGTAGGCCTCGATGCGCTGCTTGAAGTTGCGGCGTAGACATTCGCTGTACATCCAAGGCTCTACGCCGTGATAGTCGCCCACGTTGAGTATGTCGAGAATGTTGGGCAGGCTGCTGCCGTCGTATCCGTCGAGAACGAGAACCTTGTATTCGGGCGATAGGGTTACCGTGATGGTGTCGTGGAGTTGTGCCGGAGTAGCATCGGTACGCCAGTTTCCCGGATTGATGCACATGATATTAGACTCGCATACGATGGGCTTTACATATTTCACGTCGGAGACGGAGTTGTAGCAGATGGTTACACCCGTGTCGGTCGAGTTTTGTGCGGCGACAATCCACGGTGCCTGCGCTACGTCGTCGGGGGTAACCTTGTAGCCGAGTACATAGGCGGCGACCAGACGGGAGCGGGTATCTTCGGGCAGGGTTTTCAGCAGTTCGACCACCGATTTCCCTCCTTGGCTGAATCCGGCGAGAATAAACGGCCGGCCGTTGTTGTAGTGTGTCATGTAGTAGTCAAAGGCATTCTTCACGTCGACAAAAGCCACCTCGAAGTAGCGGCGGTTTATCGTGTCTTCGTTGAGTGTGGCCCATGAGTTGAGTGTAATGTGCCGGTAGAAGGGGGCATAGAAGTTGTTGCCGTCGGCCATGTATTGGGCAACCTGACTTATCTCGATATCCATGTCGGAGCGGTGTTCGGGGTTCGACGGGTCGGCGTGGTGCGACACGATGCCGTCGTCGGTGTGCCAGTCAAATTCCCATGTCGATACGACGTAGAATACATCGGCACCCGTACCGGTGTCGTTCAGGGCAATGTGCCACATGGTGCTGTCGGCGTAAGAAGGTTGTGCGGGGACAAACACCGAGGCGACGGTGTCGGGGTGTTCAGCGTTTTCCTGGCAACTCGTTGCCAGAGAGAGAGTCAGTAGAAGAAGGGCGTTCAGAAATGTCTGTTTCATGTCTTGCAGGTGTTGAATGACGTCTGCCCCATTTGCCGGGTACGGTATGCCCGTTTGTCGGCGGGGCGTCGTGTGTCTGATTTTGGGGGCTGCAAGTTAGAAATATTATTTCAGAAATCCATCAAAAAAGTAAGGCATACCGGTGCGGTCGGCCCGTATTTGTCTTTTCAACTTTTCAACGGAGAGGTGTAGGCAGAGACAATGGCAGAGTGCCGCTGTCGTTTCAAGCACGAGAGTGCGAGGTCGGGGGGATTGTGTATGAAAATGGAGAAGCGTAGACCTTTTTATGGCCTACGCTTCTCTGCGATTTATTCCAGCCGTCCCGTGGTGCGACGGAATTCTGTTTCGTAGATTTTATACTGTGTCTGTGCCTCGATGAGGTTGCTCTCGGCCTGTTGCCATTGCGATTGGGCATCGAGCAGGTCGGTGAGCGTTGCCATCTGGTTGTGGTAGCAATTCTGCATGACCCGCAGGTTCTCCCGGGCTTGTTGGCAGCCCAAGCGCGCCGTTTCTATCATGGCAAAGCCCTCGGTAAGGTTTTGCCGCGCCTGTTGGGCCTCGATGGTGAGCAACCGGCGGTTTTGCGACAAATCGAGTTCGGCGTTGCGTAACTGATACTTCGACTGTTTTATCTTTTTGAAATTGGCCCCCCAATGCAGGATAGGAATCGATACCGATACCATGCCTACGGTAAATCCGTCTTCAAATTTCTGTGTGTAGGGAATCGGGTTTCCCGCTGGGTCGGCTGTCATTCCCTTCAACTTGATGTTGCCGTAGTAGGTGTAGCCCAGACTGAGTCCGGCGGTGGGGAGCATTTCGGCGCGGGTCAGCTTTATCTGTTGCTGTTGAGCCTCGACCTGCTTTTGCAGCAGTTTCAGCTCGGGACGTTGCGAAATGTCGGTATCGAGGTCGAGTGGCGGCGTAACGGCGATGACGGTGTCGGAGAGTGTGATTTCGGTGTCAAGACCGGCCCCGATGACATTGCACAGGGCCAGTCGGCACAGGTTCACGCCATTGCGGGCCTTTTGCAGCTGGTAATTGATTTCACTGCGCTTGGCCTCGATGCGCAGGAGGTCGTTGGTCGTTGCCATTTGAGCCGAGACGCCGACCCGGGTCTGGCGGTAAAGGGTGTCTATCTGTTGGACATAACTTTCGAGCATGGCAATTTTCCGGTAGGTGGCCAGGTAGGTCCAGTAGGCGTTGTCGGCATCGGCAATGACCTGCATGCGGGTCTTGCGTTGGTTTTCGGCCGCACATTCCACCCCTATGCGGGCCAGTTTGTTACCGGCTATGATTTTCCCTCCCGCATAGAGAGGCTGGGTGAGCGTGATGCCGGCCATGTAGGTGCCTTTCATCTGCATCTGCATGCCCATCATGTCGATGTCTTCCACGACGTAAGCACCCGTGGCACTGCTTTCGATGGCAGGTAGATAGGAGGTGAAGGCAATGGCTTTATCAAGCTCGGCCTTGCGCAGATCGTTGTCGGCCTTTTGCAGGGCCTCATTGTGTGCGAGGGCCATCTCCCGGCACTGCGACTGGGAGAGAACCAGTGCCGTTTGCGCGGTGGTCATCTGCGGCAGGAGCAGGGTTACCGCGGTGAAAAGGGTAGCCTTGGCCAGGCTCCCTCTGTGTATGGATTTTGAGGTGTTGGGTTTCATTCACAAGGTTTTTTTATGTGGAACAATGCCGTATAGAACAGCGGTAGGAGTATGAGGGTAATGATTGTCCCCACGGTGAGTCCGCCCATGATGGTTATGGCCATGGAGCCGTACATGGGGTCGCCCACAAGAGGTATCATGCCGACAATGGTCGTGAGTGAGGCCATGAGTACGGGGCGCACACGGGATACAGTGGCTTCGACCACCGCATGATAGGGCAGTTGGTGCTCCTCATTGATGAGCCGGTTGATTTCATCGACAAGAACGATGGCATTTTTTACCATCATACCCATGAGGCCCATCATGCCGATGATGGCCATGAACGTGAACGGCTGTTGCAGGAAGTAGAGCGAGGGTACAATACCGCACACGACAAAAGGCAGACAGAGAAGTATGAGCCCCACCTTCTTCCAGTTGTTGAAGAGCAGCAACAGTATTCCCAAAATGAGGAAAAGGGTGAGCGGTACATATTTCATCAGGTGCAAGATGGCTTCGCCTTGCAGTTCGCCTTCGCCCACCCATCGCATTTCGTAGCCATCGGGCAGGGGTATGGATTCTATTTCTTCCCTGATGCTTTCCACTGCCTTGGCCGGTGTGGCGTCGGGCCGTTCGGGGTTGGGGTCGCACTCGGCTTCGATGACCCTTTTCCCGTTAAGGCGCATCACACAGCACTCTTCCCAGTCGAGCCGTATCTCCGGTGCCACATTGCTGAGGGGGGTACTGCGGAACATCTCGTCTTGCAGCTCATCAATGCCTTTGCCCCCGGAAATGGCTTTCTGCATCTCTTCTTCGTCGATGCTCATATTCATCATGCTCCATACGGGGATATCTTCGACCTGTGTGATGCGGCTTCCGTCGTTGTTTCTGACCATCAGTTTGATGGGGAGTATGCGGTCCTGCTCGTAGATGACACCCACCGGCAGACCGTCGGTCGCTGCCATCAGCGCGTTGCCCACATCGCTGCGGTTGATGCCGGCCCGTAATGCATCTTGTTGCAGATATTCGGCTACTAGCGTTTTACCCTGAGGTTTCCAGTTGTTCTCGACCGAATAGGGATCGATGTAGGGGCTGCGGCGCATAATCTCTTCGGCTTGCCGGCTCAGGTCGCGAAGTATGGCAGGGTCGGGGCCCGCAAATTCCACTTCGACCGTGTGGGAGGTCGATATGGAGAAGTTGTATTTACGGGCGCGAATATAAGCGTCGGGATATTCCTCTCTCAACTGTTTCAATACGACAGGAATCACCTTTACGACCGTGGCGTAGTCTTTACAGTCGACAATAAGTTCGCCGTAGCTGTCGCCACCCGCAGTCATGGGGCGTACGAGGCAATAGTGTGCCGGTGCGCTGCCCATACTGGCCGAGACTCTTTCTATGTCGGAGTTTTCTTTGAGCTTGCGGCTTATGTCGAGCAGGTCGGCTTTTACGTCGTTGGGGCTGGTCTGTGCCGGGCGGAAATATTCAATGACAAACTGGCTGTAATCGAAGTCGGGGAAGAAGAGGTTTTTTACTTTGGTCATGCCATAACCCGACAGCAGAAGCAGAGCGACGGCAACGGCAATGGTGGTTTTCTTATAGGCGATAAGTGTTGTGATGGTACGGCGCACGAAGCGATGCACCGGAGAGTTCAGGCACGTTTCGTCGCTTCCAGGCTTTTCACGCGGTGCGAGCCACGATTTGGCACACATGGGCACTTGTATAAGGGCCAGTACCCAGCTGGCCAGCAGACTTACGCACAGCACGAGGAAGAGGTCGCCGGCATATTCTCCGGCCGAGTCGGGCGAGAGGTATATGCCTATAAATGTTGCCGCGGCAATGACTGTGGCGCCCAGTAGCGGCAGAGCGGTATTTTTCCCTATCCGGTAGAGGTAGGTCTTGGGGCCGAGGCCGCGTTTCTTGTCGATGAGTATACCGTCCATGATGACGATGGCGTTATCGACAAGCATACCCATGGCTACGATGAACGCGCCCAACGAAATGCGTTGCAGGGTGGTGCCGCACACCAGTAGTATGGGAAACGACACGGCAATGGTGAGTACCAGTCCGAAACCGATGATCACTCCACTGCGGAATCCCATGGTGAATATCAGTACGAGAATGACGATAAGCACCGATTCCAGCAGGTTGAGCATAAACGAGTTGATGGCATCGTCGACCTTGTCGGGCTGAAAAAATATCTTGTCGATTTCCATGCCGGCAGGAACCTGTTCCATCACTTCGGCCAGTCGGGCATCGACCGCTTTTCCCACGTCGGGAACTATGGCGTCGTTCTCCATGGCGATGCAGATGGCGATGGCCGGTTTGCCGTCGACAAAGAATCCGTTGCGTTGTGGCTCGGTGTAGCTGCGCTCTACGGTGGCAAGATCGCCCAGTCTCAGCTGTTTCCCGTTCATCGTGCTGATAAGCAGGTTGCGTATGTCGTCTTCATTCTCGATAGCGCCGTCGATGCGCATCGGTATGCGGTCGGGACCCTGCTGGTAATTGCCCGCGTCGATGGGTTTCCCTGCATTCTGCAACGACATCATGAGTTGTGTCGGAATGAGTCCGTTACGCGATATTTTCTCCTTGGGGAGTATGATATTTATGCTCTCGTCGCGATTGCCGGCGATGATGATGCGTTTCACCCCTTTGACACCCAGCAGTTCCCGACGAATGAGCTTGGCATATTTATACATGTCGGGATATTCGTAACCGTCGGCCGTAAGGGCATAGAAAATACCGTAAACGTCCATCATGTCGTCGATTACGATGGGGTCGTAGCAGCCGGCGGGCAGTTTGGCCTTGGCATCGTTTACTTTACGTCGCAGCAGGTCGAAGTGCTGTTCCAGGTCAGAGAGCAAGACGGTCATCTGGAATTCGACCGTAATCATGGCGTTTCCGTTCTGACACTCGGTCTTTATTTTCTTGACATCGGGCAGAGCGCGCAGCTCCTCTTCCATGACCTGGGCTACTTTGAGCTCTATTTCGTGGGCGTTGGCTCCCGGCCAGGGTATTACAACCATGGCCTGTTTGGTGGCCACGGCCGGGTCTTCGAGTTTGGGCATCTGTATGAACGCCAGAACACCGGCAATGATGATACCCGCCATTAACGACCAGAAGAGGGTAGGGCGGTTGATAAAAAATCGGGTGATATTCATTACAGCAGTCCTCCTACATTGGTTGGCGATACGGGTTCGATGATGCGCACCTTCTCATTGTCTCGCAGGGCATTGACACCGGCATTGACAATCTGTTCGTCGCCCGAGAGGCCATCGACGACAATCGCTCTTCCCTCTTCATCGGTCCCGTCGAGCGAAACGATGTGGCGCGAAACGGTCGAGTCGTTGTTTATGACCCACACGCAATTCTGTCCCTCGTGGTTGAATATGCAGTGAAGCGGCAGGGTATATGCCTGCGACGAAGTCCGATGGCGGAGACGCAGCTCTACCTCGACATTCATGCCCGGGGTGATTTCCTGTCCCGGTTTCTTGTCAAATTCCAGCGTCATTTTATAGAGTTGGTTTCCGTCGGCCTTGGGGGCAATGCTTACCAGATGCATGGGCATCTTTTTCTCCGGCGAAAGTACCGAGTGGCATGTAATGCTGTTGATTCGATTCTGTTGTGTATGGAGTGAGGCAGGAATGTCGACCGTAACCTCCATCTGTCTGGTGTCGAGCAGTGTAAACACCGGAGTGCCGGCATCGACCATCTCTGCGGTTTCAAAATTGACACTTTGTATATATCCACTGGCCGGTGCATAGAGTCGGGTGTAATCGAGTTTGTTCCGGTTGCTTTGCAATTGTACGGCGACCTGGGCAAGTCCCGATGTAGCCTTGTCGTAGTCGTTTCCTGAGATACTGTTGTTTTCGTAGAGCAGTTTCATGCGGTCGACCTCCTTTTTCAGCTGGTCGTACTGTATCTCTATGGCTTCGACGCCCAATTTGTAATCGGCGTCGTCGAGCGTGGCGAGCAACTGGCCTTCTTCTACCCGGTCTCCTTCTTTGACAAGGATCTTTGTAATCTGGCCGGGGGTTTTGAATCCTAAACTTATCTCTTTTCCCTCTTTGACGACTCCCGAAAACGATTTGCTGGCGTAGGCCGACAGGGTAGCCGGTCGCGTCGATTCTACGCTTCTCATCAACGGGCTCTCTTCTTTTCCACCGTGGCAGGACGGGAAAAGGAACAATAACGACAGTACACAAAATATCGGTGTTGTTTTCATTGTGTGGTTGGTTAAATAATTTGATGCCTCAAAGGTAGACCTTAATGCATGAGTAAAAAACATCGATATGGAGGCGAAAATGGCCTAAAAGATGTATTTTGTGGAGATGTATTCGTTTTTTTTGATATAAATTTGTCCTATAAGAATACATGTATAGGGAGATATGAAAACGAATGCATTCTCTTTCTCACAACAGCTGCATCTTGCCATGTTGCCACATGCGGGGCATACGCTCATCGTTGACAACGAAATAATGTTGGGCGATAATTTGGCGGGGGCGGAAAATTCCATAAGCAATGAAGCCGGAAACTGGATTGCTTCGGGATACCCGTTTAAAATATCTTTTACGCTTTTACTGTTTTGCCGACAAGGTCGAATGCGTATTCGCGTGAATCTGAATGATTATGTGATGGCGGCGGGCGATCTTTTGTTGCTTCTGCCCAATTCCATAGGCGAGTGTTTGGAAATAAGCGAAGATTGCCGGGCGGCCATCATAGCCTTTTCGAATATCGACTATATTCCAAAGATAGAGCTTGATAAACTCCTGATGCAGAAAGTCGATGTTTCCAATCATTACAAGGTGAGTCTTGATGCACACGATACACAGGAGTTTGTAGCCCTATATACTCAGTTGTGGGAGAAAATGGAGAATCCCCGCTACACACCGTTTAAGTCGGTTATTATCAACAGCTATGTGCAAATCTTTTTTTGCAACGTACTCTCCATCGTTTTGTCGCAGACAGCATCGGGGCCGGAGTTGCCCAAAAGCCGTTCCATGCAGATGTACGACAGGTTTATTAAGGAGGTCCGTCGGCATTATGCCCGTGAGCGCAGTATATCGTTCTATGCCGACAGGTTGTGTGTTACGCCCAAATATCTGTCGCAGGTAATCTATCGTGTTAGCGGACGTTATGCCGGCGATTGGATACGGGATTATGTGATTTTCGAAGCAAAAGCTTTGCTTAAAAGCGGAGAGTATACCGTGCAGCAGGTGAGTGAAATGCTGCATTTTCCTAATCCGTCGTTTTTCGGGAAATATTTCAAGGCTTCGACCGGCCTTTCGCCATTGAAGTATCGTAACGGTTAAATCCTTCGGGATTTCCTGCTCGTAATGGCCGGTACAGGTGAATTAAGAATTTTGAATCTCTTTTCTCTGGGAGCGCCGCACGATGCAGATGCTTCCCTCGTAGAGCAGGTATATGGGCAGAGATACGACAGTGAGGGTAAACACGTCGGCCGTGGGGGTGATGATGGCGGCAACGATGAGTATGACCACGATGGCGTGCCGGCGGTATTTCCGCATGAACGACTCGGTGAGAATACCCAGGCGGGCAAACAGCCAGCATAAGATGGGAATCTCAAACAAGACACCCATCATGAGGGTGATGGTCATGAGCGTGTCCATGTAGGATTGCAGGGTGATGAGATTGGCTACCTCGGGGCTTACCTGGTAGGTCCCGAGAAAACGGAATGTCAGCGGAAAGATGAGAAAATAACTCAGCAATACGCCGCCCATGAACAGCAGATAGCTGTACGAGACGGCCCGCACGACATATTTTTTCTCGTTCACGTAAAGTGCCGGCGAAACAAATCGGAACAGCTGATAGAGAATATAAGGCGATGCACACAAGACAGCCGCATATATGGCGGCCGTCATGTGTGTCGTGAATTGCCGGGCCAGGCCCGTATTGATGAGTTCGACCGAGAACGGTGCCGCAGCAACACCCCAGATGCTCCCTATCTTGTCAAGAAGACGGTAGGTAATGAAGTGCTCGTTTTGCGGACCGAGTATGACGGCAAAGAGTTCTTCTTTGAACAGGAAAGCCGCGATACCCAGCACCAGAACGACCAGTACTATTCTTATGAGACAAGCTCGCAGGTCGTCGAGATGCTCCCAAAAACTTTGAGTGGCGTCGTTCTCCCGACTATTCATTTGGGCTGGTCGTTTTCTTTGGATTTGGAGGTGTTCGGGCCGTCGTTGCTTTCGCCCTCTTTCTCAATACCGTTTACACCGTCTTTGAAGCTGCGCACTCCTTTGCCGATGCCTTTCATCAGTTCGGGAATCTTTTTCCCGCCGAAGAGCAGTAACACGATGAGGGCAATGACAAGGATTTCCTGCATGCCGATGCCTCCGATTAGCAGTAGTGTATTCATTATTTACGTATTATGTAATTGATGCAAAAATATCCGCCTACCACTTGCAGAATCATTCCGGGGATTCCTATGCGGAAATCCTGGGTGGCCAGGCCGAGGTCTCCGGTCAGAGCCCATTCGCCTATCAGCCCCAGACCCTGGTAGCACACGACAACTGCGGCAAGCAGCACCAGCGAGGCTTTTTGAAAGCGGGCCGCAGCTATGGCGGCGGCAGCGGCAAGGAGACCCGATTTCAGCAGAATGGCGGGTAGGGCCGCTGCGGCGGGCATACCGAAGAGCAGGCTGTTGACAACCGGCGAAAGTACGGCTGTGAGCAGGCCGGCCTTCCAGCCATATTTGTAGGCGGCAATCAGGGTGAAGAAATAGATGGGCAGCCAGGTTACACCCCCTTGTGGCAGCAGGTGGAAGAGTTGCGGCAGCACGATGTTGCCGGCCACAAAAAGAAGGGCGATGCCGTAGGTCTTTGCCTGGCGGTAGGAGAGAGAGTAGAGTCTTACGGTTGAGGTCTGCATAGTTATATGATTTTAAAATTGAATATCGACACCCCCCATGCAGGTTGCTTTGGGCATGGGGTAGCCTTGGTTAATTTCGTACCGTTGAGCCAGCAGATTTTCTCCTTTGGCAAATATACGTAAGAAACGGCATATTTGGTAGTCGGCACGGACATTCCATAACAAAAAATTTTCTTGTTGTTGAGAATCGAGAGCCGTGTAGAGTCCGTGTACATATTGCCAGTCCGACGATACCGACCAGCGCCTGCTGCTGTATGATATCGAGGCACAGGCTTTGTGTTCGGGCGAGGCGAGTATGGGGCGTTTCATGTGCAGCCAGCTGTACTGGACCGCAACGTTCCACGACGGTGAGATTTGCCAGCCGGCTTCGACCTCTATCCCGGCATTGTCGACCTCTCCGGTATTGATGTTGAGCATACCGTTGGGTACGCGCACCGCCTGTATGAGGTTATTGCCGTGTAGATAGAAAAGGTTCAGGCCGTAGGAGAGGCGTTGTTGCGGAAAGCGTTGCGAAAAGGCAATCTCGTAGTTGACGACACGCTCGGGTTGCAGGTCGGGGTTTTGGGGCGGGAACATATACATCTCGCGCAGGGTCGGGTTGCGGAAGCCCTTGGCCACGGTTGCTTTCAACTCCATAAGGCGGGGCAGATGCAGGGAGAGACCTCCTTGCGGAATCCATTCGTTGCCGACGTGGGAGTTGTGGTCGAACCGCACTCCGGCGTCGAGTGTAACGAGCCGGCCTATATCTTGACGAAGGTCTACATACCCGGCTATGTCGTTGAGCGTCTTGTCGACCAGTTCCTCTCGGGTGTCGGTGGCCGGGTAGCGGTTCCAGGCCCGACCTCCGAAATGTTGGTAGTCGATACCTACGGTGGCCACATTCCCGGTAAAGAGCCGGAGGTTCTGGTACAGGGAGACTCCGGCCATGTGGTCGCGCGAGTCAAACCGATAGTCGAGTGGCGACTCTCCGGCCGTATATCCGTCGTTGATGCGATGATGCCCCCAGTTGTAGAAGGCCGTTACGGCACCCGATGTTTTCTGGTAGTGATTCTCAATGTAGAACGAGGTCATGCCCCGGGTGATGTGTGAGTCGTTGTCGAAGCGCGGGGCCGACACCGGACCGGGATTGGAGGCATTGAAGTGGGTCATGTTCAGGTCGGCACCCATCTCCCAGGCGGGCGACATTTCGTAGGAAAGCTTGACGAGGCCTCCCATCTGTTCAAATCCCATGTCGCGGCGATGGCCGTCGGTGCGGTTGTAGAATGCCGATACGGTGCTGCCGAATCCTCCGATACGGGTCTGATTGGTGATTTCGTTGGTCGTTGTGTTGAACGAGCCGTAGTTGCTTCGCAGATGGGTTTTCGTCCCCTCTTCGGCTTCCCGGGTAACGATGTTGATGACACCTCCCATGGCGTTCGAACCGTATATCACCGAGGCGGGACCTCTCACGACCTCGACCTTCTCGGCCAGTACCGTCTGATAAGCGTCGGCAATGGGGTGTCCCATCAGTCCCATATATTGCGGGTGGCCGTCGATGAGAACCAGCAGTCCCGAGGTGGGACTGTTACCGATACCGCGCAGGGTCATGCCACCGGCAGCACCGGTCGAGACGCCATATCCCAGCAGGCCGCGACTTGTAACAAACAGTCCCGGAACATGGGCCGACAGGAGCGGTAGCAGTGACGATTCATAACTCTTCTCTATCACATCGCGGGAAAGTATCGATACGGTCGATGAGAGCCGCCGGCTATCGGTTTCGCTGCGAGTGCCGGTAACGACGACTTCGTCTATATCGACGCTTCTCCGGTTCGGCACCGAGTCGTTTACGGCCCATACAGGTGCGACAATAGTCAGCAGCAATATCCAAATAAAGATGTTTCTATACATGGCTGCGGAGTTTCATTTCCTCGACGAAGCTCGCGATGAGGGGTAGACATTCGGCGGCCGAAGTTGCTTCGGCACAACGTTTTTCGAGCGGGCATCGGTCGGTGTGCGTGCGGTTGATGATATAGGGTACTTTCTTGTCGTAGGCCGTCGGTATGCCGGCCTGGGCAAGCAGTTCGAGGGCACCGTTGCTGATGACTCCCGTATAGAGTTCCTTTATGCCTCCTGCCACCAGCAGGGCAGCGGCCGCCTTGCCTATGACTTTGTCGGCCACGGATGCTCCCCGTAGAAAGTGGGGCTCTTCGGTGAGCAGTGCGTAGAGGTCGTTTACCCCTCGTTGAGTAAACGTGCGTATGACATTGCCCTGTTGTATGACGCAGGAGTATCCGCCCTCGTGTAACGTCTTTATAAGCTCTTCCATAGGTTTCGATCAGAACACGTTTCCCTGTTTTAGGTTTTCGACAAAGTGGTCGATGCGCTGCATTTCTCGTGCGATGCGTATGTTTTGCGGACAGTGCGGCTCGCATTGCCGGCATCCTATGCAGTGCGAGGCTTGGCGCAGGCGTGGCACGCTGCGGTCGTATCCTACGAGGAAGGCCCGGCGGGCTTCCCGGTAGTTCTCGGCTTGCGAACTCTCCGGCAGATTTCCCTCGTTGACGCACTTGTTGTAGTGCAGCAGAATGGCAGGTATGTCGATGCCGTAGGGACAAGGCATACAGTATTTGCAGTCGTTGCAGGGTATCGAGGGATATTGCATCATGAGGTTGGCTGTTTCGTATAGAAAGTCGAACTCTTCGTCGGTGAGCGGTTGCAAGGGGCAATAAGAGGTGAGGTTGTCTTGCAGGTGATCCATGTAGGTCATGCCGCTCAGCACGGTCAGCACACCGGGAAAGGAACCGGCAAAGCGGAACGCCCAGGAGGCGACGCTGCGGTCGGGCTCGCGCTGCTTGAACCGGGCCACGATGTGGTCGTGCACCTTTGACAGTCGGCCTCCCAGCAGCGGTTCCATGATGATGGCGGGAATGTGTCTTTTTTCAAGTTCCTGATACAGATACTCGGCATTGGTATTGCGCCGGTTTATCTCCTTGGCGTGGTGCCAGTCGAGGTAGTTGAGCTGTATCTGCACAAAATCCCACTGGTAGTAATCGTTCCGCGAGAGCAGGTAGTCAAATACCCTGATGTCGCCGTGGTAGGAGAAACCGAGGTTGCGGATGCGGCCGGCCTTGCGCTCTTCGAGCAGGAATTCGAGCATGCCGTTGTCGATGTACCGGGCTTCAAATTCCTTCATGGCGTCGTTGCCCATACCTATGCCGTGCAGCAGCATGTAGTCGATGTAGTCGACCTGCAACTCCTTGAATGAGTTTTGGTACATGGACATGGAGGCTTCGCGGCTCCATGTCGAGGGCGAAAAGTTTGACAACTTGGTGGCGATGAAGTATTTGTCGCGCGGGTGTCGGCTCAGGGCAATACCTGTGGCCCGCTCTGATTCACCTTTACAGTAGGCGGGTGATGTGTCGAAATAATTGACTCCGTGTTCCATCGCATAGTCGACCAGCTGGTTGATGGTCTCCTGGTCGAGAACACTTTTACCATTCTCATCCTTTCGGGTGGGCCAGCGCATGCAACCATATCCCAGCAGCGATACCTGTTCGCCGTGCAAGTTGGTGCGATAGGTCATCGTACCCGATGGCTGCAAGGTGTTGCTTCCCGCCGTATTCTTGTTGTCACAGCCGTAAAGAAGGGCTGTGGCCGAGAGGGTACCAGCTCCTACGATTTTCAGAAAATCCCGACGGTTTATATTTCTTTTTTCTTTATGATTCTCTTTATCCATGATGTTGCAGTGTTAGATGGTACGATGATGTTCTATTCCTTCGACGTAGATGGCGCTGAACGGGCGGCTGGGACACAGATTCTCGCAAGCGCCGCACCCAATGCACCGTTCGGTGTTGACAACCGGCAGTTCTACCTCTTTCCCGTTGACGATTTCCTTAATCATCTGTATGGCGCCGGTGGGGCAGTGGCGGGCACAGTTCCCGCACGAAACGCCGTCGGTAAGCGGTATGCAGTTTTCTCTGACTACAACGGCGTAGCCTATTTTTGTGGCCGATTTCTCCTCTCTGGTCAGTAGATGGATGGCGCCGGCCGGGCATACCTCCGAACATTTGGTACATTCGGGCCGGCAGTATCCGCGCTCGTACGACATCTCGGGTTGCATAAAAGATGCCAGTTTGCCCGATGGTCTTAAAACCTGATTGGGACATACCGACACGCAGAGTTGGCAGGCTGTGCAGTGTTGCCGCAGGTTTTGAAGGCTTTCGGCTCCGGGCGGAACAATGGGCGTGGCCCGATGGGGAATCTTCTTGTCGATAATGGGGGCGAGACCGCCGTCGACTTTCTTTTCCTGGGCTTCGATGGCGCCGGCCATCAGTATGCCGGCCGTTGCGAGAAATTGCCGGCGTGCGGTGGGCCCATCTTCTTTCTCGGTGCGAGGTGCGGTTTTGAGTGGACGCCCGTAGGAGATAGCCTTCTGGGTACATACCTCGACACAGTCCATGCAGCTGACGCAGCGGCTGTAATCGATGCGGTGTGTTTTGGCATCGATACACGACGACTTACAACTCCTGGCGCATAGTCCGCAGCGGTTGCATTTCGTGGTGTCGATGCGGGGTTTCAGCCAAGCGTAGCGCGATAACAGGCCCAGTACCGTGCCTACGGGACAAAGGGTGTTGCAATAGGTGCGTCCGTTGCGCCAGGCCAGTATGGCGACAATGATGCAGGAGAGAAGCGCCACCAGGGATGTCGGCAGGCTTTTCAACCACACATCTGTGGAGTAGAAGGCATAACTCTCTACACGTTCGGCCATGTAGGCCAGTGCATTGTTTCCCCAGCCGTAGAGAGGGGCGAGAAGATTCTGTACCATACGTCCGTAGGAGCTGTACGGTGCCAGCAGCACTACAAACGAGGAGATGCCGGCGACGAGAGCGATGACGAAAAGCACCAATACTCCGTATCGAAGCCACGAGAGGGCCGGTGAATAGGAGAAGCGGTGTTTTTTTCTGCGGCGGAGGCTGCTGACCTTGGAGACAATATCCTGGAATACTCCCAACGGGCAGATGACCGAGCAGTATACCCGCCCGCACACCAAGGTCAAGACGACGAGTGCTGCGACGACCGCCACATTCAGAGCCAGTACGGCGGGGAGAAATTGTATCTTTGCCAGCCAACCGAACCATGTGTGAAGGCTTCCCGTGAAATCGAGAAACAGAAGTGTGATGAGTAAAAAGCAGATGAGTGCTGCTGCGATTCTGATTTTTCGTAACATAGGGTTCTATTTTGTAGAGTGTCGTTTCCTAAGTGGGGGAGAGGTCCATCTGTTTCCCGGAGGAACGGGCGATGTCCTGCTGCGACGGTCTTCCGACTCTTTACCGGATAATGTTGTACAAAAGTATGCACCGTCGGGTATCGTGAGGTAATCGCAATTACAGATATTCGTACCCATTTTACAGAATATATCTCCAATAACCGGTAATTGATACAAATCTAAAGGTTTCAGGGTTAAGAAGCAACTTTTTTTGTTTTTTGATGAGCTTTTGAAGTGACGGTGTTTCTCTTTTCTTGCGATAGCCATGAAAAAAATCCTCCGGGAGTCATCAAGAAATGATACCCGGAGGACGAAACGGTTCCGATGGAATTTACCTCAGATAGTCGGTAATTTTTCCGCTGATTTGGAGCAGTGATATTTCGCACAGCTTGGTATCGTATTCGGCGGTGAGAATACGCTCTTCGGCATCGAGCAGACTTTTTTGTGCCTCGCGTAGTTCAATACCCGACAAGTTGCCCAAGATGTAGCGTTCGCGGGCAATGAGGTAGTTCTCTTTGGCGGCCGTGAGGTTTTCGCGTTCGAGATTCAGCACCTCGATGTTGTTTTTATAGGCCTGCCACAGGTTGCTGATGTCGGCCCGCAGCGACTGCACGATATCTTTCTGTTGCAGCTCGGCATTTTGGGCGGCGATGCGGGCATTCCTTATTTCCCGTCGGCGGTTCCCGTCGTAGAGATTGAATCCGATGGTGAGGCCGAAACTGGCGCCCAGATTGTTACGCCGCAGTTGTGTGTTGGTGCGGTCGTAGGTGTTGAGTGTGTATCCATATCCGGCGTTGAGGCGCACGTAGGGATAGTTGCGCGAGAATACCTTTTTCAGGTCGAGGTTGGCAATTGTTTTGTCCTGTTCGGCTTTCAGCAGGGAGGCATTGGTTTGCAGTGTCGAGGTCCACAACTCCTCAAAGACGAGCAGCGTATTGACATCGATGACGGTGTCGACTACGGCGATGGGGTTGTTCATGTCGGCAATGGCCATCAGTTCGTTGAGGCGTATGCGAGAGGAGTGCAGGGTCTCTTGCTGTTTCATGTACTGGGCACTGTCGGCGTTGAAGTCGACCCGGGCCTGTAACAGGTCAAGACGGGAAAAGTTTCCTATCTGGTATCGCTCTTCGACGATGCGTAACCGCTCTTTTGACAGCGACACGGCATACAGGAAATTTTTCAGTCGTATTTCTTGCTGTATGTAGTTGTAATATTCCGATGAGAGCTGGGCTATATAGTCTTCAATGGCAATGCGGGTGAGTGTCTCGCCTTGTTTTTCAAGTTCTTTCAGAATATGATATTCGGTGATGAGCGAGAAGCCGTCAAAGATGGTCCAGTTCAGGTCGATACCCACATTGACGTTGCCGTCGTAGAGCCCGTTCTGGTGGCTGGCTGTTTTGTCGGCGCGGGTTATGCTTTTGGTGTTGTCGACATTTCCGTTGTATCCGGCATTCAGGTCGAGTGTCGGCATCATGCCCGCGTTGGCACGGGTGGCGTTGTTACGGGCCATCTCTTCTTCGTTGCGCACAATGCGCAGCGAGTAGTTCTGGACCAGACCGGTCTCAATGCACGATTTCAGCGAGTATGGTTCCTGGCCGTAGGCTGTGAAGGCCAGGTTCAGCAGCAAAGCAGTTATGACAGGTATTTTTTTCATTATTCCGAGGTGTGTTTACGCGAAGTGGATATGTAGGTATAGATGGCCGGGACGATGTACATGGTCATAAATGTGGAGATGAGCATACCTCCCACGACGGCGATACCCATGGCCACACGGCCGTTGGCTCCTTCACCGCTGGCAAATGCCAGAGGCAGAAGTCCCAGAATGGTCGATGCACTGGTCATGAGAATGGGGCGCAACCGTTGTACCGATGCCTCTCTGATGGCTGCATGCTTGTCGGCTCCGGCTTCCTGGCGTTGGTTGGCAAACTCTACAATCAAGATACCGTTCTTGGCCACGAGACCGATGAGCATGATGATACCGATTTGGCTGAATATGTTCATCGTCTGGTCGCTGAAATACATGAATACCAGGGCTCCGCAGATAGCCAGCGGCACGGTGAGCATGATGATGAACGGGTCTTTGAAACTCTCAAACTGGGCAGCCAGTATGAGGTATATAAGTACCAGCGCAAGGATAAAGGCAAACATCAGGCTCGATGAGCTCTCGCGATACTCCTTGGAATCGCCCGTCAGTGCAGTACGGAACGAGTCGTCGAGTGTCTCGGCGGCAATCTTGTCCATCTCGTCGAGACCCTGACCGATGGTTTTCCCCTCGGCCAGACCGGCCGATACAGTGGCCGATACAAAACGGTTGTAGCGGTAGAGTTGGGGCGGAGCCGTTCCCTCTTCGAGGGTAATCAGGTTGTCGAGCTGTATCATGTCGCCGTTGGTGTTGCGAATGTAGAGCGATTTCAGATCGACGGGTTTGTTGCGTTGCTGCCGGTTGATTTCGCCGAGAATCTCGTATTGTTTTCCGTTCATGTAGAAGTAGCCCATGCGTTGGCCGCTCAATCCGTATTGGAGGGTCTGGGCTATGTCGCGGGTGGTTACGCCCAGCACGTTGGCTTTTTCCCGGTCTATTTCGATACGAGCCTCAGGCTTGCTGAATTTCAAGTCGACGTCGGCCATCTGGAAGACCGGATTTTCGTAGACCTTTGTCATGAATACCGGCAATACCTCTTGTAGCTTTTCGAGGTTGGAGGCCTGTATGACATACTGTACCGGCATACTGCCCCGGCGTCCGCCGAAGGTCGATTGCTGCTGTACAAAGGCACGGGCCTTGGTTTTGCTCTGTACCGCCTTGGAGAGTTTCTCGGCCACCTCCATTTGGGTGTAATTCCGGTCTTTGATATCTTTCAACATGATTTCCACATTACCCGACCCACTCCACACCCGGGCGGTGATGGCTGTGGCATCGGGCATGATGGAGTCGGCCAGCTGGTTGATTTCCTCGGTATAGTCACGCATGAATTCGTAGGTTACCCCTTCGGGACCACGGGTGTTGATGGTGATGCGTGAACGGTCTTCGAGCGGAGCCATTTCCGAGGGAATGTTTATCCACAAGTAGCCGATGATACCCAGCATGACGATGATGATAGGCAGTGCCAGGTAACGGTGCCGCAAGAAGAGGTCGAGCGAGCGGGAGTAGTAGTGGTTCATGCCCACAAAGAAAGGTTCGGTCTTCCGGTAGAACCAGTTTTTCTTTTCGTGGCGTTTGAGCAATTTGGTGGCCAGCATGGGGGTGAATGTAAGTGCCGCAAAGGCTGAGATGATGACGGCTCCTGAAACGACGATACTGAATTCGCGGAAGAGTCGGCCGGTTGTTCCCTCCATGAATACGATGGGGAAGAATACCGCCACCAGGGTGATGGTGGTCGATATGACGGCAAAGAAAATCTCTTTCGACCCTTCAATACCCGCTTCTTTGGGCGACATGCCTTTCTCGATGCGGATATAGATGTTCTCTGTCATTACGATGGCATCGTCGACCACAAGTCCCACGGCCAGCACGACCGCCAGCATCGACAGTACGTTGATGGAGAATCCTGCCAGGTACATCACAAAGAAGGCACCGATGAGTGAAACGGGTATTACCACACAGGGTACCAAGGTAACCCGCCAGTCGCGCAGGAAGAGGAATATGATGATGATAACCAGTATGAAAGCCTCGTACACGGTACTTTCCACCTCGTTGATGGAGGCGCGTATGAATTTGGTGTTGTCAAATCCGTAGGTATATTTTACATCATCGGGCAGGTCTTTCTCCATTGACTCCATGCGCTCATACACAGCATCGGCAATCTCTATATGATTGGCTCCGGGCTGGGGAATGACCACGACGCCTACCATCGGCACGCCGTTCATCTTCATGTAGCTTTTCAGGTCCTGGGCCTCGATGTCGGCTGTCCCGATATCGCGAAAACGGATGATGCGGTTTTCACTCTGCTTGATGATGAGGTTGTTGAATTCTTCGGCCGTGTGCATCAGACCCAGTGTGCGGATGGTCAACTCGGTGGTGTTGCCTTCGATACTACCCGAGGGGAGTTCGATGTTCTCCTTGTCGACGGCGTTTTTCACGTCCATGGGTGTAACGCCATATCCGGCCATTTTTGCCGGGTCGAGCCACAGACGCATCGAGTAACGTTTTTCGCCCCATATCGATACACTGCTTACATCGGAGATGGTTTGCAGACGTTCTTTCACCGTCAGGTCGGCAATCTCACTGATTTCGAGCAGTGAGCGTTTGTCGCTCTGAATAGCCACCATCAGGATTGGGGTGGCATCGGCATCGGCCTTCGATACGGTAGGAGGGTCACAGTCGTCGGGCAGGTAGCGTTGGGCACGCGACACTTTGTCGCGCACGTCGTTGGCAGCAGTTTCGAGGTCGACCGACAATTCAAATTCTACCGTGATACGGCTTTGTCCCTGTTTGCTGACACTCGACAGCGAGCGGATGCCCGGGATACCGTTGATGTTTTGTTCCAGCGGTTCGGTAATCTGGTTCTCGATAACGTCGGCATTGGCACCCGAATAAGAGCAGGTTACCGAGATGATGGGGTTGTCGACCGAGGGATACTCTCTCACGCCGAGGCTTTGGTATCCGATGATACCGAAGAGTATGATGATTAAGGTCAATACGGTGGCCAGTACGGGCCGCTTGATGCTTAGTTCCGATATATTCATGGCAGCGAGGGGGGCTTATTCGATGTTTTGCAAGGTTACGTTGAGTCCGGTACGCAGTTGCAGTGTACCCGATGTGATGATGGTGTCGCCGGCTTGAAGGCCTTTGAGTACCTGCACCTTGGCCTCGGTGCGCAGACCTTTGGTAATTTCGACGGGTTGGGCTTTGCCCGATTTGTAAAGGAACACCTTGTCGATACCCATTTCAGGCACGATGGCTTCGGACGGTATGGCAATGGCGTTTTTGATTTCCTGCGTTTTCAGTCTGATGTTGACAAAACGTCCCGGATAGAGTAAGCCTTGGCTGTTGGGATAGGTGGCACGCAGGGTAAATGTATGGGTTTCGGTGTCGAGACGTGAGTCGGAAGCATATACCGTAGCCTTGAACGGATGCAGGAAGCCGTCGGCAGTGAATTCCAGTCCGGTTCCGTTCTTGATGGTTCCGGCATATTTTTCGGGTAATGAAAATTCTATTTTCAGCGGCGTGATTTTAGTGAGTGTGGCAATGGGTGTCGACGGAGTGGCGTAGGCACCTTCACTCACCTGCCGCAGACCGATGATACCGTCGAACGGCGCTTTCAGTTCGGTTAGGGCGATATTGGCCTTGACCATGTCTATCTCGGCCTGCAAGGTGGCGAGGTCGGTCTGCACCTGCTCGTAGGCCTCCTTACTTACAGCCTCTCTTTCGAGCAGTGCGTTCTGCCGGTACACCCGGTCTTCGGCCAGTTGTAGTTGCACTTCGAGTTTACGCAGTTGGGCTTGCAGGGGAGCGTCATTGACTTTGGCGAGAATATCGCCTTTATTGACGTGGGTGCCTTCGGTAAAATTGATGGCTGTGATTTTTCCTGAGGTTTCAAAAGAGAGGTTTACCTCTTCGTCGGGCAGGAGGTCTCCGGTAATGATTATTTCATTGGTCAGTGTTTCCGGCTTTACTACATAGGCCGTAACTTGAAGGCTTTTCCGCACATTGGTTGCCACGGGCACATCGTCCTTGTCGGCCTTCTGTCCCAATGGATAAAAAGTGTGAATACCATATCCCGCGAGGGCGGCGATAACTAACGTAATGAGACCTGTCCTTACTCTTTTATTCATGGTTTTATCAAAAAAAATTTTACAAGTTAGATAGATTATCCCGATAAAGTTTAATGTGGGATTGATTTTTTTACATTATTTAAATACATGCCGACTTTCAGTCTCATGTAAAGAATGTTCAAAGATACGTAAATATCCTTTTCCCGCTAAGACTGTCTCCCGTTTTTTCGAGAAATAATAAAAGGTTCCGGCAATATTTTACGACACAATGCGGGCGGAGGAAACAGATTACGGTTTTTATTACCTTTTTTACAGCATTGAAGAGGGGAAAGTCTCTTTTTATGAAGAATATCATATATTTGCAAGGGTTATACTTATAAGCTATGGATGAGATAGAAAAGATAGATCATGTGTATGAATATAATCGCATGATGGGTGTGGAGACGTTAAATCCTTTGGTGAGTGTGGTTGATTGGTCTCAGTGTCAGCCCCTATGCTCACGACGTCGTTCATACGGCTTTTATGCCGTGTTTCTCAAAGATGTCATGTGTGGCGATATGCGATATGGCCGGCAGTATTACGATTATCAGGAGGGGACGCTTGTTTTCCTGGCTCCCGGTCAGGTATACGGTATCGAAAATAAAGGAGAAAAAGTTCAACCAAAAGGGTGGGCGCTTGTTTTTCACCCCGACCTTATCCGGGGTACCTCACTGGGTCGTCATATCGATGATTATACCTTCTTTTCTTATGAAGTAAACGAGGCATTGCACATTTCCGAGCAGGAGCGAGGAGTTGTCATGGAGTGTCTGCACAATATCGCTGCCGAGTTGCGCCATTCCATCGACCGGCATAGTCGTATGTTGATTGTTTCCAACATAGAGCTGTTGCTCAATTATTGTTTGCGGTTTTATGACCGGCAATTCATTACGCGAAACCGTGAAAACAAAGATGTGATTGTGCGCTTTGAGCGGTTGCTGCATGACTATTTTCGTTCGGACGAGATGGTGGAGCAGGGATTGCCTTCGGTCAGGTTCTTTGCCGACAAACTCTCTCTTTCGGCCAATTACTTCGGAGACTTGATAAAGAAGGAATGTGGCAAGTCGGCACAGGAGTATATTCAGTCGTATATCATTGAAACCGCGAAGGAGCGGTTGTGTGATACGTCGAAAAGTGTCAGTGAAGTGGCTTACGGTATGGGATTCCAGTATCCGCAACATTTCAGCCGGATGTTCAAGAAAAGTGTAGGCGTTACGCCCAATGAGTATCGCCGTCAGAATTGATTCGGGCCTGTTCCTAAGTACACAGTGGGCCGCGCATCACATGATGCGCGGCCCACTGTGCTTTTTGAGGGAACGTTGTGTCAGAATTTCATGTCGCACCCCCAGTAGCGGGCCAGGCGGCGGGCCTCTTTGGCTGTGAGGTGAATGACGGCACCGTGTTTGGGAATGGTGAAGTTGGTGGCTTTCATCACCCCTTTGTTGAAGTGTCCCAGGTCGGTGAATGTCTTGAAGTCGGTTGTCTCTCTGAATCCGAAATTATGCGGTTTCAGACTGTATATGTCGTACATGAGTACCCAGCGATCTTCGCCGATGCGTTTCCATATGTTGGGAGCCTCGCAACCTCTTGGCTCGGAGTCGTACCAGCCGTCGTCGTAGACATACCCGCTGTGGATAGAGTCGGAGACGGCATGGCGTATTCCTGCGCATCCCTCTTGGGCTACATAGTAGAGATGATACTTGTCGCCCACCTTGGTAATGTCTCCGTCGATGTAGGAGAATTTCTTGGGGTAGTTAAAGAGACGTTTCGGCTCGGTCGTCATGCGGGTGAAAGCATCGTCGGTATAGGCATAGTAGAGTTCGCACCGCTCGTTGCCGTAGCGCATGGTGAAGTATATCATGAGTTTGCCGGCTTCGGGGTCGTAGATGGTCTGCGGAGCCCATACGCAACCCACCTCTTCATATCCGGGAAATGCCTCATCGAGACGGAAGCAACTGTGGGTCCAATGTATCAGGTCGGTCGAGCGCATCAGTACCACTGCGCGGTTGTTGCCCCAGCCGTAGGCTTTGCCGTCGCGCTCCCATTGAGTGTCACGGTAACCGGCCTCCTGGGCGTAGATGTGCAGGTCGGTCATGGCCAGGTAGAAGGCACCGTCGGGGCCGCGCATGATGTGCGGGTCGCGTATGCCCCGTTGCTGGGCGATGGTATCACCCGACACGACGGGCCTACCGTTGTTTACATCGGTAAACGAGTAGCCGTCGGCACTCAGGGCCATGTGCAGGCTGTGGGTGTCGTCTTTGAAATAGACCAGCAGGTATGCGGCCATATCTTTTTCATCGGGCACTTTGGCTTTTTTGCGGGCTGATGCGGCGGGTGATAAGACAATGCCGCCTATCAACAACAGGATTGAGATAAAATTTCTTGTAGACATACGTCGGTAAATTATCGTTTGTTGGTAATGGCTTTGAAAACCTCCTCGGCCAGGATGCGGGCTCCGGCAGCATTGGGGTGTACCCCATCAGGAAAATTCTCGGGCATCTCCTGTGTGGCAGAGTGCAGGTCGATGAGGCGGACCTTTTTCTTCCGGGCTGTTTTCTTGATGGCGGGTATGACTCCATGCACCAGCGTACTGTCGTTGATGCCCCAGCGTATGCCGTAGACGGTGGCCGGGTAGCAGAGATAGATGCGTGGCGAACCTTCACAGCGGAAAGAGTCGATGAGAGCCGAGAGGTCGTGTCGGAAGTCTTGGGCATATTTCCAGTTGTGAGGCTTGGTATCGTTCGTGCCCAGTTTGATGACAACAATGTCGGGGTGGAACGCACGGGCCTCGGCAAACAGTTGCTCTTTCATGTAGGGGTGGTCGCCCTTGTTGAGCAGGGTGCGCGCACTGATGCCGAAATTTCTTACCTCATATTTCTCGCCCAGCATTTCGCCCAATACCGAAGGGTAGCTCTCCGTGGAGCGGTTTTTCAGTCCGTGACCGTAGGTAATGCTGTTGCCCACGCAGGCTACGCGTATGGGCTCCTGGGCATGTAGGGCCGTCGATAGGCAGATGACGGCGATAAAAGACAGAATACTTGTTTTCATGGTATTAGGCATGGCTTTTTTTACGTTGTAACCATAGAATGGCGTATGAGCAGGTGGCTTTGAAAGTGAGTCCGTTGGCTTCGGCATAGTCGTAGGCTGCCCCTACAAGTCGTGATGCCAGGCCTCGGCCCTCGATAGCAGGGGGAACGATGGTGTGGAGTATGTCCAGAACGTTGTTTTCCAGCTGATACTCAACGTAGGCTGTGTGTCCGTCGACGATGGTCTCGAACCGGGCGGTTTCGGGGTGGTGTGTAATGTGTGGTTCCATGAGTATGAAGGTTAAAGAATGAATTTCATCGTGAGTATAACGGCAAGGATATACATGGCGGTGGAGATCTTCTCCCGTTTGCCGCTGAGCAGGTTGATGACAACGTAACTTATCATACCCAGAATGATGCCGTCGGAGATGCTGTATGCAAACGGTATGATGAGTATGCAGATAAAGGCGGGAATAGCTTCACTCAGGTCGGAAAAGTCGATGTTGGTAATGGTGGCAACCATCGACAGACCTACCAGAATGAGTATGGCTCCGGTGGCCGGCGCCGGAATGGAGAGAAAGAAGGGTGAGAAAAGCAGGGCCAGTGCGAAACATACGGCTGTGGTAAGGGCGGTCAGGCCCGAGCGGCCGCCTTGTGAGATGCCGCTGGCACTCTCGACAAACACGGTTACGGTGCTGGTACCCAGCATGGCACCACAGGTCGTTCCTATGGCGTCGGCCATGAAAGCCTCTTTCAGCCGTGGTATTTTCCCGTTGACAGTCATACCGGCCTTGTTGAATACTCCGATGATGGTGCCTATGGTGTCGAACATATCGATAAAGAGAAACGTAAAGACGACGATGACCATTTTCAGCGAGAATATCTCGGAGAACTCAAATTTCATGAATATGGGCTCAATCGATGGGGGAATATTCATGAACCCGGCATATTGGGTAAGTCCCATCGGAATACCGATGAGGGTGGTGAGCAGAATACCGATGAGAAGCCCCCCTTTTACCTTTTTGACGACAAGAACCGCTGTTACGACAAGTCCTATCAGCCCCAGAAGCGCCTCGCCACTGGTGAGTTTTCCGATGGTTACAAGCGTCGTCTCGTGGGGCACGACGATGCGGCAGTTGATAAGTCCGATAAAGGCGATGAACAGTCCGATGCCCACGCCTATGCCTTGGCGCAGGGTGTGGGGTATGGCATTGACAATAGCTTGCCGTAGATGGGTGAGGGTGAGTATGATGAAGATGATGCCTTCGAGAAAGACCGCTGTCAGGGCAAATTGCCATGAGTTACCCATTTGCAGGCACACGGTATAGGCAAAGAAGGCATTGAGTCCCATGCCCGGAGCCAGTGCAAACGGCATTTTGGCCCATAGAGCCATACACATTGTACCGATGATGGCAGCCAGGGCGGTTGTTGTGAAGATGGCCCCCTTGTCCATTCCTGTGGCCGAAAGTATGGCTGGATTGACCGCCAGAATATACGACATGGCGAGAAACGAAGTGATACCTGCCATGATTTCGGTGGAGATGTTCATTTTTGACGGGTCGAAACCCACCCATTTTTTCCACATAAGGCAATAGATTATGAATTAAAAAAACGCATTTCGACCACGATGGGTCAAAATGCGTCGGGATAACATATCGATTTTAGCGGTTGATGAGCAACCATGCATCGCTGAATTCGGGCGAATATTTCAACTTGATGGCGTCGCGTAGCTCTTCGGCCTCTTTTCGGGTATCGAAACTACCGGCAATTACGCGGTACATCATCTGGTTGTTGCGGGCAATGAAAGTGTTGTATCCGTCTTTGATCAGGCGCTCTTTCAAGGAGGAGGCGTTGGTCTTTACCGAGAAGCTTCCTACAACCACGTTGTATAATTTCAGTTTGCTGGCGTCGTCGTCGATGATGGATATGCGTTCGTTGCTGACGCGCTCTTGTACGGGAGCCTGTGTGGTAACCACTTCGTTTTCTACGGGTACCTCCTCGGCAACCTCTTTTTCCTGAGCCTTCATGTATGCGGCCTTATACGCGCTCTCTTTCGATTTGCACGAGCTGGCGCCTATTAGCAGGGCTACGGCGATGAATCCTAAGAAGAATGTTTTTTTCATAATATTGAATCAATGATATATCGAGCAAAAATAAGAAGAATATTTGACTAATTCGTTTTTTTCTTCTATAAAATTGCAGAAGGGTAGAACAGGGAATGAAAAACCGCATGATGTCTCGACATAGAGGTCGTCTCTTGTTGGCAGCTGCCGTTTTTTCTCCTATATTTGTAGCATGAAGAAATGGCTGGCGTGAGGAGGTTCCCTGGAACATTTCGGGAAAACTTTTCGCTGGCACCTTTCTTTGTTTGTAAGTATACCTTTAAAGAAAAAATCATGAAACACACCCTGTTGTTCTCTTTGTTGTTGCTGTTTGTCTGTTCGTCCGAAGCCGCATCGTACCGGAAGATGTCCGATGGTGTCGTGCTGACGCTGCCCGCATCGGGCGATACGACGGCGCGAGTTGTGCGCTTGCAGGTTGTCGACGACCGGATTATCCGCGTAACGGCGCACCCTGGCCGAAAAATTCCCCGCACAAAAAGTCTGGCCGTTCTGCCGGAAGCCTTTACCAAGACACCTTTTTCGCTCTATGAAGACGAAGGTCATCTCACTCTCGCTACCGCAGCCGTACGGGCTACGGTCGACATGACCACAGGTGAGGTGGCTTTTGCCGATGCCGACGGTGCGGTGCGTCTGCGTGAACGTTGTGGAGGAGGCAAAAAGTTTCGACCCATAACGGTCGACGGCGTGTCGGGTTACAGCTACTGGCAGCAGTTTGAGTCGCCGGCCGATGAAGCTTTTTACGGTCTGGGGCAGCACCAGGCCGACGAGTTCAACTACAAGGGACGCAACGAGTCGCTTTTCCAGTACAACACCAAGGTGTCGGTGCCTTTTATCGTTTCCAGTAAGAATTACGGATTGCTCTTCGATTCCTATTCGCTCTGCAAGTGGGGCGACAGCCGCGACTATGCCCAACTGGGCGAGATTTTCGACCTGTACGACGCTCAGGGCAAGCTCGGCGCACTGACGGCGGCCTACACACCGGCAGCCAAGAACAAGAAAGCCTCGCCGGTAGTCCGCCGCGAAGACCGCATCTATTACGAAGATCAGAAGACCATTCTCGATTTGCCGCAACGCTTCGACCTAAACGGCTCTTCGGTACTCTACTCGGGCGAAATCGCTGCCCGGGCGACGGGAGAGTACCATTTCCTGCTCTATTATGCCGGTTATGTAACCGTATATATCGACGGCAAGCCGGTCGTCCCCGAGCGTTGGCGCACGGCCTGGAATCCCAACAGCTACAAATTCACCGTCAGCCTCACGGCCGGTGAGCGGGTGCCCCTGCGCATTGAGTGGAAACCCGACGGTGGTGTCTCTTACCTTGGCCTGCGTGCGCTCACCCCGGTCGATGCCGCCGAGCAGAACCGCCTTTGCTGGTATAGCGAGATGAGCCCTTCGCTCGACTATTATTATATTGCCGGTGAGAATCTCGACGAGGTGATAGCCGGCTATCGCCGTCTTACCGGAAAGGCACAGATTATGCCGCGCTGGGCTATGGGTTTCTGGCAAAGCCGCGAGCGCTACAAGACCCAGCATGAGATATTGGAGGCTCTTGCCGAATTCCGCCGTCGGCAGATTCCCATCGATAACATCGTACTCGATTGGAGCTACTGGCCCGAAGATGCCTGGGGCAGCCACGAATTCGATGCCGCCCGTTTCCCCGACCCTCGGGGTATGGTCGACTCGATTCATGCACAGCATGCCCGCATGATGATATCGGTATGGCCCAAATTCTATATGACCACCGAACACTACAAGGAGTTTGACCGCCACGGCTGGATGTACCAGCAGGCCATCAAAGACAGTATACGCGACTGGATAGGCCCGGGATACATCGGCTCTTTCTACGATGCCTATTCGCCCGGGGCCCGCAAACTCTTCTGGCAGCAGATGCAGGACCATCTCTACCCGTTGGGCATCGACGCATGGTGGATGGACGCCAGCGAACCCAACGTGCGCGACTGCACCGACATGGATTACCGCAAGGCCCTTTGCGGCCCTACGGCCCTCGGCCCCTCGACCCAATATTTCAATGCCTATGCCCTGATGAACGCCGAAGCCATCTATAACGGCCAGCGGGCTGTCGACCCCGACCGGCGGGTTTTCCTGCTTACCCGTTCGGGATTTGCCGGCCTGCAACGTTACTCTACGGCGACATGGAGCGGCGATATAGCCACCCGCTGGGAAGATATGAAGGCCCAGATTTCGGCGGGACTGAATTTCTCGGTCAGCGGTATTCCCTACTGGTCGATGGACATCGGAGGTTTCTGCGTGGAGAAGCGGTACGAAGCGGCCTTCAAACTCTTCAACAAGACCGGTCGGGAAAACGACGATCTTAAAGAGTGGCGCGAGCTGAACACCCGCTGGTTCCAGTTCGGAGCGTTTGTACCCATCTTCCGCTCGCACGGTCAGTATCCCTATCGGGAGATTTACAACATTGCCCCCGAAGGACACCCGGCTTACCTCTCCATGGCCTACTACACCCGCTTGCGTTATGCGCTCATGCCCTATATCTACACCTTGGCCGGCATGACATGGCACCACGACTATACCATCATGCGTCCCCTGGTGATGGATTTCCCCGCCGATACGGCAGTGCTGAACATCGGCGACCAGTATATGTTCGGACCGGCTTTCATGGCCTGTCCTGTATATACCTATGGAGCGCGTTCCCGTACGGTCTATTTCCCGGCCGGTACGGGGTGGTACGATTTCTACTCGGGCGCCCATATTATGGGCGGACAGATGGTCGAGGTGTCGGCCCCTTACTCCCGTATGCCCCTCTATGTGCGTGAAGGCTCTATTGTGCCTTTCGGTCGTGAGATGCAGTACAGCGATCAGTATCCGGCCGATACGCTGACTCTCTATCTCTACACCGGACGCGATGCTGCATTTACCCTTTATGAAGACGAAAATACCAACTATAATTACGAGCAGGGGGCTTGCCTGCAAATACCCATGAGCTACGACGAGGCATCGGGCCTCTTCACCATCGGAAAGCAACAGGGTAGCTATGAGGGCATGCCTCTCCGCCGCACGGTGCGACTCGTTGTCGTGTCGCCCGATGCTCCCGTGGCTTATCCCTCGTCGGGAGAGCCGGCTCGTACATTTGTTTATACCGGAGAAGAGATACAGATGAAACTGAGATAAGGATAACGTAAATAAAAAAGAATACCCCTATGAAAAAACTGTTCATTCTTTCTTTCTCGTTGTTTGCTGCGGTAGCTGTGGCTCAGACACCGGTGCCGTTGTATCTCGACGAGAGTCAGCCCATCGAGGTACGCGTGCAAGATGCCTTGTCGCGCATGACCCTCGAAGAGAAAGTCAAGTTGTGTACGGCACAGAGCAAGTTCAGTTCGCACGGCGTGCCCCGTCTCGGCATACCCGAGATATGGATGAGCGACGGCCCCCACGGTGTGCGCGAAGAGATTCAGTGGGACAGTTGGAGCAATGCCGGTTTTACCAATGACTCCTGCACCGCTTTCCCTGCACTCACCTGCCTGGCTGCTACCTGGAATCCCGAGATGTCGGCCCTTTATGGCAAGAATATCGGCGAGGAGGCCCGCTATCGCCGCAAGGATATCCTGCTGGGCCCTGGTTGCAATATCTACCGCACGCCGCTCAACGGTCGCAATTTCGAATACCTTGGTGAAGACCCTTATCTGGCCTCTGTCATGGTTGTTCCCTACATTCAGGAGTTGCAGAAAAACGGAGTTGCAGCCTGTGTCAAGCACTACGCTCTCAACAATCAGGAGAAGTGGCGCGGCCATATCGATGTGCAGTTGAGCGATCGGGCGTTGTACGAGATATACCTGCCGGCTTTCAAGGCTGCCGTGCAGGAGGGGGGCGCATGGAGCATCATGGGTGCCTACAATAAGGTGCGGGGTGAACACGCCTGCCACAACGACCTCTTGCTCAACCGTATTCTCAAAGAGGAGTGGGGATTTGACGGTTGTGTCGTTACCGACTGGGGCGGCGCTCACGATACCCGTGAGGCGGTCTTCAACGGTCTCGACATAGAGATGGGCTCCTATACCAACGGCCTTACCTCGGGTCGCAACTTCGCTTATAGCGATTATTTTCTGGCTCGTCCCTATTTGCAGGGCCTGCAATCGGGTGAATATCCCCTTTCTACGGTCGAAGACAAGGCTGCACGGGTACTCCGCCTGATATTTCGCACGGCGATGAATCGCAACCGTCCCTGGGGCTCCTTTACCTCGGAAGCTCATTACGAGGCGGCCCGCCAAATCGGTACCGAGGGTATCGTACTCTTGAAAAATGAGCCTGTGAAGCGGCAGCAGCCGGCCCTTCTGCCCATCGACCCTTCGCGTTATGAAAAGATACTGGTGGTGGGCGACAACGCTACCCGTCGGCTCACCGAGGGTGGCGGCTCTTCGGAGTTGAAAGTGAAACATGAGATATCGCCCTTGCAGGGGCTTGTCGAGTTGTATGGCGACAAGATTACCTACACGCAGGGTTATGCCGCCGGACGTCCCCGCTATGGCAAAGTCGAGCAGCCCCGAGTCGATACCGACTCACTCTATCGCAAGGCTCTTGAATTGGCCGCCGACGCCGATTTGGTGATTTTTGTCGGCGGACTTAATAAAAATCACGAGCAGGATTGTGAGGCCGGCGACCGGGTACAGTACAGCCTGCCTTTCGGGCAGGACCGGCTTATCCCCGAACTGGCGGCCATTAATCCCAATCTGGTATTGGTGCTTGTCAGCGGCAATGCCGTGGAGATGAAGTGGGTCGACGAGGTACCTGCCATCGTACAGGCATGGTATCTTGGTTCCGAGGCCGGTCATGCCCTGGCCGATGTACTCGGTGGCGCTGTCAATCCCAGCGGCAAGTTGCCCATGTCGTTCCCTGTGAAACTTACCGACAACGGTGCCCATGCTTTCGATGCCCTCTGTTATCCCGGCGACAGCATCCGCGTAGAGTATAAAGAAGATATTCTCGTCGGTTACCGCTGGCACGATACCAAGAAAATACCGGCACTTTTCCCCTTTGGACACGGATTGAGCTATACTACTTTCTCTTATGGCAAGGCCACCCTTTCATCGTCGAGCCTCACTGCCGACGGCTCCATAACGGTAACCGTCCCGGTGAGAAACAGTGGCGACCGTCCCGGAAAAGAGGTGGTGCAACTCTATATCGGCGACAACAAGTCGTCGTTGCCTCGTCCGAAAAAAGAGCTGAAAGCCTTCGACAAAATAGCTCTGAATCCCGGGGAGGAGAAAACGGTTACGTTCACGATTACGCCTGATGATCTCAAATATTTCGATGATGCCCGCCACGAGTGGGTAGCCGAACCCGGTAAGTTTACCCTTTACATAGGAGCCTCTTCGGCCGATATCCGCGCCCAGGCTTCGTTTACCTTGAAATAATATTTCCCCTTGTCTTTACGAAAACACCCGGCCATTATGGTCGGGTGTTTTCGTATCTCCCTGTAAGATGTAGTGGCGGTGGAACATTGCTCCGTGTCGGGTTGAACCTCTTCTGATGAGTAATCCGACCTAGTGTTGTCGGGGGCTCTATTGGGCGATAGTCGGGTGAGTATGGAGCTACCCCATGGGCGCAGAGGTTGAGATGCCTGTATATGAGTGCCGGTCTTATGCCGTAGCAGGGTAGCGTGGAAAGAGAGTGGGCCGCGATAAGAAATTACAGAGCTTTACCATGTAGCGTTTCAGCAGTCTGGACCTTAATTATGCACACAGGGTTGCTCCGTGATTCGGAGCAACCCTGTATAGTAAAGCGATAGAAGCGTCCTATCGTTTGAAAAGTTTGTGGCTCTCTACCGAGTCGCCATTGGTAATGTGCAAGATATAGGTTCCTTGTGGCAGGCCGTCGAAACCGGCGATAATGAGCCGGGGCAATCTGTCGATATTGTATTCCCGTTCGAATACCACGGCACCGGCATTGTTGTGAAGCGATACAATAGCAGTTCCGCTTGTCTCACGGTTGAATTGTATTTGCAGTTGGTCGGTGAAGTATGTCGGGAAGACCTGTAAGAGGCTTCCGTCAGCCACACCGGTCTCAACAATTCCTGCGCTTGTTTTCTCGTAATACTCGGCAGCTTGTCGCTCGTTCATGGCACCGGTGGAGACAACCAGTTCGTCCATCAAGCTCTTGAAGGGCAGGTATGCGCCCTCTTCTTCCCGGTTACCGATGGTGAGAGACGAAATTTCGAGATTACCGCATTTATCATCGGTTTGAGCTCTCCGCTCACCGTTGAGGAACATATAGAGTTTTCCATCTTCGCGGTCTCTGATACAGAGGAGTTGGTTCCATTCGTTGTTGAACAGACTCGGCATGATGCGAGCGGTTAGCTGGGTCTCGTTTATTCCGTCGCATACGGAGAACCGTAACAGATTGTCGCCCTCGATGCGGATATAGGAGCCATTATCGCCTTCGATGTTCAGAATACATTGATCGGCTTTTTCGCCTTTCACCCACAAGGCTATGGTGAAAGAATTGTCGGCCAAAGTTTCCAGCTCGGGATATGCCGTTTGTTTCAGGCAGCCGGTCTCGGCTATTGAGGCGGGGAATGAGAGTGCATTTCCGCTGTGGCCGGTTACCCATTCCGGGGTGAACCCTTCGGCCACAGCCTGACCAAATATGGCGTTGGCGGCAGACGAGCCCGACGTTTCGTCGAAATGGTACTGAGCGACGGTCGTTATCTTGTCTTCGCCTATAATGTCGAAGGAGATAGTCTCTACGGGGTTGCTTACGGGATTACCGTAGGTGCTCAGTTCGATGGTATAGTTTCCGGCCGTGGTAGGAGTACCGAAGAGCGATATGGTGCGGCTGGCCTCGTCATATGCCGAAGAGATGCCAGCGGGGAGAGCCCGGTTCAGTTCCACGCCATCGCAGCGGTCCCAACGGAAGGTGATGGTGTCGATGGGCATGAAGATGCCGACAGTCTGGTTGCGGTCGCCGCTGCTAATCTTGGTGAGTCGGGCATATTCAATTTCACCGTCGCCGATGTAGTATCCCAGGTGGGGCGGTTGGTTATAGGCCACGTTCTGCCAGGCGATACCCATTCGGTACACATGGTCGTGCATGAGGGTGGGTATGCGGTACACTGTGGGTGTTGTGGTGGTAAATACAACCAACGAAGCCGAGTCGTTCCGGCTCCACAAAATGATTTCTTCCCGCCAGTCTCCAAAAAGGTCGGCTTGCAAACACGGGGTGGCTTTGGTTGAATTGCAGGAAGCCGTCCATTCATATCCCGAAAGTTCGAGCAAAGTCGAGGCTTTCTTCTTATCGGGATTCCATTTCGTTATAGTCGTGTTTTCAAATAATTCGTCTTGCAGGTCTCCGTCCCAATAAACGCGGAAGTTCATGGCCGGCCGGGTGCCACCGATGGCATTACCTTTACAGTCGCGTACGCCGCATTCACTTGTCCAAAACTCGACACCTCGGTAGTTGGGGTCGATATCACCTGCTCCACCACGACCTACATCTTTGCCGGCATATTGGCCAAAGATGATTTCGCCCGTTCCGGCCCGATGGAGATCCATACCGTATTGGGCTGTCGATTCTTCGTGAGGAGTGAACAATTCGAGTCCGTCGAGGTCGGGATCGAAATCGGTAAGGTGTATGGCATCGCCGTGTCCCAGTCCGGTACGGTACATCAACGTACCATCTTGGTCGATGGCGCAGGAACCATAGACGATTTCGTCGCAGCCGTCTTGGTCGACGTCGCCCACCGAAAGGTTATGATTCCCTTGTCCATAGGCCCCTTGCCCGGGAGATTTGGAGTCGTGCAGCCACAGTTGGGTCAACTCATTTCCGTCGAAGTTGTAGGCGGCCAATGCGGTACGCTCGTAGTATCCTCGGCACATCACGAGGCTGGGTCGTATGCCGTCGAGGTAGGCGATGCAGGCCAGGTAACGCTCCGAGCGGTTACCATAGCTGTCGCCTCCCCACGAAGTCACACTTCCGCGCGGAGGGTCATAGGAGACGGAGGTTATTTCGGCTCCGGTCTCGCCGTTGAATACCGTGAGGTATTCGGTGCCGGTGATGACCATACCTTTGGAGTTGCGGAAGTCGAGGCCTTCGGTATCGTTGCCCATGAGCACGGCTTTGCCTTGTCCGTCGATTGTGCCCGGAGCTGTCTTGCAGGCTACCTCGGCCTTTCCGTCGCCGTCGAGATCATAGACCATGAATTGGGTGTAGTGGGCACCGGCACGGATATTCCGACCCAGGTTGATGCGCCATAGGAGTGTGCCATCCATCTTGTAACAGTCGAGGTAGACTTCGCCGGTGTAGCCATAGAATGAATTATCTCGCGAGTTGCTGGGATCCCATTTTACGATGATTTCATATTCACCGTCGCCGTCGACATCGCCTGCACTACAATCGTTGGGCGTGTAAGAATAAAACTGTCCGTTGGGATAATTTTCTTCATTGCCGCTATTGGTCACGGTATATGGCGGGGTGACGCCCGAGGGTGGACGTTGCAGTTTTATTTTCTTATAGAAAGTGTCCCATACGGCAGTAGCTTCCGATTCGTCGGTTTCACGACCGTAGTCGACCCGTTTTACAACGTATGTCGAGGCGAGTGTACCGCCGGCATCGACATAGTTTGTCGAGGAGGTGATGGGTTCGCTGTTGAGCTTTTCCCCGTCGCGGTAGAGGTTGAAACCGGCCGAGGGGCTGTCGGTGCCGAGATAGCGCCAGCTGACGAAGACCCCGTCGTCTGTCTTTACGGCTACTACACCGCGATTAAGAACTTCTTGCTGTGGTACCTGTGCTTTAACCGACGGCAATGTCGACAGAAAGACAAGTAGCAGTAAGATGTTGAGTCGTTTCTGTTTCATGAATGTGGGGTTTGTGATTGTTATAGTATGATGTCTGTTTTTGTTCCCTTTTATTGATGTATTCTTTGATTGTGAATGGGAGATAGGTATAAGAGCAGAAAGACTCTGTCCCATTTCCGGGGCAGAGTCTTTCTGTTGAGCAGGGTTTATTCCTTGATAAGTTTCCGGGTAAAGACACCTTCTGAGGTTGTAACCTGTAAGGTGTAATATCCTTGCGGCAGTTCTTGGAGTCCGCTTATGGTAAGCGGTGTTGAGCTGTCGATGAGGAGGCTTCGGTTGTATACCGTCGAACCGTTGACAGCAAAGATGGTAAACTCTACAACCTCATTGGATATGCCGTTGAGCGAGATGGTTACTTCATCGTTGAATACTGTCGGGAACACCTTCACGCGTTCGGTTACGCTCATGGTTGTTGTTTCTTCAATAGCACCGGTAGGCCGTTGTTCTTCGTAGTATCTCTTCACTTTGGCAGCGCTCATGGCTCCGGTGTAGATGACCAGTTCGTCGATCGCTCCCTGGAACGGCGTATTGAAGTTGACGTTGCAGTTGCCGATAACCATATCTTCGGTTTCAAAGATGTCGCCGGTAGCATCGTCTTTGGTGCCCACCAGTTCACCGTCGATGTACATCGAGATGACTTTATTGGCCGAGTCGCGCACGCAGGTGAGGAAGTGCCAGTTGTTGTCGAAGTAGTCCGAAGCCGGAACATCGAGGTTGGTTTTCGTCTGATTATCATCGATACCGAAGGTGAGGTTGTTGTTCTTGTATTGGATACCTATCCATTTGCCGGTAGCCGTAGGAACGGCTCCTGCCGTGTGGCTGCCTTTGTGGAAGAGATACCAGTCGATGCCGTCGGCACCCGGCGATTTGAACCACAAGGCGATAGAGAAGGAGCCTTTACTCATCGAGAGGGCATCGTAGTGAGGCTGTACCATATAACCGCTTTGACCTTCGAACGAGATGGCATTGCCCGATACGCCGCTTACCCATGCAGGGTTGAGTGCTTTGGCCGAGGCTTCGCCCGAGATTTCGTTCTTGGCTGTTGTACCCGATGTCTCGTCGAAATGGAAATTGGCTACTTCGGTGAGGACTTCGGCTGCGCGTACCGTGATGGTTCCCGGCAGTGAGATGTCGGTGGTACCGCCTTGTGTGGTGATGGCGTATTTGAATTCTCCAATCTCTTCGGGTATGCCGCTGATGGTTATGGTCGATTTCTCTTTGTCGATGCTGGCTGTAACGCCCGAGGGCAGGTTGCCTTCGACAGTTACGTTCTCGGCATTGAACCACATGTATTGAATTTCGGCAATCGGTTCTTCAATTTCGACATTCTGTACCAGATTTCCTTCTCCGATTTTAGAGAGGCGGGCAGCTGTCGGGTCGGTACCGTCGCCGATGTAATAGCCCAGGTGGGGAGGTTGGTTGTAGGCTACGTTCTGCCAGGCAACACCCATGCGATAGACATGGTCCTGCATCGGGGTTACCAAACGATATTCCGAGTCGTATGTCGTGGTGAATACGACAAGCGACGAGCTGGTCGAGGCATTCCACAGAACAATTTCTTCGCGCCAGTCTCCGAAGAGGTCGGCTTGCAGGCAAGGGGTCTTTTTGGTGCCGTTGCACGACGATGCACTGGCGTAGTTGTAAAGGGTGAAGATGCGGTTGGCTTTTCCGGTGCCAGCGTCCCATTTGTCGATGCGGTCGCCGTCGAGGAGTTCGTCTTGTAGGTCGCCGTCCCAGTAAACGCGGAAGTTGACCGACGGGCGGTTTTTGGTATAAAGTACATTGCCATGGCAATCGTAGATGTTGCCGTTGGCCGTCGACCAGAATTCAAAACCGCGGCTGTTCGGGTCGATGTCGGCGGCAATACCGCGGCCTACGTCGCTGCCGGTATATTCGCCGTAGATGATTTTACCCGTTCCTGCTTCGTGAATGTCAAAGCCATATTGGGCTGTTTTGTCTTCATGGGGCGTGAACAGTTCAAGACCGTCGAGGTCGGGGTCGAGGTCGGAGAGGTGAATGGCATCGCCGTGGCCCAAGCCGGTGCGGTACATCAAGACACCGTCGTGGTCGATGGCACAGGCTCCGTAGACGATTTCGTCGTACCCGTCGTCATCGACATCACCCACCGAGAGGTTGTGGTTACCCTGTCCGTAGGCACCTTTTCCGTTGGTTGCCGAGTCGTGTATCCAGCGTTGGGTGAGGTTGGTGCCGTCGAAGTCGTAAGCTACGAGCACCGAGCGGGTATAATATCCGCGGCACATCACGAGGCTCGGGTGAATGCCGTCGAGATAAGCGATGCAGGCCAGGAAACGGTCTACCCGGTTACCGTAGCTATCGCCCCACGAGCTTACGATTCCACGCGGCGGGTTGTAAGAGACGGTAGCCATTTCGGCTCCCGTTTCACCGTTGAACACGGTGAGGTATTCCGGGCCGGAAAGGATATATCCCGACGAGTTGCGATAGTCTTTGCTGGGGTCGTCGTTGCCCATAAGCACATAGTTGCCTGCTCCGTCGATGGTGCCGGGGGCTGTCTTGCAGGCTACCTCGGCCTTGCCGTCGCCGTCGAGGTCATAGACCATGAATTGGGTATAGTGGGCTCCGGCGCGGATATTTTGTCCCAAGTCGATGCGCCATAATTTAGTCCCGTCGAGTTTATAGCAATCGAGGAATACGTTGCCTGTGTAACCGGCTATGGAGTTGTCTTGTGAGTTCGAGGGGTCCCATTTCACGATGATTTCGTATTCACCGTCGCCATCGACATCACCGGCACTGCAATCGTTGGGTGAGTAGGTGTAATTTTCACCGTTGGGAAAACTTACTGTTTCTTTGTTGCGGGTACAGGTATAAGGAGGCGTTACTCCGGCAGCAGGACGGTCAAGAGGAATCTCTTTGTAAATGGTGGGCCAAATCTCTTCGACCATGTTGTTTTCGGTAACCTGGCCGTTGACGAGAGTCTCGACCACATATTTCGACGAAAGGGTACCTTCGGTGTCGGTGAAGTTGGTTACCGTGGTAAGAGGAGTAGGGGTAAGGAGCGTTCCGTCGCGGTAAACATTGAACGCGGTAGTTTTGTCGTCGCTGTCGAGGAATCGCCAACTGAGGAAGATGCCGGTCTTTTTTTGACCTTCGCTCTTCGACATGTTCACGGCTACTACGCCTCGATTGAGTTTCTCGGTTTGTGCTACCTGGGCTGCTCCCCATGAGGGAATCATGAAAGATAAGGCACAAAGATACAGGAAGATGTAGTGCTTTTTCATGGTTAATAATTTTATCATCGCAAAGATATATGCACAGAGTAATTTGTCGACTGATATTTTTGGCACAGTTACTGCGACTTTTGTTCCTAAGAGACAGTTGCCTAAGCGAGACATTTTTTGCTATTGGTATTTCCGGAATCGGTGAGATATGGTGATGTCGCAAAAATTCGTATCTTTGTCCTCGATATGGCTCGCATTTTATCTATCGATTTCGGACGCAAGCGCACGGGAATAGCCGTTACCGATACCTTGCAACTCATCGCCAACGGATTGTGTACGGTGGCTACGCACGAACTCCTACCGTTTCTGCTCGACTATGTGCAGCGTGAACCGGTAGAACGCATTGTCGTGGGCTTGCCCCGCCAGCTCGACAACACCCCTTCGGAGAGCATGCGTTACATCAAGCCCTTTGTGGCGAAACTGCGCAAGGCCCTGCCCGAGATGCCTGTCGAGTTTTTCGACGAACGTTTCACCTCGGCTCTGGCTCACCGTGCCATGATCGACGGCGGTCTGAAACAGAAGGCCCGCCGCGACAAGGCTCTGGTCGACGAGATAAGTGCTACCATCATCCTGCAAGATTACCTCGAAAGCCAATCTTATAAAAACAAGCTATGATATTACCTATTTATCTTTACGGTCAGCCTGTGCTGCGTAAAATCGCCACGGATATCACCCCCGACTATCCCGGTCTGAAAAAACTCATCGAAGACATGTTTGAAACGATGGACAGTGCCGAAGGGGTAGGGTTGGCCGCTCCGCAAATCGGCCTCGACATACGGGTGCTGGTCATCAATCTCGACCCTCTTTCCGACACATGGCCCGAATATAAGAACTATCGCAAAGCCATGATAAATGCCCACATCATTGCCACCGAGGGCGATACTGTCTCGCGCGAGGAGGGGTGTCTCAGCCTGCCCGGTATTCACGAGTCGGTCGTGCGTCAGGAGAAACTCTCGATACGCTATTGCGACGAAAACTTTGTCGAGCACACCGAGGTCTTCGAAGGCTATGTGGCTCGGGTCATCCAGCACGAGTATGACCATCTCGACGGAAAACTTTTCATCGACCACCTCTCGCCCATACGCAAGCAACTTATCAAGTCAAAACTCAATAACATCATTCGGGGTAAAGCCCATTGCGATTATCGGGTCAAAACCGTAAACGCCAAACATTAAAAAGAGATTCCGATTCCAAACCAGAACAACATCTATGGCAGACGACAAAAAAATTATCTTCTCGATGGTGGGGGTAAGTAAGACCTATCCTCCCCAGAAACAGGTATTGAAAGACATCTACCTCTCATTCTTTTACGGAGCCAAAATAGGCATTATCGGTCTTAACGGCGCCGGAAAGTCGACGTTGCTCAAAATCATTGCCGGCCTCGACACCTCTTATCAGGGCGAGGTGGTCTTCTCACCCGGTTACACGGTAGGTTATCTCGAACAGGACCCGAAACTCGATCCCGAAAAGACCGTGAAAGAGGTCGTGCAGGAAGGCGTGCAGCCCGTGCTCGACCTGCTGGCCGAGTATGAAGAGGTGAACATGAAGTTTGGCGATCCCGAGGTTCTCGACGACCCCGACAAGATGGACGCCCTTATGGCCCGCCAGGCCGACCTCCAGGACCGAATCGACGCCTGTGATGCCTGGAACATCGACAACAAGCTCGAACGTGCCATGGACGCCCTGCGCTGTCCGCCCGAAGACCAGCTCATCAAATATCTCTCCGGAGGTGAACGCCGCCGGGTTGCCCTCTGCCGCCTGCTCTTGCAGCAGCCCGACATTCTGCTGCTCGACGAGCCCACCAACCACCTCGATGCCGAGTCTATCGACTGGCTCGAACAGCATCTCCAACAGTATGCCGGGACGGTCATTGCCATCACCCACGACCGTTACTTCCTCGACCATGTGGCCGGCTGGATTCTTGAACTCGACCGTGGCGAAGGTATTCCCTGGAAAGGCAACTACACCTCGTGGCTCGAACAGAAGACCAAACGCATGGAGATGGAAGAGAAGCAGGCCAGCAAACGCCGCAAGACCCTCGAACGCGAGCTCGAATGGGTGCGTATGGCCCCCAAGGCCCGTCAGGCCAAGGGAAAAGCTCGTCTCAACTCCTACGACAAACTCTTGAACGAAGACCAGAAGGCTCGCGAAGAGAAACTCGAAATCTATATCCCCAACGGTCCGCGTCTGGGCAACAAGGTCATCGAAGCCAAAGGGGTGGCCAAGGCTTATGGCGAAAAACTCCTCTTTGATAACCTCAATTTCGTGCTTCCGCCCAACGGTATCGTCGGTGTGATAGGTCCCAACGGCGCCGGAAAAACCACCCTCTTCCGCCTTATCATGGAGCAGGAAAAGGCCGACAAGGGAACCTTCGAAGTGGGCGAGACCGTGAAGATTGCCTATGTCGACCAGACCCACAAGGCCATCGATCCCGAGAAGTCGGTTTATCAGGTCGTTTCGGGCGGACAGGAGACTTTCCGCATGGGCGGTCGTGAGATGAATGCCCGCGCTTACCTTTCGCGATTCAACTTCACCGGAGCCGACCAGGAGAAGAAATGCGGCGTACTCTCGGGTGGAGAGCGCAACCGCCTGCATCTCGCTTTGGCGCTCAAAGAGGAGGGTAATGTGCTGTTGCTCGACGAGCCGACCAACGACATCGACGTCAATACCCTGCGTGCCCTGGAAGAGGGTCTTGAAAACTTTGCCGGTTGTGCCGTCGTCGTATCGCACGACCGCTGGTTCCTCGACCGCATCTGTACTCACATTCTGGCCTTTGAGGGCAACTCCGAAGTTTTCTTCTTTGAAGGTTCCTATACCGAATACGAAGAGAACAAGCGCAAGCGTCTCGGCGATACCGAGCCGCACCGTCCCCGCTATCGCAAACTCATGGAGTAGTCGCTTGTCCGTACTTCTCCCTCTGTATAGCATCAACGCCGTTTCTCTTTGGAGAAACGGCGTTGGTTGTTTATTGCGCAGGGAACGGCAGACTTATTTTATATACTCATGTTCTTGCAATAAGGCATTGGCGCGGCTTTCGTCTTCTTGTTTTATCATTACAATGACGGCGGTCGCCATCGAGGCTATGGGACCGTAAGGGGTGCGTACATTGTTGCGTAGGAAGCAGTCGATGCCGGCATCGAGCAGTATCGATTCGAGCAACTGGCATTCCCACAAATCTCCCCGATATATGTCGATAATCTTGTCTTTATTCATGGGGTTACAAATCTTCGAGCAGCTTGTCTATATCCTCACGGTCGAAGAGTACGAATACGTGGCCCAGAACCCCGATACTGGCCAGTTGCTTTTCTCCTTCATATTCGATATATCCGGTCGAGAACAGCACATAGTTCCGGCACGAAACCATCTCTTCGGCCACCATGTCTACTACATATCCGCCCAGCATGGCGATGAGCATATTGTCGCTGCTGTCGAGCGATTCCTTGACGATGCTTTTCATGGCATCGCGATGTTCTTCGGCCGGCGGACAGGATACGACCAGTGTCAGAATACCGATGGCCACGATGAGGCCCGCAATCCATTTTTTCATAAGGCGAAAATTTATTTTTCCCAAAGATAATCCTATTTTCCTGTTTTCAATGATGTCGGGCCAAAAATCTGCCCGATGTTTAGGAATGGCCTGTGCCGGCTGCGGAAGGTTACTGTATACAGAAAGGGGCCATACTGCAACGCAGCATGGCCCCTTTCTGTGGTAGAGTACAAGGCGGTTTCAGAGAATATTGCCTTGTGTATCGATAGATACGTTCAGGTCGCGGTCGTTGTTTTCGAGTTCGAAGAGGTAGTATTCGCGCTCGGGTGTCTCGACATAGTAAATGTCGTCGATGCGGTAGCTGCCGTAAATCGAGCCGTTGAAAGCCTGTTGCACGGCGGCGGGAAGGGCTGTATAGGCAGTCTCTGTCTCGGTGCGTATCCAGTTGTTGGAGGCATCGAATGTCAGTTCCCGACACACATTTCCGTCGATGATTTCGACCTCGGTGCGGTTTACCTCCTTATCCATCTCGACGATGCGGGCACCCGGGTAGCGGTTTTCGATAAAGTCTACAATCTGTTGGTTGAACGAGGGGGTAATGAAGTCGCCGTAATCGTTGTCGCTGTTGGCACCCGTCAATGTCTTGACAAGGATACCGTCGGCCGAGTAGCAGAGGGCCACTTCGTTTTCGCCTCCGGCCGAGCGGCTTTCGGCCTCGATTACATATACGGTTTCGAAGTTTTCCCGTTCGATCATGTCTACATCGTCGACAATCCATTCAGAATACTGACTTTGCTGGAAAGCCGCTTTAACAGCATCGGGCAGGAGGGAGAAAGGTATATCGGTCTCGGTCATGTACCAACGTCCGCTGCGGTCGAACCATGCGGCGTGTTCTACATCTCTCCCGCCCGGATTCAGGACGGCGGGAGCCTTGAAGTCGGCTACGATATAGCCGTTCTTTATCTCCCATGAGATGTCGTTGGCCGAGGGATACATGCTTTTGAGCGTGTTTCTCACTTCGTCGGTGGTGAGCTGGCTGTTCTCTTCTTTGTCGCAACTGTAAAAAACAGTCAGCAGGCAAAGGGTCAGAGTCGTATAGAGGAATTTTTTCATGGCGATGTATTGGCAGAATTAATCGTCGATTTCGATAAGGTTGAAGTTCAGGTCAAACGTCAGTTCGAGACGGTTGTTCAGTTGCACTTCGTAGTCGCGTTTGTCGCGGTCTATTTTCACAATCGAGGCATCGGGCCAGTTCTGTTGGATGTATGCCGTTATCTGTGCGGGAACGATGTCGGCCGGTACGGTCGAGTATTTGCAGTCAACCTCTTTCCAGTCTCCGTTTTTGAAGAATTCTATTTTAGCGCTGCTGGTGAAGACAATTTCGTAGGTGCTGTCGAGGAAGTCCCGCTCGTATTTGGCATAGGCAACTTTCTCATTGGGGAAGTGCTGTTTGATGAATGTCTGCGACTTTTGCGGCAGTTGGTTGACGGTAATCATACGGTCGTTGTCGGCTTTGGCGGTGATGGTACCCAGCGAGAACAAGATGGCTGCGAGAATCATTAACTTTTTCATAACATTTGGTTTTAGTGGGTTAGACATGTTCTGTATTGTTTTCTGATACAAATATCCGACCCGATTTTGAAATGAATTTGAAATATTCGACTTTTTCAGAAAAAAATCGAAAAAATTTTTCTCCGGCTCATCGCCAGTCGACCGTGAAGGTATGGCGGCCGTCGACATACCGGTATTCAAGACCGAGCCCGTAGTATCGGCACACTGCTTTTACCAGTGCCAGCCCCAGGCCGGTTGAGCCCTCTTTCTTCTCGCCCTGGAAGAAGCGGTCGAAAATGTGTTCGGCATCAAGCGGTTGCTTTCCGTCGTTGCTGATGCACAGTTGCTTCGACCCGACCGTGATGGCGATGTGGCCGCCTGCTTCGGTGTGGACAAATGCATTTTTGAGCAGATTGCTGGTGAGTGTCGAGGCCAGCGACTCATTCATTTTAACCGAGAAATCCTCTCCAATGTTCACCGTGCAGGAGAGCGAGTGGTCGGCATATATCTCCTGGTAGAGCTCGGCCTGTTCTTCCACGAGTTTTCCCATGTCGATGGTGCTGCTCTCAGGAAATTGTCCGTTCTCGATTTTGGTAAGTAGCAGGAGGGTCTTGTTCAGACGCACGATGTGGCCGAGCGAGCGTTGCATTTTGAGCAGTTCGCCGGTCTCTTCCTCGTTGAGCGAAGCGTGGTCGAGCAGCCATTCGATGCGGGTGCCGAGTACGGCAAGCGGCGTTTGCAGTTCGTGAGAGGCGTTGCCGATGAATTGTTTTTGTTGTTCGAATACACTCTCCACGCGGTCTACCGCCTGTTGTGCTGCGGCATTGAGTTTGGCAAACTCCTGAATGCGGGTGTCGTCGGGTACAGGATCGTTTTTTTGTCCCGGCGTGTAGTGGTCGAGCCAGTGCAGCAGCGTATACAGCGGTCGCATACTGCGGTGGAAAACCCAGAGGGTAAGTGTCAGCGTGGTAAGGAGCAACAATATATATAGGAGTACGACCCAGAAGAGAATGGCACGCAACAGATCTTCTTTTTCAAATGTCGGTGTGGCCACTTTCAGTTCGTAGTAGCTGCCGGAGCCGTCTTGGAAAATGGTGGTGAGGATACGGGCCGGTTCGGTCTCCTCTTTTTCGGGAATGTACACCTCGGCATCGTAGTAGTCGATGTGAGGGTGGGTATCGGCGTAGGCTTCGTCTACGGGAACAATCGAGTAGCTGTTGTTTGACCCGCTGTTGAGCGGCGGAAGCTCCCGGCCGGCCAGCATACGGATAATAATCATCTCGGAATAGTCGTCGAGGGCGTCGTCGGCCTCATCGTTTATTTCGTCGACCATCGTGAAGTAAAACAGTACGGCCCACAATGCCATGAGTGGCAGCAGGAAGAGCGAGAGTCGAAGAGCGATGCGATAGGTCAGTTTCATGGCAGGGTGTCAGTTATTCGGTTTCGGGAAGCGTGAGTTTGTAGCCGAATCCGTATACCGATTTTATCTCTATGTTGGCACCGGCATCGGAGAGTTTGCGGCGCAGATTTTTCATCTGGGCGTAGACGAAATGGAAGTTGTCGGCCTGGTCGGCGTGGTCGCCCCAGATGGCCTCGGCCAGTACCGACTTGTCGACGACGTGGTTGGGACGTTGCAGGAAAAACCGCAGTATGTCAAACTCTTTTTTCAGCAGTTCCACCTCTTTCCCGGCTACCTTCACCCGGCAACTTTCGGGGTCGAGAGCGACGTTTCCTAGGGTGATGTCGAGATTCCCGTCGTTGCGGCTGCGGCGCACGACGCTCTTGATGCGGGCTTTGAGTTCGGCCGTGTGGAAAGGCTTCGGCAGGTAATCGTCGGCACCGAGTTCGAGCCCCAGTATCTTGTCGTCGAGCGAGTCGCGGGCCGAAATGATAATGACGTTATCGCGTTTCCGCAAGGCTTTCAGCTGTTCTAGCAGTTTCAGTCCGTTGCCGTCGGGCAGCATAATGTCGAGCAGGATACAGTCGTAGCTGTATCCGGCAATTTTTGCATCGGCCTCGAAATAGGTCGATGCACTTTCCACCACATAGCCTTCCTCTTTTAGAGCCCGCAGCATGACTTCCCGCAGCGAAGGTTCGTCTTCAATAATCAGTATCTTCATATTAAAAAATAATAAAGGTCTCCATTTCTTCGGGGAATGATGAAATAGAACGCATAGATTTTTAAGCGAGGCATCATACCCCATTTACACAAAAGTAGTGATAAATTTTGAAGAGAATCTGAAATATACCGATTTATTACAGATGTCAGATTGATTGTTGAAAGTCGGAATTATTGTAGATACCAGCACTCATTAAAAACTTTCTAAAACCGTTACAGGTGCCGGCAAAATATCGGCAAAAGGCCTTTTATTTCATGCGGGAGAAATCTCCCCGCACGAAATAAAAGCATTGGCACAGGGGGCTTTTTATCTATCGACGGATAGGTTCCAGTTTGATAAGGAAGCCTCCGCCGTTGTGTGTCTTTATATCAACGTTGTCTCTGCGGGAGAATACCGCATTAGTTATGGTACACGTTGTTCCTTCGGCGTCTTGTATAAGCGTAGCTTCGTATTTTTTATGAGACAGAAAAGATAGGTCGACAGTTATACTCTGTGCCTGAGAAGAGAGTGCTGCCACATACCATGTTTCACCTTTCCGGCGAGCCATTAGCACACAAGAGCCTATTTCACTCGGCGGGAGGACAATTGTTTCGTCCCATGCAACTGGAATGTCCAGAAAAATGTCTTTTGCCGGGTGGAGAATATATTCATCGGGGCGTCCGCTGTAACAGCGGAATGGCGAAAAGAAGATGGCCGTAGAGGCTATCTGATGGGCTTCGGTGGTATTCCCTTTCCAGTTTCTTCCGTTTCGGCCCGTATTACCGAGAAAAAGCGGCGTATAGTCGGCATGCCCCGATAGGAAACGTGTAAATGGGGTGATAACATTTTGTGCGGCGTCGGCACCCGATTCCATGCCACGGATACCTTCGCGGGATATTTCGTTGGGGTAGGTGTATTCTAAGCCGGTGGGTTTGTTTGAACCGTGAAAAATGACTACTAAACCCATTTCTACGGCTTCTTTCAGCGTTTCTTCATAATATCGGGTAATGTCTTGACTTTCACTGTTGAAAAAGTCAAGTTTCACACCCGACACACCGGCTTCTTTACAGCGAAGGAAAAATTCCCGGCGTTTCTCCGGCAATGCGATGCTTTCAATGCCTTTTCTTTTGGGATATGATTTCCACATGACAATTTTTACACCTTTCCCGCTGGCGTACGATGTGAGTTCGGCAAGCAGTTGCCATGCATCTAAATTACGTGTGGTTTCTTTCCAATGGCTCCAACCTTCGTCGACCAGTACATACGGGGCATGAAGTTCTGCTGCCCAATCGACAAACTTTTTCATCTCAGCGGGTGTAACATCATATCCGGTAAGCCAGCTCCATAGGCAGTTACCCGTTTGTATCCAATCGGTATTTCCTTTGAAAACAGGCGAGAGCGCATCGGATACATCACTTATTATATCGTTGTTAACCAATTCGTTCAGCGACCCCACCATAATAATGCGCCAGGGGGTGGCAATACTCCCGGCAAGTCGTGTGCAGCCATCGAGACGAGCTTGAAATCCCCCGGGTGAAACAACCGATAATTCCATTCCTGCAAAATTGCTCAGTCCACCTTCGGTAATTACGGCATATATACCCGATGGATATTCTATGGTAACCGGTGGCCCTGCAACAACCGATGGAGGTAGTTCTCCTGTGCGATATGACTTATAGAGGCCTTCATAAGAGACAATATTGTCTTGCAACCATGTTTGGCATTTGGGGGGAAGGCAGAAGGTGGTCAAGTCGTTGATGTCGGTCATCTTTTCTTGCGAGAGCAGATATCGGAACGCTATCCCCGAATCATAAATTCTGAATTCGACAAGAAAATCCTGTCCCGACTGGCTGGTTGCCTTCGCAATAACTGTACGGTATCTGTTGTAGGCTTCGTTATGAGCCCCTCTTGTAGGATAGCGAGAGACCGTATTGCCTTTGTTGAGAAATGAGAGTGTGGTAATGTGATTCCCCAGAGTGTCGTTATTGGCTGTCCAACATAGGGCTGACGGAATAATTATATACTCACTCTTATATTGTACGGCATATTGGAGACTGTTTTCCTTTAAGCCGATTTGTATGGAAATCTTTTTGGAAGGAGAATAGAATGTTTGATAATTCTGTTCCGCGGCAAAAGAGACAATGCAAGGGAGAAGCATTGCCATAATGGTGAAAACTTTTTTCATGGTATCAGGTGGTTTTTTCTTAACTTCCGCAAGTTTAGGAAATATCTTTTTGAGGGGAACTCTGAATCTGTTAAAATGTGGTAATTTAAAAAGGCGAAACGGGAATCTGCTCACGCAGACTCCCGTTCCTGAATTCATCACATTATGCTTATTAAGTGCTAGAGAAGCTACGCTCACGCGCAACTGTTCGTTAAATCTCTGTTTGTCTTGCTTCACCTATAAAACACATCTCCCCGAAAAAGGTTCGTTCCGGGCCTTTTTTCTGAGAAAATTTTTTGCGGAGAACAGGCGGCGAAAGAATGTGGGGCGGGAGGTATAGCATATTTCGACCATTCTCCGTACCTTTGCCGGGTAACAAACGACTGAGGCGTGGAAGAAAATTTTTTGCAAGAGCTGAACGAACAGCAGCGCGAGGCGGTTCTTTATAACGACGGCCCGTCGCTGGTCATTGCCGGAGCCGGGTCGGGAAAGACCCGCGTACTCACCTATAAAATAGCCTATCTGCTGAATACGGGAAATTATTCTCCCTATCAGATATTGGCCCTTACCTTTACCAACAAGGCCGCGCGTGAGATGAAGGAGCGCATCGCTTCGGTCGTTGGCGGAGCCACGGCCTCACGGTTGTGGATGGGCACCTTTCACTCGATATTCTCACGTATCCTGCGTACTCATGCCGAGCGGATAGGCTTCTCACGCGACTTTACGATTTACGACCAGTCCGACTCGCGCAGCCTCATAAAGACAATTATCAAGGAGATGTCGCTCGACGACAAAATATACAAACCTGCTACCGTGCAGGCTGTTATCTCCAACGCCAAGAATGCCCTCATCACCCCTGCGGCCTATGCAGCCAATGCCGCCTTGTACGAGGCCGACGTGAAGTCGAAGCGGCCCCTTATTCGCGATATATACAAGACCTATTGGAGCCGTTGTGCCCGGGCCGGGGCGATGGACTTCGACGACCTGCTGCTCTATACCAATATTCTCTTCCGTGATAACCCCGACGTGTTGGAGTTTTACCAAGACCAGTTTGGCTACCTCCTCGTCGATGAGTATCAAGATACCAACTTTGCCCAGCACCTTATCGTCAACCAGCTGGTGAAGAAACACCATCACCTCTGCGTCGTAGGCGACGATGCACAGAGCATCTATTCATTCCGCGGTGCCAACATCAGCAATATACTTAACCTCCAAAAGGAGTATCCCGATTTCAGGGTTTTCAAACTCGAACAGAATTACCGCTCCACCCAGACGATTGTGGCTGCGGCCAACAGCCTTATTGCTAAAAACAAGGAACAGATACCCAAGCAGATATTCTCGCACAACGCCGTGGGCGCGAAGATTCCCGTCGTGAGTGCCTATTCCGACTTTGAGGAGGGCTATCTTATTGCCAACCGCATTGCCACGATGCGCGTGGCCACGGCCTCGGATTATTCCGACTTTGCCATATTGTATCGTACCAATTCCCAGTCGCGTATCTTCGAGGAGGCGCTGCGCAAGCGCAATATTCCCTACCGCATCTATGGTGGCCAGTCGTTTTATCAGCGCAAGGAGATAAAAGATGTGGTGGCCTATTTCCGGCTGTCGGTAAATCCGGCCGACGAGGAGGCCCTCAAACGGGTTATCAACTACCCCGCGCGTGGTATTGGCAACACCACTGTGGCCAAAGTCATGGCTTGTGCCGAGACGCAGCAGGTCTCGCTGTGGGACGTCGTGAGCCGCCCTGTGGAGTATGGTCTTGCCGTGAATGCCTCGACACAGAACAAGTTGATGGCTTTTGCTGAGCTGATACGCTCTTTTGTGGAGATGAGCGCAACGGCCAGTGCCTACGAACTGGCCGACGCCGTGGTGCGCCGTTCGGGTATCATGGCCGACATTTACGCCGACCACTCGCCCGAGAACATGAGCCGGCAGGAGAACGTGCAGGAGCTGCTCAACGGCATACAGGATTTCTGTAACCTTCGCCGGGAGGAGGGGCGCGATGCCGTTGCACTCTCCGATTTTCTGGCTGAGGTTTCGCTGGCCACCGATCAGGATAGCGACGACGATGGCGACGACAACCGCGTTACCCTCATGACGGTGCATGCCTCGAAAGGGTTGGAGTTCCGCCATGTCTTTGTCGTCGGGCTTGAAGAGGAGCTCTTCCCCGCCGCCATGGCCATGGGGAGTGCCCGGGAGTTGGAAGAGGAGCGGCGTCTTCTCTATGTGGCCATCACTCGCGCCGAAGAGACTTGTCTGCTCTCTTATGCTGCCTCGCGCTATCGCAACGGCAAACCCACGGCATCGCCGCCCAGCCGTTTCATCAGAGACATCGACCCGGCCTATCTGATTCTGCCCGACGGGGCGGCCCGTTCTGTCGAGCGGGTGTCGGGCTACACGGCGCCGCGCTATACCGCTGCTGCATCGTCGGCCGGAGAGTATCATTCACCGGCCCGCCGTATGGCCGACATGGCCGATGCTCCTGCCACCCCCAAGTGGGTGCGCATCGATGCCTCGGCTTCTCCGTCGACGCCGTCGGCCTCGTCGGTGCCCGATCCCGACGGTCTCGCCGTGGGGGTGCGCATCCGGCACGACCGCTTCGGCGAGGGAACCGTTACCGACATCTCGGGCGATGGCGACAACCGCAAGATTGCCGTATCTTTCGACCATGTGGGACAGAAGCACCTCCTTATGAAATTTGCCAAATTTACCATACTCAAATAAACTCTGATACTTATGGATATCAACCGTGTACCGTCGCCCTGTTATGTCTTGGACGAACGTCTCTTCCGCGATAATCTCTCGCTTATCCGCTCGGTCAAGGAGCGGGCCGGGGTAAACATCATCTTGGCCTTTAAGGCTTTCGCTTTGTGGAAGGCATTCCCCATCGTGCGGGAGTATATACCCTCGTCTACGGCCAGTTCGCTTTTCGAGGCCCGTCTTGCCTATGAAGAGATGGGCTCGCCGGCACACACCTATGCCCCGGCATACAGCGACAGAGAATTTCCCGAGATAATGGCATACAGCAGCCACATTACCTTCAACTCACTCTCGCAGTTTCATCACCACTATCCCACGGTAAAGGCCTCGGGACGGCACATCTCCTGCGGTTTGCGCATCAATCCCGAGTACTCCGATGTAGAGACGGCACTCTATAACCCTTGTGCTCCCGGGAGCCGCCTCGGCGTTACGGCCGACCTTCTCGGCGATACTTTGCCCGAAGGGGTAGAGGGGCTGCACTTCCACACCTTGTGTGAGTCGTCTTCCTACGACCTGGAAAAGACGCTGAGCCATGTCGAGCAGCGGTTTGGCCATCTTCTTCCCCGTTTGAAGTGGATAAATATGGGTGGTGGGCATCTGATGACCCGCATGGGCTATGATGTTGATCATCTGGTGTCGATGCTGAAAAACTTCAAGAGCCGTTATCCCGGCCTCGAGGTCATACTCGAACCCGGCAGTGCATTTGCCTGGCAGACCGGTGTGCTGGTGGCGACAGTTCTCGATATCGTCGAGAACCACGGCATTCGCACGGCTATTCTCGACGTGTCGTTTACCTGCCATATGCCCGATTGTCTTGAAATGCCCTACAAGCCTGTTGTACGCGGGGCTCTTGAACCGACCCCCGGTAAGCCGACCTATCGGTTGGGTGGAAATTCATGCCTCAGCGGCGACTATATGGGCGACTGGTCGTTCGACCACGAATTGAAGGTGGGCGAGCGCATCGTCTTCGAAGACATGATACACTACACCATTGTCAAGACGACGATGTTCAACGGTATTTCTCACCCTGCGCTGGCTTTGTGGAGTGCCGACGACCGGCTCATTATGTGGCGAGAATATACCTACGACGACTATAAGAGCCGTATGTCATAGTACATGTATCGTCGTGCGCGATAGCCAATAATCGGCGGAATCAAAACTATTTTAGTTAATATATATTTATATACGGTCAGATGTATTATGCAAACGTTAATTAAGCAAAAACCATGACTAAAAATTGCTATATAGAGATGGCATATTCAAAATATGCGCTATATTTGCACTGTGTTTTTCATGGTATTAAATTTAAGGTTAACAAAGATTGGTTGTCGTGAGACAATCAATTTTTTTTGTTTATAGGGGGCGGACCTTTGCCAAAAGTATCTTTGCTGATTTTAATTCAGTTCATTCAACGGCAGTAACAGCAACGGGTGATTCATAAACGGATTTTTCAGATTTTCAAGTTCGATAAGTAATACATCTCCGATAATTTTCAGAAAGAAAAGCATCCGGTATTCGTTATTGGGAAATACCAGAGTGTAGGCTTTCACTTCTTGGGCGTTTTCATCGAGTTTACACAGGAGAATCTCCTGCCCATATCCAAGGGAGAAAAATATGGTATCGCCTGCCGATTGGAAATAACGGGCCCAATAGGCATATTCTTTGTCTTTATTCTCGTTGATGAAATGCGACTTTTCAATGAATGTTTCCTCCTTTAAGGAAGAAGGAATAGCCTTCTCTCCATAATCAAAGGCGTAGAGTGGCCGTATCTCGTCGGCTTCAATGCAGAACAGTGTATCTTTCATGGCCTCCCAATATAATACTCTGTTGTGTGTATAGTCGGTAAAGCAGACGTCGGGGAAGACGTAAGAGCTTTGCACATAACGCCCTGTAACCGTTTCTTGCCAGGTCAGGTTCTTGTTCCATCGCGAGAAAAGAGCGACGTTTCTGTCTCCGCCATAGCTGTTGGCACTCAAAAATGTGGAGTCGGGAGCGGGAAAAAGATTGATAGGTCCTGTCTCGCTTTTGAATTTTCCTAATTTGTCGCTTCTCAAATATTTGCCGTCGGGAGAGAAGTACATAATCTTTTGAGCTGTTTTGTCGAAGAGACACAGATTTCCGTCTTCTACCCACAAGTTGTTCACGCTGAGATATTCTGTGGGCCCTTGACCTTTACCCGAGAGGTCAAACAGGTATTCTCCCTTTTCGTTGAAGGCGCGAACGAAACTTCGGGAATTAATAAAATATCTGTTGCCGGTTTTTTCCACCAGGCACACGTCATAGAGCAGCGAGCTGTCGTTTGTCTCGATGTGAATGATTCGGGTCGTGTCGACGGGTAGCTCTATAATGTTTTCTAAGTCTACTTTTAAAGAGGGTGTTGTCGGTTGTTTCTGTTCGGTGCAACATAGACAGAACATGATGCACGATAAGCATAGAAAAGCGATGTGATTGATTGTCGGCATATTACAAGCTAAAATGGTGGTCGTGTAAAGATATGAAAATAATTTGATATTAAGTAAAAACGCCATAGAAATAGTGTCCGCTTCTTATTCATGGAAAGTGAATCGGAATGCACTGTCGTTGTGAAATGTATAGTGGCGGTTTTGGTTGCAAATTGAAATATGTGCAGGTATGAAAATATTGATTGTGTCGGAAAGCAGAAACTATTCAATATTTATTATATCTTTGCCACCTTAGATGAAAAGGTGTTTGGGTGAACAACAAAGGTTTCATACAGCGAATCAATAAACGGGAGTTAGATGCTTTCAAGGAACTCTATGACCGTTATTACCGTACACTTGTCGTGTATGCTGCCAATTTTATAGACGACGGTGATGTGGGCGAAGATTTGGTGCAGGAGGTTATCATCAACATTTGGGAACACCGGCTTTCGTTCTCTTCTTATGCTGCCTTCACCACCTATCTTTACAACGCCGTGCGCAATGCCTCTCTCAATTATCTTAAACACCAGGGCGTTACCCAGAAGTATATGGAATATCTGTCGCAGACTTATTCGCCTGTTGATGAGGAGGCGGTCAACGACGAAGAGATTTACCGTCATCTGTTTAAACTTATCGATGAATTGCCGCCCCGTTGTCGGGAGATATTTCTTTTGCATATGGAAGGAAAGAAAAACGAAGAGATTGCCGCTATGCTGCAACTCTCGGTCGAGACGGTCAAGACCCAGAAAAAGCGGGCGATGGCCTATATACGCGACAATCTCGACAAAGCAGTGCTGTTGGCTCTGGCAATAAATGGCGGGAAAGCCTGTTTTTTTGAAATATTAAACGGCTGTTAAGACTTCTTTGCTGCTCTATTTTATGACATTTTGTCAAAAATGAATATTCCGCAATATTTTTTTTAAATATTTGTACCCCGATTTGTTTCATTTGTTGTCTTTATAGTGAAAGAAGATAGCACATGAGCTTATGAAGTGTATCGAGCAGTTAATTGCAAAATATTTAACAAAAAATCTCTCCGAAGAGGAGACAGAGTACCTGCGTCGCTGGGTCGAAGAGTTGCCCGGACGGGAAGAGTACCTACGCCGACTGGCCGAGCGCAATGATTTCTCGGTCAAATATCGCCGTTATGAGGCGGTCGATGCCGAAGGGGCCAAGCGTCGTTTCCTGAGAAAGATTCGCCGTCGTCAGATTTTCGATACAACCCATTGGGCATGGTATTCGGCCGCAGCCGTAGCCGCATTGATTGTGGTGTCGGTATGGTTTTCACGCACGAGTGAGTCCGAAGCGCCGGCATTTCTCCTTACCGAGGTAGCTCCCGGAACAACGCAGGCCGTACTGGTGTTGGAGAACGGCTCCGAGTTTTCGCTCACCCGAGGTGGAGAGACCATTGCATTCGACGATTCCCTTTCAGCCCGCACCGAAGACGGAGCCATTACATACAATCCCGGTCACGCCGTCAAGTCGCCCGAATACCATACTCTTGTTGTCCCGCGCGGTGGAGAGTACCGCATTACGCTCTCCGACGGTACACGGGTACATATCAACGCCGACTCCAAGTTGCGATTCCCCGTTGCTTTTTCCGGTTCCGAACGGCGGGTACAGCTATCGGGCGAAGCCTATTTTGAGGTGGCAAAAGAGGCCGCGAGGCCGTTTGTTGTCGAAGCTGGGGCAGCACGCGTGCGCCAGTATGGTACAATATTCAATATCAATACCTACAACGATGCGGCCGAGGTGGTGCTGGTGAGCGGCGCCATCGGCGTATCCCGTGAGAACGGGGCAGAGGTTTCACTTGCTCCCGGTCAGTTGGCCGTGTGTGATGAAGGTATCGAGGTGCGCGATGTCGATGTCCTTCCCTATATCGCGTGGACAAAAGGCCGCTTTACGTTCGACGACGAGCGGTTGGTCGATATTGCCGAAGACCTCATGCGATGGTATGATGTGGAGATTGAGATTCTCGACCCGGAGATTGCCGATATGCGTTTTACAGGCAGCGTCGGCCGCGACCAGTCGATAGAACACATCATGAATGCCATTTCCTATACGCAGAATGTGCGTGTCGAAGTAAAAGAAAATAAGATAGAGATATTCAAATAAAGTGCTATGAGATTTTTATTCTGCCCGACAGCCTCCTTGAAAAAACTTGTGTGGCTGGTCGTTTTGTTGATGATTCCCTTGACGGGATACGCCCAGGATGCTCGCGGTAAATTGGTTACGTTGAAGCTCGAAAGGGTTACATTAAAGCAGTTCTTTGATGAAATACATGCGCAGACGGGTGTGGATTTCTTTTATACGGTGCAGCAGGCCCGTTCGGTCGAGCCGGTGACTGTCCGGGCCGAAAAAGAGCCGTTGGGCCAGGTGCTTGACCGTGTGCTCGGGAACAGCCGTCTCGAATACACCACCGAAGGCAACATCATTACGTTGCGTTATAAGCAGAATACCACCCGTCAGCTTGTCTCGTCGTCGGCGAGTGATGAGCCCAAGATTGAGATATCGGGATATGTCATTGACGAGTCGGGCGAGCCCGTTGCCGGAGCAGCCGTGTGGGTGATGAACACCAAGATAGGTGTGATGACTGCGGCCGACGGTAGCTATAACGTCTCGGTACCCGCCAGTCAGTCCGACATTACATTGCGGTTTACCTGCATCGGTATGGAACCCGTCGAGAAAAAATACGAGGGGAATCAACGCATCAACGTCAAGATGTTGGCATCAGCTCATACGCTGGAAGCTACCGAAGTGGTGGCGACCGGTATGTTTGTGCGTAAAGCCGAGAGTTTTACCGGTTCTGTGTCGACATTCAACCAGGACCAGCTCAAACGCATGGGTACACAGAATGTGTTGGCCAGTTTGAAAAACATAGACCCTTCGTTTGTCATTAACGAGAGTGTCGACTTCGGTAGCGACCCGAACCGTATGCCCGATATACAGATGCGTGGACAGAACAATATTCCCGATCTCAAAGGGGAATATCAGACGGCGCCCAATCAGCCATTGTTTATTCTTGATGGTTTCGAGGCTACGATAGAAAAGGTATATGACCTTGACATGAATCTCGTGCAGAGCGTTACGTTGCTCAAAGATGCTGCCGCCAAAGCCATATACGGTTCCAAGGCTGCTAACGGAGTGGTGGTCATTGAAACTATTCAGCCCGAAGCCGGACGTTTGCGTGTTACCTACACCGGATCGGTCGATGTTACGATACCCGATCTTACCTCCTACAACCTGACCAACTCGGCCGAAAAACTGCAAGCCGAAGTATTGGCCGGAAAATACACCAGTAACAATGCCTTTACACAAGCCGAGCTCAATGAGCAGTACAATGCCCTCTTCCAAGAGGTGCAGCGTGGGGTCAATACCTACTGGATGTCGCAACCTTTGCGCACCGGTATCGGCAACAAGCACACGGCCTATCTCGACGGCGGTAGCGAAGACATGCGCTACGCCGCCAGTCTGGGCTACAACCATATAGCCGGTGTGATGAAAGGCTCCGACCGTCGCACGATTTCGGGAAACATTACCCTCTCTTATCGTTACAAGACATTGAGTTTCCGTAACCAGTTGTCGATCGACGACAACAATGCCTCCAATTCTCCTTACGGCGATTTTGCTGACTATTCCAAGATGAATCCCTATTGGAGAATGTATCGCGAAGACGGTACGCTGATCAAACAGTACGGCATAGATGCGTACAACCCCTTGTACAATGCCGGGTTGAACAGCAAGGACGAGTCGCGCTATACGACCATTACCGAGAATTTCTATGCCGAGTGGGAGGCGATAAAGAATCTGCGTTTCCGGGTGCGTTTCGGATTGACCAAGCAACACAACAGTTCCGATATATTCAAGCCGGCTTCGCACACCGATTATGCACTCATATCACCCAGCTCGTCGGAGTATCTGCAACGGGGCGAGTATGCACAGACCAGCGGCAACACCCTCTCTCTCAGTTCCGATGTCAGTGTTGCCTATGCGCTGGAACGGGGCAATCACCTGCTCTATTCCAACCTCGCGTATACGATAGAGGAGAGTACGACCGAGAACGTATCGTTGAGCGCGGTGGGTTTTCCCTCCGACCGAATGGATTACATCTCTTTCGGTAATTCCTATCCTACCGGTGGAAAGCCCGACGGAGATGAAAGCACCACCCGCAGTTTGGGTGTTGTGCTCTCGCTCAACTATTCATACGACAACCGTTATCTGCTCGACGCATCGTATCGTCTCAACGGTTCGTCCCAATTTGGAGCCAAGGAGCGGTGGGGACACTTCTGGTCGGCCGGTATCGGTTGGAACCTTCATCAGGAGGCTTTTTTGAAAGATGTCGACTGGCTCGACTTCTGGAAGATACGTGCCTCTATCGGATATACCGGTTCTCAGAATTTCAGTGCCTATCAGGCTATTGCCACTTATGAATACATTACCGACAAGACTTATAACGGCGACCTCGGTGCTATCTTGAAAGGCATTGCCAACGACAGATTGCAATGGCAGCAGCAGTACGACCGCAACATTGGTGTTGACTTTGCCATACTGGGCAACCTCTCGTTGCGTACCGACCTTTACTGGGCCACGACGACCAATCTGCTTACCGACATCTCTCTGGCTCCCTCTGCCGGATTCTCTACCTACAAGGAGAATATGGGTGAGACCATAAACAAAGGTATCGAGGTAGGCCTCAACTATCGGGTGTTTTCACATACACCGTCGCGCAGTTATGTCAATCTGTTTGTAAACCTGGCTCATAACAAGAACAGTATATCCAAGATTTCCGATGCGTTGAAAGAGGTGAACAACCAGCAGGATGCCGACAAGAATGCCAACGATTCGTCGGAAGAGGCCAAAGAAAAGATGCGTACCCCTTCGACCCGTTTTGAGGAGGGACAGAGCCTCACGGCCATTTGGGCCGTGCGTTCGGCCGGAATTGACCCCATCACCGGTAAAGAGGTCTTTATTAAAAAAGACGGCACAACCACCTATGAGTGGAGCACCGACGATCAGGTCGTGTGCGGAGATACCCAGCCCAAGGTGAACGGTAATATCGGTACCAGTGCTTCGTGTTACGGTTTTGAAATCAACCTCACGTTTACATATAAACTGGGAGGGCAGACCTACAACAGCACCCTGGTCGACAAGGTAGAGAATGTCGATGTGCTGAACTGGAACGTCGACAAGCGTGTCTTGACCGACCGCTGGAATACCCCCGGCGTACCGGCCAAGTTCAAGAGTATCGCCGATGTTTCCACCACCAAACCCACCTCTCGTTTTGTCGAAGACTACAACGAACTGATGTTGTCGGCCGTGAGCGTGGGATACGACTTCTCATCGCTGAAATTTGTACGCCGCAGTTTCCTGGAATATCTCAAACTGACGTTCAACATGAACGACGTTTTCTGGCTCAGCACGGTAAAAAAGGAGCAAGGTCTTTCCTATCCCCGCGCTCGCGTATTGTCTTTCTCTTTACAAGCACGTTTTTAACACCGAAAAAGTATGAAACATCTATTGATATATATGGCAGCACTTGTGGGCCTGACGGGGATAACCTCATGCAGTGACTGGTTAGACGTCAGCCCGCGTACGGAAATCAAAGCCGACGACAACTTCGAGAGCGAGCAGGGATTTAAAGATGCCCTCACCGGAGTCTATCTGCTCATGACCGGCACCAATGTCTACGGCAAGGAGTTTACCTATGGCATGACCGATGTCCTGGCACAGTACTACACCGGCATTACGCAGACCAGTCATGCCTATTACAACGACTCTAAGTATGCTTACGATGAGGCATCGTGTGAGACACGCATCAACTCGATGTGGAGCAGCAGCTATAATGTCATAGCCAACATCAACGAGCTGATTGGCTACATCGACGAAGCCAATCCCGGGATGTTTACCGGCCGCAACTATCACCTTATCCGTGGAGAGGCCTACGGATTGCGGGCCATGCTGCATTTCGATATTCTGCGTCTTTTTGCCCCTTCTTACAAGGCGGGTGCCTCGACCAAGGCCATTCCCTATGTAACGGTGGCTGGAAAAGATGTTACGCCGCTTTCTACTGTTGAAGAGGTCCTGCTCAAAGCCCTTGACGACTTGAAGATAGCCGAAGCCGAGTTGTCAGTCGACCCGGTTGTCGATGCAGCCGTGTATGAAACTGACGACGAAACCTACCAGCGTGACCGTACCTTCAAGTTCAACTACTACGCCGTGAAACTGTTGCAGGCCCGTATCTATCTCTACATGGGAAATTATGTCGAAGCTGACAAAGCTGCTCAATCGGTTATCGGACAGACGGTATTTACATGGGTCCCCGAGTCAGAAATTTCGACAAACGATCCCTTGAAAAAGAATTATGTCTTTTCCGAAGAGCTGCTCTTCTGCCTGTATGAGAGCAATCTGCGAGACTTGTATACCGCCTCGTTCACCTCAACATCGGGCCTTTACATGACCGAGGAGACCTATGAGGCACTGTATGAAATGAGTACATACGGCGCTTATACCGACTATCGGTACACCTACCAGACTGAAGCTCTCACCGATATTCGGGTCTGCACCAAACTGAAACAACCCGAGTCAGGCAATTCACTCTACCATTTCCGCCTTCCGCTGATGCGTATCAGCGAAGCCTATTATATCGCTGCCGAGTGTGCCTTGCAGCAAAACGGCGATGTTGAGTCGGCTGCTGGTTATCTCAACACCGTCCGTCAGCATCGTGGTCTTACCGTCGAACTGGTGGGCTCGATGCTTACATCCGATGAGATGCAGAACGAGATTTACAAGGAGTATGCCAAGGAATTCTGCTGCGAAGGACAACTCTTCTTCTACTTCAAGCGCCGCAACATGCCGCAGATACCCGTTACGTCGGCCGTCGGCTCCAATGTGGTAACCACATATGTAACGCCCGATTATGTGTTGCCGTTGCCCGACGATGAAATAGAATATGGTGATAGAAACAACGAATAAGATAAAATACCTGTCAGTATGAAAAACGTATGTAGATTATTGATTCTTCCCCTCTGCATCTGGCTCTGTGCCTGTCAGCAGAACGAGATGATGGATTATAATATCTCCGACCGGATATATTTCAACGAAACGACGTCTAATGGAGCGATTCGGGTCAAGGTTTATGAAAAAAACTACTCCTTCGCCTTGCAACATTCGGCTCTGATGGAAGATACCATAAAACTTAAAACCAAGCTTATGGGCTATCTTTCCGATCGTGACCGTGTGTTCCGTGCCGAAGTCCTCTCCGAAGGAACGACGGCTGTGGAGGGAGTGCATTATACTTTGCTCGACGGCGTGCTGGAAGCCGGACAATACGAGTCCTACCTTCCGGTGCTTCTCTACCGTACGGCCGATACCAAAGAGGCTCCTGTCTCTTTGAGTCTGCGTCTTATCTCAACAGACGATCTCGACCCCGGCCACCCCGATGACATATCGTTTTCTCTCAGTTGGGGCGATATCTTGATGAAACCCGAGCATTGGCCCGAATATTTTTTCGGCGCATATAGCGTGAACAAGTATCGTTTTGCCATCGATGTTACCGGACATACCGATTGGCCGCAGGCCGATAGGGTAACTTCGGGAAAGGAAGAAGGAATATATACCATAACCGATATTCAACGAGAAGCTAACAAACTCAATGATGCCTATGAAGAATATCGTAAGGTTTATGGCCCGATATACGAAGACGACAATGCCGACCCAAAGGTCGAAATATATTTTGGATCGAATTAGCAGAGAGGAGGCTAAATGATGAAAAAAGAGACTAAAATAGTAGGGTTGCTTGTCGCAGCCTGCTTTGTAACAGCCTGTTACGATGATAAAGGAAACTACGACTATGTAGCCTTGAATGAAATTTCGGTCGATACTGTCGGTATTTCTACCACTTATACTCTCGAACAGTACGATTCGCTTCATATAGTACCGGAACTTTGTTTTACGCAGGGGCCGATACCCGAGGAGAAACTGGCATACAAGTGGGTTATATATACCGATAATTTTTCCAATTCCGAGTCGGATATGGAGGTGCTGTCTACTGAGAAAGAACTGCACATGCAGGTAACCCAGCAATCCAAGACCGAAAATTATGCCATTATGTATTATATCACCAATCTTGAAGATAATACAGTGTGGCAACAGAAATATACCCTCATTGTGCAACCCAGTGTTGTGTCTGGTATTGTGGCATTACATACGCTTAATGGTCAAAGTGATATAGATTATATTGCGACGACTAATGCAGTGCCCGGAGTGGTGGAGAACAAATGGTTGAAAAACATATTGTATTCAACTGTAGAACGAAAACTTTCGGGAAATCCCGTTTCGGTGTCGACTGTGCGTCAGTCGGGACAGACAGGGTCAAGTGTTAACGCTGTATATGTAGCAACCGACGAGGAGTTTGTAAAACTGTCGGGCAAGGATTTCTCTTGGGTGTGCGATGTCAACGAACTCTTTTACCAACGTCCCGATGTGTTGAAGCCATACCGAGTACTGCGCGATGGCCAGATAGCCCATACGACAGTGCTGATAAATGACGACGATGTACACAACATCAATAACCAGTCGTCGCAGTATTGGAACAATACTTTTTCCGATGCCCTGCGTGCCGAGTCGTCTTTGGGCGAAGTTTCCGTTGCTCCGTTTATTTATATGCCCGATAGTTATTTGACACCCAATTTGGCGGTCTTTTACGATACCAAAGGCAAACGTTTTGTACGACTGCCGTCTTCCTTTAACGAAACGGCCAAGTTGGCACCTTTTGTTACCCAGATATCGACGGCATTCGATGTCAACAATATCGGTAAAGATCTCATTTGGTTTGGTATCGGATACAATGCCCACGGTTTTGCACTGATGACCGATTATACGTTGTATAGAGCCAATTTCAATACCGATGAGTTTATCCTTAATCCCGACGGATCCAGTGAAATAAATGAGGATATCAATGACTTGGCTGTGAGAATCTATGACTTGAGTGGCGAACCAGAAATACAGAATGCCAAGTTCTTCGACTGTGGCGAGTTTGCCACCCTCTTTATGTATGCCACCGAGCGCGATATATATGTAACCTCAATACGGAGTACGACACTGCGCACGGTGAAAATCAACAATGATTTCCCCGCCGATGAGAAAATCACCGCTCTGATGATTTATAATCAGAATGTCAACCAGATGAGCGAATTGGCTTCGGTTACCGGCAACTATCTCTATGTGGCTACCTGGAACGGTACCGAGGGTAAGATCTATGAATTTGCCATTGCCCGCAACACCTGCGAGATGAACAACACGCAGGGTGAAGACAAGAAAGCTCCGCTCAATATCTTTACAGGCATGGGAAAAGTGGTAGATATGGCTGTAAAAGTTCAAGGTTGGGGCGATGATGCACAATGATAATTTATGATGAAAAAGGGGAAAAACGTGTAACCATAAATATACAGCAAGATGAAGAAAACAGTAGGATTGAGTCTTTCCTGCATATGTATGTCGTTGGCATTACAGGCAGGGACTCCAGATAAAAATTGGGAGGTGATAGATGGAGAGTTTCGGGTCGGTAAAAAGACAACGACCCTTTACCGGCCCGAAAACACTCCGTTGCAAGGCGCCACAGATATCGAGGCATCTGTTTACTATTGGCAGGATTACGGTTGGCGGGGCGAAGACCTGCCACTCCAAAAGACCGATAGTGGCTGGGTAAGCACCGTGCAGGTACCCAAGAATGCAGCCTTGGTAGTTTATAAATACTCTGCCGATGGCAAAAGCGACAATGGCGGCAAGAACATGTATGCCTATTTTACTGTCGACAAGAAGGGACGGCAACTCCCTTCGTCGTATACCGGATGGGCCCTGTTGCGGAATAAGAATACGCAGATGTATTCCGTACCCGATTTGATGAAAGACTCGACCGATATGTGGATCGACGACGAGGTGCTTCGTTTCTGGCTCAATCAGGAGGTAGCATATAATCCTGAGGAGCGGAAAAATATCTTTACCTATGCTGTCGGTATGTTGAATAGACTCAATCCCGAGGCTGGGAAAGAGCGCATCCGTCAGGAAATAGATTATATACGGCAGCTCGACGATCAGAAACCTTTGCCCGAAATATATCTCTACCGCTGCCGTACAGCCGCTGAGAAGATACTTTACGATGATTCTCTCACCCAGGTGTTGGATACCGAGATTCTCAAACGTTTCCCCGATGGCATATTGGCTCGTGACAAGGAAATTATGCGTTTGTATGCCATCAGAGATATGGCTCAGTTGGAGGTAGAACTCGATAAGTTTCTGAAACGTTTCCCTGCAAAAAAATTCAATATTTTCGAGTCAGATATTGATAATAACTTTTATGGGCATTTGTTCCGTGCGGTTGTATATACCCATGTCATAGAGAATAAAAACTATGACAAGATGTATAAGTATCTGCACGAAGTGCCTGTAAATATGTTGGCTACGTTCTATTGGCATTTGGTACAGATACCCTATAATCAGAAACAGATGTCGGCCGAGGAGTTGCTGCCTCACGCACGGGCCATCATGAATGAAATGCAAGATCGTCCGCGTTACGGTTATTTAGCGGGTTATACTCCTAAGGAGTGGATACAGGAATTGTACCGTTCAAGAGACGATGCCTATTTGGTATATGCCAAAATATTGAAAGAAAATAATCTGTTGGAAGAGTCATACGCTTTGTCTCAGCAGTTATTGAAATATTTCGGAAGCAAAGAAGCCGATTTCAACGACTTTTATGTAAGCCTGTTACAGGCGACAGGACATACCGAGCAGATAATACCTTTCATTGAAGCAGGCGTAAAGGAAAATGCCGCTTCGCCGGAAATGCTTGCTCTGCTTAAAGACGATTATATAGCTAAGAATGGTTCAGAAAAGGGATTCGCTATGTACATCGAGGAGATGAAATCCGATGAGGTACAGAAGGCTTTGAAAGCACGTGTCATGAAAGATATGTGTAACGAGCCGATACCCTTGTATGAGGTGGAGACGCTCGAAGGCGGTCGTATCGATATGGCTGGGTTGAAAGGAAAAATCATCGTGCTCGATTTCTGGGCTACCTGGTGCGGTCCCTGCAAGGCGGCTATGCCGGGTATGCAGATGGCGGTCGACAAGTATAAAGACGATGATAATGTAAAATTCTTCTTTGTTTCGACCCAGGAGTTTGATCCCAATTTCAAGCAGAAGATAGAAGAGTTTATTAAAGAGAAAGGATATACCTTCCAGGTTGTCTTTGATGAGCCCAATCCGCAGAACGAAAATAAGCGCGACCTTATTTATGAGACCTATGCCAAGACATTCCACTTCTCGGGCATACCTCAAAAGATGATTATCGACGGGAATGGAAATCTTCGCTGGCGTTCGACTGGATATTACGGCAGCCCGTCGGCACTGGTCGATGAAATAAGTTTCATCGTAGAATATCTGAAAAGCGAGGCTGAATATGAAAAATAAGAAACTACATAATTTATTCTTACCAATTAAAAACAAAAAGCTATGAAAAGACTGATTACACTGTCTGTGGCATGCCTGCTGGCAATGCCGTTTTATGCCCAAATCGAGGCAGAAGGTTATAGCGTGAAAGAAACGTATTCTTACAGCGAGGGAGAGTCTAAACCTGCCACACCTTCTTCTACACAGTATAACCTGTTTGATTCGAACAACAATCTCTATTTAGAATTGAGCTCTTCGGCAGTAATTAATACTTATGACGCCAATGGGCTTAAAACGAAATCGCAGACATATAGCTCCGATTTTAATACAGGAGAATATATGCCCGGTTCATATACGGAGTATTTTTACGATGAAAACAAGCAGTTGATAAAAACAGTTTCGTATAATGCCAATGGTGAGGTCTCGGGATATGTCGAATATGAAAATTATATTAACGGCATGTACCAGGACATGAAGTCGATAAACAAAGATGGTGTTACCATCACCTATTGGCGTTCGTCCGATCATGTGTTTGAGAATGGTACACTTATCTATACCGTTAATTCTTTCCGCCCCAGTGCCGATGTAAAGACCCGTTTGGATAGTACGGTTTATATCTATAATAACGGTATATGCACAGGTATGAATCAATATCAATTTGATAATAATACAGGTACATATGTTGCAGATCCTGTCATGACCGAAACCTATACCTATACCGATGGTAAATTGACAAATATTCGTTCGGTTTCTTCATCGAGATGGGGAGTTTATGTGAATGAAGAAGATTATAAATATTCTTCATTGAGTGCTTCGTATGTGCCTCAGAACTTGTCTGTAAAAGAAAATGCAAGCATCAAGAACGTTTTAGACATTACATGGAGCGCACCTCAGGCCGGTGCTACCGGTTATCGGGTTATTATAGATGGTGTTATGCAGGATGAAGTTTCGTCTACTTCGTTTGTTTCTGATACACTGGTAAACGGTATGCACATGGTGGCCGTGGCCGCTGTGGCAGGAGGGGAGATAAAGAATATAACAGAGTTTGTAACGGCAACACTGAACGATGAAGGCGTGAAACCTGTTACCAACTTTACTGTGAACGAGATTAAACCTTCTGATGGAAGCAACTATCCCGTTGTTGTCTCTTGGACAGCTCCTGAAACGACCAGTGAAATAACGGAATATCGTGTATATTATAGCGAATATAGCTATGTTTCTGTCGCTGCCGATCAGACTTCGAGTGAGGTACTGTTACCTACTTGGGCTTGTGAAGTGAATGGTGAAGATGGTATTGAAGGAGTTGATCTCACCATGTGGGTGATAACAAAATATAAAACCGGTACGTCGGAGAAATCCAACGAGATGATTGTCAATCCTTTCAACGGAACGTTTGAGGCATCTGTGGCCGAAATAGAAAGCGCAGAGGCATCTATCGTGGCTTATCCTACGCCGGCTACCGACTGTCTGTATCTTTCGGCTCCTGCTGCCGTGAAACTCTATAATGCTTCGGGAGTATTGGTTCTCGATGCACCCATGGCCACCTCGGTCAATGTCTCTTCACTGGTTGCCGGTTACTACTTCCTGCAAGGTGTCGATGCCGAAGGAAATAGCTTCGCCCAGAAAGTCGTGATTAAGTAATTCCCGGTATAAACCTTAACTTTGATGTGGAGTGGGGAAAGAGAAGTAACACTCTTTTCTCACTTCCTTTTTTACGATGAAAAAAGTCAGTCTGTTTATTTTCTGTTTTGTTTCCGCCGTTTCAATCTTTGCCGACGGTTGGCAGGGGCAGCACGGAAGTTGCCGTTTCTTCTTGAAAACAGATTATACGGTCGGAGGTACCACCGTAACCGTGCCCGAATATTGGATAGAACAGGCGCCTTGCGATTCACTGAGCCTCTCGGGCGATTCGCTTTTTCTCCGTTTCAATAATGGCCAGTTGGTGATGAGAGGGCGTTTGATTTCATCGCCTTCGCCTCGAATGAGTGCGAGTGTAACCCTTTACCAGAAAGATTATTCTATCGACTTTGTGAAGGCCGATACGCTCCAACCGCACTATTGGGCACAAAACCCTGTACCTCCATACCCTTATATCGAGGAGAAGATAGCCGTACCTGTTAACGATTCTATTGTTCTGTCGGGAACCCTGACCCGTCCCCGTACCCGCAGGAGGGTACCGGCAGTGGTAATACTCTCTGGCACCGGCAAGCAGGACCGCGATGCCTCTTTTACCGGCCATCGGCCTTTTGCCCGGATAGCCGATTATCTCACCCGTCGTGGTGTGGCTGTGCTGCGACTCGACGACCGGGGGGTAGGAGAGTCTACCGGTCGATACGAAGAGGCTACGACAGCCGATTTTGCCTCCGACGCTTTACGGGCCGTAGAGGTTTTGAAACAACATCGGCATATCCGCACCTCGAAAATAGGCCTGATGGGGCACAGCGAGGGTGGTGCTGCTGCCATGATGGCAGCAGCTTCTTCCGACGATGTGGCTTTTGTCGTTACATTGGCCGGACTTATGACCGATGGACTGACCAGCCTCGCTTTGCAGAACGATGCCATTATCGACTCCTATCCCGGTTATTCCGACGAGTGGCGACAGACCAACAAGGATTTCCTGCGACTTCTTTTCCGCTGGGTGTACGAGGTGCCGCTGACGCAACCTTTGGCCGAGCCTCTGCGCGAACGTTTTATGGCATGGACTTCCATGCAGAACGATACGGTATTGCAGGCAACCGGCCTGAAAGGTCGTGAAGAGATGTATTTGGCACGCTATCTGCGTACCGCCGATACCCAGTGGTATCGCCGTCTGATGCATTACGACCCGGCCGACTATCTGCCGCGGGTTGAGGTGCCGGTACTGTTACTCAACGGCGATTGCGACATTCTGGTGCCGGCCGAGCCCAATCTCTCGACCGCCGACTCTCTGTTGCGACTTGGCGGGAATACCCGCTATGAAACGGTGCTGTTGCCGGGGCTCAACCACATGTTCCAGCACTGTGAGACTTGTCGGCAGGAGGAGATTCCCGATTTGCCCGACGTCTTTGCCGAAGAGGCCCTTGATGAGATTTACCGTTTTCTGAAAAAGTATATCTTGTAATTCATATTCAAGGTAAAAGATTGAGCAGGAGGATAGAAAATAATCTCTATTCTCCTGCTTTTTATTTTTTAGAATAATTATTGATATTCCGATTCTATATGGCATTAAAATATTTATCTTTGACTAATCGTATGGAAAACTTTTAACGTCTGTAAGAAAGTGTTTCCATTTCTCATGGTTAAATCTGATTAATAAATTAAGAGATGATTGCAACCCTTGTTATTTTAGCCTTGTCGGCCATATTTTTCATGGCGGGAAAAATCCGCTCCGATCTGATTGCGCTGTGTTCGCTCATTTTGCTGGTGCTGTGTGGCATACTTACGCCAACCGAAGCGTTGAGCGGATTTTCCAATAGTGTCGTCATCATGATGGTTGGACTTTTTGTCGTGGGAGGAGCCATATTCCAGACCGGTCTGGCCAAGATGGTGAGCGGAAAGATTATGCGGGCTGCCGGGAAAAACCAGTTCCGGCTCTTCCTGCTGGTCATGCTGGTAACCTCTTTCGTCGGTGCCTTTGTCAGTAATACCGGTACGGTGGCACTGATGCTGCCGATTGTTGTGAGCCTGGCCAAAGGGGCCGATATGTCGCCTTCGCGTCTGCTCATGCCTCTGGCCTTTGCCAGCAGTATGGGGGGGATGCTTACCCTCATAGGTACACCGCCCAACCTTGTGATACAGGAGACGTTGGAAAATGCCGGCATGGAGGCATTGTCGTTCTTCTCATTCACGCCGGTGGGCATAGTCTGCATTGCAGTGGGCATACTGGTGCTTATACCCATGTCGAAATGGTTCCTCTCCGGCAAACGAAAGGGTGGAGATGAGGAGAAGAAAACCCACCGTACGACCGAGGAGCTCTTGCGCGAATATCAACTCGAACAGCGTATGTTCCGTGTGCAGGTGCCGACCTCTGCTGCCTATTGCGGAAAGACGGTGCAGGAACTCAATATCTCCGAGACATACGGTGTGGGAATATTGGAAATACGGCGGAAGGTTTCGACACGCCGCCATTTTTTCAATAACATCTATGACCATATAACCGCAGGTCCGCATACCGAGATTCTGGCCGACGATATACTCTATCTCTCGGGCGATGCCGCTCAGGTAGCCCGTATGGTCGAGGAGAATGGCTTGTGGCAGCTCGATACGATATACAATGCCTCCGAATCTGAAACGATGAACCAGACGGGTATTGCCGAGGTGGTGTTGCTGCACAACTCCTCTTTGCAGAATGTGGCTGTGCGCGATTGTGGATTCAGAGAAAAATTCAAAGTCAATATTCTCGGCATACAGCGCAACGACACCTATTATGTACACGACTTGCGCGATTTCCGTATGCATAGTGGCGATGCACTGCTGGTGCAGGGTGAGTGGAGCGACATTGCACGCATGAGCAAGGAACAGAACGACTGGGTGGTGCTGGGGCAACCTGTCGAGCAGGTGGCGAAAGTTACGCTCGACCGTAAGGCACCTGTGGCCGCAGCCATCATGTTGTTGATGATACTGGCTATGGTTCTGGAATGGGTCCCGGCGGTGATGGCTGTCATTATAGCGGCGGTGCTGATGGTCTTTACCGGCTGTCTGCGTAGTGTCGAAGATGCCTATCGTACCATAAACTGGGAGAGTATCGTGCTGATTGCCGCCATGATGCCCATGTCGTTGGCTTTGGAGAAGACCGGCGCTTCGGCCGGAATTTCTACCGCTCTGGTTTCGGGGTTGGGCGATTATGGGCCGCTGGCGTTGTTGGCCGGAATCTATTTTACCACGTCATTGATGACGATGTTTATCAGCAATACCGCCACGGCGGTGCTGTTGGCACCCATTGCCATGCAGTCGGCCATCAGCCTCGGCGTGAGTCCCTATCCCTATTTGTTTGCGGTGACGGTCGCTGCCAGTATGTGCTTTGCGTCGCCATTCTCCACGCCGCCCAATGCTTTGGTGATGTCGGCCGGTAAATACACCTTCATGGACTATGTCAAGGTGGGATTGCCTTTGCAGTTGATTATGGGTATCGTCATGATATTTATATTGCCATTGCTTTTCCCGTTTTGAGCCAATGAAAAGCAACAGGCTGTGAGAAACAGACAAGCCGCACCGAGCAATCGGTGCGGCTTGTCTTGTTGTACGGGGAGGTATACTGATTTCGGCCGTTCTATTTTTTGTCTTTGACCTCTTCAAAATCGACATATTCGCCGACCGAGTCGTCGAAAATCTTTTTCTTTCTTCTCTGTCTTTGCGGCTCGTTCTCTGAGTCGGCATAGCGGTTGCTCGTTTCGTCGGGCGTTTCTCTCGTACCGGCATTGAACGGACGGCGGTTGCGGCCTCCGAATACACTCAGGATACGGAACACAAATCCAAGAGCAGCCAGAATCAGTATGAAACCGATGAAAATTATGAATTGAAAGATAAACATATGCATCTACAAGTTAAAGGTGAGTATGATGTTGTAAATATACAACAACAATCCTGCCGCTTTTTCTAAAACGAAGATAAAAAAACTTTTTATTTCCGAAACAGTGCGATGAGTGAGAGTAGTATGTAGGCGATGATGGCACCGGCCAGTCCCGTTAGCCCGAGCCAGATGACGAGCAGCAGCGATATGACTACGAGGATATAGCGCAGTTGATTCTTTTTCCACGACAGGTTCGATGTCTTCAACGAGAACATGGGCAGATTCGATACCATGAGGAACGAGAATACAACAATGAGTATCAAGATGATGGCGGGATTCCAGTTGCGTGTGTCGGCAAAGCAGATGCCTATCCAGAACAGGGCATTGGCGGGAATGGGCAGCCCGATGAACGAGGTGCTTTGGCGGTCATCGACATTAAACTTGGCCAGACGCAGCCCTCCGGCAATGGGTATCAGCAGGGCCATATAAGCCACGTAGGAGAGATTTCCGTAGGGGAGGAGCAGATAGTCGCTGAGCAGCGTGTAGACCATGACACCCGGTGCCAGACCGAAACTTACGAGGTCGGAGAGTGAGTCGAGCTCTTTTCCCATGGGGGAGTAGGCGTGGAGCAATCGGGCCGACAGTCCGTCGAGGAAGTCGCACACGGCGGCGATGAGTATGAGTATGGCGGCTTGTTCGAAGGTGCCACGCAGTGCCATAATGACAGCCAGACTTCCTGCTGCCAGGTTACAGCAGGTAATGAAATTGGGAATATATGAAGAAAGCCGTTTCATAGGGTAGGGGTGTTTGTATTTTATTACATGGCCGCAGAGCCGTCCCGTGTTACGGGCGCAGACGGGCTACCTGAGTCAGGTTGCCCACGGTCTTTTCGTTGAGTTTTACCATAATCTCGGCATCGAGCGGGAGGAAGAGGTCGACCCGTGAACCGAATTTGATAAAGCCTATGTGTTCGTCGATTTGGCAACTCTCGCCCGGTTCGGCATAAGTAACGATGCGGCGGGCAAGGGCTCCGGCAATCTGTCGCATGAGAATTTCCTGTCCGTTCTCGGCTTTTATCACGATGGTCGAACGTTCGTTCTCGGTGCTTGATTTGGGAAGCCATGCGGCCATATAACGGCCGTCTTGGTGGCTGACGTGGGTAACCGTTCCGTTTACCGGAGTCCAGTTGGCATGAACGTTTACCAGGTTCATGAATATCGATACCTGTAAACGTTTGTCGTGGAAATATTCATTCTCGACAACTTCCTCGGTAACGACCACCACACCATCGGCTGGTGCGACTACGGCGTTGCGCTGTTCGCCCGGAAAATGCCGGCGCGGCGAACGGAAGAAGTTGAGCACCAGTAGAAAAAACAGGGCAGATGCGATATGGAGAATTATGATGAGAACGTGTATAGGACAAAAACGATAGAGTAACCCATTTATAATGAGCAGGGCGAGGAATAGTACGGTAAGAATGTTTCTCCCTTCTCTATGTATTTTGACTTTCATGATGTTTTTCAGGAAATATGAGTTCGGTATATATTTTTTACAAAGGTAGAGAGATTTTGTGTAACGGCAAAACAACTTTTTTAAAATCTTATAATTTCATTTCCCAGGTGGTTGAAGAATTGTTCTTTTCGCAGAAATCGTGGTTGTTTTGTATATTATGGAGGCCTTGTGGCTGTTGTCAGCGCTTTTTACTATCTTTGTCGCCGATAGGCAGAACCTTAGTAGTACTGTCATTGAATGGATAAAATTTTGTAAGGCTTAGATATGGAGAAAAAGAAAGGACGGGGCCGTCGAGGACCCGACAGAATTGAGGTGTTCAAGGTAGAAAAGAATATCACGTTGTTGCCCTTTTTGCAGGAGATATTTTCAGACCGTAGCAAAACGACGATCAAGTCTTATCTGACCCATCGGCAGATTGCTATAAACAACACCCCCATGACCCAATTCGATACCCCGTTGCACCCCGGCGATGAGGTGTCGGTCAACTACACCCGCGGGTATAAGGAGTTCCGTCACCCGCGTCTCCGCATCGTTTACGAAGACGAGTTCCTGATTGTCGTTGACAAGGGGTATGGGCTGCTTTCCATTTCGACAGACCGTGTAAAGGCCAATACCGCCTATCACATACTCAGCGACTATGTGCGTCAGGACAATCCCGCCAACCGCATCTTTGTGTTGCACCGTCTCGACCGCGACACTTCCGGGCTGATGATGTTTGCCAAAAGCCAGGGCATACAGGAGAAGATGCAGCGTTCGTGGAACGATATGGTACTCGATCGCCGCTACGTGGCTGTCGTTGAGGGAGAGCCTTCGCCGTCGAAAGGCGAGGTGTCGTCTTATCTCAAAGAGAATGCCGCCTTCCATGTCTATTCGACTGACGACAAGGAGAACGGCCAATATGCCCTCACCCGATACGAAGTACTGGCTACCAACGGCAGCTATTCGCTGGTGGAACTGCAACTGGCCACCGGCCGCAAGAATCAGATACGCGTGCATATGCAGGACATCGGACACAGCATTGCCGGAGACCGCAAGTACGGGGCCCATACCAATCCGCTCGGGCGCCTTTCGCTTCACGCCAGCCGGTTACGCTTCGTACATCCGATAACCCGTCGCGACATGCTTTTCGAGACTCCGGTACCGGCCGCTTTTCAGCGGATTGTGCGCTAAAAAGGGCGTAAAAAAACTTCGAGAAACAAATAAAACTTATTATCTTTGCAAGCCTGAATGAATTGTGGGAAAAGTTGTGCGAACTCGCACAGAATCTCGGTAGAAGCAAAGCGGTACAGCCGTCGATTCTCCGGCGTTTCATTTAGGTACAATGCAATGAAAAACAATATACGATATGAATATCTCTTATAATTGGTTGAAAGATTACCTCGACTTGCCTTTGACACCCGAAGAGGTAGCTGCGGCCCTCACTTCGATAGGGCTTGAAATCGGAGGAATAGAAGAAGTGCAAGCCGTAAAAGGCGGCCTTGAAGGACTGGTAATAGGCAAGGTGCTCACTTGTGAGGCGCACCCCAACTCCGACCACCTGCACATCACCACGGTCGACCTTGGCGATGGACAGCCCACCCAGATAGTATGCGGTGCCCCCAATGTGGCAGCCGGCCAGCATGTCGTGGTAGCGACCATAGGTACTGTCCTTTATGCCGGAGATGAAAGTTTTACCATCAAGAAATCAAAAATACGCGGTGTCGAGAGCAACGGCATGATATGTGCCGAAGATGAAATCGGCATCGGCACGTCGCACGACGGCATCATCGTCTTGCCCGAGAGTGCCATACCCGGTACTCCGGCCAAAACCTATTACAACCTCGAAAGCGACTATGTATTGGAGGTAGATATCACCCCCAACCGCATTGATGCCGCTTCGCACTATGGCGTAGCCCGCGATTTGGCGGCTTGGCTTAAACAAAATGGCTATGCCTATTCGCTGAAACGCCCCTCGGTTGATGCTTTCAAAATTGACAATCCCGCGGGGAAAGCCGTTTCGGTAACGGTCGAGAACAGCGAAGCCTGTCCTCGATACAGCGGCCTTACCATACGCAACGTGAAGGTGGCCGAGAGCCCTGAGTGGTTGAAAAAACACCTCCTGGCCATAGGCTTGCGCCCCATCAACAATGTGGTCGACATTACCAATTATCTCCTGCATGAGACCGGCCAGCCCATGCACTGTTTCGATGTGGCACAGATAGCCGGAGAAAAAATCGTTGTCAAGACTCTGCCCGAGGGAACTCCCTTTGTTACCCTCGACGAAGTGGAACGGAAACTCTCCGAGCGTGACCTCATGATATGCAACGAGAACGAAGGTATGTGCATTGCCGGCGTATTCGGCGGTTTGCAGTCGGGCGTGACGATGCAGACAACCGATGTCTTCCTCGAATCGGCCTATTTCAACCCCATGTGGGTGCGGAAAACGGCACGTCGTCATGGATTGAATACCGACTCGTCGTTCCGTTTCGAGCGGGGAGCCGATCCCAACAACACCCTCTATGTGTTAAAACGTGCCGCCCTGTTGGTTAAGGAGTTGGCCGGTGGCGAAATCGTGGGTGATATCGTCGACGTATATCCGACACCCATATCCAACTACCCCGTAACGCTCAGCTATGAGCATATCAATGCTCTGGTAGGTAAAGAGATACCCTGCGATACGGTCAAGAGTATATTGACTTCGCTTGAAATAGAGATTACGGCCGAGAAAGATGGCGTGTTGTCGTTGCTGGTGCCTACTTACCGGGTCGATGTGCGTCGCGATGTCGACGTCATCGAAGACATTCTGCGCATATACGGATACAACAATGTAGAGTTTACCGACACGGTACACTCCAATCTCTCATACAAGACCGCAACCGACAACAGTTTCAAACTGCAAAACCTGGTAGCCGAGCAGCTCGTTGGCTGTGGTTTCAACGAGATAATGAACAACTCGCTCACCAAATCGTCTTATTACGCTTCGCTCCAATCCTATCCTGAGAGCAACTGCGTAAAATTGATGAACCCGTTGAGCGCCGACCTCAGTGTGTTGCGTCAGACGTTGCTTTTCGGCGGACTGGAAAGTATTGCACACAACATCAACCGTCGTCGTCCCGATTTGCACTTCTTTGAGTTTGGAAACTGTTACTCTTTCTCACCCGAGGCCGATGCTACGGAGAAGGTACTCAACCCTTACAGCGAATCGCTGCATCTCGGTTTGTGGATTACGGGACATCGCGTGTCGGGCAACTGGGCACATGCCGATGAGAAGAGCAACGTGTATGAACTCAAAGCCTATGTCGAGAATATCTTTACCCGTCTTGGCGTGGAGCGGGGCCGACTGCTCATGACGCAGACGAGCGACGACCTCTTTTCGGCGGCACTTTCTATCACCACCCGCGATGGAAAAGAGGTCGGCCGATTGGGTATTGTTTCGACCAAAATATTGAAGATATTCGATATCGATGCCGAAGTATGTTATGCCGACCTCCACTGGTCGCAGCTCCTGCGACTGGCCGGGAAGACGGTAACCTTTACCGATATACCCAAATTCCCCAGCGTGAAACGCGACCTGGCTCTCTTGCTCGACAAGAACATCACCTTTGCACAGGTCGAGAAAACAGCACTCGAAGCCGACAAGAAACTTATCAGAGAGGTAACCCTCTTCGATGTGTACGAGGGAAAGAACCTGCCCGAAGGCAAGAAGTCTTATGCCATATCACTTGTGCTGCAAGATGAGAGCAAGACTCTTAACGATAAGCAGATAGAACATATCATGGGTAAAGTCGTTGCCAATTTGCAGAATAAGTTGGGCGCATCATTGAGATAATCAAGTTTATTACATCATACAATAAGTAAAAATACCAATATGGGAAGAGCATTTGAATATAGAAAAGCCCGTAAGCTCAAACGTTGGGGCAATATGGCACGCACCTTTACCAAACTCGGAAAAGAAATCTCCATCGCCGTGAAGGCCGGTGGCCCCGATCCCGATGCCAACCCCCGTTTACGTGTGCTCATGCAGAATGCCAAGGCTGCCAATATGCCTAAGGAAAACGTAGAGCGCGCTATCAAGAAAGCCACATCAAAAGAAGAAGGCGATTACAAGGAAGTTCTTTTCGAAGGATACGGCCCTTACGGCATTGCCATTGTTGTGGAGACTGCTACCGACAACAACAACCGCACGGTTGCCAACATTCGCAGCTACTTCAACAAGTTTGGCGGTTCGCTGGGTACATCGGGCAGCCTCTCGTTTCTTTTCGATCACAAGAGCGTATTTCATATTAAACCCAAAGATGGCATTTCGCTCGAAGATTTGGAACTTGAACTGATTGACTTCGGTGTAGACGAGCTCGATGCAGACGAAGAAGAAATTGTAATCTATGGCGAATTCGAGTCGTTCAATGCCATTCAGAAGTATCTCGAAGACAACGGCTACGAAATCACCAGCGCTGAGTTTGAACGTATACCCAACGACACCAAAGAGCTCACCGAAGAGCAACGTGCCCAAATCGAGAAACTCATTGAGCGCATCGAAGAAGACGAAGATGTACAGAACGTCTTCCATAATATGAAAGAGATTGACGATGAGGAATAACCCCCTCGCGTTTTTCTGAAAAAATGATATTGACGCCCGGGACATATGCTTCCCGGCGTTATCTTTACATTGAATCCATGAAACGAGTTACAATTCTGTGTGCATGCCTTGTGTTGTTATTGTCGGCATGCAGCGAATCATCGGCAGAGGGGGATACCGTTGGCCGGCCGGCTTATGCGGTCGATACAGCCGTGGTGCAGAAATACCTGCGCGAGAATGTCTATATCGACGTCGATATGAAAACCCTTGCCCGAGCAGTAGTTGCCGGCGACAAGGTCGATGCTGTTGATATGGCGCGGGTTCGGGTAGCCTTGTATCGTTATTTTTCTCATGTGGAGATAATGGCGGGGCATTACCGTTGCACGTTACGCTCAGGCGAGGAGATTGCCGTTTCGTCGCGAGTGTTCGATGCCATGCAGGAAAATCTCCGTGAGACGAATAAGGCTGCTGATGAAATGCGGAGTCGCGATACGACGTTTCAATTACCGCCTGTTGATTCGGCTTATCGGGCCTCACTGCTAAAATAAAGCCAAATAAAAAGCCTCTGTTATTGCAGAGGCTTTTTGTTGTTTTTTAGAGACGGATGTCGTCTTATTCTTTTATAAAGCGGGCAGCCACCCAGTTGTTCTTTTCCTTATGGCTTTGGTATTTAAGCCCGAACTTTTCGGCGCAGGCTTCCAGCACCGGGAGGTCTTGTGTGTAGAAGCCGCTCATGTATATCGTGCTTCCGGGGTGCATTACCGAAGCATAAGCCTCCATGTTGTCGATGTGAATGTTGCGGTTGATATTGGCCAGTACAGTATCGTAGGGAACTTCGCCGTTGAGTTGCTGTTTGTCGCCCAGTCGCACGTCGATGCCGTCGACTTGATTGAGGCGAATATTTTCCAGCGCATTGTGGTAGGCCCATTCGTCGATATCGACAGCCGTTACCTCGGCAGCGCCGCGCATGCGCGCCAATATGGCGAGAATGGCTGTTCCACAGCCCATGTCGAGTACCCGTTCGTGGTCGAAGTCGTGGCTCAGAATCCATTCGAGCATAAGCAACGTCGTTTCGTGGTGGCCGGTTCCAAAAGCCATTTTGGGGTCGATGACAATCTTATAGTGGGCATCGGGTATGTCGGTGTGGAACGTGCTGTGTATGACACATTCGTTGCCTACGACAATGGGGTGGAAGTAATGTTTTTCCCACTCTTCGTTCCAGTTCTGGTCGGCATAATGTCGGCACGACCATTCGATTTCGGCCTCGACAGGCAGTTGTCCGATGATTTGTTGCAGAGCCGGTTCGTCGTATTGGCTCTCGGGAATGTAGGCGCTCATGCCTTCGGCTTCGGGTACAAAACTGTCGTAGCCGGCATCGGCCAGGAGTGCAGCCAGAATATCGGTAACAAGGGTGATGTCGTCGGCTTTGACGTGAAAGTGTATTTCGATATATTTCATGTCGGTTTAAAGATTAAGATTCTCCCAGTTCGTTCAGAATTCGGGGGTAGAGAACATTTTTCAGGTGTGGGTACTCCGGGTAGAGCGCCATGGCCTTGCTGAAATATTCGTGCGCCTTTTGGTAGTTTTCGCTTTTCTCCTCGACCAGCCCGAGTGTAATGATGAGTTGCAGGTACATCCAGTTGTCGGTGCGCAGCGACTCGTCTTTATCATACAGTTGTAGAGCCTTGCAATAGTATTCTTTCGATTGCTTGGTGTTTCCGCCGAAAGCGTCGGGCATATAGAAGAGAATGTTGGCACTCCAAATGTTTACCTCGGGATCTTCGGGAGCCATTTCTTCGGCATTACGGGCATACCGCAGCATACTGCGGGCCAGTGTCGTCGCTTTGAGTGGAGAGAGGGCTATCTGGTATCCCTGGAAGTTGGCCATGAGACCTGCCAGCCGTCCGTTTTGGGGATTTTGTTGTACCAATGGTGTGATAATCGTCAGAGCCTCGTCGAGTATTTCGCGGGCGTGCTTCTTCTCTTTGATGTCGATAAGATGTCCCACCAGACCGTAATAGTAGGAGAGTAGCTCTTCTTTGTTTTCCAGGCTTTGGAAGTCGGGGTCGGTTTTCATCTGGTCGATGAGACCTTCCCATTGCAGAATGTTGCCGGAGACAAAAAGGTCGAAAGTTTTCTCCCGGTAGTTACTCTCGGCCTGAGTCGAGGCGATACATACCGAGAAGAGGAGAAGCAATGTGAAGATTTTTTTCATGACAGGGCGTTTTTTTGAAGTGGGCCGGCGTTATGCCGTGTAGAAAGTCTGGCCGGGATTTCCTGGCACAGACATCGACCACATGTTTGGCTGCAAAGATACCACTTTTATATCGGATTTTTTGGGCAATGTCTCTCTTTCATTGTGTGAAAAGACGTTTATACTATTCTGTTACTCTTTTTAAGAGAGTTGTTTATATACTTTGAAGTGGCAGGTAAAAGCTTTTTGTTGTGTATGGGAGGCTTCGGAAATGTAAGTTTTGCACATTCATTGCTTTTTTGTTTCTTATTCGCTATCTTTATGGAATATATCAGTGGGTGTAACAATGCAGTCAGATGGGATTGTTATTTTGTCTCTGCATTCTTGTTTACTGTTTTTGTCAGACATATAATACGTTATGAGTAAAATTGCTAAAAGCCTTACCGAACTTATCGGCAATACGCCGATGCTCGAACTCTCGGGTGTGGCCCGTCGGTACGGTACCGTTGCCCGTATCGTGGCCAAGTTGGAGTCGTTCAATCCCGGAGGCAGTGTGAAAGACCGCACCGCTCTCTCTATGATAGAAGATGCCGAGGCTCGGGGAGTGTTGTCGCCCGGAGCCACGATTGTAGAACCTACCAGCGGTAACACCGGGGTGGGCCTTGCCTGGATTGCCCGCACCCGAGGATACAAGACGATACTCACCATGCCCGAGACAATGAGTGTCGAGCGGCAGCGGCTGTTGAAGGCCATGGGGGCAGAACTTGTGCTGACCCCCGGCTCTGCGGGAATGGCCGGCGCCATAGCCCGGGCCGAGGCACTGTTGAAGGAGATTCCGCAGTCGGTCATGATGCGCCAGTTTGAAAATTCGGCCAATCCGGCTGTTCATCGGGCGACGACCGCCGAAGAGATATGGCGCGACACCGATGGCGCAGTCGATGTTTTTGTGGCCGGTGTGGGTACCGGCGGCACCCTTACAGGTGTGTCCCAGGGCTTGAAGGCGCATAACCCCGCTGTCGTGGCGGTTGCCGTAGAGCCGGCTTCTTCGCCGGTACTCTCTGGCGGGGCTCCCGGAGTCCATGGTTTACAAGGCATAGGAGCCGGCTTTGTACCCAAAACTTATGATGGAAAATGGGTCGATGCGGTGATGACGATTACCGACGAAGACGCGATGTGCATGGGACGTGAACTTGTGGCTTGTGACGGCGTTTTTACCGGCATATCGTCGGGTGCGGCAGTATGTGCGGCGGTGCGGTTGGCTTGTCGTCCCGAGAACGCAGGCCGGCTTATTGTGGTGCTGCTGCCCGACACGGGCGAGCGTTATCTGTCGACCGAACTTTTTGGAGAGTGATACATTCGCTTTGCTACATAGATAAGAAAGAAAAAGCGTAGCCTCTTTTCAGAGGTTACGCTTTTATATAAAAATCGGTCGGAAATTATTTCTTCTGAGCCGAGATTTCGATGTTTACGGTTTGTTCAGCGGGTGTACCGATGAGGGCACCTGCTTCGATGGCGAGGTCGGCGGCTCCGGCTTTGGTTACCGTACCGGTTACAGAGTTGATAACGACATCAAGTCCGATGATGTTTTGCTCCATATTCAAATCCGTGCCGTTAATGGTGAGCTTTTCACTGTCGGCAGTGCTGGGAACATTGTCTACATTGAGCGAAAGAGCTCCGATTACCAACAGCGAATCGTTGATGGCAAGAGAGGTAGTATTTTCCTGTTGGTTGAGGGTGAATTCTACGGGGCTCGACGAAGTTTCGGGATTCATGGCTTCGAAGAAGTTCTGGCCATTAACGAGAATAACTATATCGCCGGCATATTCGCCCGTAGCGTTTATTGTGTTTGTGATACCGTTGTTGGTTGTGTTGTCATCATCTTTGTTGTCATCGCCGCAAGCAACGAATGCAAGGGGCATGGCCATGAACAAGAACAGATAAAGGAGATTTTTTTTCATAATTGTTTTATTTAGTTTGTTATTTCTGGCCGCAAAGATAATACATTTCGTATGAATTGTAAAAAACTTCCGAAATATTTTGCGTTTTCTCCAAAGACTGAAAAATGTTGGTGAAAAATAAATCTTGTTATCTGCGGAATAAGCCTCGTATTTTCCGTATCATTCTGAGGCTGGTTATTACACCTTCAAACAAAGCTACGCTTACGGAGAAGTTTTTCAAAATGGAAAACGGGGAGTTTCCCATGCGGTAGAAGGGGGCTAAGGCATCCCAATAAGATTGGGCCAACTCGCTGTGTTGTCGGGCAATCTTGGCACGTACTTCGGCTTTCTGGCGGGCCAAAGTCTTCATCGTTATCTTGGAAGTGTTATTCATAACTCGTTGTTTTTATGGGTGGAGACCGCCTCAGACTCTTCTTTCGGGGTTATAAACAAGTGATATAAGAAACGCAGTACCGGATTGACGATGCATACACGGCGCAAAAGCCATAATATGATGAAAAGCAAGAAGAATACTCCGGCTACTATTGAATATGCGGCCACGATACCGGTATAGGATTCGATATAGTGAACGGCCGATAACGACAGATAGAGCAATACGATGGAGATGAGGATAATCGATAGTGTGAGAATGATGAGCGCTGATACGATGCGAGTCAGCTTTTCTATCCCGTCGAGTTTTATCCATTCATATTGCAGGGAGAAATATTGCTTTAATTCTTCGATGATTTGCCGCATGGAAGGCGGATTACTGGAATGGCTCATAAGCAGAATTTATTCGGTTGGAATTGCAAATGGCATAAAGATTACCCGACCACGGCCCTGTGGTCGGGTAATCTCAGATTTTGTTGAAAATCAAACTTCTTTTTCAACGGCTTTGTCAAGTTTGAGCTTTGCGGCGATTTTGTTGACAAGGTTTTCCATGTCTTCGCGGCTCAACTTGATACCGTTTTCACGAAGTACTTCGTTGATTTTGCTACGTGTGTCTTCGCCCTTTTCCGGTGCGAAAAGTATCCCGATGGCAGCACCGATGGCGGCACCTGTCAGGAATCCTGCTAATAAAGAGGCACATTTCATAATACAGTAAGATTTTTATGGGTTTACCACAAAGATAACAAAAAAAATCGACTCTTGTATCATTTGTCCGGTGAAAAAATAAGCTTTTTTGATTCTTTTCTTTTTCTCTGACAAAAATAAATTACCGACATGGAGAGATGCATATGTAACCACTATTAATATATGGGTTTTATTTCTATCTTTGCGTGAATATTTAAGAGAAAAATATGTCGGAATCAACCATATCCATCAAAGGGGCCCGGGTCAACAATTTAAAAAACATCGATTTGGAAATCCCACGCAACCAGTTGATTGTCATTACCGGACTTTCGGGCTCGGGCAAGTCGTCGCTGGCCTTCGATACGTTATATGCCGAGGGGCAGCGCCGTTATGTCGAGAGCCTGTCGGCCTATGCTCGCCAGTTTCTCGGTCGTATGAGCAAGCCCGAATGTGATACTATCAAGGGAATTCCGCCCGCCATCGCTATCGAGCAGAAGGTCAATACCCGCAATCCGCGCTCGACTGTGGGTACATCGTCGGAGATATATGACTATCTGCGCATGCTCTTTGCCCGCATTGGAAAGACCTTTTCACCCGTTTCGGGAAAAGAGGTAAAGAAGCATCGGGCCGAAGATGTCGTAGCGTGTGCACTTGGTTATCCCGACGGTACGCGTATGGCCCTCCTTACGCCGATAAAATTTCCTGACGACCGTACTCCGCATACGGTTCTTGATGTCCTTATTAAAGACGGATACAGCAGAGCCGAATATAAAGACGAAATCGTACGGCTGGAAGAGCTCCTCTCTGTCGACGAGGCAACGCTCGAAGCCGCAACCCTTTATCTGTTGGTAGACCGTTCGGTGGTGTCGCATACACCCGATGCCGTGAGCCGGCTCACCGACTCGGTCGAGACGGCCTTTTATGAAGGGAACGGTGAGTGCCTGCTGCGGTTTTATCTCGCTTCGGGGGTGGAGTCGCACCATTTTTCCAACCGTTTCGAGGCCGACGGCATTACCTTTGAAGAACCAAACGACCTGATGTTCAACTTCAACAGCCCCGTCGGGGCTTGTCCCGTGTGCGAAGGTTTCGGAAAGGTGGTGGGTATCGACGAAGATCTGGTGATACCCGACAAGTCGCTCTCGGTCTATGACGATGCCGTCGTGTGCTGGAAAGGCGAAAAGATGAGCGAATGGAAAAAGGCTCTGATAAGTGTGGCCGAAGCCTCGCGTTTCCCGATACATCGTCCTTACTATCAGTTGACCGACGCCCAGAAGTCGCTCCTTTGGAACGGCAATGCCATGTTCAGGGGCATCAACGATTTCTTCCGCATGGTGGAAGAGAATCAATATAAGATACAGTACCGGGTTATGCTGGCCCGTTACCGGGGCAAAACCATCTGCCCCGAGTGCCACGGCGGCCGGTTGAAGCCGCAGGCACAATATGTAAAGGTGGGCGGAAAGTCCATCTCCGAGTTGGTGGCCATGTCTATTGCCGAGTTGCGGAAGTTTTTTGAGAATCTCCACCTCGACGATTACGATGCAGCCGTGGCCAAACGATTGCTCACAGAGATAAACAACCGTCTGGAATTTCTCTCCGATGTAGGCCTGGACTATCTCACTCTTAATCGTCTATCTTCGACGCTTTCGGGTGGAGAGAGTCAGCGTATCAATCTGGCCACATCGTTGGGCAGCAGCCTGGTAGGCTCGCTCTATATTCTCGACGAACCGAGCATCGGCCTCCATTCGCGCGACACGGCGCTGCTCATACAGGTCTTGCGGCGCCTCCAACAGTTGGGCAATACTGTAATCATTGTCGAGCACGACGAAGACATCATACGGGCGGCCGATTATATTATCGATATTGGTCCGCAGGCAGGACGCCTGGGAGGCGAGGTGGTTTATCAGGGCCCCTTTGACGGTCTTGAAAAAGCCGACCGCAGCTACACCGCCAAATACCTTACCGGCCAGGAGTCCATTCCCGTCCCGACCGAGCGGCGTCCGTGGCATAATTATATAGAGATAGAAGGTGCCGTACATAATAATCTGAAAAACATAACAGTGCGTTTCCCTCTCTATGTTATGACCGTGGTGACGGGGGTAAGCGGTTCGGGCAAGTCGTCGCTGGTACGCGATGTATTCTACCGTTCGCTGGCACGCTGTTACAACGAAGAGGGTGAGATGCCGGGTACTTACGGACATATGTCGGGCGATGTATCGCTGATGAAACACATCGAGTTTGTCGATCAGAATCCCATCGGACACTCCTCCCGCTCCAATCCCGCCACCTATCTCAAAGCCTTTGATGAGATACGAAAACTCTTTGCCGACCAGCAGGCTGCCAGGCAGATGGGTTTCCCGGCCGCTTATTTTTCGTTCAATGTCGAGGGTGGCCGTTGTGAGGAGTGTAAGGGCGATGGTACCATCACGGTCGAGATGCAGTTTATGGCCGATTTGGTGCTTCCCTGCGAGTCGTGTCATGGAAAACGCTTCAAGCCCGATATTCTCGAAGTGGAGTACCGGGGGAAAAACATAGCCGACGTTCTCGACATGACGGTCAACCAGGCCGTGGAATTCTTTTCTGAAAATCCCGGTACGACCGAAAAGAAAATCGTGCGGCGTCTCAAACCCCTGCAAGATGTGGGGCTCGGGTATATCAAGATGGGGCAGACCTCCTCGACGCTTTCAGGGGGAGAGAATCAGCGGGTGAAGTTGGCCTATTTCCTGAGCAATGAGAAACAGGACCCGACGATTTTTGTCTTTGACGAACCGACGACAGGTCTGCACATTCACGACATCAAAACGTTGCTGGCAGCCTTCAATGCCTTGCTGGAAAAGGGCCATACCGTTGTCATCGTCGAGCATAATATGGAGGTCATCAAGTGTGCCGATTATGTCATCGACATGGGGCCGGAGGGTGGCGATGCCGGAGGTCATGTCGTGTGTTGTGGTACCCCCGAGGAGGTGGCCCAGTGTGCCAGCTCTTATACCGGACGTTTCCTGCGGGAGAAGTTGGGGCTTCAACCCTTGTAGCTTGTGGTTAATCGGGAGTGAATAACGAGAGGGGGCACCTTAGCAAGGTGCCCCCTCTCGTTGGAATATTGTACTGCCGGAGCATGCCGTCAGGCATTCTGGTAGAGGTAGCGTTTTATACTGCGTTTGGGAGTCTTCTCAAACTCCTCGTAATATAGTTTGATCTTCACGATTTGACTATATGCGGGCAGCTCTTTATTTACCGCTATACGGTTCTCTTCCATTATTTCATTGATACGTTTCGATAGCCCCTGTTTTTCGGCATTTTCGAAGTCGGGATAGATGAGGGCCACCAGTTTTCCCTCTTGTTCTATAACAATCGACTCGTTGACATAGGGCAGGTTGTTGATGCGGGCTTCGATTTCTTCGGGGTAAATGTTTTGTCCCGAAGGGCCCAAAATCATACTCTTGCTACGACCTTTGAGGTAGATATAGTTGTCTTTGTCAAGAAGGGCAAGGTCGCCGGTATTGAGCCAACCATCTTTCATGACGGCGTCGGTAGCTTCCTGGTTTTTATAGTAGCCGAGCATTACGCTGTCGCCTCTGACGTGAAGTTCGCCCACGATGTGTTCCGGGTCGGCCGAGTCAATGCGGGCTTCGGTCCGATCGATAACCTTTCCGCAAGAACCCAGACGGGCCTTTTGCCAAGGTGAGTAGGAAATGAGCGGAGCGCACTCGGTCATGCCGTAGCCGATGGTGTAGGGAAACCCTATTTTGCGCAGGAAGAGTTCTATTTCATGATTGAGGGCGGCCCCACCAATAATGATTTCTTCCATGTTCCCACCGAACGCCTCTTCGAGCCGATTCTTGATTTGTTGTTGCAGTTGAGTGTTGACAAATGGTATCTTCATCATCAGTTGCATGAGGGGCTTTTCGAGCATGGGGAATACTTTCCCACGAATGACTTTTTCGATGATGAGGGGTACGGTGATGATGACACGAGGCTTTATCTCGGCAAAGGCATCCATGATGATTTTGGGCGAGGGCATACGGGTCAGGAAGTGAATGTGGCACCCTTTGGCAAAACAGTTGCACAACTCAACCATGAGACCATACATGTGGGCCATGGGCAGCATGGATACGACCTGGTCGCCGGCATGAAGGTAGGTCATGTTATCGTAGCAGAATTTCAGATTGGTCCACAGGCTGCGGTAGGGCAGCATTACCCCTTTTGAAAATCCGGTCGACCCCGATGTATAATTGATGAGCGCCAGTTCTTCGGGCTGGTCTTTGTGATAGGAGACATCTTCTTTGCGGAACCGTTCGGGGTATTTGTCGCCGAAATACTGGTTGAGGTGCTCCCGGGCGTTGATGAGTTTGGAACTTGTGCTGTGGAGTACCGAGAAGTCGTTGACGAGAATGATGCCCGTGAGATGGGGCATTTTGCTCTTGTCGATGTTTTCATATACGACATCGCCTACAAACAGCAGTTTCGACTCGGAGTGGTTGACGATGTGGTGTATATTGTCGGGCTTGAACTCGTGGAGGATAGGTACTACTACGGCTCCGTAGGTGAGTGTGGCAAAGAAAGCCACGGCCCAGTGCGATGAGTTGCGGCCGCAGATGGCTATCTTGTCGCCTTTCTTTACACCGGCAGCCTCCATGAGAATGTGCATCTTCTCTATCTTGCGGGCAATATCCTTGTAGCTGTATGAGACGCCTTTGAAATCGCTCAATGCAGTCAGTTCCCAGTTTTCACGGATGGAGTTTTCGATATATGCGTTGAAGCTTTTTTCCATATTGTATTAAATTTCGGTTGTTTAGACAAGTTGAAGTTGTTTGATGTATTGTATGTATTCTTCGTTGGTCATGTCGAAGGTGCGATTGATGTAATGAACATAATCTTCGAAATAATCGCTTGCGATGTCGGCAACAATATCTTCGCCCGGAAGCTGGTTGGCGATAAGCCGTTGCTCGATTTTATGTCGGAACCATGCGACGGTTTCGCACTTTTTCTCCCACATGTCGCACTTCTCCAGCTCCCATTCGTGTCCGTTACGTACTATGAGATAACAGGTCGCATAAAATGCTTCTATATTGGGGAAGATTCCATTAAATGATTGTAGTATAGATGTCTCCTTCTCTTTGAGAGATGTTTCAGTTGAAGTCATTTCTAATAGATTACCAAAAAAACTGCACAAATATAGGGTATTTTGTGCAATAAAAAGGCACCAATATGCCATTTTCTATATCGTAAGTATCTCCGTTTCCTGAAAAATATTTTTGTATTGTGTTGAATATGAATTGTTTGTTATGTCTTTGGCGGCGAAAGGAATACGAAATATCGAACAACAAAGAGTTGTTTTCATACAGGAGAAACCCGCTGAGATGTTCTTTTTTAAAGCTACGTTTGCTTAAAAAAAAAGAAACATCTATCTTAGCAACTTTAATAAAGAACAGGAAAAATGACAAAAGAAGAGGTTCATCTCGTCATTATGGCGGGGGGTATAGGCAGTCGTTTTTGGCCGATGAGTACCCCCGACGTCCCCAAACAGTTTATTGATATTACCGGTTGCGGGCGTACGCTCATACAACTTACCGTCGAACGTTTCTCGTCGGTAGTGCGTCCCGAAAATATATGGGTGGTAACATCGAAGATATATAAACGGTTGGTCGAAGAGCAGTTGCCCGAAGTGCCGACCTCGAATATCTTGCTCGAACCCTGTATGCGCAATACGGCTCCCTGTATAGCCTATGCCGGGTGGAAGATAAAATCGAGAAATCCGCAGGCTGCGATTGTCGTTACACCGGCAGATCATATTGTAACCAATCTACCCGAATTTCAGCGGGTCATTGTCCGATCGCTTGATTTTGTGGCGGGCAACGATGCCATACTCACCCTGGGTATGAAACCCACGCGACCCGAAACCGGATACGGCTATATCGCCGCGTGCGCCGACCGGCTTGCCGACAGTGAAATCTGTCGGGTAGAGTCGTTCCGCGAAAAACCCACTATCGAAGTGGCCCGGCAATATGTGGCCGACGGCCGTTATTATTGGAATTCGGGGCTCTTCTTATGGAGTGCCGCCACGCTCGAAAAGGCTTTCAGAGACTATTGTCCGTCCATAGCCGGGATATTCGACAAGTTGGTTCCGGTATTCTATACCGCCGACGAGCAAGTGGCAGTCGATGAAAATTTCCCTTTGTGCGAGAACATATCGGTCGACTATGCCATCATGGAAAAGGCCACCAACATATATGTATTTCCGGCCGATTTCGGTTGGTCCGATTTGGGCACCTGGGGGTCGCTCCACACGCTGCTGTCGCGCGACGAGAACGACAATGCCTGTGTGGGCGATGTCGTGAAAATGTTCGATACCCGGAATTGTATCGTGCATGTGCCGTCGGGAAAACGGGTCGTCGTGCAAGGTCTCGACGGCTATATTGTGGCCGAGAAAGACGGCACTCTGCTGATATGCCGTCTCGACGACGAACAACACATCAAGGAATACTCTAAGGCATGAATAGAAAATAAATTTTAGGAATGGAAGAAAAAAGAAAAAAAGTATTTGTGTCGGGTTGTTACGATATGCTTCATAGCGGCCATGTCGCCTTCTTCGAAGAAGCTGCTTCACATGGCGACCTGTACGTGGGCATAGGTTCCGACAAGACGATTTATGAGTTGAAAGCCCGCAAGACCATCAATACCGAAGCCGAACGGCTCTATATGGTCAAGGCACTCCGTGTGGTCAAGGACGCATGGGTAAACAGTGGCAGCGGATTGCTCGATTTTGAGAAAGAGTTGCGGGCATTGAAACCCGACATCTTCTTTGTCAACTCCGACGGTGCTACGCCGCTGAAAGAGCAGTTGTGCAAGGAGCTGGGTATCGAATATATGGTGAGCAAACGCATTCCACATGGCAATCTGCCCGTGCGCTCCACTACGATGTTGCGCCGCGAATGTCGCATACCCTACCGTATCGACCTGGCTGGTGGCTGGCTCGACCAGCCGTTTGTGAGCCGTTGTTGCGCCGGGCCGGTGCTGACCATCTCGATAGAACCCGAGTATGAGTTCAACGACCGTAGTGGCATGTCTACCTCATCGCGCAAGAAAGCCATCGAATTGTGGCAGACCGATATACCCGAGGGCGACAAGGAGAAATTGGCCAAAACCCTCTTCTGTTTTGAAAACCCTCCCGGAACCAAATATGTAAGCGGGTCACAGGATTCGCTGGGAATTGTTATGCCTGGCCTGAACAAGTTTGAATATAACGGCGGGTATTGGCCCGAGACGATAGAGAGCAATACCGACCCCGAATTGCTGCGCTGGATCGAAGAACGGTTGTGGTTATATCCGCTTTATCCGCGGCGGTCGTCATACGATGTCCTCTCCGAGACAAACATCACCCCCGAAAATGCCAAAGCGCTGAGTGATGCTGCCAGAGCCTGCTGGGACGCTATCAACGCTCGCGATGTACATGCCTTTGGAGAGCAGATGCGCAAGGCATTCGAAGCCCAGATTGTCATGTTCCCCCACATGATGTATGACGATATAAAAGAAGAAATAGAGCGGCACAAAGATGCTGCTTTGGGCTGGAAATTGAGCGGAGCCGGCGGAGGCGGCTATCTGATATTCGTCAGCGAAAAGCCCATAGAAAAAGCCATGCAGATACATATCCGTCGCTAGATTATATCCATAATTAAATTAACAGGGAGGCCCCGTCGGGGTCTCCCTGTTGTGTATATAGGAGATGTTTTTCAGGGAAGAAATTTGTATATGAATAGACAGAGATGGGGACGTTTTTCCGAATTTTTCCGTCAGGATAAAAAATACACGTGTTTTTACCATAGAATCCACATGTTTTAGAGAGTGAACGTCTACTTTTATCACATCATCTTCCGAAAAAATATCATACATCGGACGTCGCTGTTCCGATTATATTTGAACCAGTCGGGAGGTGGTATGTATCGGTATATCTTGCAAAGAAGAACCTTAAATCATACAGTATATGAAAAATATCTTGAAAAACCTTTTGGCTGTCGTACTCATGGTTGCGACAGCGACGACAGCTTGGGCCGTCGACGAATCATTCGGCTTTGAACGCCAGAAAGATGCATCGAGTGGAATGTTTTCCGACTTTGCATTAGAGTCGAGTTACGAAAAAATCTCATTGGAATGGGTCGAGAGTTTTGAAAGCGGCCGCATACAACCGCTGACCGGTGTATTCAAATATACGATAGATGGTGTGGAATATTCGACATCAGACGGGCAGACGGCGTATAAGTATTTTGGTGTCGATGAAGCCGAATGGGGCTATCTCGATACCGACTATTTCGGGTTCAAGATGACGATACCGGCCGGAGTAACATTGGAGCCCACCCGATTTTATTCATCGATAGTATTGGGCGGTGGCCGCATTGTTTACAAGGTGGTTTTGCAGAATGAAAATGGAGAAGAGTTATATAAGATAGGAGAAACCCCACAGGATAAAGAGGCTATAAAAAATCTCGATGTGGATTTGTCGCAAAGCGGACTTCTCCTTACCGAAGGAACATATCGGCTTCTCTTATACAGTTATCAATGGTATGGGTCGGTCAAGACCCATCTGCCGGTATCTTTCATGTTGCAAGGTAAGGTTACCGATGAAGACCCTATTGAATATACGCAGCTTACCGACTTGACCGTAGGGGGTGTCTCTTATTTCGACCGACTTGTCGACAACAGCTGCACGGTAGAGTTGCCCTATGGGACAACCTCTTTCCCCGAAGTTGCTGCGACAGCCGATGAAAAAGGCCATGTGGAAATCGTGTCGCCCACCGGCGACACGATGAAAGCCGAGGTACGGTTAATAGACAACGAGGCCGATAAGTTGGTGGCGACTTATACCATAAATTTTGTGCCTGCTGAGCCGGCACAAGGAGCCGTGCTCCGGGTCGAAGGTGGCGATGCCGCCATCGGATCGGTGCAAGACGGGATTTATACCGACGGTACCGTTTCTATATCACCGGCTCCGACCATACAGTCGATCAATGGTATCTGGGGATTGAAGATGGGGTTCAATACCGATTATAAAATCTCGGTACCGGCCGATTTATGTATCGATGAGATACGATTTGTCGGGGCTCCTGTCTATGGTAACTGCAAAATACCTTATGTCATCACTTCTCACGAAACAAGCCGGACTACGTCATCGGACTCGCTTTATCTCTCCTCGGAGAATCAGACCGTAGCTTTTAAACTGCTCAATCATAAAGCAGGCGATACTTTGGCGCTTAAAATCGATTTGTGGGGAGAGGTAATCAATTACATCGAACTGATTTCTGTGGCCGATAAGAAAGTTGTTGCCACACCTGCAATATATGTAGAGGAAGGTCAGGTATCCGATACCGTAACGATAACTTCCGATACCGATAACGCCATCATTTATTATACGCTCGATGGTACCGAACCTACCACCTCGTCGAACCGGTACACAGGTCGGTTCATGATTTCCAGTAACTGTACGGTAAAAGCGATTGCCACGGCACGGGCTTTCCATTTTGAAGACTCCGAGGTAGCTGAGGTTGTTATTGACCATTTTAATACCCAAGGAGGTTTTTCATTTACATTTGCCCCTGGCGATGGTACGACCGTCGATCTGACAGGCGATTCTAAATATAAATATGTCCGTATTTCCGATATAAACCCGGCTTTTCAAATCAAGGGAGAGAATACTGTATATTCCGATTCTCGGTTTAAAATGTCGGCCGGCGATGAATTTGCCATTTGTGTCCCGGGAAATGCGATTGTAACCAAGTTGACATTTGTCAATGCGTGTGAGAATTATTACAATGCCGAAACCGGGGCAAATACCGATTCGGAATGGGATTATATCAAGTCCGAAGGTGCTACGGTTATCATTTCCGATGACATGAAAATTACGTCTCCGAAAGACATTACGGCTTCGATACAAAACCATACGGCAGGCATGCCTATTTTGTTCCGAATTAAAAAATGTGCGCAATTTGCGTTTGGTGGTATTGTGATTGAATATGCTCAGATGAATGATAATGCTGTTGAGTATATCGAAGCCAATATCGAAGATGGGGCAGTTGTCAATGCTTCGGGAAGTTTTACTCTTACGTTCGACCGAGAAGTAACCCTCAATGAAGGGGCTCAAATGCAAATCGATGGCGAACCCATACGCACGGTTTCCAACGGTACGACCGTTACCGGTTATTATTGGGAACTTCCATATTCGTCGACCCATACATTGACGTTGCCGGCCAATGCAGTATCGGATATTTTCGGTAATACCTATGGCGAAGAAATTTCCATATCGTTTGGCGTAGAAGAGCAGCCGGTCGTTGCAATGAGTTGTTTCGATTATATTGTTACGAATGTCGAGGAGTTGAATGTAGCACTGAACGAGATAGCCCAAAGCAATACAACCGCCGAGTCGCCTCGTAAGCGCATTTTGCTGTTGAATGGCGACTATTACATGGGTCAAGTGCAGACGGCCGTTAAAGGCTATAATATTTCGATTATCGGTCAGAGCAAGGAGGGTGTACGCATCTATAACGACGGTCTCGATGGTATAAAGACATCGTCGACTATCAACAACGAGAGTCAGGCACTCTATATGCAGGATCTCACGATAGAAAATGTTGAATCTCTTCGCAAAGGCAATTTCCGCGGTGTGTATGTCGCTTACAGCGGAGGTAACAAGGCCATATTGAAAAACGTCGAATTGATAGGCGGACAAGATACTTATGTGACCGGTACGCGGGCTTATCACGAAGATTGTACCATACACGGTACCGTAGATTTTATCTGCGGTGGAGGCGATAACTATTTCTATCGTACCGATTTGCTTATTGAAGGCGATGCCGTCATTACGGCACCCAGTCACGAGGTCAGCACCGAGTGGGGGTATGTGTTCCAGGAATGTACCGTAAAACCGGGCACCTATGCCGAGACGACACCCGATAAAAGTTATTCGCTCGGACGTCCTTGGCAGAATGAACCCCGTTGCTATTTCCTCCATACCGTGATGGAGATTCTTCCTACCGATATCGGTTGGGCCGGAATGGCAGAAATACCTACGCACTTCTACGAATATCAATCGGTCAACAAGGAGGGCAATCTGATAGACCTTAGTGTACGGGGTAATTCGCCATCGAGTACCAATCAATATACTCCGGTCCTGAGTGATGAAGAAGCGGCTGAGTTTACGGTCTATAATGTCGTTGGCGGGAAAGACGGTTGGACGCCCGCACGCTATACCCGTCAGGTAGAGGCGCCTGTGGTGACACTCCAAGGCGATACTCTCGTCTGGAACTCTGTTGCAGATGCGCTCTGTTATGTGATTTACAAAGATGGTACATATGTGGCAAATACGACCGATACCCGGTTTGAACTGGCCAATCAAGGAGAGGGCGCTTACACGGTATGTGCCACCAATGAAATGGGCGGGCAAGGAGACGCTTCCAATGTAGTTGAATATTCGGTCGTTTCATCGGTAAAAGAGGTGAAAGCCGGAGATAATGACGATAAAGAGATATACGACCTTATGGGTCGTCGACTTCAACATATCGATAGACCCGGAGTCTATATTGTCGGGGGCAAAAAAGTTATCTATTATGTGGAATAATATTAAATGAAACTGCCAAATCTTCACCCACAGCCTCGAAAAGATGCTGTGGGTGAAGATTTGGCAAAAGATAATATGTAATATATTAAACAATGAAGAGTATGAACATAAAAGCATGGAGACAATACTTGTGGGCAACTGGTATTGTAGTATGTTTGAGTGCCGCAGCAGTTGCTTCGGCCCAAGATAAATTGTTGGCTTTCCCCGGAGCCGAAGGCGGAGGCTGTTATACTACCGGCGGCCGGGGCGGAACGGTGTATCATGTTACGACACTCGAAGATGATGAGAATAACAAAGGGTCGCTTCGTTATGCCGTCTATCAGTCGGGTCCCCGCACGATAGTCTTTGATGTGGCCGGAACAATACGGTTGAAAAGCGATCTCGTTATTGCCAATGGTGATGTAACTATTGCCGGGCAGACTGCTCCCGGCGATGGAATATGTCTTCGGGATTACTGTTTTCATATAAAAGCCGACAATGTAATCGTACGTTATATTCGCAGCCGGTTGGGCGATGCCGCCAAGGCCGAGTCTGACGCTGCCTGGGCACGGAATCAGAAAAATGTAATTATCGATCACTGCTCCTTCTCATGGAGTGTCGATGAGACAGCCTCGTTTTACGGAATGGAAAATTTTACACTGCAATGGTGTTATATTACCGAGAGCTTGGCAGCATCGATCCATGTGAAAGGTGCCCATGGGTATGGTGGCCTGTGGGGTGGTAAAAATGCGTCGTATCATCACAATCTGTTGGCTCATCATTACAGCCGCACGCCGAGACTTGTCGGGAATGACGAGTCGCCCGAAGACGCTTCGATAGACCTTCGTAATAATGTGATTTACAACTGGGGGCCGGTACTTGGTTGTTATGGCGGTAGTGGTGGCAGTTACAATTTTGTCAACAACTATTACAAGCCCGGGCCTGCTACGGACCAGAAATCTCAAATTGCCGGACGCATCACGATGCCGGCATTTAATACCGACTATTACTCGCATGGCGAATTTTATTTGAGCGGGAACCGTTTTGACTATTCCAGTCCCTACCTGAGCCAGAAAACCATAAGTTATGCCAAAGCCTCTGATGAAGATAATCTGGAAGGACTCCATGTTACAGAAAATGCCTATGCGACAAAAGACGATTATATAGCTTCGCGAGAATTCTCGTTTTATCCGACAACGACACACACCGCCGACATTGCCTATGAAAAGGTGCTTCGCTATGGCGGTTGTTGTCTTCGCCGGGATGCTGTTGATGAGCGGGTTTCCAACGATGTGCGTAGCGGAGGTTACAGCTATGTGAGTGGTAACCAGGGATCAAACGGAAGTACCGGCGGCTTGATTGATACACCCGACGATGTGGGCGGTTATGTCGAATATACTGCGACAGAATTGGAATTAATAAATAAACTCGACAGCGACGGCGACGGCATACCCGATAATTGGGAAGATATGTATGGCCTCGACCCAACTAATCCTGCCGATGCCCTGAATACACACAAATCGGGCTATACATGGTTGGAATATTATCTGAGTACATTGGTCAACAGTATTACGACACAATGTCTGTCGTTGGAACCCTCTTCCATAGCAGAGTGTGAGACGGCCGATGAAAGTGCCGACTGGCAGGTGTCGGCTCAATCTGTTTCCATCAAGGGAGCATCGGCTCTGCGTGCCTATAATATGTCGGGTGTTCCCTGCGATTATGTGGTAGGAGATTATATGTGGCTCGGACGTCTGGACAAAGGCTTGTATGTCGTTGTTGCCGATATGGGTGACGGCCGAGTGCTGACCAAGAAGATTCTCTATGGTGAATAATATGATAATATATAGAAATCTCTAAAATTTAGTAACATGAACAAAATTATTTCTCTTGTGGCCGGAGCATTGTTGCTGTCCAGTACAGCCGTGTGGGCCGACTCTTATGTGGCCGAAAACAAAGGAGACTTTGTTACGGCCTGGAATGTTCTCGGTAAAAATGTCGGACAACAAGATACCATTATTGTTGCAGCCGATATGGGTGGTTTAAATATGAACACCACAAACGGGCCTTTGGCAGGTGCCTTGTATATTATCGGTCAGCGCGACGAAACAGGCAAGATGCCTCGGCTCGAAGTGCAAATTGCTATCGATACCTGTGTGGAAAATTCATTCAGCCTTATTTTTGAAGACTTAATACTCTCTCGGCGCAGTACAGGTACGGGCGAAATTGTGGCCAGTCGTACGTCGCCAACCTACATCGACACATTGGCTTTCCGCAATTGCGATGTATTGGAGTTCGGTCGCTGGCCTTACCGCTCGACCTGCCCAGGCGGAAATATCAATTACTTTGAAGTACGGAACTGTTCATTTCACAATGCCGACGGCGAACAGGAAATGTTCCGCTTTTCACAAAGCATTGCCGAGGCCGTATTGGTCAACAACACCTTTTACAACCTGCCCAACATAAAGGCGATATTTGCTTTGACACGGGTGCCCGACGATGCCGATAAGGTAAATCTGATATTTACCTTTGAAAACAACGATGTTTTCATTGGCAATGCACAGACGATACCTTTGTTGCAATTTGGCTTCTGTGCCGGTATGACGTCGGAGTATTACATCAACAACAACATTATTCTTTATCCCAATTGGGTGAACGATTGGAACAAGGCTTTGCCTGAAGGTATGCAGCCGAGAATATTCAGCGGCTCGCATGGATCGGTTTATGCCAGCAATAATGTGATAGAAAATTTCCAGCCTTGGACAGCCGGTATGCAACTTGATGAGGAAGGAGAAGGTGCCTGGCTCAATTACGATGAAACCACAGGTGAGGTTTTGGGTATTACCGATAATATGACCATGGCCGAGGCGCACCTCGAATGGAGCGATTTTGCATCGGGTGAGAGTGGCGATTTCTCCATATGGAATGGCCATTATCTCTACACAGCAGGCATTGACGGCTATTTTGTAGGCGCAGAGAATTGGTATACCGAGAATCAAAAGGTAAAAGCTTCGTTTTCTTGTGATATAGAGGGCTCCCAATCGGCCAAAGTCATTATCGACCCCGTAAAAGATCAATATTTTGTCGGCGATGAAATAACCCTTACGGCCGATTGCAACGGCTTGAATACGTTTGAAGGTTGGAGCGACGGCAATACCGACGCCCAACGTACAATTACGCTGGACGGTGATTTGTCGATAACAGCCCGTTTTACCGAGACCGATTATCTGGCAGCATGGAATCTGGACCAACTTACACAAAACAATGAAGTATTGACATCACCGTTGGCACCTAATTATGTTACCCGTGAAAGCGATTATGTGCTGGGTTATGCCAGCTATGACGGTACCGACATGACATATGTCAATACCCGTACCAATAAATTCTCGACACGCGTATTGGATCTGCGCAACTGTGTGGCTATCCGTGAGACATCGGGTATGCTCGATACGACATTGACACCGGGATACATCTATATAAAATTCCCGACCGCTGGTTGTTCCTCATTGAAGTTCCATGCCATGGTGGGAACCGACGGGTATTGCTCCGATAAAATCAATCTCGAATATTCGCTCGATGGTATTTCGTGGACCCTTCTTACTTCGGCTTCGATAAAAAAAGCAGCCGATTCGCAAACTCCCGATATGATGGGACAAGCACTTTGGTTCCCGCTCGATGCCGAGTTGCCGTCGAGTTTATCAGGAAAAGAGATGGTTTGGTTGCGTGTGATAGCCGATGTTTCGGCTGGTCGGACGATGACTCCGGCTCAGGCCAGTGGTGATGTCGACATCAATACCTATTTCCTGTATGTTGCCGATATGCTCCTCTCGGGCGAAGCCGAGGGTTCTGCGATAGAATGTGTTGAAAAAGAAGAAGTGTTGACCAATGATGAACCTATATATGATATTATGGGACGTCGAGTGTATCAAGTAGAACCTAATCGTATATATATACAAAAAGGCAAAAAGTTCATACAGAAATAAATATGATGTATGAAAAATCTCTGATGTGGAGTTTATGGGAAGAGGGGGCCGATTATCGGCCCCCTCTTTTTTGATGCAGAATATCTGTCGTAAGGGGAAAATGAAAAGATGTTGTTATTTTTTCCCATATAGATCGTTGATATATTCTCGTGGAGATTTCCCGGTATGTTTCTTAAAGCAACGGCTGAAATAGCGCGGATCGTTAAAGCCCGAATTGTAGGCTATCTCGGAGATACTCATCTCTTTGTTTTTCTGTATATATTGTAGGGCGCGGGTGATGCGGGAGGCAATAATGAAATCTATCGGTGTGCAGTTGAAAAGTTGCTTCATCTTTTGTACCAGCAATTTGCGGTTCATGCCAAGATGCAGGGCCAGGTCTTCGACTTTCAGTTCGCTGTCGCTGATGTGTGTATCTAAGTAAGCTAATAATTTTCGACTGAATGTCTCATTCTTATCTATCATTTCCGGTTCCGGTAGTTGCTGGTTGACCGAGGGGGCTGGCTTCACATCATCAGGCGCGCTGACTTCCTGTTGCAGCGCACGGAGTTTTTCCATGGCTTTCTGTGTCTGTTTTTTGATATAGTGGTTGATGAGCCAGGTTATGCCACCCACCAGCAGCAGGAAGAGAATGGCCATGCACCAGCGCACACTTGTCTTTTCATACCAGTAAGGGCGTATCTTGATGTATAGTCGGCGTTCGTTGTCGATACGCTGTCCGTCTCCGTTTGTAGAGCGTATAGCCAAAGTATATTCTCCGGCCGATAAATCGACATAAGGGTTGGTGTGGCTTTGAGAGGTATATATCCAGTCCTTATCTTTTCCTATGATACGGTAGGCATACCATACCGGTGAGGTGCGATTGTAGTCGAGTACAGAGAAGTGAACAGAGAATTCTCTTTCTTCGGCATTCAATACAACGGTGCTGTCCAAATCGATTTTGATGGAGTTCCGGCTTTTGACCGGTTGTATGTGTGAAATATAGATGGGCGCGTAATGTTTCTGTTTGAAGACTTTATACGGATTAAACTGTATCCATCCTTCACGGCACCCTTTCAGAAGACAAGTGTCGTTCAACTCGAAGAACGGATTGAACGAAAAGTGTCTCATCTCTTTCCCGGAGAGGGGGGGATAGTAGCAAAGTTCACGTGTCGTCGGATTGTAACTGAAAATAGAACGGTCGGTAGTTCCCCATATCATGCCGCTGTCGTCGCTGTATAAGGTCGCAACAGTAGGAGGAATCTGTGTCGTGCCAATAGTTTTGAACCGTAACGGTTCGGAGAAAAAGTCTTTGCTCGTGATTTCGCAGAGTTGCCCTCCACACGAGAGCAGAACCGTACCGTCGGCGCTTTGGGTAAGACCGAATATATTGTTCTGCGGGAGAGTCGTACTGTCGTATTCATTGTGGGTGTAATGGCGAAAGCGGAGATCGCTGTAATCGTCAAAGTCGGTATTGCACAGGTATAATCCGTTGGCCGATGAAACAATCATGCCGCTATCTTTCAACTCTAAAAAGTTTTGTACATAGTCGGGTATTTCTCCTTGTACCCGATTTAACTCTGTTGCAACCTTGGCGAAGGTATAAATCCCGTTACTGTCGGGTATGGCAATGTTCAGTTGTTCATACTGTCCACCCAGCCATAGCCTGCCCTTGCGGTCGAGGTGTATTTCAAATACGTTTTCTAATCCCGGGCAATGGGGGTCGGAGGCACTGGGCCTCAGAATTTCTATTTTGAAGCGGCTGCCATGGTTCTGGGGGTGGAGTATAAGCAAACCACATTCCCGGCCTGCCATGAGAATGTGGCCGAACCGATCTTGCAGGATAGTGCGTATGGGATAGGGAAACTTTTCGTCCCTTTTGATAATCTCACCGTTGCCCGACAGGTATCCCAGCAGGTTCATGCGGGTATCGTAGATGCGTAGTCGACCGTCGGTAGATATTGTCCAGATGCGGTTATGGCTGTCTCTGAAAAACGAGACTACTTCGGCTTTCTGGTCAACGTTTTCAAAGAAAGAGAGCTGTTGCGTAATAAGCCATAATCCTTTGCTGGTTCCTACCCAGAGATTGCTGTCCCGGTCGTACAGGTGCATATAGATGCGGTCTACTTCGGGACAGTCGAGTGAGGATAATATCTCTTTCCATGGATCGTTACGTACGGCTTTGGGCCGCTTGTATTGTCGGACATCTTTTATCCCCTTCAATTCTTCCGGAAGTTCTTTGAATATCTCGTTTTCACGGTCAAACAGGAATAGTATGTTTCGCTGTTGGCATATAATATCGTGGGTGGAATATTCTTGAATCCGGTCGACCCGGTTGAATTTTGTGATAAGAGGGGAGGCCGATTGGGTTGGGAAATAAGCTTTGATATGGCTGCCGTCATAGCGTAGCAGTCCATCGTTTGTAGCCAGCCATATCAATCCCACGCTATCTTGCATGACACCTTTGATGACATAGTTCGGGGTTTCGATAGTTTGTAGATGCCAATATTCCTTTTGTGCGGTACTCTCTCCTGTGATAGTAAAGATAAAGAGTATTGTTAGGCCTAAGACTTTAAAAAATGACCTGTTGCAAATGACGGAACGAATATGCATGACTTTTTGTGTTTACTGGTATTTATGCGATACACACTGCAGCTGCTAAAATCTGCTGTTGGTAATTTTTGAGTTACCACATTGGGGGCTTTGGTGTGGTCGGACGGTTGATATACCCGACGAAGAAACGCACGGGCTATATCCTGCCAAATGTACGGATAAGTTTTTGAATATTCGGGGGCAGGGGATAGATATTTCCTGTGTTTGGAAATCGTGTGGCGATTGATGAAAAATAAATAGGGAGTTAAAAAACTCCCTATTTATCAGTGTGTTTAGCTTTCTTTTATCCGTTGTGCTATGGCTTTTGCCAAGTCTCGACATTGTTGCATGGAAGCTTCGCAACCCCCTTGCTTCATCTCGACGGGGCAGCCGGGCATTTCCCAATGCATATGTTCGGCAAATGCCGTGAGCTCTTTTACAGAGCGGCAAGCCCAGCTGTATGAGCCGAAGCAGCCGAAGATGCGCGACTTGATTTCGCGGTTGCGCAGGGCCGATACCAGCAGTTCGACATCGGGGAAGAGCAGTGTGTTGTAGGTAGGACTGCCGATAATCAATGCTTTGTATTTGAAGATGTCGCGCAGGATATACGACTTGTCTGATACCGATACGTCGTGCATCGCAATGTTTTTGATGCCGTTTGCTGCCAGTTCGCGGGCTATCTCTTCGGCCATTTGGGCGGTGTGGCCGTACATGGAGCCGTAGGCAATGACGACACCCTCTTCGGCTTCGTAGCGGCTCAGACGGTCGTAGATGTCGATGACCTTGGCTATATGTTCTTTCCACACAGGTCCATGGGTAGGGCAGATGGTTTCAATGGCGACACCGGCGAGTTTCGAGAGAGCCTTCTGCACAGGTGCTCCGTATTTGCCCACGATGTTGGCATAGTAGCGTACCATCTCGTCCCAGTATATGTCGCAGTTGAGGTGTGTGTCGACAACACCGCCTTCGAGAGCGCCGAAGCAGCCGAAGGCGTCGCCCGAGAAGAGCAGTTTCTCTTGCGGACAGTACGACACCATGGTTTCGGGCCAGTGTACCATGGGTACCAGATAGAATATCAATTCTTTTGAACCCAGTGAGAGCGATTCGCCTTCTTTTATGGTGAGGGTATTGTCGCAGATGCCGTAAAATCCTTTGACCATGTCGAGTGTCTTGGCATTCCCCACGATTTGTATTTGGGGGTAAGCGCGTCTTACGGCGGCGATGGAGGCCGAGTGGTCGGGCTCCATGTGATTGATTACCAGATAGTCGATGGGGCGTTCGCCGAGAATGTTCCGAATGTTTTCGAGGTAGCTTTCGGTGCAGCTGGCTTCGATGGTGTCGATGAGGGCCACTTTTTCATCGACAATGAGGTATGAGTTGTAGGAGACTCCGTAAGGGAGCGGCCACAAGGCCTCGAATTTGTGGGTCTTACGATCGTTGGCTCCCACATAGTAAATGCAGGGCGCAATTTCAGTCAGATTGTTCATATAGTATTGTTTTTTTAAGTTTAATCGATAAATCGACGGGTCAGATTCTCGTAGGCGTCGATGCGACGGTCGCGCAGAAACGGCCACCAGCGTCGCACGGTTTCTGACCGTGCAAGGTCTATCTCGACCGTGTGTACGCACTCTTCATCGCAGGAAGCCTGCCAGAGTATCTCGCCTTGGGGGCCGGCAACGAAACTGCTGCCCCAGAACTGTATGCCGCGGGTTTGTCCGCTCGGGTCGGGTTCGTGGCCCACCCGGTTTACAGAAACGACCGGTAAGCCGTTGGCGACGGCATGTCCCCGTTGCGATAATATCCAGGCGTTGCGTTGCCTCTCTTTCTCGTCGGGCGTGTCGCTGCTTTCCCAACCGATGGCGGTGGGGTAGATGAGCAGGTCGGCGCCGCGCAGGGCCATGAGACGGGCGGCTTCGGGGTACCATTGGTCCCAACATACCAATACGCCGAGACGGCCTATCGAGGTCTGTATGGGTTCAAAGCCGAGGTCGCCGGGAGTGAAGTAGAATTTCTCGTAATAGGCCGGGTCGTCGGGAATGTGCATTTTGCGGTATTTGCCGGCGATTGAGCCGTCTTTGTCGAACACGACGGCCGTGTTGTGGTATAGACCCGGGGCCCGGCGTTCAAAGAGAGAGGTAACCAGCACAATGTGGCAATCCCGGGCAATGTCTCCGTAGAATTGGGTCGATGGGCCCGGAATGGGCTCGGCCTCATCGAAGCAGTCGGGGTTCTCGGTCTGACAGAAATAAAGTCCGTTGTGTAACTCTTGAAGCACGACGAGTTGGGCACCTTGGCGGGCGCACTCTTCGATGCGGCTTTTAAGGCGGCTCATATTCTCTTCACGGTTTGAAGAGTTGGCTTGTTGTATGAGTCCGGCTATGATTTTCTTTTCCATAATGGGGCAATGTCATATTTTTAAAACACCTTGCGGATATTGCATGGTAACGCAGTGCAGCGACCCGTGTTGCTTGATGAGTGCCCGGCAGTCGATGCCTACGATGTCACGATCGGGGAATGCCAGTTGCAGTACCTGTGCCGCGGCGGCATCGTTGTCGGGTTGGGCATAAGTCGGGTAAAGCACGGCTTTGTCGAGAATGAGGAAGTTGGCATAGGTGGCCGGTAGCCGTTCTCCGTCGCATACGACAGGCGCGGCCATGGGCAGGGGCAGCAGCCGGAATGGTTTGCCGTCGAGTGTGCGGAACGTGCGGAGTTGTTCTTCCATGGCCGAGAGGGCTGCGTAGTGCAGGTCGGCGGTGTCGTTGCAGCGCACATATACAATGGTATCGTCGGGGCATAAGCGGGCCAGGGTATCGATGTGGCTGTCGGTATCGTCGCCGGCCAGGAATCCGTGGTCGAGCCACAAGACCTGTCGCACCGAGAAGTTTTCTTTCAGATAAGCCTCGATTTGCTCCCGGTTCCATTCTCCGTTCCGGTTGGGAGAGAGCAGACATTCCGAGGTGGTGAGTAGCGTACCTTTTCCGTCCGATTCGATAGAACCACCTTCGAGTACGAAATTCATGCGGTTGACATATTCCCCGGCAAGCCGGCCGTTTCGATGCAGGTTGCTGGTGATGAGGTTGTCGAGGTTGGCGGCAAATTTCAGCCCCCAGCCGTTGAATGCGAAGTCGAGTATGTGGGCGCGGCCGTTCACTTCATCTATGAGGGTAATACCGCCGTGGTCCCTTGCCCAGGTGTCGTTGGTAGGGCAGGAGAAGTAACCGATGTTTTCAGCGGTGGTTTTCCCTTCGATACGACGACGCACCTTGTCGGTATCGGGTGCGACAATGAGCAGTGGTTCTCTTTTCGAAATCTCTCGGGCGATGTCGGTAAAGCACTCTTCTACCTCATCGAGCATTTCTCGCCAGTCGGTATCGGGGTGAGGCCAAGTAAGCTGTATGCCCGATTGCGGATACCATTCGGCGGGCAGGATATAGTCGGCGTGTTTCACTTGTTCTCCTTGGGTTTGCGGTCAAAGAACGGATTTTTGGAAGAGGCGCTGATAGGTATGGCGATGCATTGCCGGCAGTCTTTCAGCAGGCCCAATCTTTCGACGGCCCAGCCGGCCGAGAACATGACCCGGCTATCGACTCTCAGGTCGGCGGCCTTGGCACAAGCCGAGCCTACGGCAATACCCACGTCGATGGAGTTGATGGCGCATGGGGTAGGGAGCGGTTTCTCAGCGCAGGTGGCAAAGCCGCAGTATCCGCAGTTGAGCCCTTGTGGAGCCTGACGGGTGCCGATGACTACCATGGCGTCGGCTGATTGTATGTTTTCGCTGTCTCTGATGAGAAATTTCATGCCGGTTTCTTCGGCCAGCCGCAGCATCTCAGCCGACACGGCATCGATATCTTCGTCGGTGAGTGTGGCAATTTCGATGATGTCTATCCCTTTCCCTTTGGGAGCGGTGCGGGCGGCCAGCATCATCTCCTTGGCGGCATAGAGCATAAACTCTTTGCGGGCCTCTCTTTCGTTGATAATCATAACCTATATATATTAATTGCGATGCAAATATAGTGAAAGGCGAGCGCAGAGGCAAGGGAGAAAACAAAGTTTTCGCCAAAGACTATGCCGAGCCGCCTCCTGTATTCTGAAAATATAGTGAAAGGCGAGTACAGAAGTAAGAGAGAAAACAAAGTTTTTACTATTGACTTATATCAAGCTACCCACGATAAGCCATGAAATAATGAAAAAGGTGCGAAAGTTGTTTCCCCGAGGAGGCGAGCCGTAAACGTCGGAGCCTGTTATTCTTATATTTGTCTCTATAAAAAACCGGCTCAATGTTGAGTTGTTTCGATTTTTTATCGCTATTTTTGTAATAGAAATGTAACTTGTTTGTTATATTTTCCTCATATAATGTGCTTATCTTTGCCGCCAAAATTTATAGTATGGATACAATATTTTTAGGATTCGTAATCTTCTTATTCTTGTTGGCAATTTTCGATTTATGGGTCGGCGTAAGCAACGATGCCGTAAACTTTCTTAATTCTGCAATTGGCGCAAAAGCGGCCAAGTTCAGAACCATAATCATTATCGCTGCCATCGGCGTCTTCTGCGGTGCATCGATGAGTAACGGTATGATGGATATTGCTCGGCACGGAATATTCCGACCCGAGCAATTTTATTTTTATGAGTTGATGTATATATTCCTGGCGGTGATGGTTACCGACATTGTGTTGCTCGATATCTTCAATTCGCTGGGTATGCCTACCTCGACCACCGTATCGATGGTATTTGAGTTGTTGGGAGCCTCGTTTGCCGTAGCGATGGTAAAACTGGCCTCCGACGCGACAGGTCTCACCTTTGCCGACCTGCTCAATACCGAGAAAGCGCTGTCGGTGATATTGGGTATCTTCATTTCTGTTGCCATAGCATTTTTCTTCGGTGCGTTGGTGCAATACCTGGCGCGTATCATCTTTACCTTTAACTATAAGAGCAAGATGCGCTGGAAAGCCGGTCTGTTCGGCGGTGTGGCAGTAACGGCCATTATCTATTTCATGCTTATAAAAGGGGTGAAAGATCTCTCTTTCATGACTCCCGAAAACAAGCAGTGGGTGCACGAGCACACGGCACTTATCATGACGAGCTGTCTGGTATTCTTTACTGTACTGATGCAAATCCTGTACTGGTGTAAGGTGAATATCTTCAAGGTCGTTGTGCTTATCGGAACCTTCTCTCTGGCCATGGCATTTGCCGGTAACGACCTGGTCAACTTCATCGGTGTTCCTCTGGCCGGATTCTCTTCTTATCAGGATTATATGGCCAACGGTGCCGGTGACCCCACGGGATTCCTCATGGGTTCGTTGAACGGTCCGGCCAAAACCCCGCTGATATTCCTTGTAGCAGCCGGTGTCGTAATGGTCTTCTCGCTGGCAACCTCGAAGAAGGCGCACAATGTGGTGAAGACATCGGTCGATCTTTCGCGTCAGGATACGGGCGATGAAGTGTTCGGTTCCTCGCGAGTAGCTCGCAGCCTGGTACGCTGGTTTACCTCGGTAAGTGCATGGGTAGTAGATGTTACTCCCGAACGGGTGCGTCATTGGGTTAACAACCGATTCAATCAGGACGAAATACAAATCGAGAACGGTGCGGCGTTCGATATGGTAAGAGCTGCTGTCAATCTGGTATTGTCCGGTCTTCTTATTGCACTGGGAACCTCGCTTAAATTACCTCTCTCGACCACCTATGTAACTTTCATGGTAGCGATGGGTTCTTCATTGGCCGACCGCGCGTGGGGCAGAGAGAGTGCCGTCTTCCGCATCACGGGTGTGCTTTCGGTCATCGGTGGCTGGTTCATTACCGCCGGTGCTGCATTCCTGATATCCTTTATCATTGCTCTTATCATGTATTTCGGTGGTGTGTGGGCCTCTATCGCCATTGTGGTTCTCGGCGTGGGTATTCTTATCCGCAGCAACATCGTTTATCGCAAGAAATCGAAAACCGAGAAGAAAGATACGACGTTCAGCGAGATGTTGGCTACCAAAGATAAGGCCGAGGCTTGGAAATTGCTCCACCGCCACATTGTCGAGAACCGTTGCATCTTTATCAGCGACATGATGCAGGCCTACAATTCCATTACCGACGGATTTATGTATGAAGAGTTGCGCTCCCTGCGAAAAGGTGATGCTTTATTACGCCAGGAAAAGAGCGTGCTGAAAAATGTACGTCGTAAGGAGACACTTGGAATGCACCGGGTACCCAAAGAGGTGGCTATTGAAATGAATACCTGGTTCCATCTGGGATGCAACAGCTGTGAACAGATTATGTACTGTATGCGTCGTATTTGCGAGCCTTGCCTCGAACATGTCGACAACAACTTTACTCCGCTGCCTCAGAAATTTGTCGATGAATTCCTCCCGGTGAGAAATGGTGTGATGCTGCTTTTTGAGCAGGCCCTTACGATTCTGCGCAACGGCCGTTACGAAGAGACCATCGAACTGCGTGCCGACTGTGAGAAAATGAAAGACCTCATTTCCCGCAAACGCAAGAACCTCGTAGAGGAGATTCAGAACGAGGAGCGCAGTGAGTATATCAGTGTTCTCTATGTCTATCTCAACCTCTTGCAGGAGTCGCAGGAATCTATTTCGCTGTTGCGGCACATGCTCCGAGCCGATCGTAAACTGAACCAAGCATAGCCCGCCCGAAGTAGACAACTATGAAGAATCTTGTGATTTGTGCCAGCCTCCTGGTAGGGTTGGCCGGGGGAGCCTACGCCCAAAAAAAGAGCCAGTACATACCCGAGATACACGGTACGATACGTGGAAAATACGAATATCAGTTCGAGGAAAACAAGGGCCGTTTTCAGGTGCGGAATGCCCGTTTCAGTCTTTCGGGAAAGGTGGCGCCGATTGTCTCGTACAAGGCCGAGATAGACCTTTCCGACGAGGGTTCGATAAAGATGCTCGACGCCTATGCCCGCATCACACCCTTGAAGACCTTTGATATAACCATCGGTCAGATGCGTGTACCCTTTACCATCGACGCTCATCGTTCGCCCCACCAGCAATATTTTGCCAACCGCTCCTTTATTGCCAAGCAGGTAGGTAACGTGCGCGATGTGGGAGCCACCCTGGCCTATACCTGGGAGATAGGCATACCCGTTCGTCTCGAAACCGGAATCTTCAATGGCTCGGGATTGACCAACCAGAAAGACTTCTGGACCAACCGCATCAACTACTCGGCCAAGGCCCATTTGCAGTTGCCGCAAGGGTTCAACCTTGTGGGTAGTGTGCAGAAGATATCGCCCGAGAACGTTTCGATACAGATGTACGACATCGGAGCCTACTACCATGCCGGCCGCTGGCACATTGAGGCCGAATACCTGCGCAAACATTATGCACAGGGTGCATTCAAGCAGGTCAATGCTTTCGACGGTTTTGTGTGCTACGACCAGCCTCTGCCCAAGGTCTTCCAGAAAATTTCTTTCCTCGGACGCTTCGACTGCATGAGCGACCACAGCAACGGTAAGGCCGGCGAAAACGGGTTACTAGTCATCGACGATGCGGCCCGCAAACGCCTCACCGTAGGTACGACATTGAGTCTGGCCAAACCCTTTGTGGCCGACTTGCGCATCAACTACGAGAACTACTTCTACGGCAAAGATGCCGTGGTGGCTGTTTCGGAAAAAGACAAGATTGTCGTCGAGTTGATGGTCCGCTTCTGATATAACCATCTTTGTGCAGACCTGTAAAAAGGGGCGGGCCGATATGTTTTTACGGCCCGCCCTGCATTTTTTTTAAAATATGGTCTGTATTATAGAGGATTTGATTATATTTGAGACCTATATTTGAAATATTGAACAAAATACAGCAAAAAGTGTTTTCCTACATGATTTCTATGAATCTTAACTTTTGCGTATGGAATATTTTGATTTGGAAGAAGTGCTTGTGGATATTATAAAGAAATATCCCGAAATAGACGAAGCTGAGACTCAGTTCAATGCCCTGCTCGATGCCGATGAGACGTTGCGTGACGATTTTGCCGAGTGGTGTATTTCCAAAGGCTACAACGAGAGAAAGGCATTTACGATATTTTACCAGGAGTATATCAACCGTGAAGATACGATATGGGACAGCATTTTCCCCAATAAGGAAGAGTATGACGGGTATAAGTAGGCAATAATTCCTCCTTAAATGTTAAATAGTGTCAATGCAATGCATTTTTATGTTTGAAAACTATGTTGTATAACATAAAACCTGCTATATTTGCATCGTGTTTTTCATGGTATTAGATTTAAGGTTAACAGAGATTGGTTGTCGTGAGACAATCAATTTTTTTTTGTCCCTGCATGAGCCGGCATAGCCCGGCCAGATGAATAAAACAGCCGTTCCATATCGCTGAAAAAATTTTTGGAGAATCTGTAAAAACGGACTATCTTTACTCTTCCAATACATACAATTTACACCGATGAAAAAAAGAATCTATCTCATTTGTACTCTTCTGTCCATGGCTACGGCTGCGGCCTATGCGTGTACCAGTCTGCTGGCCGGTCGCAAGGCAACGACCGACGGTTCGACCCTGATAACCTATGCTGCCGATTCACATACCTTGTATGGTACCCTTTGGCTGATACCCGCTGCCGACCATCCGGCGGGTAGTTTTGTCGAGATTCGCGATTGCGATACCAACAAGCCGTTGGGTAAGATACCCCAAGTACCGCATACCTACAAAGTCGTAGGATATATGAACGAGCACCAGCTGTCGATTACCGAGTCGACCTTTGGCGGTCGCCCCGAATTGGTCGACACAACCGGTATGATAGATTACGGTACTCTCATGCAGCTCGCCCTGCAACGTGCCACGACTGCCCGCGAAGCCATTACGGTGATGACCGATTTAGTGAGCAAATATGGCTATTACAGCAGCGGAGAGAGCTTTTCGATAGCCGACCCCGAAGAGGTGTGGATACTCGAAATGATAGGGAAGGGGGGCGTGTCGAGAGGTGCCGTGTGGGTGGCTGTGCGTATTCCCGACGATTGTATTGCCGCCCATGCCAACCATTCACGCATTCACCAGTTCCCGCTCGACGATCCCGAGAATTGTCTCTATTCGCCCGACGTCATCTCCTTTGCACGCGAGCAGAAATATTTCGACGGACTCAATCGCGATTTCAGTTTCTCGTCGGCCTATGCCCCGGCAGGCTTTGAAGAGCTGAGAGCCTGTGAGGCCCGGGTGTGGAGCTTCTACAATCGCTACGACTCGACGATGACGGCCTATCTGCCCTATATCTACGGAGAGTCGTCGCAACCGCTGCCGCTCTATATCAAGCCCGACCGCAAACTGTCGGTACAAGATATGAAAGATGCCATGCGCGACCATTTCGAGGGTACCCCCTTCGATATGACGCACGATGCCGGTGCCGGACCGTTCAAGGTACCCTATCGTTTCCGCCCCATGACCTTTGAGGTCGATAGTCAGGAATATATCAACGAGCGGGCTATTGCCACGCAGCAGACCGGCTTCTCACTCGTTGCCCAGCAGCGTGAATGGCTGCCGGCAGCATTGGGCGGTGTGCTGTGGTTTGGTGTCGACGATGCCAATACGTCGGTCTATGTGCCCATTTACACCGGTGCGTTGACCGAGGTGCCCCTCTGTTTCCGCGAAGGTAACGGTTCGCTTTATAAAGTGTCATGGACTTCGGCCTTCTGGATTTACAACTGGGTGGCCAACATGGCCTATGCCCGATACAATCAGATGATAGAAGACATCCGTCCGTTGCAGCGGCAGATTGAGGCGGCTTTCAACGAACAGCAGCCCAAACTCGAAGCCAGTGTCCTGGAAATCATCTACGACCAGCCCGAAAAGGCAATGGCTACACTCGATGCATACAGCCGTCAGGCCGCCGATTCGTCGACCGTACGTTGGCGTGAGCTGGGCGAATATCTGATGGTCAAGTATCTCGATGGTAACCGCAAACGCGAAAAAGACGGACAGTTCCTCTACAATGCTTATGGCATACCCGAGTATCCCGAGTTCCCCGGTTATTCCGACGACTATTACCGGGCGATTGTCGAAGATGCAGGCGAGCGTCTCAAAGTTGCTTTTTAGGTGATAAAGTCGGGAAAAACTTTGGCAGATTCAAATAAAATTTCATATATTTGAAAAGTATCGGTGGCGATGGAGCGAAGATTCCGAGCGACACTTTCTCTCCTTCGTCCCCGGCCAGACAATTTACGTTGTGTAGATAACCCACGACATTCATTTTAATAATCATAATATGGAAAACGATGCATTACTCAAAGAGGTAACCGCAAAAGCCCAACAATGGCTGGGTGAAGGTTACGATGCCGAAACGCGTGCCGAAGTGCAGCGTATGCTCGACAATGAAGACAAGACCGACCTTATAGAGGCATTCTATAAAGATTTGGAGTTCGGTACCGGCGGTCTGCGCGGTATCATGGGTGTGGGCTCCAACCGCATGAATATATACACCGTAGGAGCTGCCACGCAGGGCTTGGCCAACTATTTGAAGAAAGAGTTTGCCTCGCTGCCGCAAATCAAGGTGGTTATCGGCCATGACTGTCGTAACAACAGCCGTAAGTTTGCCGAAATATCGGCCGACATTTTCTCGGCCAACGGCATCAAGGTCTATCTCTTCGAATCGCTGCGTCCTACCCCCGAGATGTCCTACACCATCCGTGAGTTGGGCTGCCAGAGCGGTATCATACTCACAGCCTCGCACAACCCCAAGGAATACAACGGATACAAGGCCTATTGGGACGATGGTGCGCAGATGGTATCGCCCCACGATAAGAACACTATATCCGAAGTCAACAAAGTACGTTCGGTATCCGATATCAATTTTAAGGGAAATCCCGCACTGGTCGAAATCATCGGCAAGGAAATCGACGAGAAATACATTGCCCGCATCAAGGCCCTCTCGCTCAATCCCGACGCCATTGCCCGCCAGCACGACCTGAAAATCGTCTACACGCCGATTCATGGTACCGGTGTAACCCTTATACCCCAGGCATTGGCTGCCTACGGATTTACCCAGGTGATACACGTTCCCGAGCAAGACGTCATCAGCGGCGACTTTCCCACTGTGAAATCGCCCAATCCCGAAGAGCCGGCCGCTCTCGACCTGGCCATACGCAAGGCCAAGGAGGTCGATGCCGACATTGTGCTGGCCTCCGACCCCGATGCCGACCGCATGGGTATTGCCATCAAGAACGACAGGGGTGAGTGGATACTCGTAAACGGAAACCAGAATGCCCTTCTTTTCACCCACTATCTGATTTCACAATACAAGGCTACCGGCCGCATCGAAGAGGGTGCCTATATGGTGAAGACCATCGTTACCACCGAGTTGATGAAGAAGATTGCCGATCGCAACGGCATCGAGTGCTTCGACGTCTATACCGGTTTCAAGTGGATTGCCGCCATCATGCGTGAGTTCGAAGGCAAACGTCAGTATATCGGTGGAGGAGAAGAGAGCTATGGCTTCCTCGTAGAAGACTTCGTGCGCGACAAAGACGCCGTGTCGGCCTGCGCCATGATGGCCGAGATAGCCGCTTGGGCCAAAGACAACGACAAGACGATGTATGAACTCTTGCAAGACATCTATGTAGAGTATGGCTTCTCCAAGGAAAAAGGCATTTCGGTGGTGCGCAAAGGCAAGTCGGGAGCCGAAGAGATAGAGGCTATGATGAAGAACTACCGCGAACACCCCATAACCGAGATAGCCGGTTCGAAGGTTGTCCTGGCCAAAGACTATGCCACGCTGGTAGCTCACGATTTTGTGGCCGGAGAGAAATTTACCCTCGATATGCCTACGACATCGAACGTGCTGCAATATTTCACCGAAGACGGTACCAAGGTATCGATACGTCCCTCGGGAACAGAACCCAAAATTAAGTTCTATATCGAGGTAAGCGGAGAACTGCCATCGCGTGCCGACTACGATAAAGTAGTGGCTGCCGCCGAAGAGAAAATCAAGGCTGTTGCCGCTTCGCTCGGCGTATAAGCACTATCCCTGAATATTCAATTAACCGCGAGGCCCGAAGATAACTCTTCGGGCCTCGCGCTATATTTATTTCTGAAAGTGCAAATCTTAATTGATAAATTATTTTATAAATTCAATTACTGTTCCATGTGCTGTGATTGTACGTTTCACAAAGAGAGGAGTAATCATCTTTACGCTTTCGTGTACCGATACATTTATAACGGCTTTTGAGCCAGTCATAAGTTCTGGATTATTTTGGCTAGCTTCTTTCATCATTTGGTCGACGGCATTGTTGCGTAGAGCGCTGCGCCTAAGTCCACCAAACCCAAGAACGTATATCTGCGATACCTCTCCCGAGACGTTACCTACATATTTGTAGTTTGCTTCGCTCAATACAACACTTGTTTGGTTTTGATTTTGGTTGCTTGTCATGTTTCCATATACACCACAACCTGGCAATGCGAGCACGGCACACAGTGCTGCTCCTGTAATGATTTTTTTCATATACCTTAGTTTTATAGTTTATATAACAAAGATAAATATATATTGATTGCATGAAAAATTTAATATCAAATATTTGCAATAATTAACATACCATAAAGGGTACGATAGAGTAAAGAAAAAAGCCTCCACGATTCAAAGTGGAGGCTTTTTGCGAGTGGTCGGTTTGTGAAACTTTTATTCCACGGCAGCTTGAGCGGCAGCAACGCGGGCGATGGGCACACGGTAGGGACTGCAACTTACATAGTTCATGCCGAGTGAAGCGCAGAATTTTACCGATGAAGGTTCGCCACCGTGTTCGCCGCAGATACCCACTTTCAGGCCCGGCTTGGTAGAGCGACCTTTTTCGACGCCCATACGCACGAGCTGGCCTACACCTTTCTGGTCGAGCACTTCGAACGGGTCGGTTTTGAGAATACCTTTTTCCTTGTAGATTTTAAGGAATTTACCGGCATCGTCGCGAGAGTAACCGAAAGTCATCTGCGTGAGGTCGTTGGTACCGAACGAGAAGAAGTCGGCCACCTCGGCAATCTGGTCGGCCGTTACGGCAGCCCGGGGTACTTCAATCATTGTACCTACTTTGTAGGCTATGCTGTCGCCGCGTTCGGCAAAGACCTGTGCGGCAGTGCGGTGTATCACTTCGGCTTGGAGTTTCAACTCTTCGACCACGCCTACGAGAGGAACCATGATTTCGGGGAATACCTTGATGCCGTGAGATTTCACATTGAGGGCGGCCTCGATGATGGCGCGGGCCTGCATCTCGGTAATTTCGGGGTAGGTGCAGCCCAAACGGCAGCCACGATGTCCCAGCATGGGGTTGAACTCGGCCAGTGAGTCGCAGGCCAGTTTTACCTCTTCGATGGTGAGGCCCATCTCTTCGGCCAACTCTTTCTGCGTGGCCAGTTGGTGAGGAACAAATTCGTGCAAGGGGGGGTCGAGCAGTCGAATGGTTACCCCGAAGCCGTCCATAGCTTCGAAGATGCCTTCGAAGTCGCTGCGTTGCATGGGCAGGAGTTTGTCGAGGGCATGGCGACGTCCGTCTTCGTCTTTTGAAAGAATCATCTCGCGCATGGCTTTGATGCGGTTTCCTTCAAAGAACATATGTTCGGTGCGGCACAAACCGATACCTTTGGCTCCGAATTTGCGGGCCACGGTGGCATCTTTGGGGGTGTCGGCATTGGTGCGTACATCGACTTTGGTATATTTCTCGGCCAGGTTCATGATGGCGGCGAAGTCTCCGCTCATGTCGGCCTCTACGGTGGGTACCTGTCCGTCGTATACCTCTCCGGTCGAACCGTTCAGCGAAATCCAGTCGCCCTCCTTGTAGGTCTTTCCGGCCATTTCGAGGGTGCGGGCCTTGTAGTCGACTTTTATCTCTCCGGCACCCGATACACAGCATTTACCCATACCGCGGGCCACTACGGCAGCGTGCGAGGTCATACCGCCGCGGGCGGTGAGAATACCCTGGGCTACGCTCATGCCTCGCAGGTCTTCGGGCGAGGTCTCGATGCGTACCATGACCACTTTTTTACGCTTCTCGGCCCAGGCTTCGGCGTCGTCGGCAAAGAACACGATTTGACCGGCGGCTGCGCCCGGTGAGGCGGGGAGACCTTTGGCCATGACGCGTGCCCGTTTTACGGCATCTTTGTCGAATACGGGGTGGAGCAGCTCGTCGAGTTTCTGAGGCTCCATGCGTTTCAGTGCGGTTTTTTCGTCGATGATTCCGGCGCGCAGCATATCCATGGCGATTTTCACCATGGCGGCACCGGTGCGTTTGCCGTTACGGGTCTGCAAGAGCCACAACTTTCCGTCCTGAATGGTAAATTCGAGGTCTTGCATATCTTTGAAGTAGTCTTCGAGTTTCTGTTGGGTCTCGATGAGGTCTTTGGCGCACTCGGGCATTGACTCTTCGAGCGACGGATATTGAGCAGCACGGGTAGCTTCGTCGATACCTTGCAGCTTGGCCCATCGGCGCGAACCTTCGAGGGTGATTTGTTGCGGGGTGCGTACACCGGCCACAACATCTTCGCCCTGTGCGTTGATGAGGTATTCACCGTTGAAAATGTCTTCGCCTGTGGCGGCATCGCGGGTAAATGCCACACCGGTAGCCGAGGTGTCGCCCATGTTGCCGAATACCATGGCCTGCACGTTTACGGCAGTACCCCACTCTTCTGGAATCTGGTTCATGCGGCGGTAGAGTATGGCGCGTTCGTTCATCCAGCTGTCGAATACGGCGCAAATGGCACCCCACAGTTGTTCCCACGGCGAGGCGGGGAAGTCTTTTCCGGTGCGTTTTTTTACGGCCTCCTTAAAGCGTACGACCAGTTCTTTGAGGTCGTCGACCGTGAGTTCGGTATCGTTTTTGATGTTCTTGGCGTTTTTCACCTCTTCCATTACCTCTTCAAAGGGGTCGATATCGTCTTTGTTTTGAGGTTTCATGCCCAATACCACATCGCCGTACATCTGTACGAAGCGGCGGTACGAGTCCCACGCAAAGCGGGGATTACCCGATTTCTTGGCAATACCCTCGACGGCTTCGTCGTTCATACCCAGGTTGAGAACGGTGTCCATCATACCGGGCATCGATACCCGTGCGCCCGAGCGCACCGATACGAGCAGGGGATTTTCGGCGTCGCCGAATTTGGTGCCCATGAGTTTCTCGACGTGTGCGATGGCTTTTTCCACATCGTCTTTCAACATTTTTATGACGGCTTCTTTTCCGTTCTGGTTGTATGCGGTGCAGATTTCGGTCGTGATGGTAAATCCGGGAGGGACAGGTACACCGATAAGGTTCATTTCGGCGAGATTGGCTCCTTTCCCACCCAAAAGGTTTTTCATGTCGGCACGGCCTTCTGCTTGTCCGTTACCGAAAGTATAAACTTGTTTCATATAAAAATAAGGTTATTATAAGGTTTTTTTGTCTCTATAAAATACAAATAGACTGATAAAAATGTTTTTCTTGGTCTTTACAAAAATAAAAGGAATGGCAGAGATATACAAAAGATTCCTGCCCATTTTGCCTGTATATTGTTTTTTTCTCGAATAGGTGGGGAAATTAAAAGAATAATCGCTACCTTTGAGCGAATTTGTTTTTATTCAAAAACTGTAAGTTTTGGCTCGAAAAAAGAAAGAACTTCCTGTCCTGGAACAGGTGGAGATAACCGATATTGCCGCCGAGGGAAAGTCGCTGGCGCGGGTAAACGACTTGGTCGTTTTTGTTCCCTACGGAGCGCCGGGCGACATTGTCGATATACAGATATTCCGGAAGAAACATAAATATGCCGAAGGTCGCATCGTGCGTATGCACAAGGCTTCGCCCATGCGTGTAACACCGTTTTGCGAACATTTCGGCGTGTGTGGCGGCTGCAAGTTTCAACACATTCCCTATGACCGTCAGTTGCAATTCAAGCAGAAACAGGTATTTGACAATCTGACCCGCATCGGAAAAATACCCTTGCCCGAGTTCGACCCCATCAAAGGGTCGGCCCGCACTGAGTTCTATCGCAACAAACTCGAATTCACCTTCTCCAACAAGTCTTGGCTCACTACCGAGCAGTTGGCTTCGGCCGAGGAGTATACCGAACGCAATGCCTTGGGATTCCACATTCCCGGTATGTTCGATAAGGTGCTTGACATCAAGAAGTGTTGGCTGCAAGACGATATCTCCAATCGCATACGGTTGGCCATCAAACAGTTTGCTCTTGATAATGACTATCCGTTCTTCGATTTGCGCGAGCAGACCGGTCTTATGCGCAATATCATTGTGCGCACGGCTTCGACGGGCGAAATCATGCTCATTGTGGTCTTTTACGAAGACGATGCTCCCCGCATCGAAGCCCTGATGAGTTTTATCGCCCGGGAGTTCCCGCAGATAACATCGCTTCTTTATATCATCAACACCAAGGCCAACGACACGATTACCGACCGTGAAGTGCATACCTTCCGCGGACGCGACTACATTCTTGAAGAGATGGACGGCCTGCGTTTCAAGATAGGACCCAAGTCGTTTTATCAGACCAACTCGGCCCAGGCCTATGAGTTGTACAAGGTAGCTGCCGATTTTGCCGCCCTCACCGGCAACGAGCTGGTCTATGACCTCTACACCGGTACCGGTACGATAGCCAACTTCATAGCCCGCAAGGTGCGCAAGGTTATAGGTATAGAGTATGTACCCGAGGCTATCGAAGATGCCAAGGCCAATGCGGCATTCAATGGTCTCGACAATACCCTCTTCTATGCCGGCGACATGAAAGACATACTCACGACCGACTTCATCGAGGAGCATGGACGTCCCGATGTCATCATTACCGACCCGCCCCGTGCCGGTATGCACGACGATGTGGTGAAGACCATTCTTTTTGCTTCGCCGCGTCGCATTGTATATGTGAGTTGCAATCCGGCGACACAGGCGCGCGACCTCGCCCTGCTCGATGTCGACTACCGGGTGGCACGGGTACAGCCCGTAGATATGTTCCCGCACACACAACACGTTGAGAACGTAGTGCTGTTGGAGAAAAAAGAGAAATAACAAGGAGAGAGGCTTTCACAAAACAGCTTCTCTCTTTCTGTGTTTGAGAGAATCAAAAACAAGATAGAAATGACAGAATTAATCAGAAAAAAACTCAACGACAGCCCCGTGGCACGCTGGACAGCCATGTTTATCGTGTCGTTCACGATGATGTGCGGCTATTTTATTACCGATGTGATGGCATCGCTCGAAGTGATGTGTACCACACCCGTTGCCGAAGGCGGTCTGGGGTGGAGCAGTTCCGAGTATGGATTTTTCTCGGGGGCCTATGGCTACATCAATGTGTTCTTGCTGATGCTCTTCTTTGGCGGTATTATACTCGACCGTTGCGGTATCCGTTTTACCGGCGTGATGAGTTCGTCGCTCATGCTGGGAGGAGCCTTGCTCAAATGGTATGCCCTCTCTACCGATTTTGGCGACGCCACATTCATGGGTTACCACATACAGGTTGTGTTGGCCAGCTTGGGATTTGCCATCTTCGGTATGGGTGCCGAGATTACGGGAATTACAGTTTCAAAGGTGATTATCAAGTGGTTTACAGGTCATGAGGTGGCGCTGGCCATGGGCTTACAGGTAGCCATGGCCCGTATCGGTACGGCGGTGGCACTGGCGTGCAGTCTGCCTATGGCAAGAGCGATGGGCGACATCTCCTATCCGGTGCTTTTCGGCGCTTTGTGCCTCTGCGTAGGGCTGGTAGCCTATCTGGTCTATTGTGTGATGGACAAGAAACTCGACCGTTCGGTCGAGGCGGTACAGGAGGAGGCCGAGGAGCGTTTCCAGCTCAAAGACTTGAAGATGATATTTACCAACAAGGGATTCTGGCTCATCACGCTTTTGTGTCTGATGTTCTATGCCGGCGTGTTCCCCTTCTTGAAGTTTGCTACCAAACTCATGATTGCCAAGTATCATGTCGAACCCCAAATGGCGGGTCTCATACCGGCGATGTTGCCTTTTGGTACCATCTTGCTCACCCCGCTCTTTGGTTCGCTCTACGACCGTATAGGTAAAGGCGCTACTCTTATGATTATCGGTTCGGTCATGCTCATGGTGGTACATCTGCTCTTTGCTCTGCCCATTCTGAACACATGGTGGTTTGCCATTGTGATAATGATTGTGTTGGGGATTGCCTTCTCTCTGGTGCCTTCGGCTTTGTGGCCCAGCGTGCCCAAGATTATTCCCATGAAACAACTGGGCTCGGCCTATGCCACGATTTTCTATATACAGAATATCGGCCTTTCCATGGTGCCGGTACTCATCGGGTGGGTTATTGAGAACTATTCGACCCGGGACGACGGTATGGGAAATCTCTCTTACGACTACACCATACCCATGCTTATCTTCGCATTTTTCGGTTTCATAGCCATATTGATTTCGCTGGTGCTGAAAAAAGAAGATGCACGTTCGCATTATGGCCTCGAAGAGCCGAACATGAAGAAATAAACTTTTTCGATTGGACGAAAAACCGGTTCCTATGACCGATGGTTGTATAGCCGGTATTTCGTCTGTCATTGGAACAACACGCTTAAAGTTTGCGGTATGAAATTCTATCTTATGCCTATGATTATCGGGTTACTGGTTATTGTCGGTCCCGATGTATGGATCTATTGGAAGATACGTAAACGTATAGGAAACACCTATTTGCGCTATGTCTATTGGTTGCCGGCACTGTTTTTTGTGCTGTTTTTCTGTGGCATGCGTCTGTTTTCGCACGATGTGCCCGATTACAGACTCATGTCTCACATAACATGGATATTGTGGTTGTTTGCGTTGATATATCTGCCCAAACTTTTCTATGCGCTGTTCGATATCATTGGTTGGATACTGAACGGTTTCAGCCGGAAAATATCGCTTTGGCTTTCACGGGTCGGTGCAGGGGTCGCAGTCGTTTTGGCGATTTTGTTGCTATACGGGGCTCTTGTCGGGCGCACGAGGGTACATGTCAAGCAGGTGGAGATTGCATATGACGGGCTGCCCCGGCAACTCGACGGCTTCAAAATCGTACAGCTCTCCGATATGCACGTCGGCAACTGGGGCGATTATACCCGGACCATGCGGCGGGCTGCTCGTCTTGCCCAGGAGTGTCAGGCCGACATGATTGTCTTTACCGGTGATTTTGTCAATAACTTTTCCGATGAGATTACCCCCGAGGTAGTTGATATATTCTCCTCGATAGAGACTCCCCGCTGCGGGAAGTACGCCATATTGGGGAATCACGATTACGGCGACTATTTCCGGTGGGAAAATCAGCAGGCGAAAGCCGGGAACTTGGAGCGTACCAAAGAGGGAATACGCCGTTGCGGGTTTGACCTGCTGCTCAACGAGTCGCGCATGGTGGCGGTAGGAGACACCTCGTTGTTGCTGGTGGGTGTCGAGAATGTGGGCAAACCACCTTTCCGCCAGTATGGCGATCTGTCGAGTGCGTTGGCCGGGGCCGATACGACACAGTTTACCGTGCTGCTCTCGCACGATGCCTCGCATTGGCGTCAGGAGGTGCTCGATCACCCGTTCATCGCGCTAACCCTGTCAGGGCATACCCATGCCGCACAATGCGGTATCTCCTGGGGAGGACTGCACTGGTCGCCTTCGTCGCGTCTTTATGATGAGTGGGACGGTCTTTACCGTGAAGGCCGGCAGGCTTTGTATGTCAACCGGGGTATCGGATATGTCGGTGTGCCCATGCGCATAGGCATGGAGCCTGAGGTTACATGTATTACGTTGCGTTCCCGTTGAAAGAATCCTGACGATTACATAACGGGCCGGCTCTCATCGAGGAGTCGGCCCGTTGCCTTTGATAGCCATACGCCGGTCAGTTGGCCGCCGTATCGTTGTGTTTTGTATCTCTCTCCGCTGCCTTTCGGTCCAGTTCATTGTCGCGTTTACGCATCTCTTCGCGGAACTTTTCCCGCCGTTTCAAGACATAACGCAACAAAACGATGACCACGATGTTGGCGGCCAGAATACCGAAAAATTCGGCCGGTTCTCCCTCAAACCGGTGCCAGCCAAACACGGCCAATACCAGTGTATAGACAAGCAGCAGCACCGATATGAGGTTGTATTTTTTCAGTTTCTTCATGACGTGTCATTTTTGAATAAAACGTTTTTCGCTGTTTACTTGTTTGTCGAGTTGGCGGGTAGCTCTGAACGCCTCCGGAAGCGGTTCGCCACGAAGGGCCTTGTATATGTGCAGGCAGGCCCAGGCATCGGTGGCGGCATAGAGTTGCTGGGCAGGGGTCAGTTCGGTAGCTTCCCAGTTTGAGAGTTGCTGGGTTTTGGCAATCTTCTTCTCAAAGAGGAGGGCATAGATTTTTTGCAGACTCATCTCTTCGATGCCGAATGCGGCGGCGTACTGTTGCAACTCGATATAGTGATGAGGTGTCATAGGCGAGAGACGTCGCAAGCCTGTAAAGTCATCTTTCAGCGAAAGCCCTATTTTCAGAATATCGGTCGATTCGAGAATCTGCTGTACGGCGTATGTACTTTTCAGCCGGCAGAGGCGGAACAGGTAGCAGGTATCCCATGTCGATATCTGCACCAGGGCTACCTGATGAATCACCCCTTTCTTGAATGAGGGTTTGGTCTCGGTGTCGATGCCTACGACTTTCTCTTTCTGGAGATGCTCGACAGCGGCGAAGGCTTCGTTTTCGGTGTTGACTGTGATGATTTTGCCCGGAAACTTGATGACCTCCATCGAGGCGATGCTTTCTGCGTTGATTTGTGATGTCATACGGGAGCGGTCGGAATTATAACCAGCGGTCGGCATCTTCTTCGTCGTCGAGCCAGGCCGATTGTCTTTTCTGATAAAAGTTTCCCTCTTCGTCGCCGTGGGTGTGAGGGTGGTGATGGCCACATTCACATTCGTAGCCATCGTCGAGAATGTCGGAGGTGTTGTAGTAGATGCGGTGCAGGGCGGCGAGTGCATTCAGGAGTTTGGAACCCCAGTAGCTCGAAAACTCCTCGCGGCATTCGGTCAGTGCCACCCGCATGGTATCTTCGTTCTCGGTGCGGTAGGCGGCGATGCAGTCTTTCACGGCCTGATAGATGTCGGCCATGTCTTCGGCAATGCTGGCACCCAGTGGCAGGTCGCTGTATTTCATGTCGTCGCTTTGCACCACGAGGTAGGCGTCGTTCTCTCCGAGCAGCCGTTCGATGTCGCCCCGCAGGTATTCGTATTCATCTTCCGAGACGAAGTGTTCGGGCGATTCGAGAAAATCTTCGTTCTCTTCGTCGATGGGCAGAAGGGTGGCTTTGAGGTAAAGCAGCGGCAGCAGTTTGATGGCGGTAGAGGCAAACTCTTCTTGGGTAAGGCTCTCTATCCGTTCGAGAAAGGCGCAGAATTCGACACCTACGGTAACAAATTCGACGCTGTTTTTGGCGTATATGTATTTATCCATGTTCGTGTTATTGATAAAGATGATTTTCGATTATGTAGTCGTGTACGCGGCGGGGAACCAGACGGTCAAACGGTTGTCCCGTTGCGATGCGGTGCCGTATGTCGGTCGACGAGATTTCCATCATCGGTGCCTGTGTGAGATGTACATGCGGCGGAAGAGTGGGTTCGTCGACCGGAAATCCGGGACGGGGATAGATGTACAGCCTGAATTGCCGGATAATCTCTTCGGCCGATTTCCAGCGGTCGAAGATGGCCCAGTTGTCCGAGCCGATGAGCAGGCTGAAATCGGTGTCGGGATAGCGATGTGCAAGTTCCTGCAACGTTGTGATGGTGTAGGAGGGGCGGGGCAGATGCATCTCGATGTCGCAGTATCGAAGGCCTTTCTCGCCTTCGATGGCCAGTTGCACCAGGCGGGCGCGTGTAGCGTCGTCGAGCAGGTCGGCCTGCGATTTAAGCGGGTTTTGGGGGGAGGCTATAAACCATATCTCGTCGAGCGTTTCCTGCTCGATGAGTGCGCGCGCAATGGCCATATGGCCGTTGTGTATGGGGTTGAACGATCCCGAGAAGATACCCGCTTTGGTGCCCATGTCTTGACCCTTTCCTATTTTTGCAGAAACTCTTGTATCGTTTTCAATGCCTCGTTCTCGGCGGTGTTGAGGTCGTCGTTGACGATGATGCGGTCGAATTTCGGAGCAAAACTCATTTCATATTCGGCTTTGGCCAGTCGGCTTTCAATCACCTCGGGGGCATCGGTGGCCCGTCCTACAAGGCGGCGGCGCAACTCTTCGAGGCTGGGTGGCTGAATGAATACCGACAGCGCCCGTTCGCCGTAGAAGCGTTTGATGTTGACTCCACCCACGACATCGACGTCGAAAATTACATTTTTCCCCGCGCTCGTCAACCGTTCGACTTCGCTTTTGAGCGTGCCGTAGAACTTGTCGGTGTAGACCTCCTCGTATTCCAGAAAGTCTCCCGCGGCGATACGGCGGCGGAACTCTTCGGGGGTGAGAAAGTAATATTCAACTCCGTCTTTCTCCTCACCGCGTGGTGCTCTTGATGTGGCCGAGATGGAGAAGGCCAGATTGAGATTTTGTTCGAGAAGGAAGCGGATGATGGTCGATTTTCCCGAGCCCGACGGGGCTGAAAAGATGATGAGTTTTCCCGTTGGCATGGCTCTTACATTACGTTGAGGATTTGTTCCTTGATTTGTTCCAGCTCGTCTTTCATGCGTACCACGATTTTTTGCAGCTCGGCGTGGTTGGCCTTTGAGCCCATGGTGTTGACTTCACGACCTATTTCCTGGCTGATGAATCCCAGTTTCTTGCCTTGGCCGTAGTGACCGTCCATGGTCTCGATGAAGTATTTCAAATGGTTGTCGAGGCGGTTTTTCTCTTCGTTGATGTCGAGTTTTTCGATATAGAATATCATCTCCTGCTCCATGCGGTTCTTGTCGTAATCGAAGTTCTCGATTTTATTGAGTGCGTCGACGATGCGGGCTTTGATTTTTTCGGTTCGCTCTTTTTCGTAGGGCTCGACTTCGGTAAGGAGACGGGCGATGTTGCCGATTTTTTCGGTGAAGAGTTTTTGGAGCATGAGACCTTCCTGGGCTCTGAATTCGATGAGGTGGTCGATAGCCTCGTTCACGGCCCGTTTTACAGCTTCGTTTTCATCGTCAGAGGCTTCGGCGGTTTCGCTTTTCAGGGTGTCGGGAAGTCTCAGCAGGGTGGGCAGCCAGTCGGTCGGTTCGGGTATCTGCAAAGCGGTGGTTGCCGCTTTCAGTTGTTCGTAATATTTTTTGATGATGTCGGTGTTGATTTGAGCAGAGCTATCGCCCGAGGCTTTGTTTTCGATTTGTATCGAGAAATCGAGCTTTCCGCGTTCGAGGCGTTGTGCTATTTCGCTGCGGATGTCCATCTCCAAGGCTTTGTATATTTGAGGTACACGCATCGACAGGTCGAGTTGCTTGCTGTTGAGCGATTTAATCTCGACGGTGATTTTTCGTTGGGGAAGTTCGACAATAGCTTTGCCGAAACCGGTCATGGAATATATCATAGCTGTGTGATTATTTTTGCAAAATTAATTTTTATCCTGCGGATATACAAGCGGCTAAAAGAAAACTCCGCCTATATCTTCTGAATTTCTTTTGAGGAAAGGGGCTGCGGAGAATGTCTTATTCTCCGCAGCCCCTTATGACAGGAACCGGTGTGGATTTACAGAAAGAGTGTCGGGTTACAAACCATTCTTGATTAGGAGAAAGGTTTATTCCGTATTCATTTCAGTCGATAACGTGGTAGCCCGACCGGTTGAGTTCTTCTTTTATTTTCTCGATATGCTCTTGATTACGGGTCTCGATGACAACTTGCAAATAGCAGGCGTTGATGTCGGTGGCTTTTCCGGCCCGGTCGTGGTGTACCGATATGACGTTGGCTCCCATGCGGGCGATGATGCTGGTGACGCCGACCAGTTGGCCGGGGCGGTCCATCAGTTCGACGGTAAGAACATAGGAGCGTCCCGATTTCAGCAGCCCCCGGTTGATGACGCGCGATAAAATGGTTACGTCGATGTTGCCGCCCGATACCAGACAGACGGTCTTTTTCCCTTCGATGGGCAACTTGCCGAACATGGCGGCAGCTACCGATACGGCACCTGCCCCTTCGGCTACCAGTTTCTGCTGCTCAATGAGCGAGAGTATGGCGGTAGAAATTTCGTCGTCCGAAACTGTTACGATGTCGTCGACATAGTGGCTGCAAATGTCGAAAGTGTGGGTGCCGGGTTCTTTCACGGCGATACCGTCGGCGATGGTCTTTACGTTGGGTAACCGTTCGATGTGTTTGTGGCTGAGCGAGACGGCCATGCTCGGTGCGCCGCTGGCCTGCACACCGTATATCTTGACATTCGGACGCAGGCTTTTGATGGCGTAGGCCACTCCCGAGATGAGTCCGCCTCCACCCACGGGGACAATGACGGCCTCGACATCGGGTAGCTGGTCGAGCAGTTCGATACCGATGGTGCCTTGTCCGGCAATGACATTTTCATCGTCAAACGGGTGTACAAACGTGTAGCCCTTTTCCTCTTTCAGTTGCAATGCCTTTTGATAGGCGTCGTCGTAGACTCCGTCGACGAGACATACCTCGGCACCATATTTCTTGGTGGCTTCGACTTTGGAGATGGGAGCGCCTGCGGGAAGGCATATCAGCGATTTGATACCGTTCTTGGTGGCACCAAGGGCAACACCCTGCGCATGGTTGCCGGCCGAGCAGGCAATGACGCCTTTGGCTTTCTCTTCGTCGGAGAGTTGCGAAATCTTGTAATAGGCACCTCTTACCTTGAATGAGCCGGTAAGTTGCAGGTTTTCAGGTTTTAAATATATGTGTGTTCCGGGAACGATTTGCGGAGCTGCAATCAGGTCGGTACGCCGTAACACCTCTTTCAGTACAAAAGAGGCGTGGTAAATTTTGTCAAGCGTGAGCATGGTTCAGGTATATATTTAGACGATGCAATATTACAAAAAAGAATCAGAAAAAACAGCTAAAAAACGGTCTCATCTTGTAAAAAATTTTGGGGGACAGAAGAATGTTTGTTTCCCCGTTCAAATATTGTTAAATTCAATGTGAAAATATTTTTTCAAAAAGAAAATGCCATACCTTTACCGAAAATCGTGATTATGCGCAGCGATAAGATATGGAAAAGTATATGTGCCGCCGGACTCATAGCCGTGCCGCACGGTGAGGCCGAGGCTCAGCCTTCGGCGGGCAATGAAGATAAGAACGCAAAACCCAATATCATTTTTATTTTGGCCGATGATATGGGGTACGGCGATTTGAGTTGTTATGGCAACTCAAATATTGAGACCCCCAACATAGATCGTCTGGCAGCGACCGGAACCCGGTTTACACAGTGCTATGCAGGGTCGGCGGTAAGTTCGCCTTCACGCTGCGCTCTGATGACCGGACGTAATACGGGCCATACCACCATTCGCGACAATTTTGCCCAAGCCGGTGGCATTGAAGGAAAGAAGGGCGAACAAACCATTCGTCGTATGCACCTGTTGCCCAGCGATACCACTATTGCTACGGTTTTGGGAGCCGGCGGGTACCGCACTTGTCTTGTCAACAAATGGCATCTCGATGGTTTCAATCCCGAAGCAACACCTTTAAATCGCGGATTCGATGAGTTTTACGGCTGGCTCATCAGTACCCCATATTCCAACGATCCCTATTATTACCCATATTGGCGTTTCGACAATTATCGGTTGGGAAATATCGAAGAGAATGCCGATGGCCGTCATGTCAAGCACAATACCGATATTTCGACCGACGATGCCATCCGCTTCATTCGTCGCAACCGCGAGAATCCGTTTTTCCTTTATCTGGCCTATGATGCGCCGCACGAACCCTATAACATCGACGATACCCATTGGTACGACGACGAAACGTGGGAGATGAATACCAAGCGGTATGCCTCTCTGGTTACCCACATGGATAAGGCCATCGGCCGTCTGCTTGACGAGCTCGATTCTCTGGGTTTGCGCGAAAATACCCTTATTGTATTTGCCTCTGACAACGGCGCCGCCAAGCAGGCTCCCATACAGACACTGGAATGTAACGGGGTGTTGCGCGGTATGAAAGGTATGCTTTATGAGGGCGGTATCCGTGTGCCCTTTATTGTCAACTGGCCGGGTCATGTGCCGGTAAGGCAGCTCGACAACATCATCTATTTCCCCGACGTGATGCCTACACTGGCCGCTGTGGCCGGTGCCACGGAATATCTGCCTGCACGGCGTGATGGCATCGACTTGTGGCCGTTGATGCAAGGCGATACGCTGGATACCGATGACCGGCTGTTGTACTGGGAGTTCCCCGGCAAGCAACGGGCCGCCCGCCGTGGCGACTGGAAGGTGGTAAGTGTGAAAAAGAATGCTCCGCTCGAACTCTATAACTTGAAAGAAGATATAACCGAGTCGACCGATTTGGCCGGGAAATACCCCGAGATAGTCGCCGAGTTTGAGCGTCAGATGCAGCAGGCACGTACCCCGTCGCCTTACTGGCCCTTGCCGGGCGAACAGCCGAACAAATAGTGCAAAGATGGCTACATGTACTCCTTTTGCCCGACCGCTCTATGTCATGCTCAAACCGACAGGGGCACGATGTAACCTGGCGTGTACATACTGCTATTATAACGAAAAGACATTTCTCTATGGCGACGAGGCCGGGCAGCAACTCTCCGACGAATTGCTCGAACATTTTGTCAGCGAGTATATCGGTTCACAGACCATGCGGGAGATTCTCTTTACCTGGCATGGCGGCGAACCTCTGCTGCGACCGCTCTCGTTCTATCGCAAGGCGGTGGATTTGCAGCGAAAGTATGCCCGTGGCCGATGGATTGATAATTGTATTCAGACAAACGGCACACTGTTGAATGAGGAGTGGTGCCGTTTTTTTAAAGAGAATGGTTGGCTGGTAGGTCTCTCTATCGACGGCCCCCGGATATTTCACGATGCATATCGGCGCGATAAGAAGAACAGCCCCACCTACGAACGGGTAATGCGCGGTATCGACTACCTCAACAGGTATGATGTGGAATGGAATGCCATGGCGGTAGTCAATCGCTATAACGCCGATTATCCCCGGGAGTTTTACGATTTTTTCAGACAGATAGATTGCCGTTATATTCAATTCACTCCCGTTGTCGAACGTTTTAAACATTCGCCCGATGGCCGCTGGCTGGCACATGTGGGAGAGGGGACACCGGATGATTTGGCCCCGTTCTCGGTAACCCCTCGCCAGTGGGGCGATTTCCTGTGTGCTGTTTTCGACGAGTGGGTAGCCACCGATGTCGGCTCCCGCTATGTGCAGATTTTCGATGCTACGTTGGCCAACTGGGTGGGTGAGATGCCCGGTGTATGCACCTTGTCGCCCTCGTGTGGTCATGCCGCTGTCATGGAGTGGAACGGCGATGTTTATGCCTGCGACCATTTCGTTTTCCCGGCGTATAAATTGGGAAACATCCGAACCAATACCTTGGTAGAAATGCTTTATGGCGAACGTCAGCAGCAGTTCGGACGTAGTAAGGTCGCGACTCTGCCGTCGTCTTGCCGGGCCTGCAAATATCTTTTTGCCTGTCATGGAGAGTGCCCTAAAAACCGGTTCCTCTCTTCACCTTCGGGCGAGAGCGGGCTGAACTATCTCTGTTCGGGTTATTACCGCTATTTCGACCACGTAGCTCCTTATATGGATTATATGCGCGATGAGTTGCGAGCCGGCAGGGCTCCCGCCGGTGTGATGCAGGTCGTAGGAGAGATACGGCGCCGGTCGGCAACTGTTGGAGAAAACAAGGATATTTAAAATATCTCAGGTAAAGATGGCGATAAGAGACGAGATATGGATACAGCCCTATCAGGCTCCCTGCGGTAGTTTGTTACTGGGTGCCTGTCGCGGCAAGCTGTGCCTGTGCAACTGGGAGCAGGAGCGCCACCCCGGCCGGGTTATGGCCCGACTTCGTGCTTTCTATGGCGTGGAGAGTCGGACGGGTACCACCGAGATAACCGATGAGGCTGCCCGCCAGCTCGACGACTATTTTACCCGGCGACGCACCCGGTTTGACCTTCCGCTGCAATTTATAGGTACCGATTTCCAGAAATCAGTGTGGCGGGCTCTGCTCGACATACCCTATGGGCAGACAGCCTCTTATAGAGAACTTGCCGTCGCAATCGGCGCTCCCTCGGCTGTGCGCGCTGTGGCCAATGCCAACGGGGCCAATGCTCTATCCATCATCGTTCCCTGTCATCGTATTGTTGGCTCCGACCATTCACTTACCGGGTATGCCGGTGGGCTCGATGCCAAAAGATTCCTCTTGAAGTGGGAGCAGGGCGAAAACTTCGGAGCATTTCGGAACGTTTTATAAGATGCCGTTTCGCATATCGGAAAAATTGGCTACTTTTGTGGAGAAAAGCGAAAAAAGAATTATGCCAGTAATACTTAACATAGAAACATCGACCGATGTCTGTTCTGTTGCTCTGACCTGCGACGGAGAGGTGATCTTTAATCGGGAAAATTATAAAAGCATGTCGCATGCCTCGTCGTTGGGCGGGTATGTGCAGGAGGCCTTGTCGGCAGCAAAGAGCCGGCATTTAGCCCTTGACGCTGTGGCCGTGAGCCGCGGTCCCGGTTCTTATACCGGGTTGCGCATAGGCGTTTCCGAAGCCAAAGGCCTCTGTTTCGGGCTCGATGTGCCTCTTATTGCTGTCGATACGCTGGCCGTGATGGCGTGTGCCGTCATGTTCAAGAAAAATATCGACGAGAACGCTTTGCTGTGTCCCATGATTGATGCCCGTCGCATGGAGGTCTACTCGGCGGTGTACGACCGGGCCCTGAACCCCGTCAAGCCGATTTCGGCCGAGATTATTGATGCCGGTTCCTATGCCGACATTCTGTCCGAGCGTCCCGTCCTGTTTTTCGGTAACGGCGCCGAGAAATGCCGTGAGGTGATAACCTCGCCCCAAGCCCATTTCATAGCCGACATTTACCCGTTGGCTGCCGACATGCTGGCCCTGTCGGAGATGGCGTTCCGCCGTTCGCAGTTTGAAAACGTGGCCTACTTCGAACCCTTCTATCTCAAAGAGTTCGTCGCCACCAAACCCAAAAATAAAGTCCTTTCCAACGAATAAAATCTCCCTATGGAACAAGAAGATTTGCTCGCCTACAATACCCAGAAGAAGAAACTGGTCCTTCCCGAATATGGTCGCAACGTACATCGCATGATAGAGTACTGCATGAGTCTCGAAGATCGCGACGAACGTACCCGCTGTGCCAATGCCATAGTAAATATTATGGGAAATCTTTTTCCTCATCTGCGCGACATCGACGACTTCAAACATAAATTGTGGGACCATCTGGCCATCATGTCTGATTTCAAACTTGACATCGACTATCCTACCGAGGTCATACGCAAGGAAAATCTGCACGACAAGCCCGAGAATGTGCCTTATGCCAATTCGCACATGCGTTACCGCCATTACGGAAAGCTTCTCGAACTGATGTTGCAGAAGTGGCAGGAGATGCCCGAAGGCGAAGAAAAAGAGCAGCTGATTGTCTACCTAGCCAACCACATGAAGAAATCGCTTACGGCTTGGAACAAAGAGGCTGTCGACGACGAAAAGATATTGAAAGATATTCTCGAATATACACGCAACGAGACCCCGCTCACTCTCGAACAGCTCCGCCTCAAAGAGGTGCCGAAAGAAAATATGCCACGAAAAAATAAAAATAACGGAAGAAAAGCGGGACGATAACCGCTTTTTTCGTATATTAACCGAAAATTCATTCTCATGGCATCATTCGTTATAGAAGGCGGCCGTCGTATGCACGGCGAGTTGATACCGCAAGGCGCTAAGAACGAGGCTTTGCAGATATTGTGTGCTACGTTGCTCACCCCTGAGCCCGTAGAAGTTTATAACCTGCCCGACATTCTCGATGTCAATAACCTCATACAGTTGTTGCGCGATTTGGGCGTGGAGACGACAAAGATAGGAGAGGGGGCATACCGTTTCAAGGCCGAGCACATCGACCTAGATTATCTTCAAACTCCGCAGTTCCTGAAACAGAGTGCTTCGTTGCGCGGGTCGGTAATGATTGTCGGTCCGCTGGTAGCCCGTTTCGGAAAAGCCGTGATAGCCAAGCCCGGTGGCGACAAGATAGGCCGTCGCAGGCTCGACACCCACTTCCTCGGCATACAAAAACTGGGAGCAGAGTTCTCCTACGTCCCCCAGAAACAGATTTATGAAATATCGGCCCGGCAACTGACCGGTACCTATATGTTGCTCGACGAGGCATCGGTAACCGGAACGGCCAACATTCTCATGGCCGCTGTCCTGGCCAAGGGAAAGACCACCATTTACAACGCCGCCTGCGAGCCCTACCTGCAACAGCTCTCCAAGATGCTCAATGCCATGGGGGCACATATCTCCGGTATCGGTTCCAATCTTCTCGAAATAGAGGGTGTCGACTCGCTCGGAGGCTGTCGCCACACCATCTTGCCCGATATGATAGAGATAGGCTCTTTCATCGGTATGGCTGCCATGACCGGTTCCGACATACGCCTCAAAAACGTTTCGGTCAAAGACCTCGGCATTATACCCGACAGTTTCCGTCGGCTTGGCATCCGTGTGGAGCAGGAGGGCGACGACTTGTATATACCCCAGCAAGATAGTTACGAAATCGAAACCTTCATCGACGGTTCCATCATGACCTTTGCCGATGCGCCTTGGCCCGGACTTACCCCCGACCTGCTCAGTGTCTTTCTCGTGGTAGCCACACAGGCCAAGGGCAGCGTGCTGATACACCAGAAGATGTTTGAGAGTCGCCTCTTCTTTGTAGACAAACTCATCGACATGGGAGCGCAGATTATTCTGTGCGATCCCCACCGGGCTGCCGTTATAGGTCAGGCCAAGGCCTATCCTCTGCGTGCCGCCTCCATGGTGTCGCCCGACATACGTGCCGGAATTGCCCTGCTCATTGCCGCCATGTCGGCCGAAGGCATCAGCACCATACACAACATCGACCAGATCGACCGCGGATATCAGCATATCGACCAGCGGTTGAACGCCATAGGAGCCTCCATTACCCGTCAGTCCTGAGAAGAAGATGATAAGCCGCGACGAACTTATAAAGATAGGAACCTTTAACAAGCCCCACGGTGTGCAGGGTGAGTTGGCATTTACATTCACCGACGACATCTTCGACCGATGCTCATCGCCCTACATCGTGTGTGAAATCGACGGGATTTTTGTACCCTTCTTTATCGAAGAGTATCGTTTCCGTAGCGATACAGCCGCACTGATAAAGCTCGAAGATGTCGACACCGAAGACGCCGCACGGGAGTTTGTCAACCGCGACATATACTATCCCAAGGCCTATATCGAAAACGATGCCGATGGCGAGAGGTCGGTTCCGGGCGATTTCTTCCTCCATTTTGTGATATACGATACCGAGAAAGGTCTGTTGGGACATATCGTTGATGTCGATATGTCGACCGTTAATGTGCTCTTTGTCGTGGAGCGCGAGGGTGGAGGCGAGTTGCTTGTTCCGGCCATTGACGATTGGGTTGTCTCGGTCGATGAAGAGGCAAAGAAGCTGGTGATGCATGTGCCCGAGGGATTGCTCGACCTCTGATGCCAACCCGTGCGGCAGTGGGACGAAAACATCGGCACGACGGTCGTCGATTCTTTTTTGACGGATATTCCCAATAAAAAATCGGCAAACAAGGCGGAAATAAAAAGAATTTTACTATATTTGCACTCGATTTTGAAAAACCACTTTGGAGTGATGCTCGAGTGGTTGAAGAGGCACGCCTGGAAAGCGTGTAATCGGCAAAACCGGTTCGGGGGTTCGAATCCCCCTCACTCCGCCAGTATCGGCCGTCATTATGACGGCCGATACTTTTTTTATCTGCAAGCGGGATCTGTTTCTTCACCAATCCGTTTCAGAGAGCAAGAGAAAACCCTGTGGAATGTATGCTGTTGTGTCGTTTTGATACCCTGCGGGAGGTTCGCTTTCGGTGGGCCGTCGGGAAAACGTCTCTCAAAAATAGCTGTTTCCCTTTGTCTCTGCTGTGGCTTTTCGTATCTTTGCTAACGATTCAGGTCAATAGGTTATGATTAGAAATATTTTTTGCCTCTTTCTTGTTTTCCTCCTTTCGATATGGAATGTCCGGGCTTATGATTTTAAAAGCAACGGAATATATTATACGCTGAAAAACGGAGTCCGCACGCCGGCTGTGGAGGTGGCTGTGCCGCCGTCGTCCGATGAATACCGGGGCGAAATGGTGGTGCCGGCCTCGGTTTCTTACAGAGGCAACAATTATAAGGTATCGGCGATTGCCTGTCGGGCTTTCTCGGGTTGTGCGTCGCTCACTTCGCTCACGGTACCAGCCTCGGTGGTCGAAATCGGCGATTCGGCCTTTTTCGGCTGCACCGCTCTGAAATATCTGGTTCTTGAAGACGGCGACAAGCCCCTCCGGGTAGGCTGCAACCGTTATCAAGGCATTTCGGCCGGAGAAGCCATCTTTCACGATTGTCCGCTCGAAACCCTCTATCTCGGTAGGGAGTTGCAGTACGAAGGCGGATTTTTCTACGGCTATTCGCCATTTTATAAGAAACGGCATCTCTCGCTGGTCATCGTCGGTGATGGGGTGCGGCAGTTGGAAAACCGGGCTTTCTACGGTTGTGAAGATTTGACCTCGATAACGCTCGGCGGCCGCGTTTCGGCCATTGGCAACTATGCCTTCTATGGTTGCAAGTCGCTGCGCGAGCTGGTGATAAAGGAGGGCGATGCGCCCCTTGCCATCGGGACGAACGGTACGGGAAAGAATCTTTTCTCCGATGCTCCGCTCGAAATACTCTATCTGGGGCGCGACTTGAAATATCCCGAGAGTGTGGGGCATCTCTACAATCCGTTTTTTCAGAAGGCGAGCCTGAGCATGGTTACGGTGGGCGAGGCGGCAAAGGCGATTCCCGCTTCGGCCTTTCAGGGGTGCAGCAATATCGTGTCGTTTACGGTGGGAAGCCGGGTCGAACACATCGGCGATTATGCCTTCTCGGGCTGTACCTCACTGCGCGAACTCTATTTCAAGGATGCCGAGGCACCTTTGTCTCTGGGAGTAAACCGGCACACGACATCGAGTAAAGGCGAGGCGCTATTCTACGATTGTCCCGTCGAGACTTTGTATCTGGGACGCACGCTCGACTATTCGACCAGCTATTTCGACGGTTATGCCCCCTTCTACGACCGCACGGCGCTGCATACGGTTGTGGTGGGCGAGACGGTTGTCTCGCTGGGCGACCGACTTTTCTTCGGTTGTCATTCACTGGCGCGCGTTACGATAGGCGGTTCGGTCGAGTTCATCGGCAATTATGTATTCCGTGAGTGTGCGGCCCTCACCGATGTGGTGTTCCGCGACGGAGAGTTGCCCTTGTATGTGGGATATAACAAATTCTCTTCCGACGGTATAGGCGAGTCGCTTTTTTCCGATTGCCGCTTGCAGACCCTCTACCTGGGGCGCACCTTGTCATACAACATGAGCAGTTTTTATGGCTTTTCGCCCTTCTATCAACAGACTCGCCTATCGTCGGTTACGTTGGGCGACTATGTCTTCCTCCTGCCGCCCAACCTGTTTTACGGTTGCAGTGCCCTCGGCGAACTTTCCGTTCCCGGCAACGTGTCGGAGGTGGGGAATGCGGCCCTGTCGGGCTGTACGGCATTGAAGCGGGTTGAGTTTCAAGATGGAGCCGAACCTTTGTCGCTTGGTTACAATCTCTTCTCGGAGGCCGGAGGGAAAAATCTTTTTTCCGATACTCCCGTCGAGACGCTTTATCTGGGGCGTAGCCTGCAATACATATCGGGCGCGGCGTGTGGCTGGGCTCCGTTTGCAGCTCTGCCTACCTTGGTCCGTGTCGATGTGGGACCCCTTGTGCGAAATGTTCCCGACGATTTGTTCCGCAACTGTACCCGGCTTGAAACCGTTGTGGTGGGGGCGAACGTCGAGTCTCTCGGCAACCGGGTCTTTCAAGGGTGTACAGCACTGTCGCATCTGGTGTTTCAAGACGGTACCCGACCGCTTGAAGTGGGGTATAATCTATACACCCCCTCTGGTGTAGGACGCTCTCTCTTTTATGACAATCCCCTGACGACGCTCTATCTCGGTCGCGAGTTGCGCTATCCCGATACCATCTACTACGGCTACTCGCCGTTCTATCGGATGGAGACATTGTCTGACGTAACTCTTGGCCCGACGGTGACAGCCGTAGGCAACCGGTTGTTTTACGGCTGTGCAAGACTGAAAGATTTAACAATACAGGGAACCCTCTCTCGCATCGGAACTTATGCCTTCTACGGCTGCCCTGCACACCCATAAAGCATTAGTATAAATTAAACTTTTCATCGTCTTTTCTTGTTTGGGTAGAACAATCACTAAATAAGAAAAGAAATGAAACGTATTTTTATTATCGCCTTGTCTTTCTTGGGCTGTTGTGCAGTGCTTACGGCACAGAACTACAACAAAAAAGAGGTGAAGAGTTTGCAGGAGTTTCTCAACCAGACTTCCTCTAAGGAGAAGCCCAACTATGCTTTGTTCAAACGCACCAATATCAACGACCCTTCGACCTGGGAGGGGGTAACGTGGGAAAACGGTCATGTTACCGTTATCGACTGGCGGGGAAGAGGACTGGCCGGAGCATTGTCGGTCGATAACTTCTCTCAGCTGCAACGGGTCGATGTAACCACTAATCAGCTCACCTCGTTTTCGGCCGCAAAATGCAGCGCGCTGGTATCGATAGAGGTGGGCAAGAACAAACTGTCGTCGCTCGACCTTACCGGATGTACGGCGTTGCGCACGTTGAACTGTTTCAAAAACCGTCTTACCGACATAGACCTTTCCTCATCAATGGGCATCGTGTCGCTCAATTGTGCCGACAATCTTTTTGTCGAACTCTCGGTGGCTCATGTCGACTCGTTGACCTCTCTCAATGTGCAGGGGTGCCATCTCGAATGGCTCTCGGTCGACAGTTGTTCGCGGCTCAAAAATCTCTATTGCGGATACAATCGTATCACAGAGTTGCATCTTATCGATGTCCCTGCTCTTGAAACGTTGAACATGGACAACAACGACATTGCGCAATTTTATGTTTCGGGGCAGTCCAACCTCTATTATTTTTCGTGCAGTGGCAACAACATGTCGGTCTTGAAGATGACCAACTGTGAATCGCTCTCCACTGTCGACTGCTCGGACAACAATCTTTCGTCGCTCGACTTTTCGGGTTCGGACAATCTGACGACCGTTAACTGTTCCGACAACAATCTTACCCGTCTCGATTTGAGCAATCTCCAAATGTTGCAGAATGTCAATTGCAGTCAGAACCAGCTCAGTGTCATCGACGTATCGTATTGCCCCAATCTTATGACGCTCAATTTTAGAGGAAATCCCCTGGTTACCCTGTATACGATGGGCGACTACAACCTGCGCATGATTTCAGGTGTATGGAGCTATTGACCTGTTGGGTGACGGGAGAATAGGGTGAAAGGAGTTTATCCCGTTACTCAAAAAGACAGGCCGTTCCATTAAGGAACGGCCTGTCGCATTATCGGGTAATGTGTGTGTTAACCGCGGATAGCTTTGATACCGGGGAGTTCGCGACCCTCGATACATTCGAGCAGAGCGCCGCCACCGGTCGATACATAGCTTACCTTGTCGGCCATGCCGAACTTGTTGATGCAGGCAACCGAGTCGCCACCACCGATGAGCGAGAATGCTCCGGCAGCAGTAGCTTCTACAATGGCTTGTGCAATGGCACGCGAGCCGGCTTCGAAGTTGGGGAATTCAAATACACCGGCAGGACCGTTCCACAGAATGGTCTTCGACGATTTGATGACTTCGGCCAGTTTCTTTGCCGATTCGGGACCGAGGTCGAGACCCATCCAGTTATCGGGTATTTCGTTGTTTTTGCATACCTGGGTCTGGGCATCGTTGGAGAAGCTGTCGGCAATAACGCAGTCGGTCGGCAGCACGAGATTTACACCCAGTTCTTTGGCCTTGTTCATGATGTTGATGGCCGTTTCAAGCATATCGTCTTCGCAGAGCGAGGTACCGATTTTGCCGCCCATGGCTTTGGCGAAGGTGTAGGCCATTCCGCCGCAGATGATGAGGTTGTCGACTTTGCTCAGCAGGTTCTCGATGATGGTGATTTTCGACGAAACCTTGGAGCCGCCGATGATAGCCGTTACGGGACGTACCGGGTTTTTCATCACTTTCTCTACGGCCTCAACCTCTTTCTGCATCAGGTAACCGAACATTTTGTTCTCGGGCGAGAAATAGTCGGCGATGAGAGCCGTCGATGCGTGGGCGCGGTGAGCGGTACCGAAGGCGTCGTTTACATAAGCGTCGGCCAGTTCGGCGAGATTCTTGGTGAATACCTTTTGGCTCTCTTTGACGGCTTTCTTGGCAGCGGCTTTCTCTTCGTCGCTGGCATCTTCGGCGAGACCTCTGGGTTTACCCTCTTCCTCGGCGTAGAAGCGGAGGTTTTCGAGTACAAGCACTTCGCCCGGTTTCAGTTCGGCAACAGCGGCTTTTACAGCGTCGCCTTGGCAATCATTGACAAATTTTACAGGTTGTCCCAGCAGTTCGGAGAGGTGGTTGACGATGTGTTTGAGAGAGAATTTGTCTTCCGGACCTTTTTTGGGGCGACCCAGGTGCGAGCCGATAATGATGCTGCCGCCATCGGCCAAGATTTTTTTCAGCGTAGGCAGAGCTGCGCGCATACGGGTATCGTCGGTGATGTTCAGGTTCTCATCGAGAGGTACGTTGAAATCGACACGAACAAACGCCTTTTTACCGGCGAAATTGAAATTGTCAAGTGTTTGCATATCTATTCGTTTTAAAAGGATTCTTTTATTTTCACTGCAAAAATAGAAAATGTTTTTTGTTTGTGCTTATAGATTTAATTAAAACAGCGGTCTGTTTTTAACAAATTTAGCACGACAGGATACTCTTTCTATATCAACCCTTTTTGGGCCAATAATGTTTCCATCTCCTGTTGGATTTTTTGTGCCTCGTTGCGTGCTGCCCCGGCAAATGCCTCGCTCTTTTCGGCATAGATAATGCCGCGTGAGGAGTTCACCAGCAGGCCGCAGTGGTCGTTCATGCCATATTGGGCCACCTCTTGCAGGCTGCCACCCTGGGCTCCTACGCCGGGTACCAGCAGGAAGTGGTTGGGAACGACGCGGCGCACATCGGTGAAGAGTTTGCCTTGTGTGGCACCCACGACAAACATCAGCTGGTCGTCGGTAGCCCATGTCTGTGTAACGCGCAGCACCTTCTCAAAGAGGCGTTCGCCTTGTGCGTCGGTGGTAAACTGGAAGTCTTGCGACCCCTTGTTCGAGGTCAGTCCCAGCACGATGACCCAGTGGCCCTCGTAGTTGAGGAAGGGCTTCACGCTGTCTTCGCCCATATAGGGAGCCACCGTTACGGCATCGATGTCGAGGTGCTCGAAGAAGCTGCGGGCATACATTTCCGAGGTATTGCCTATGTCGCCGCGTTTGGCATCGGCGATGATGAACTGGTCGGGGTAATTCTCTTTGAGGTAACGGACGGTTTTTTCAAAGGCTTTCCACCCTTCGAGTCCGAGGCTCTCGTAGAAGGCAAGGTTGGGCTTGTAGGCTACGCACAAGTCGGCCGTAGCGTCGATAATGGCTTTGTTGAAGGCGAAGATGGGATCTTCTTCCGTCAAGAGATGTTGCGGTATCTTCTTGATGTCGGTATCGAGACCTACGCAGAGGAAAGATTTCTTGCGACGGATATTTTCAAAAAGTTGTTGCTTGTTCATCTTGGAGTATGTTTAGAGCATGTTACATTTCACTTTCTTTCAGGCGTTCGGCATTCTCGGCCACGATGAGGTGGTCGATGCAGTCTTGTATGTCTCCGTCCATGAAGGCAGAGAGGTTGTAGATGGTGTAGTTGATGCGGTGGTCGGTGATACGTCCCTGCGGATAGTTGTAGGTGCGTATCTTGGCCGAGCGGTCGCCGGTCGATACCATCGTCTTGCGTTTGCTGGCGATGTCGTCGATGTATTTCTGGTGTTCCTTGTCGTAGATAAAGGTGCGGAGACGGGAGAGGGCACGTTCCTTGTTTTTGGGCTGGTCGCGGGTTTCGGTACACTCGATGAGAATCTCTTCGACTTCGCCCGTGTTGGGATTTTTCCAGTTGTAGCGCAGGCGCACGCCCGACTCTACCTTGTTGACGTTCTGTCCGCCGGCGCCGCCGCTTCGGAAAGTATCCCACTTGATTTCGCCTTCGTTGATGACGACGTCGAACTCTTCGGCTTCGGGCAGTACGGCTACCGAGGCGGCCGAGGTGTGTACCCGGCCCTGGGTCTCGGTGGCGGGGACACGCTGCACGCGGTGCACGCCCGATTCGTATTTAAGTGTGCCATACACCTTTTGTCCCGATACCGAGCAGATGACCTCTTTGAATCCCCCTGCGGCGCCTTCGCTGGCGCTCGATATTTCGAGTTTCCACCCTTTCATTTCGCAATATTTGGCATACATGCGGAAGAGGTCGCCGGCAAAGAGGGCAGCTTCGTCGCCACCTGTTCCGCCGCGTATTTCGAGTATGGCGTTGCGGTCGTCCTGCGGGTCGGCGGGCACGAGCAGGAGTTTTATCTCCTCTTCGAGTGCCGGTATCTGTGCCTGGCTTTCGTCGAGTTCTTCACGGGCCATTTCCCGCATTTCGGGGTCGTTCTCGCTGTCGAGTATTTCGCGGGCCTCTTCGATGTTTCTCAGCAGGCCGGCATAGCGTTTGCGGGCGTTGTCGATTTTTTCGAGGTCGCTGTATTCTTTGGTGAGTTTGGCAAAGCGTTTGCGGTCGTTGATGACTTCGGGGTCGGTGATAAGTGTGCTTACTTCCTGAAAACGCAATGACAAACCGTCTAACTTCTCTAATAATTTGTTGTCGCTCATAGATTGGCAATTTGAGCGCAAATATACAAAATTGCGACGGAACTTTTTGTATGGCGCCGATACAAATTCGACGCTATTCTTTCCTGTTTCCGAGATGAAGTGCCGGTGGTGGTGCTTTCCCTCCCGATTATTCTTCTTCGTGGAATTTGTGTTTCTTGTTTCCGAACGTGAAACGGTAATTGATGGTGAGTCCGAATATGTTTCCCGTCTCGACCTGTGGACGGCTTATGTGCGATGTGTACCCGTATTCCGATTGTTCATATACCATGTCGTACGCATTTTTGAAAAACGGATTGTAGGCATACAGTATGAAGTTCCAGTTGTTGACTGAGTATGCAGCTTGCATGTTGATTCGGAAATCCCGCGTCGTGTAGACAGCCGTTGTGGGATCGAAATTCCTGCTCAGACAGACGCAATTCACGCTGGCCGAGAAGCCTTTGTACATAAACGTCGTATATCCGCCTGCGGCCACGGCGTCGAGTGTGAAGTTTTTCCAAAACGAGACGTTTAAATGGCCGTACACACCAGCCAGTCCTACGGAAAATCGTTGGGGTATGATGTCGTATTGTATATTCAGTCCATATTGTTGTGTCGCGGAAATTTTTCCGTTCTCTTTTTGTTTGATAAAAATTTGTCGCTCTCCGATAAAATCGACTTTGTCATAGATGATGTGGGAATATCCGTGGACTTGTATGTACGGCATTATCGATAGCCGCCCGTGTGTCCAAGTGTAGCTGATCTGGTTTTTGAATGACCAGACGTTTTTTAAATCGGGATTTCCTCTTCTTACCATGTATTCATTTTCCTTGTATTCGGGGATGGTCATGTCGGATACATCGGGTTGTGTGCTGCGGAAGGTGGATTTTATCCTCAAATTGTGAGCTTTCCGGGTATAGGTGAGTTGGAAAAACGGTATGAACTGGTGCTCGACGGTTGTGCTGTTTTCTGTGCGCGAGAAGGATAGCTGTTCGGCCAGGCGGACTTGCAAACTCAGCTTGTTTTTTATTTTGTAGTTATAGGTGGCATATAGCCGCGTGTTACCCTGGCTCAGGAAGACCTTCGACGCTGCACCTTCCCGGGTATTTTGATTGTCGGTGCGGGTGAAGTCCTGATAACCTTCCACACTGAGCGAAGAGCGGTTTTTGAACGTTTTGCTGTAATTGGCTTTGAAACTGGTGTGCCAGCTATTTCCGTCGGTGGCATTGTCGTAGGTCGATGTTGTCTCGTCGTCGGTGCGGTAGGCATACCAGCGTTTGTAATGGTTGGTGCCCCGGTTGCCATACCACTCCAACCGCACCTGCTGCTCGTTTTTCAGTACGCGGTTATACCGCATTCTCACGGCGGGCAGGAGGTCGAGTGTGTGGGTCTTTTCCTGTCGGGTATAATTTTTTGTGTCGTTGCTGAATGTTTCGCGACTCCATGTGTCGTGCTCTTCCATCGTCCGGTCCATGCGGAGCGAGGAGTAGAAGGTCTGCTGCTTGTCTTTGTAGATGTAGTTGAAATAGCTGCTGAGGTCGTTGGCGTTTTCGTCCGACGGGAGAGCCTCGGTCGTGTTTACAACGACACTCTCGGGAAATGTGTAGGTGGTTACCGTGTAGTCTTCGTTTTGATTACGCGCATGGGTATATTGGTCCGAAACAGAGAGGGCAAACTCCGATTTGTCTTGGAAATATTGTGCTGTTCCGCGACCGCTGCCGTAAGGCCGGTTCAGTTGCTGTTTCCCGTTGAAGGCCACAGCTCCGGCATAGTCGCGCTCTTTCAATATATAGTCGAGTACGACATCGGCTTCGGGATAGTCGGGGCGTCCGTTGGGGTAGAAGTCTACCCGTTTGATGTCGCGCGGGTTCAGTGCGTTGATTTCTTCTTCCGAAGCCTCCATGCCGTTGATACAGAAGAAGATGTCTTGGTCCATATAGGTGGGGGCCGACTGGAATGTCTGGGCTCGCACCCCCGGTATCATGAGGGCGGCCAAGGCGCTGTATCCGTCGTAGGCGTGTCGCATCTGTTCGCGGGTGGGATAGACCATGGTCTTCTCTTCGGTGCTTACCGTCTGGCTGCCCACGACGGTAACTTCTTGCATGAGTATGGCGCTTGTACTCAGCGTGATGTCGCCGAGCCGTATCAGCTTTTCGTTGGTCGGGTTCACTACGAGGGTCATCTCTTTGTAGCCGATGTAATTGATGCGCAGGAAATGTGTCTGTCTCTTTGCCGGCAGTTTCAGCGTAAAGTTGCCTTGGCTGTCGGTTGTCGTGTTTGCGACGAGTAGGCTGTCGGCCTCGTAGCAGCGTATGGTTGCCCCGATGAGGTCGTAGCGCTTTTCGTCTTGCAGGTGCCCTACGATTTCAATGTTTGCCTCTTGGGCCGAGAGGGTAAAGGTGAACGAAAAAATGCAGCAGAGAAGCGTCGGTATAAATCGTATCATGGCATCCTTTATGGGTTGGTTGTATAAATGTTTTGTCGTTGGACGTGTCGGATACCGAAAAAGTTTCAAAGCTGCTTTTTTGCAAAAAAAACGGCGTTGCCTTTTGAGGGGCAACGCCGTGATACGTGATGGAGGCTGGGCCTTATTATTTGTTCTCCTTCTCTTCGCTATCCTTGGTTTTAATGGAGAGGTCGATAGGGTGGGCTACCTTTTCGGGAAGCAGGGCAATGTCGAGGACCTCTCTGATGTCATGCACATAGTGGAACTGCAATCCTTTGAGGTAGCTGGCCTTTATGTCTTCTATATCTTTGCGGTTTTCGTCGCAGAGTATGATTTCTTTGATGCCGGCACGTTTGGCAGCCAGTATCTTTTCCTTGATGCCGCCCACGGGCAGCACACGGCCCCGCAGGGTGATTTCGCCCGTCATGGCCAGGTGGGCACGCACCTTGCGCTGGGTAAACGACGAGGCGATGGAGGTAACCATGGTGATACCGGCCGACGGGCCGTCTTTGGGAATGGCTCCTTCGGGAACGTGTATGTGCAGATTCCAGTGGTCGAACACCTGATTGTCGATACCCAGTTCGTCGGCATGGGCCTTGACATATTGCAGGGCGATAATGGCCGACTCTTTCATGACATCGCCCAAGTTTCCCGTGAGGGTGAGTTTCTCGCCTTTGCTGCGGCTGAGGCTCGACTCGATGTAGAGAATTTCTCCACCTACGGCCGTCCAGGCCAGGCCCGTTACCACACCGGCGTAGTCGTTCCCTTCGTAGCGGTCTCGCGTATACTCTTTCATGCCGAGATATTCGAGCAGACTGTCGACCTGCAATTCGTGTTCCCACGTTTGGCCTTCGGCTTTTTTGCGGGCCACCTTGCGCATGATTTTGGCAATCTTCTTGTCGAGTTCGCGCACGCCCGATTCGCGGGTGTAGGAGTCGATGATGGCGGCCATCGTCTTCTTGGGAATGTCGAGGTCGTCTTTGCTTAATCCGTGCTCTTCGAGCTGTTTGGGTACAAGGTGGCGACGGCCTATCTCGATTTTCTCTTCCAGTATGTAGCCCGACACTTCAATGAGTTCCATACGGTCGAGCAGGGGGCGCGATATGGTGTTGAGGTTGTTGGCCGTGGCGATGAACAAAACTTTCGACAGGTCGTAGTCGATGTCGAGATAGTTGTCGTGGAAAGCGTTGTTCTGTTCCGGGTCGAGCACTTCGAGCAGCGCCGAGGCCGGGTCGCCTTTGAAGTCGTTGCCTATTTTGTCGATTTCGTCGAGTACGAATACCGGATTTGAGGCTCCTGCTTTCTGCAAGCCCTGAATGATGCGGCCGGGCATGGCGCCGATATAGGTGCGGCGGTGTCCGCGTATCTCGGCCTCGTCGTGCAGACCACCCAGCGAAACCCGCACATACTTGCGGTTCAAGGCGGCGGCAATCGACTTGCCCAGCGAGGTTTTTCCCACTCCCGGAGGGCCGTAGAGGCAGATGATGGGGGCCTTCATGTCGCCACGCAGTTTCAGCACGGCGAGATGTTCGATGATGCGTTCCTTGACTTTTTCGAGACCGTAGTGGTCTTTGTCGAGCTGTCGCTGGGCGTTTTTCAGGTTGAAGTTGTCGGTCGTGTATTCGCCCCACGGCAGGTCGGTGAGCATTTCGAGGTAGTTGTACTGTACCGAGAAGTCGGGCGACTGCGGATAGAGACGTTCCAGCCGTCGCAGCTCCTTGTCAAAGACCTCCTGCACCTCTTTGCTCCATTTCTTCTTGGCCGCCTTCTGCGAAAGTTCCTCGATGTCCTGCTCCTGAGCGTTGCCTCCCAGTTCGTCCTGTATGGTCTTTATCTGCTGTTGCAGGAAGTGTTCCCGTTGCTGCTGGTTGATGTCGGCACGGGTTTTCGACTGGATGTCGGCCTTGATTTCGAGCAGTTGCGCCTCTTTGCGCAGGGCGGAATAAAGGGCAAAGGCCCGATCTTTTATCGTGTGAATGTCGAGGAATTCCTGTTTCTGCTGGGGATTGAACGGCACGTTGGTACATAGGAAATTGACCAGGTAGAGCATGTTCCCCATGTTGCGAAGGGCAAAAATCAGTTCGCGTGGCGGCTCGGCCATCGATTTCAGCACTTCGAGTGTCGTGTCTTTCAGCGCGTCGAGCAGTGCCTCAAACTCCTTGTCGTTCTCTTGCGGGAGAACTTCGGGTTGAAGGGTGATGTTGCCGGTAATATACGGGGCAAATGAGGTAATCTCGTCGAGATGGAAGCGTTGTTTCCCTTGCAGTATGACAGTTGTGTTGCCGTCGGGCATCTCCAATACCTTCACGATTTCGCCCAGCGACCCCATGGTGTAGAGGTCGTCGATGTCGTCGGGGTCGTCTTTATACATGTCTTTCTGACATACCACGCCGATGAGCTGTTTTTTCTTGACGGCTTCGCGCACCAGTTGCAGCGACTTGGCCCTTCCCACGGTGATGGGCAGGGTTACGCCGGGAAACAGAACCATGTTGCGCAGCGGCAGAATAGGCAGTTTTTTCTCGTCGAGACCCGGACATTCGATATCGGGCGAGCCATCGATTTCGGCAAAGATGGTGCCGAAACTGGCGTTCTCGTCGGTATCAAAGAAGAGGTTATTATCAGATGAAAGCATAGTTTGTCGTATTTGTCATTTTGTCATATTTCTCTTTATCCAGCGCTTCGCTGCATAAATCGGCGCTTATGTTTCTATATAGCAATTGACGTGCCAAAGTTAATGATTCTTTATCGACTATGGATATTATTATAGATTTTTGTTTATTTGTCGCTTCAAAACTTTACAGGAGATGAGCAATCCCTATTTTCGTTTCAAGCAGTTTACCGTGTGGCACGACCGTTGTGCCATGAAAGTGGGCACCGATGGCGTGCTGATAGGTGCGTGGTGCGATGTTGCCGGCTGTCGCCGTATTCTCGATGTGGGTTGTGGTACCGGACTGATTGCTTTGATGGCGGCCCAGCGTACCGCCCCCGAGGTGCAGGTCGATGGGGTGGAGATTGATGCCGGGGCGGCGGCACAGGCTGCCGACAATGTGGCCCGCTCGCCATGGAGCGACCGGATACATGTCTGCTGTGACGATTTCGTCGATTATGCCGCTGCGTCTCAACCTCCTCGTTACAATCTTGTTGTCTCCAATCCTCCTTATTTTGAACATTCCCTTCTCCCCGACGATGAGGCACGGCTCACGGCACGGCATACGGCTCGCCTCACCTATGCCTCGCTGTTGCAGGGTGCTGCTTCGCTTTTGCTCCCGGGTGGGCGTGTCTCGCTTATCTTTCCGGCCGGAATATACGATGCGGTCGATGCCGAAGCGCGTCGTTTCGGATTTTTTCCCCGCCGGGTGGCTTGGGTGAGCGGCCGTGAGGGAACGGCCTCTAAGCGGGTGTTGGCCGAGTGGGGGCGTGAGCCTGTCGCGGCGGTTGACGAGCAGCACTTTTCCATCGAGACGGCACCTTTGCAGTGGACGCCCGAATATAAGGCGCTCACCCGCGACTTCTATTTGCAGTTGTAGACTGATGTCCAAAGAGAGAGGGGGACCTTGTCTGGTCCCCCTCTCTCTTTGGCGGGATTGTGCGCTGGGGCTGTTATTTGATGTTTCCCCGCAGGCGGGTGAGGTATTCCTGCATGGCGGCACTGTCTTTCCGGGCCACGATGTCTTGGAGGTGGGCCAGGTTCTCCTGTATCTTTTCCAACTGTTCGCTGGTGTGGGGGTTGAAGAGAATTTCGCTGATCAGGTAGTCGTCTTCCGAGAAGAGGCCGCGGGCAATGTTCATGTGCTTCTTGAAGGTGGTACCCGGGGCGTCCTGGTGCTTCATGATGGAGGCGAATACCATGGTCGAGGCAAACGGTATGGAGAGCGAGTAGGCTATCGTCTCGTCGTGTTGCTTGAAGGTGTACTCAAAGATGTTGAGATGCAGGCGGCTGTACAGGTCTTTGAAGAAAACTTTTCCCAGATGATTCGATTCGGAGATGATGATGGTGTTCTCCTCGGAGAGGTTGCTGAGGTTGGCAAACGTGGGGCCGAACATGGGGTGTGTCGACACAAACGGGTGTTTTACCTTGGCATAGAATTCCGGTAGTCCGGTTTTTACCGAAGCGATGTCCGATATGATACAGCTCTCGGGAATATGAGGCAGCACGGCTTCGAATGCCGGTATGGTGTATTTTACGGTGGCGGCGTTGATGAGCAGTTCGGGCTTGAAAGCCTCAATTTCTTCCATCGTCGTCATGCGCTGGGTGTTGAAGGTAAACCTCAGCCGTTGCGGGTCGGTGTCGTAGATACCCACCTCATGCTCAAAACTCAACACGTCGGCAAAGAACGAGCCCATCTTACCGGCGCCTAAAATCAGTATTTTCATCGTCCTTTTCTTATTTGTTGATGATGACCATCTGCTGGCGTATCGACTCTTCGTGTATGGCTGCCAGAATGGTTTTCATGAATTCTCCGTCCATGTCCAGATCCTGAGCCTGGCTCACCCGTTTGCTGAGAATCTCGTCATATCGGGCCGTTTGCAGAATGGGCATGTCGTGCTCTTTCTTGTATAGTCCGATTTCGCGCGACACACGCATACGTTTCGACAGTAGGTCGAGCAGCTGGTTGTCGAGTTCGTCGATTTGGCGACGCAGTTCGTTCAGGTTCTCGGTGCTTTGTGACGTTTCACGCACGATGAGCATGTCGAGAATGTAGGCCAGCACGTCGGGTTTTACCTGCTGCGAGGCGTCGCTCCAAGCGTTGTCGGGGTTGCAGTGCGATTCGATGATAAGGCCGTCGAATCCGAGGTCCATAGCCTGTTGGCAGAGCGGAGCGATGAGGTCGCGTTTGCCGCCTATGTGGCTGGGGTCGCAGATGATGGGCAGGTTGGGAAAGCGGCGGCGCAGTTCGATGGGAATGTGCCATTGCGGCAGGTTGCGGTAGATGCGCTTGTCGTAGGCGCTGAATCCACGGTGTATCACACCGATTTTGCGTATGCCTGCATTGTAGATGCGCTCCACGGCACCAACCCACAGTTCGAGGTCGGGGTTGACCGGGTTTTTGATGAGTATGGGTATGTCTACACCTTTCAGTGCGTCGGCGATTTCCTGCATCGAAAAGGGATTGGCTGCCGTGCGTGCTCCGATCCAGAGTATGTCTACGCCGTATTTGAGGGCTTCGAATACATGGTATTGGTTGGCCACCTCGGTAGCTACATACATGCCGGTCTCTTCTTTGACACGTTTCAGCCAGGGAAGGCCGACGGTTCCCACACCTTCAAATCCACCCGGTTTGGTGCGGGGTTTCCATATTCCGGCCCGGAATATCTTTACACCTTGAGCAGCCAGTTCCTTGGCGGTTTCGAGTACTTGCTCTTCGGTCTCGGCGCTGCACGGGCCGGCGATGACGAGCGGACGTTTGTTTTCGATACCCGGCAGGGTAATCGGTTCGAGATTCATGATAGAGTCTGCCATAGTTATATGATTTTTTATGATATTCTAATGTGTTCTTTTATACGACGGAGAGATTCTTCCAGGGCCTTCTGGTCGGCACAGAGAGAGATGCGCACGTAACGCTCACCCTGGCTGCCGAATATGATGCCGGGCGTGATGAAGACACGGGCTTCGTAGAGAACCTTGTCGGCCAGTTCGGTACAGCTGCTCATGGTGTCGGGAATCTTGGCCCAGAGGAACATACCCCGCTGTTTGGGGTCGAACGTGCAGCCCATAGCTTCGGCAATCTGTTCGGCAATGACCCTCCGTTCCCGGTAGATGCGGTTGTTGCCTTCGTACCAGGAGGACGGCAGCGACAGGGCATGGGCAGCAGCCTCCTGCATGGGGCGGAATGTACCCGAGTCGATGTTGCTCTTCACGCGCAGTATCCAGGATACGAATTGGGCGTTTGAGGCCAGCATGCCTACGCGCCACCCGGGCATGTTGTGCGATTTGCTCATGGAGTTCATCTCGATGCATATCTCCTTGGCGCCGGGTATCGACAGAAGGCTCAGAGGCTTGTCGTTGAGTATGAAGCTGTAAGGGTTGTCGTTGACAATAATGATGTTGTGGCGTCGCCCGAAGTCGACCAGCTTTTCAAACAGTTCGCGCGAGGCCGGAGCGCCGGTCGGCATGTGCGGATAGTTGACCCACATGAGTTTCACGCCCGAGAGGTCGCATTTGTCGAGTGCGTCAAAGTCGGGTTGCCACCCGTTCTCTTCGCACAGTTCATACGGAATGATGCGGGCCTCGGCCAGTCGGCTTACCGAGGTGTAGGTGGGGTATCCCGGGTTGGGAACCAGCACGCCGTCGCCGGGATTGAGAAATGCCAGTGAGATGTGCAGAATACCCTCTTTCGAGCCGATGAGCGGTTGTATTTCACAACTCGGGTCGAGCTCTACGCCATACCATTTGTGGTACCAGTCGGCAAAGGCTCGTCGCAGCTCGGGTATTCCCACATAAGGCTGATAGCCGTGGGTATTGTCTTTGCGGCTTTCGCGGCAGAGAGTCTCAATCGTCTCGGCATGGGGCGGACGGTCGGGGCTGCCTATTCCGAGGCTGATGACATTCAGCCCGCGAGCATTCATCTCGGCTACTTCTTTGAGTTTCTTTGAGAAGTAGTATTCGCTTATCTGGTTTACCCGGTTGGCGGGAACGATATTACAGGTTACATTTTGATTCGGCATATTCTCCAAGTATTTTAAGTTCTTTGGTCAGAGGGGTAATGGCATCGACGGCCTGGTGGTAGCGCAGACGGTCTTCGTATACGACGTCGATGTAGAACTGGTATTCCCATTCGCGGCCGATGATGGGCAGCGACTGTATTTTGGTTAGGTTCATTTTGTAGAACGACAGAATCGAGAGTACCTGCGAGAGGCTGCCTTCGGTGTGCGGCAGGGTGAAGACGAGACTCGATTTGTTGCAAACTTTGCCTTTACGCAGGTCGTCGGCCTGCCAACGGTTCGACAAGACGAGGAAGCGGGTCGAGTTGTGCTTGTTGGTCTCGATGCCTTCCTGCAAGATTTTCAGGCCATACATGGCGGCAACATCTTTTCCGCAGATAGCGGCCCGCCCGTGCAGTTTGTGGCGGAATATGTCTTCGGCGCTCTTGGCTGTGTCTTCGGCTTCGACCGCTTTGAGCCGAGGGTGGGCGTTGAGAAACTCGCGGCACTGCATCAGGGCGATGGGGTGGGAGTTGACTTCGGTAATGTCGTCCCAGTCGTCCTCGGGCAGACACATAATCGAATGGGAGATATGCAGGCGGGCTTCTCCTACGATTTGCGTGTCGCTCTCGCGTAGCAGTTCGTGGTTTTGCAGCAGGCTGCCGGCGATGGTGTTTTCGATGGCCATCAGCCCTATGACGGAGTCGTCTTTTTTTATGGCCGAGAATATGTCTTCAAACGTGGCGCAATAGATAACCTCGATTTCTTCCCCTCCGAAGTAGCGGTGAGCAGCGATGTCGTGGAACGAGCCTTTGGCTCCTTGTATGGCTATATGTTTCATTGTTGTAGGGTTGTTTATAAAAAAATTCCCACTCTTCCTGGCGAGAAGGTGGGATTAATATATCATTGAATTTTTGAGGCATATGCGATTGCCTCCCACCTTGACGCTTTGTTGCATAAAGTAGAAAAAGTAGTATCCGTAAAATCGAAAAAATCGTTGTATCATATCGGTCTATATTAAAAAATCCCGTCTTGTGAACGGGATTTCTATATTTTCTAAAATTGTCAGCCACACAAAATCCCGTTTTTACCTTTCGTTAAAGTAAAAATAGAAAAAATAGGTGTAGCCGAAGCAACGTTTCATATCAGGTCTCTGTTTTTCTTATACGGCAACAAAGATAGGTGAATTTGAGAAAATAAAAAAGAGTTTGGCGATTTTTTTTGTCAAAAAGAAAAATGAATCTTGGCTCTTTGTCTAATTTGTAAAAACCGGGGGCTCTTTATCCTTGTCGAGATAAGCCGGGTGGCCAGGCGAAGCCGCTATTTTTTTCACTATCTTTGTGTCTGTGAAGTTAGGCGGCGGCTCGGCATAGTCAATCTGAAAATTGTGTTTTCTTTTTGCCTCTGTTTTCGCCTTTCACTATCTTTATATATAATGTAACGAGTGGTACTTATGAAAAAGATTTTTCAGGATTTTAAGGCGTTTGCCATGCGTGGGAATGTTATCGACATGGCAGTGGGAGTCATCATTGGCGGGGCATTTGGCAAGATTGTCTCTTCGCTGGTGTCGGATATAATCATGCCGCTGATTGGCGTGCTGGTAGGGGGTGTCGATTTCAAGACTCTGAAATGGACCTTTCATTCGCCCGCTATCGCTGGTGCGATGCCGGCTCGGGAGGTGTCGGTCAATTATGGAAATTTCATACAGGTAACATTTGATTTCCTGGTGATTGCTCTTTCCATATTTTTCATCGTTCGGCTTATCTCTCGTTTTACCCGTAAAAAAGCTGTCGGTGATGCCGCCAAACCGGCTCCCGCTCCGGTTGTGTCGGAAGAGGTGAAACTGTTGCAGGAGATACGCGATTTGCTCAAAGAAAACAGGTCCAGCCAAGAGAAATAGCGAAATTTTTGACGGTTATATATTCTTATACCAAGAATTTCGTATCTTTGGAGAAAAATAGAGCAGGTATGAATGCGGCAAGAGAATCGATGTTGAAATTGATTGCAGAAACTTTCTGCGAGGCCATAGAAAAGGCCAAGGGTGATAGTACATATTCGTTGACAGACATGTATGTGGGTTTCCGGCCCGAGGAACTCTCTTTGTCGCTTTATGACGATAAGGATACCCTGTTGCAGCAAATTACGCTTGATGAGTGTGAAGAGTTGAAAGAGGTATCCGATGGTACTGTTACTGAGGAGTTGACACTTCTCTTGCGGGAGGCATTGAACCGTCCCGAAGTCGATACTGCATTTGCTTCGCTCGATACAGTCGCTCCGGTCTCTGTCGTTCTTGTCAATGAGGAGAAGGATCCTTTGTGTGAGTTGAAAACCTTCGACAATGAGATGCTTTTTCTTGAAGATGATTTGTTGAAGAAAATGGGAGAGGAGTTGGACGATTTCTTCGAGAAGTTGATGTCTGACGTGAAATAACTTCACTTGTTGTCGGGGTACTCCCGGCAGAAGAAAAAAGGAAAGGGTCTGCCACAGGCAGGCCCTTTCGTCTGAAATTTTCTCCCGAGCTTCTACCTTTCAGAAGCTGAAAAAGCCCAATGGCTGTTTATTGCTGACATACCATTCGCCGTCTTTTTCATCACAGAAGATGTGATGTTCGCAGGCAAGCCAGCCGATGGCTGCAAAGAAGTCTTTGTCCGACAATGAAAGCAGCCCCTTTACGCGATTGACCGTGATGGAGTAGCACCCTTCGAGGATATTCCATATACGGCTTGCATTTACTGCAATATCCAACGTTTTCATACGTTTGGGATTAAAATTTCGTTCTAAATATAGTGCCTTTGAATTTTAAATCAAAATTTATTTGGCCTAAATATGAGTCAAATAGGCTCTTTTTTATTTTTTTATATCAATCTTAAATCTCCTGAATATAACTTTCCGGCTCACTGACAGAGGCCGGTGAGTAGGAGGTAAAGAGAGTTTCGGCAAAAAGCCAGTACAGAAGAAGAATGACGGCCAGCAGTACGGCCATGAAAGTCCCTATTTTCTTTGATGTCGACAACATGGTATTTCTGTAAAGTTATTTTTGACTATAACAATACAGGCGGCACAAAGGTTTTCAGGATTCGAGAGGAAAACTACTTGTTCCAGATGTCCCAGCTGGCATAGGCTTGTAGCAGAAGCATCTCCAACCCGTTTTTTGTTGCGGCACCCTGCTGGGCACATTTTTCCAGGAAGAGAGTCGTTTCGGGATTGTATACCAAATCGTAGGCCAAGTGTTGGGAGGTGATGTAGTCGTAGGGAATATTGGGGCAGGTGTCGGTCTGTGGATACATACCCAGCGGGGTTGTGTTGACGATAATCTGGAACTCTTCCATGTGGCGGGGCGTCAGTTCATCGTAGCTGAGTACCCCCTCACGGGCGGTGCGCGATACCAGTTGTGGGTCGATGCCCAAGGAGAGAAGGCCGTACCATACGGCTTTTGATGCGCCTCCGGTTCCTAATATCAACGCTTTCCGGTGATGATCCTTGATATAGGGTCGTATGGAATCGGTAAACCCGATGATGTCGGAGTTATATCCTTTTAATATCACTTTATCTTTTCCGGGGATAAACTTTACTACGTTTACAGCACCAATCATCTGGGCTGTTCCGTCCATTTCATCAAGAAGGGGAATGATACTCTCCTTGTAGGGAATCGTTACGTTTAGTCCGCACAATTCGGGAGTCTCTTCGACCACCAGTCGCAGGTCGTCGATGTGATCTATCTCAAAGTTTCTGTATTCGGCCGGAATCTTCTCGTTGGCGAATTTCTCGTTGAAAAAATTGCGGGAAAATGAGTGGGTAAGGCGATACCCTACAAGTCCGTATACGCGATGGGGCTTTTCCATAATTATCCTTTGTATTTAGCTGTTTTCAATATATTCAGTTCGTCGTTGTTCTTCCATAAGTCGGTCAAGGTAGCGCCGCTCTGTTTCATGTATTCCGAAACGATGCGCCAGCCGATATATCGGGCTGCCTGCCCAGGCGATTGTTGTGTGAACGGAGCTGTGAAAGGGGCGGGGGAGATGTATTTCCCGATGAGAAAACGGTCGGTCGTGTAGAGGTCCCGGCTCTGTAAAAGCCGCTCCCACATATTCGATTCATTATTGCGGCACCATTGCCATTCTTTCTCGGAGTATCCCAGAAGTTTCTCGACAGGGGTATCGGGTAGCAGGCGTTGCTGGCTGTAAATGATTTTTCCCTCGTATATCATCTCTTGCAGGAGTGAGACTTGGGTATCGGTTGTCATGGGGTGGCGGGTATAGAGAATGACTCTCAGAATGTCGGGCACGATATATTCCCTGCTTTTGTGTTGCAGCTGGTAAGGATTAAATATCGAGCGGTAAAGCGGAAATTGTGCGCCCAGGTAGTGGTCGAGTGATACCGAAAGAAGCGTATCGAGGTTGATGATTTGTTGTTGCAGTCCCGATACATGGGTATATATCTGTCGGGGAAGCGTGTCGCCGGGCAAGAAGCGACGGTAAAGAGAAAAAGCCTTTCCAAGTTGTTGCTCAATATCTTCGGTGTGGGCAAAACTGCTGTCAACGCCTTGTAGCAATCGTTGCATGTCGGGCCGGGAAAATCTTTGTGCTATCGCATTCCTTGTCGTGGTGTCTACCGGTCGGATCTGTAAAATCCCCGATACATACAGGGGGTGGAATGTGTGGTGTCGAGTGAGAAACGCCTGCTCGTCAATCGTGTCGGCAGTCTGTAAGAAAGCCTGTAAATCGCGGTCGTATCGGGTCAAGGTTACCGGCTCCGTGTTGGCTCCTTGCGGGGTGCAGGCGGTCAAGAATGCGATAGTGAGGTACAGAAAGACGGCGAAACGGGTCATGCCAACATTTTTTTATTGATAATCAACAAAGATAATGCATGTATTGTCGAAAAACAAATGTTTGGAGCCTTTCCCGTCATATGCCGGTAAAATATGGTGCTGCTATTTGGGGGGAGGACAACCCCTGCATCTGACCTTCTGTCAAGGAGAAAATGAGATTTCGGTTGCAAAAGAACGAATAAGGGCCTATTTATGTTCTATTATCCTTTATTTGTATAAGAAAAAAAGCAACCATTCTATTTTTTTGTATCTTTGTCGGGAGTATTATTAATTTTTTTTGATTGACTGGAATTTCGTAGATTGAGGCAACAGCAATGAGGTATACATTATTTATATATCTGGCGGTTTTGGTTATGTCCCTCTTTTTTGTAGCAGAAGGCGAGGCCAAAGACCGTTTTGTCGTTGTTATCGATGCCGGTCACGGTGGCCATGACCCCGGTGCGGTGGCCAATCGCCTCAAAGAAAAAAATATCAATCTCGACATTGCCTTGAAGCTGGGAAAGAAGATACAGCAGAATTGCTCCGATACAAAGGTGATTTATACCCGCAGCAAAGATGTGTTTGTAACCTTGAAGGGGCGTACCGAGATAGCCAACAAGGCTAAGGCCGACCTGTTTATTTCCATACACACAAACTCGGCCGGCAATACCTCGGCCAAGGGTACCGAGACGTATATTTACGGTTTGGAGCAGGCCGGTATAAATATGGAGGTGGCCAAGCGGGAAAACTCGGTTATTCTGCTCGAAGAAGATTATACCACCACCTATCAGGGGTATGACCCCAATTCGGTTGAGTCGTTTATCATGTTTGATTTCCAGCAGAACAAGTATTTTGAGCAAAGTATCCATTTTGCCTCGATGGTACAGGACCAGTTCCGCATCTTGGCCAAGCGTCCCGACCGTAGTGTGCGTCAGCAGAACCTGCTGGTGTTGCGACTGTCGGCCATGCCGAGTATCCTGGTCGAGGTGGGATATATCAGCAACTCCTCCGATGCGGCTTTTTTGGCCAAAGATGCCAACCGGTCGAAATTGGCCGAGTCGATATATCGGGCATTTATTGCCTATAAAGATGAATGGAATCGAAAAAAGGTATCTGAACATGTCGATCGGGAGTCTACCGTTCCGACGTCAGGAACCATATATAAGATACAACTGATGGCTTCGAAAAAGAAGCTGTCGCTGCAAGACCCCTGTTTTAAAGGACTCTCGCCCATCTCCTATTACGAGGAGAACGGCTGGTACAAATATACCTATGGCGAATCACCCAGCCGCGAAGCCTTGTCGGGCAAACTTGCCCAGGCCAAGCGCTATTTTAAAGATGCTTACATCGTTTCCTTTAAAGGCGGAAAGAAACAGAAATAATCCTTTTATACAAGTATAGAGAGATGAAAAAATATTTTTCAAAAGAAGTAAAAATAGCTATCTCGGTTATCATAAGTGCTGTTATTCTCTATTTCGGAATTGAGTTTCTGAAAGGGGTCAATCTGATGCAGCCGTCGAACTATTACTATGTAAAATACGCCAATGTTACAGGACTTACCGTGTCGACGCCTGTTACGGTAGATGGCTTTAAGGTGGGACTGGTGCGGAGTATCGAGTATGACTATGACTCGTATCAGGGTGCTGTGGTAGAGGTAATGCTCGATAAGAAATTGAAGGTTCCCGAGGGTAGCAAGATGTTGCTTCAAGCCGATTTGTTGGGGACGGTATCCCTCGACTTGCAGTTGAACAAGTATGTCTCGACCTATTGTTCTCCCGGCGATTATCTCGAAGGTGAAGTGGCCGAAGGTCTCATGGAGAGTGTCGAAGACGATTTGTTGCCGACGATTGCGGCCATGATACCCAAGATCGACAGTGTACTTGATGGTCTGAATACCATTGTGCGCTCGCCGGAGCTGAATATCACCCTCTCTAATGCCGCCCGCATATCCGATGAATTGAGGGTGGCTTCACACCAGTTGTCGCTCCTGATGGCCGATACGGTTCCTGCCATACTCTCCGACGTGAAACGTATTACGCATCATCTCGACGGTTTTACGGCCGAACTTTCGCAAGCTCATATAGACCAGACCATCAGACATATCGACGAAGTAGTGCTTTCGGTAGACACGCTTGTGGCCAAGTTGAACCGGCCAGACAATACTGTTGGGGCGCTGTTTTCCGATCGCCGTCTGTATGATGCTCTACATCATACGGTGTCGAGTGCCGATTCGTTGCTGATAGATCTGCGTCTGCACCCCAAACGCTATGTTCATTTCTCCCTCTTCGGCGGAAAGAAATAAATATTGTTATTTAGATTCTGTATAAATAACAATACTCTTGACGTTTTCCATAATCTCTTTAAAAAACACCTTTCTATAAGGTGCTTTTGGGCTTGAATGGATTGGCTTTTGGGGCTGCCTGAAAATGACGGTGCTTTATATTGTGCTTATAATCAGTGTGGTAATAAAATTTAATGCGATCGATTTTCGGGGAAATTCGGAGCATATATAATTGTCTTACCTACAAGCTGTTGAAACGTTTTTGATATATCCAATAAAAAAGCGATTTTATTTTTCAAAAAAAATTTCCAAACTTTGTAATCGACTTCTACGATAGAATTTTGTCCAACATGAGTATAGATTACGTCTCTTTGTGGGACCGCTGTCTGTCCATTATCAAAGATAACGTATCGGTTGAACACTATAAAACATGGTTTGAGCCGATACGTGCGGTGAAATATTCCGATAATGAACTGACAGTACAAGTCCCGACACAGTTTTTCTACGAGTATCTTGAAGAGCATTTTGCCGATATTCTTCAACGTACTTTGTTGCGTGTTTTTGGTCCTGGCATACAACTGATGTATAGTATATCGGTTGTCAAGGAGCCCGAAGAGACTACGCAACTCCCGCTGCATGGAACACGTTCGCAGAAGTCAACCAAAGGTATAAGTGAACCGATTCAGATTGCCGACCCGTTCAAGCAGCCCGAGTACAAGGAGCTTGACTCGCAGTTGAATCCCTATTACAGTTTTGATAACTATTTTTCGGGTTCAAGCAATGTCTTGGCCCGTTCGGCCGGTGAAGCTGTGGCACAAAATCCGGGAAAGACGGCTTTCAATCCGCTTTTCCTGTATGGAGAGTCGGGTGTGGGTAAGACCCACTTGGTGCAGGCTATTGGTGCCAAGGCCAAGGCATTGAATCCCAAAGCCCGCGTATTGTATCTCTCTTCTCACCTGTTCCAGGTGCAGTATACCAATGCTGTGCGTAATAATGCTGTGAACGACTTCATCAATTTCTATCAGAGTATTGATGTGTTGCTCATCGACGATATTCAGGATTTGGTGGGAAAAACAGCCACGCAGAACACATTCTTCCATATTTTCAATCATCTGCATCAGACCGGAAAGCAATTGGTGTTGACGTCGGACCGTCCGCCCGTTTCGCTCGAAGGTATGGAGGAGCGCCTTCTTACCCGTTTCAAGTGGGGACTTTCGGCCGAGGTTGAACGCCCCGACTACGATTTGCGGAAAAATATTCTGGTAAACAAGTTGCGGAAAGATGGAATTGTAATAGCCCCTGAGGTAATCGATTATATTGCCCGCAACGTGTCAAACAGCGTGAGAGAACTCGAAGGTATTATAGTCTCGCTGATGGCGCGCTCAATAATTCTGAAAAAAGAAATCTCGGTAGAGATGGCCGAGTGCGTATTGGCATCCAGTATACAGTTGAAGAAGAAGCAGGTGACCATGGAGTTGATACAACAGAAGGTGTGCGACTACTTCAATATGGATGTGAAACTGTTGCAGACCAAGACCCGTAAGCGCGAGATAGCATTGGCTCGCCAAATATCTATGTATTTGGCCAAGAAGTATACCGAATATCCCCTTTCGCAAATAGGCAGTTGCCTTGGCGGGAAAGATCACGCCACGGTACACTATGCCTGCAAGACAATAGCTCAGCAGGTCGAAATAGACAAGACCCTGCGTCAGCAGGTCGATGAGATAGAGCAGTCGTTACGATCTTAACGGGTGTAATGTAAAGATAAAGAAGCGGGGCGTGAAAAATTCACGCCCCGCTTCTTTATGGGAGATTTTTTAGAAATTGTAACCCTGCTCCTTGATGACCTTCAAGAAAAGGTCGGAAAAGTATTCATTGTTTTTTCTGGTGTATCTTATGTCGGTAAATACCTGTGCCAAAGTTTCCTTCTTGTTTTCGGCCACAAATCCTTTGTTGGCCGGCAAAGCCTCTTTCTCCTGGTAGAGGCGGTCGATGTCGTCGTCGGAGTAATCGTGGTATGTTTCGTGGTGTATCATGGCCTCAATGGGCAGACGTTCAACTTGTTCGGGAATCGATTCGGGATAGCCTACCGTGATGGTGGTTATCGGTACGACAAACCGCGGCAGATTCAGTGCCTTTATGATGGCATCGGCATTATAGGTCGTGGTGCCGAGGTAGCATATGCCCAAACCTTTGGCCTCGGCTGCCGTACAAAATTGTTGGGCGGCCAGCAGAGCGTCGATGGCTGCGGTAAAGAACGACTGGAAATTGTCGTAACCCGGATCGGCGTGACGCAGTTTGCACCATTTGATGAAGCGGTTGAAGTCGGCACAGAAAGTCAGTACGACAGGAGCGCTGGTAACAGTTGGCTGGTTGAAGTGGGCCGGAGCCAGTCTCTTTTTGTTCTCGGCATCGCGGGTAACCACGACGCTATACACTTGCATGTTTCCGGTAGTCGATACACGGAATGCTGCTTCCAGAAGTTCGTTCAGCAACTCGTCGGGAATATCTGTTGTCTGGTATCGCCGGATTGTGCGGCGATTTTTCAAGAAATCTAAGTCCATACTTATATATATGTTTATACAATATAATCGGTAGCCAAGACAGGAGAGAGAGGGAGAACCCTTCGGGGTGTGTCTTTGGAGTGTGGTTTCTACTCTGCACAAAGATATATTTTATTCGATAATAAAAAGCCTGGAATGGCTACTTTTTTTTGATTCTCATACGATAAAAACTTTTGTTTTGAAAAATGTTTTTATAAAACAGACCATTATAAACCTGTTTTATAAAAAAGAAAACGTTGTTTTTCTTTCCGTTTTATAAAGTGGTTGATATATAGGTGTATAGGCTGTTTCTAATTGTTAAAATCGAAAACTTTGGAAAATTGTTGATAAATATATGTTGGAAATATTTGTGCGCTCAAAAGTTTTTCATAAACTTGCAGACACAAAATTCAATCGCAAAGTCACACCTAATACTATTGAAAAAACACCAGTAACAACACGTCAAAAAATTTTTATTGTGGAATCAAAAAGTTATACTTACGATGAAGCCTTCCAATCATCGTTGGAATACTTCAAAGGCGATGAATTGGCCGCTCGTGTGTGGGTCAACAAGTATGCATTGAAAGATTCGTTCGGCAATATCTACGAAAAGAATCCCGACGATATGCACATGCGTTTGGCTACCGAAATTGCTCGGATAGAACGGAACTATCCGAATCCGCTGTCGGTGGAAAAACTGATGGAGCTGTTCCGGAATTTCAAGTATGTTGTCCCCCAGGGAAGTCCCATGAGCGGTATTGGCAACAATTACCAGATAGGTTCGTTGTCTAACTGCTTTGTGATAGGAATGGAAGGAAACGCCGACTCCTATGGCGGCGTGATGAAAATAGACGAAGAGCAGGTGCAACTCATGAAGCGTCGCGGTGGAGTGGGGCATGACCTGTCGCACATACGTCCCAAAGGTTCTCCCGTGAAGAATTCGGCGTTGACCTCAACGGGTCTGGTACCCTTTATGGAGCGCTATTCCAATTCTACACGCGAAGTGGCACAAGACGGTCGCCGGGGAGCCCTGATGCTCAGTGTGTCGATAAAACACCCCGATTCGGAGTCGTTTATCGATGCCAAAATGACCGAAGGAAAGGTAACGGGTGCCAACGTTTCGGTGAGAATTACCGATGATTTCATGCAGGCTGCCATCGATGGACGGCCCTATATACAGCAATATCCTATCGATGGCGATAATCCCATGGTTACCAAGGAGGTCGACGCGCAAGCCATCTGGAAGAAGATTGTGCATAACGCATGGAAATCGGCCGAACCCGGAGTCCTTTTCTGGGATACCATCGAGCGGGAATCGATACCCGATTGCTATGCCGACCTGGGCTTCCGCACCATTTCGACCAATCCCTGTGGAGAAATCCCCTTGTGTCCTTACGATAGTTGCCGTCTGTTGGCCATCAATCTTTATTCCTATGTAGTCAATCCGTTTACGCCGAATGCCTATTTCGACTACGATCTCTTCCGCGAACACGTGATACTGGCCCAACGTATCATGGACGATATCATCGATCTCGAAATGGAGAAAATCGACCGTATTCTGGATAAGATACATTCCGACCCTGAATCGGAAGAGATAAAGCGCACCGAGACCCAATTATGGGAGAAAATCAGAGCCAAGACCCTGAAAGGTCGCCGCACCGGTGTGGGAACAACCGCCGAAGGCGATATGATAGCCGCCATGGGCTTGCGTTACGGAACCGAAGAGGCAACAGCCTTCTCCGAGGGAGTACACAAGACATTGGCCCTTGCCGCTTACCGTTCGTCGGTCGAGATGGCTCGTGAGCGTGGCGCATTTGAAGTATATGATGCTCATCGCGAAGAGAAAAATCCGTTTATCAACCGTTTGCGTGAAGCCGATCCCCAACTGTATGACGATATGGTAAAATGGGGCCGTCGCAACATCGCCTGCTTGACGATAGCACCTACGGGAACAACCAGCCTGATGACACAGACCACTTCGGGTATCGAGCCGGTGTTTATGCCGGTTTACCGTCGCCGCAGAAAGGTGAATCCCAACGATGCCGATGTCAGAGTTGATTATATCGACGAGTCGGGCGATGCCTTCGAAGAGTATCTGGTTTACCATCACAAGTTTGTAACCTGGATGCAGATGAACGGTTATGAGGTGCGCAACAACTACACCCAGAGCGAAATCGATGAAATCATCTCGCGTTCGCCCTATTACAAAGCCACCTCGAACGATATCGACTGGATACAGAAGGTGCGTATGCAGGGCCGTGTACAGAAGTGGGTTGACCATTCCATTAGTGTGACCATCAACTTGCCGGCCGACGTTACCGAAGAGTTGGTAGGCGATCTCTATGTCGAGGCTTGGCGCTGTGGTTGCAAAGGGTGTACGGTCTACCGCGAAGGTTCCCGTTCGGGTGTACTGATAGCCGTGCAGAAAGAGGCCAAGAAAGAAAAAGAGAAAGAAGTTGCCCTGCAATCGGCAGGCGTACCGGGCGATATGGTGCGTCCTACGGAGTTGGAAGCCGATGTGGTACGTTTCCAGAACAATCGGGAAAAGTGGATTGCTTTCATCGGCCTGAAAGATGGTAAGCCCTATGAAATATTTACCGGTCTGGCCGACGATGATGACGGTATATCGATACCCAAAAACATCACCAAAGGAAAGATTATCAAGGCTTACGACGAGAACGGAAACAAGCATTACGACTTCCAGTTCCGCAACAAGCGAGGATATAAGACCACAATCGAAGGCCTTTCCGAGAAGTTCAATCCCGAGTATTGGAATTACGCCAAACTCATCTCGGGTGTACTCCGTTACGGAATGCCCATTGAGCAGGTACTTAAACTGGTCGGTTCGTTGCAACTGAACAGCGAAAATATCAATACCTGGAAAAACGGCGTAGAACGGGCGTTGAAGAAATATATGCCCAACGGAGCCAGTGCCAGCGGCCAGAAGTGCCCCAAATGCGGCCAGGAAACACTTGTCTATCAGGAAGGCTGCCTGATATGTACCTCATGTGGAACATCTAAGTGTGGATAATGCGAATAACCTTTTTTATAGAATATCACACCCGTTGGGGGCAACAGCTGTTGCTGAGCGGTGATGCCGAATCGTTGGGTTCGAACCGGGAAGAGCACGCCCTTCCCATGCAATATGTCGACGATGGCTGGTGGATAGCCACCGTCGATATCGACCCGAATCGGACATTTACCTATCGTTATCTGTTGCGTGAAGACGGGGTCATCTCTCGAAAAGAGTGGGGCGGGGAACATTGTTTCCGCCCCACTCTTGGTATTTCAGACTATCAGGTCTACGACGAGTGGAGCGACATTGCACAAGATCGTGCCTTTCTCTCTTCGGCTGTGCAGCAGTGCGGACTCCTTCGTCGTGAAAATCAGGCCCGGGAGGTCGATGAAGATGTGGCCGGGGTGAGATTCGAGGTGACGGCCCCGGCACTTTTGCCCCATGAGACGCTGGCCGTTGTCGGGTCGTTTACCCGGCAGCCTTGGAGTGTCGAGGAGGCCTGCCTCATGTCCGACGCCCGTTATCCGGTGTGGTCGGTAACCTTCCCGTCCGAAATATTGCGGCTCCCGGTCGAATACAAATTTGTCGTCGTCGACAAATCTACCCACCATATTGTGGCATGGGAAGAGGGGGCCAATCGGCGGTTACCCCTTTGGGTGGGAAGACCTGGCGAAACGATTGTTGCCGCAGCAGCCCATTTGCGGCTCTCCCGCCCTTTGTGGAAAGGGACCGGGGTTGCCATACCCGTATTTTCTCTGCGTTCTGAGTCGAGTTGGGGCATAGGAGAGTTTCTCGACATCGAAAAGATGGTCGACTGGGCGGTACTCACCGGCCAGCGGCTCATACAGATTTTGCCGGTCAACGATACAACCATGTGGCATACCTGGCTCGATTCCTATCCCTATCGGGCCAACTCGGTATATGCCCTCCATCCGGCCTATCTGCATCTGCCTGCCATAGGGCGTCTGACCGACGACACGCTCATGGCCACCTATGAGCAGCGTGCCGCCGAGTTAAATGCATTGCCTGCGGTCGATTATGAAGCTGTGGTCGGGCTGAAAGATGAGTATGTGCGACAACTCTTTGCCGAGGTTGGTACACAGACACTTGCTACACCCGAATACCGACAATTCTTTGCCGACAACAAGGCCTGGCTTGTACCTTACGCCGCTTTCTGTTATCTGCGGGATACAAGACACACACCCGTATGGTCACAGTGGGGTGAATATGCCGTGTATGACCCCGAAAAGATAGCCCGTCTCACCTCCGAAGACAGCGATGCATATCTGTCGGTAGCCCGCTATTATTTTGAGCAGTACCATCTTCACCGGCAGTTGTCGCACGTCAGAGATTACGCGCGGAGCCGAAGCGTTGTGGTCAAGGGCGACCTGCCCATTGGGGTGAGCCATGAAAGTGTCGATGCCTGGGTCAATCCGCAGTTGTTTCACCTCTCCATGTGTGCCGGGGCTCCTCCCGACGATTTCTCGATAACGGGGCAGAACTGGGGATTCCCTACCTACAACTGGCAAGAGATGGCCAAGGACGGATATAGCTGGTGGAAAGCCCGCTTTACCAAAATGGCCGAGTATTTCGATGCCTACCGTATTGACCACATTCTGGGCTTTTTCCGTATCTGGGAAATTCCCGAGACAGCCGTCGAGGGGTTGCCGGGCCATTTCAATGCCGCTTTGCCGTTTACGACCGACGAGTTGGCTCGGTATGGTTTCCCGTTCGATGAGGAGCGCCATGCCCGTCCGTATATCCATCCGGAGATGTTGCCGGAGCTTTTCGGCAATTATGTGCAGGAGGTGTGCGATAGCTATCTGCTACGGAACGACGATGGAACATTCCGGTTGAAAGAGATAGTCGATAACCAGAAAAAAATAGCGGCCCTGTTCGATGGTGTCTGCGACGAACGGGCCCAAACGATAAGACGTGGACTCTTTTGCCTGACCGATGAGGTGCTTTTTGTCTCTGATCCCTATGCGCCTCATACCTGGCATCCCCGTATCATGGCTTATGAAACATATAGTTTCAAGGCGCTCACGCCCGAAATGCAGGAAAACTTCCGCCGGTTGCACGACGACTTTTATTACAGTCGGCACAACGACTTCTGGCGGGAGGAGGCAATGAAGAAATTACCGACCCTCCTGTCGTCGACCCAGATGCTGGTATGTGGCGAAGACTTGGGCATGATACCCCAGTGTGTTCCCGATGTGATGGAGCATTTGCAGATACTCTCGCTCGAAATCGAACGCATGCCCAAAGAGTGGGGCAGGGAGTTTGGCGATACAAGCCGATATCCCTACCTCTCGGTATGTACTACCTCGACCCACGATATGTCGGGCATACGAGGCTGGTGGGAAGAAGAGCCGTCGAGAACACAGCGATATTACAATACGGTCTTGCAGCGCGAAGGCGTACCGCCAGAACAGTGTCCGCCGTACATCTGCGAGGAGATTATCCGCCGGCACCTTGCATCGCCGTCGATGTGGGTAATCCTGCCTTTACAGGACTGGCTGTCGATATGTCTCGACATACGGGTTCCCGATCCGTCGGTTGAGCGCATCAATGTGCCGTCCGATCCCCGGAACTACTGGCGCTATCGGATGCATCTGACGCTCGAATCGCTTATCGGTCAGGAGCGGTTGAACACAAAGATAAAAACCATGATAGCGCAGTCGTCTCGCGATTGATGTTGCATGCCTGACGTTGTGTGCCGACAAATATTCGTCGGGAGAGTTTGTCGGGAAAGATAAATGTGCTATTTTTGCCTTATATAAACTCGGGTGCAGCATGAAAGAACTTGTGTCGAAAACGCGAAAACTCCTTGTCGAGACGGCCCGGCAGTTGTTCGCCCAGAAAGGCATAGACAATACGACGATGAACCTTATAGCCGTAGCATCGGGTAAGGGTCGGCGTACGCTGTATACCTATTTCAGAAGCAAAACCGAAATCTATCAGGCGGTTATTGAGTCGGAGTTGTCTCATCTCGTCCATCAGTTGAGCGATGTCATGGGGCAGGACCTGCCGCCCGACGAGAAGTTGACGACCTATATTCAGGTGCGTTTCGACGTTTTCAGAGAGACGATTTTGCGCAATGGAACCTTGAAAGCCGAGTTCTTCCGCGACATTCGCAAAGTTGAAGCCGCACGGAAAAACATCGACAGGCAGGAGTTGGAATTCTTGCGTCGTATCATTGACGAAGGAATAAAGACGGGAATATTCAAACCTAAACCGGTATTGCCTACCTCATGGGTCATACACAGTTGCCTTAAAGGATTGGAAATTCCTTATTTGAAAGGCGTCTTCTCCGACATGGGGTTCGACGCGGGAAAACTGAAAGAATTTATTGCCGACATGACCAAGTCGTGTCTTGGCTATGAAAGAAATATGCAATCACAACTTTAAAGAAACGAATATGAAATTACTCGAAGGAAAAGTGGCCCTCATCACAGGTGCCGCCCGCGGTATAGGAAAAGCCGTGGCCATGAAATTCGCACAGGAAGGTGCAAATATTGCTTTTACCGATTTGGTAATCGACGAAAACGGCAAAGCAACCGAAGCCGAGATTGCTGCTTTGGGTGTCAAGGTAAAAGGTTATGCCTCGAATGCCGCCAACTTTGAAGAGACCGAAAAGGTGGTCAATCAAGTTAAAGAAGACTTTGGCTCGATAGATATTCTTGTCAACAACGCCGGAATCACCAAAGACGGCCTGATGATGCGTATGAGCGAAGCCCAATGGGACGCTGTCATCAACGTAAACCTGAAATCGGCTTTCAATTTCATCCATGCCTGTACCCCCATCATGATGCGTCAGAAAAGCGGAAGCATCATCAATATGGCATCGGTAGTAGGAGTTCACGGTAATGCCGGACAAGCCAACTATTCGGCATCCAAGGCCGGTATGATAGGTCTGGCAAAATCTATTGCCCAGGAGTTGGGCTCGCGCGGTATCCGTGCCAATGCCATTGCTCCCGGCTTTATCATCACCGATATGACCGATAAACTGCCCGAAGATGTCAAGGCCGAGTGGTGCAAGAAGATACCTCTCCGTCGTGGCGGAACCCCCGAAGATGTAGCCAACATCGCTACCTTCCTTGCATCGGATATGTCGTCGTATGTATCGGGTCAAGTGATACAAGTCGACGGCGGTATGAATATGTAATGCCCTTCATATGGAAGTCTTGTACGAAGACAATCATCTGATTATCGTCAATAAAAGCGTATCCGAAATTGTTCAGGGCGACAAGACCGGCGATACCCCGCTGAGTGAGACGTTGAAACTGTGGCTTAAAGAGAAATACCAGAAGCCGGGCAATGTCTTTGTAGGGGTAACCCACCGTCTCGATCGTCCGGTGAGCGGAGTGGTCGTCTTTGCCAAGACCAGCAAGGCGCTGGCGCGGCTCAATGAAATGTTCCGTGCCGGTGAAGTGAAAAAGACCTATTGGGCAATTGTGCAACCGGCACCCGAACGTGAGGCCGATGAGTTGAGACACTATCTTGTGCGTAACGAGAAACTCAACAAGTCGGTAGCTTGGGAGCGACCCCGGCCCAATGCCAAGGAGGCTGTACTTTCCTACCACACATTGGCCCGAAGCGATAACTATACGTTGTTGGAGGTTGCGCTCAAAACCGGGCGCCATCACCAGATTCGCTGCCAGTTGTCCAAGATAGGTTCACCCATTAAGGGCGATTTGAAATACGGAGCCCGACGTTCCAACCCCGATGGTGGTATTTCGCTTCATGCCCGTCGGGTATCGTTCATACATCCGGTTTCAAAGAAACTTATCGATGTAACGGCTCCTGTGCCCGACGATGCTTTGTGGCATTATTTCGAGCGAGAGCTATCGGCATCGGCCATTGAGTAACCTTATATGGTGTATATAAAAAAGGAGATGAAAAATTTTTCATCTCCTTTTTCTTTATATTGGCGTAAAGAATCAATAGAGAATCTTTACTTGTTGTTTTTCGATGCGCTTGATGGCCTCTTCGTCGATGCGGTTGTCGGTAATGAGGGTGTGTACCAGTGAGATGGGTCCCAGACTGGCAAATGAACTGTTCCCGATTTTGGAAGAGTCGGCCACCAGGAATACTTCATCGGCCGACTGTATCATGGTCGATTTTACTACCAGGTCGCTTAGACTGGGGTAGGTAAGGCGCATGTCGCTCGAAATGCCGGCCGTAGCCAGAAACAGTTTGTTGGCATGGAGTCCCTTTATCGAATTGGCCGCCATCTCTCCGGTCAGAGACAGGGTGGGGGCTTTGAATTCGCCACCGGTAACAATCAGGTTTATATTGTGATTTTCACCCAGAATGAGAGCAATGTTCAGCGCGTTGGTAATGACGGTGAGCGACTTTCCTTCGGTCAGGAGTTTGGCAATCTCAGTCGTTGTGGAGCCGGAGTCGAGAATGATGGTGTCGTTCTCTCGTATAAACGAGACAGCTTTGCGGGCAATTTCTTTTTTCTCCTCGATGTGTGTCTGGTTGAAAAGTTGTCCCGTTTTGGCAAACGTACCCACATCTTTCAAGAAAGCACCACCGTGTTCGCGCTGTATGTAACCCATCTCTTCCAGAACTTCAAGGTCTTGACGTATCGTTACGTTGGTTACATTGAAGATGCGGCTCAAATCCTGCACTTTGGCGTGTCCGTCTTCCCGAATAAGATTCAGAATCTTTATTCTGCGTTGATTGAGGGCCATATGGTTATGTTTTATTGGTTATACGATATTCAATAATATGGTTTATCGATACGATTTTCAGACCATGTTCGCGGGCTATCTCTTCCAGTTGCGGCAGGCGGGCCATGGTACCGTCGGGGTTGAGTATCTCGATGAGGGCACCTCCGGGTTTCATGCCGGCCATGCGGGTGAGGTCGAGCAGAGCCTCGGTGTGACCGTTGCGTTCGAGCACTCCGTTTTCAGCGGCATAGAGCGGGAACACATGTCCCGGACGGGCCAACTCTTCGGGCTTGATGGAGCCCGAAACCAATGCTTTGATTGTGGCTGCCCGGTCGTGAGCCGATACACCCGTTGTGCAGCCGTATCCTCGCAGGTCGACCGACATGGTGAATGGCGTTCCCAGCAGAGACGTGTTTTCTTCGGCCATGGGTGCCAAATGCAACTCACGGCAGCGGGAGAGGGGTAGGGGCGCACATAGCAATCCACGTCCTACGGTAATCATGAAATTTACAGCATCAGGGGTGATTTTTTCACCGGCAATGACAAAATCGCCTTCGTTTTCTCTCTCCTCATCGTCGATAACGATGACAATGCGTCCTTGCCTTATATCTTCCAATGCCGCTTCTACTGTGCTGAGCATACTATAATATATTTATGACAAAGGTAGATAAAAATAGCCTGAAACGGAAATGTTACAACAGTTTTTTTCTTTTGATGTTTTGCTTTGTTTCGATTCGTTCCTCATACTAATTCTTTTGTTCCTTTTTCTTTGCCGTTTGATTGTCTTATTTGTTAAATAATGAAAAAATATTTTCGTTTTCTTTCGATTTTCTTGCTTGATAACTTTTGATTTTTTTTATTTGCAATACAAATAAACGAGAAAACCATGAAGATAAAAGATTTGGAGTTACAGTCGGAAAGAAATCGGAAACGGTTGGTCGAAATTGTATATAAAGCAAAAGCCGGTCATATCGGAGGCGACCTTTCTTGTCTGAATGTTTTGACAGCACTCTATTATGAGATAATGCGTGTAGACGCCCACAACCCCCGATGGGCTGCCCGTGACCATTTTGTCATGAGCAAAGGCCATTGTGTGGAGGCACTGTATGTAACCTTGGAATCAAAAGGATTTATATCGGCCGAGGTGGTCGATACGTTAGGCCAGTTCGGGTCGATACTCTCGGGGCACCCTACCATTGAGGTACCTGGTATCGAAGTGAATTCCGGTGCATTGGGACACGGCCTTTCGATAGGAGTGGGCATGGCTTTGGCCGCCAAGATGAACGGCGCCGACTATCGCACCTTTGTCTTGATGGGCGATGGTGAACAGGGTGAAGGCTCTATATACGAAGCTGCCATGGCGGCCCATCAATATAAGTTGGGCAATCTGGTGGCGATAATCGACCGCAACCATTTGCAGATAAGCGGCGACACCGAACAGGTGATGGCTCTCGAAAGTATAGCAAGTCGCTGGTCGGCTTTCGGCTGGGACGTTGTGGAGATGAACGGCGACGACATGAACGATATCGTGGCTAAACTCTCGGCCATAGATTATACGTCGTCGGCACCCCATTTGCTGGTATCACACACGAGCAAGGGAAAAGGTGTATCATTTATGGAAAACAAAGCCTCTTGGCATCATGGCGTGCCCAATGAAGAGCAGTATCAACAGGCCATGCAGGAAATTTCGGAAAGAATAGCCGTATTAGAGGAGGAATAATTATGATTGCTTGTAGAAAAAGTTTTACCGATACATTATTGGAGTTGGCACGTGTCGACAAGGACATTGTTGCTGTAACAACCGATGCCCGTGGCTCGGTTACGCTGGGTGCATTTGCCGATGAGTTGCCCGAGCAGTTTGTAGAGTGCGGTATTGCCGAACAGAATGCTGTGGGTATATCGGCCGGACTGGCACACAGTGGGAAAAAGGTTTTTGTTTGCGGACCGGCCTGTTTCTATGTGGCCCGCAGTCTCGAACAGGTAAAAGTCGATTTGGCATATAGCCGTAACCCGGTGAAGATTTTGGGTGTGAGCGGCGGTGTTGCCTACGGAGCGTTGGGTGCAACTCACCACAGTCTTCACGATATGGCTGTGTTGCGCACCTTCCCCGGCATGAATATCGTATTGCCCTGCGATGCCCGGCAGACCCGCAAACTGGTCTCGTTGCTGGTAGACTATCCCGAGCCGGTATATGTGAGAGTGGGACGGGCCGCTGTTCCCGATGTTTATGAAAACGACGATTTTGAGTTCTCCATAGGAAAAGCCAACCGTCTGCTCGACGGAAAAGACTTGACCATCATAGCAACCGGTGAGACCGTATATCACGCCTATCAGGCCGGTCTGATGTTGCGCGAAAAAGGTATCGGTGCCCGTGTTCTCGATATGGCCTGGATTAAACCTTGCGACCGCGAAGCAGTCAAACAGGCAGCCGCAGATACCGGCCGCATCATTACTGTCGAAGAACACAGTCGTTGCGGCGGCCTCGGAGCCATGGTGGCCGAGATCCTGTCAGAGAATCCCGTTCCCATGAGAATCTTGGGTATACCCGACGAAAATGCCGTTCATGGAAACTCTCTGGAAATATTTGCACATTATGGCTTGGATGCCAAAGGTATATATACTAACGCGGTGGAATTCCTGCAAAAGCTCTAATAGTTATGAATACAAAAGTAATTGCCATTGACCAAAGCACATCGGCTACAAAAGCCATGTTGTTTGATGAGGAATGCCATTTGTTGCACCGCGTAAACATTCCTCACCAGCAATACTATCCTCGTGCCGGCTGGGTCGAGCACGATGCCCGGGAAATATTTGCACATGTTTTGGAGTCGGTAGCCCGTTTGTTGGACATCGACAAAGAGACAGACTGCAAATATTCCTTGGCTCTTACCAATCAGCGTGAGACTGTGGTGGTATGGAACCGTCACACCGGACAGCCCGTCTATCCCGCCATTGTGTGGCAATGTTGCCGTGGAGCCGAGATATGTCAGACACTGAAAGATCAGGGTTACGAGAAGATGGTACAGGAAAAGAGCGGCTTGCTGCTCGATCCCTATTTCTCGGCCAGTGGCGTGAAGTGGATTCTTGACAATGTCGACGGAGCTCGTGAGGCGGCCGACAAGGGCGACCTGCTGATGGGTACCATAGACTCTTGGGTCATCTGGAAATTGACCGAAGGTGCCGTTCATGCTACCGATTACACCAATGCTTCGCGCACGTTGCTCTTCAACATTCATACGCTCGACTGGGACGACGACTTGCTCTCGCTCTTCACCATACCTCGCTGCATGATGCCCGAAGCACGGCCTTGCGACTCATTCTTCGGAGAGACCACCTTCGGCGGACTCTTTACCGAGCCCATACCCATTGCCGGTGTATTGGGCGACTCGCACGGAGCCCTGGTAGGGCAGATGTGCTTCTCGGCCGGATTGGGTAAGTCGACCTACGGCACCGGTTCATCGTTGATGATAAACATCGGCGAGCAGCCGGTAGCCCCGCCCGACGGACTGGTTACCTCGGTCGGATTCTCGGCTTTGGGCAAAATATTTTATGCTTTTGAAGGCAATATTCATTGTACCGGCGCAACCATCAAATGGCTGACCGACAACCTGCGGCTTATCGATTCGCCGGCTATGGCCGAGGAGGAAGCCACACAGGTGGAAGATACGGGGGGAGTCTATTTTGTACCGGCCTTTGCCGGGCTGGGAGCACCCTGGTGGCGTTCCGATGTAAAGGCCACGATACAGGGTATGACCCTGGGAACGACCAAGGCCCATGTGCTGAGAGCCGCCCTCGAATCCATCGCTTATCAGGTCAAGGACCTGGTCGATATGATGACCCGTTCGGCCGGTATTCAGTTGCAGGAGTTGCGTGTCGACGGAGGTCCTACCCGTAACCGTTTCCTCATGCAGCTCCAGTCCGATGTGTTGCAGTCGGCCGTGTCGATATCCAATCTCGAAGAGGCCTCTTCGCTGGGAGCCGTCGTGATGAACGGATTCGCCCGCAAGAAGTGGACCGACTTTGACCAGGTGGCAGCCATGCGTCAGGCCAAAGAGCCGGTGCGCCCGCAGATGCCGCCCGAAAAGGTCGATGCCTTGCATCAGGGGTGGCTGGCAGCCGTGCAACATCTGCTTAAATGAACCATATACGATTAAACTCACTAATACCAGACTATTATGAAAAACAAGAAAAAATTATGCTTCGGTGTTATTATCGGAACACGCGCTTATTTTAATTCGGCTTTGGCTACCGACGTTCGTCGTCAACTGTTGAAGACGCTGACCGACGAGGGTTACGACTATGTTATACTTCCCGAAGATGCTACCCCGACAGGCAGTAGCAGTATCGAAACCCGTGAAGATGGCTTGAAATGTGCTGCCCTCTTCCGCGAAAACCGCGACCGCATCGACGGAATCATCGTTTCGCTTCCCAATTTCGGCTTTGAAATCGGTATTATTAATGCCATCAGCGTAGCCGACCTGCATGTGCCCGTGCTGGTACAGGCTTGCAACGACGAAAACGACAAGGTCGACCTCGACAGCCGTCGCGACGCCTTCTGCGGCAAAATATCGGTTTGCAACAACCTCTATCAATATGGCATACCTTTCACCGATACCGTACTGCACACCTATTCGATATATTCAGAACATCTGGCCAACGACATCAACCGCTTTGCCGCCATCTGCCGCGTGGTAAACGGTTTGCGTCACGCCCGCATCGGTGCCATCGGTGCCCGTCCGTCGGGATTCCAGACGGTGAGAGCCAGCGAGAAGATTTTGCAGACATCGGGTATCACCGTTGTTCCTGTCGACTTGTCCGAAATAATGGGTATGGCCTGGGCCATCAAAGACGACGACAAGGCGCTGCTCGAAAAAGTGGCTTCGATTAAGAAATATGCCGGTGTTCCCTCGCAATACGAAGAGAAACTCCTCCTGCAAGCTAAGTTTGGAATGGCCGTAGAACAGTGGATCGACGACAATGATATCGATGCCGTGGCCATACAGTGCTGGGATTCTCTCGAAAAGAACTACGGCTGTGCAGCTTGTGTTACCATGAGTATGCTGGGTGAGAAACTCATTCCTGCCGCTTGTGAAGTCGATATTGCCGGCGCTGTCTCGATGTATGCCCTGACACTGGCATCGGGTCGCTCTTCGGCTCTGCTCGACTGGAACAACAACTTCGCCGAAGACAACAACAAGTGTGTATGTACCCACTGCGGTAACTTCCCCAAATCGTTTGTTATGGACAACATCGAGCTGGGAACTCTCGGCGTTCTGGGCCGCACCCTGGGCAAGGTTCACACCTTCGGTGCCATATATGGCAAAGTAAAAGCCGGCGACTTTACCTTCTTCCGCATCTCGACCGACGATCCGCGCGGTTGCATCAAGTCCTACCTCGGTGAAGGAAAAATTACCGACGATCCCTACGGAATGGATGGTTGTATCGCTGTTACCAAAGTCGACAATTTGCAGAAACTCATGAAATACATCTGCAAGAACGGCTTTGAACACCATGTGGCCATGTGCCGGGGTAATGTGAAAGATATCCTCGAAGAGGCTATCGAAAACTACCTGGGCTGGAAACTTTATGTTCACGAATAAAAAAGCTGAGCCATGATACTTGTCGATAATTATATACTGGCCATTCTCTGCTGCGTATATTGCTGTATATGCTGGGGCTCGTGGGCCAATACGCAGAAAATGGTCGCTACCAAGAAGTGGAGTTTCGAACTCTTCTATTGGGACCTGACCATCGGCCTTTTCCTTACCGCAACGCTGGCTGCCCTGACGTTGGGTTCTATGGGAAGCGAGGGTCGTACCTTCTTTGAAGATCTTGCGATAATGGACTGGTCGAGCATCAAGTATGCTCTGCTCGGAGGCATTGTTTGGAATTTCGGTAACATATTCCTCACGGCCGCCATTGCCGTGGCCGGTATGTCGGTGGGATTCCCCATTGGAGGCGGTCTGGCATGGATAGGAGGTATCGTATTCAACTATCTGCTTATCGTTCTTTCGGGACAAACCTATTCGGGCAATACCACCCTGTTGTGGATAGGTGTAGTACTTATTGTCGTGGCGATTATCATTTGCGGAAAAGCCTACGGACGCCTCTCTTCGGGAAAATCCGAGACGCCCCGCAAAGGTATATTGCTGGCCATCGTGGCCGGTCTTGCCATCATGTTCTTCTACGGACTGGTAGTGAAGTCGCTCGATATGCAGTATGTAGCCGGCGGTACCGGAACACTCACGCCCTTCACGGGAGTATTCTTCTTTGCCGTAGGTATTCTTATCAGTACCCCCATCTTCAATACAATTGCCATGAGATATCCGGTCTCGGGTGAGCGTGTAACGATGAAAGATTATTTCTCGGGCAGCATGCGCACACACTTGATAGGAGTCTTGGGTGGATTGATATGGATGAGTGGTATGGTCATCAGTTTCATGGGTGCCGGTGCTGCTAACCCGGCAATATCGTATGCATTGAGTAATGCCGCTCCTGTCGTGGCAATGATTTGGGGTGTATTTGTATGGAAGGAATTCAAATCGGCACCACAAGGAACCGGCAAACTCATTGCAGCGATGTTCCTGCTTTTCGTGGTAGGACTGGTGGTAATCACCCTATCTAATTGATGAAGAGTGTAATGAATGGATAATGTGGAATATTGAAAATGATAATATGAAAAGAGGTTCATTAGTTTGCATTCTTTGTGCTTTGCTGGGATTTTGTGCATATACGACCCCAGCCGCATCCGGCGAGAAGCATCGTGTGATAGTCCTTACCGATATTGAGAACGAACCCGACGATGCCATGTCGCTGGTGCGCTTCTTGACCTATTCCAACCAATGGGACGTCGAGGGGTTGATAGCAACTACGTCGGTGCACCAAAAACGGGAGTTGGCTACATGGCGCATCAAAGAGATTGTAAATGCCTACGGAAAGGTTCAACCCAACCTTCTCAAACACGAGAAGGGGTATCCTACGGCCAAATACCTGCTATCCGTTGTGAAAGAAGGTCGTCCCGACTATGGTATGCACGCTGTGGGAGAGGGTATGGACTCGGAAGGCTCCGAACTCATCATCTCCTCGCTCGAACGTGACGACGACCGTCCCGTGTGGGTGTTGGTATGGGGCGGTCCCAACTGCCTGGCTCAAGCTCTCTGGAAGATAAAAGAGACGCGCACGCCTGAAGAGGTCGACCGCTTGGTGGCCAAACTGCGGGTCTATACCATCTCCGACCAGGACGATAGCGGACCGTGGATTCGGAAAAACTTCCCCGCTCTGTTCTATATCGTCAGCCCCGGTTATCATAAATTCGGCGGTTACCACTACGGCACATGGAGCGGTATTAGTGGCGACAAGTTTCATGGACGTTTTACCGGTGCCGACTTTACCCTTGTCGACAATCCGTGGCTCGACGAAAATATCCGTTGCAAAGGCCCCTTGGGGGCACAATATCCATTTATGAAGTTTCTGATGGAAGGCGATACCCCCACGTTCCTCTATTTGATCGACAACGGACTCGGCAACTCCGAACGTCCCGACTGGGGTAGTTGGGGTGGACGCTATGAGTATTACCAGCCTCGTACCGAGCGTTGGTTCATCGAGCCCGAAACCCGTCCCATTTGGACTGATGCACAAGATGAGGTCATGGGTATCGACGGCTCCTGGCACACCAGCAACAAAGCCACGATATGGCGCTGGCGCGAAGCTTATCAGAACGATTTCGCCGCTCGCATGGACTGGACGGTCAACGATTACAAAAACGCCAACCACCCGCCCGTGGTGAAACTCTCTTCGCCCAAGGAAATCACTGCCAAGGTAGGCGATCGCGTCGAGCTTAGTGCCGAAGGCAGCAGCGACCCCGACGGTAACGAACTTTCGTATTCCTGGTTCTATTATCCCGAGCCCGGAACCTTCAACATCGCTACGGCCCGTACAGGTAACCCCTTGAAAATAGAGAATGCCGATCAGGCCAAAGCCTGGTTTATCGTTCCCAAGACCGAGCGTAAAGGTACGATGCACATTATTGTAGCTGTTACCGATAACGGTAAGCCGGCTCTTACCCGATATGAACGAGTAATAGTAACCGTAGAATAGCCATAGGTATTATGTATAAGGTAAAAACGTCTGTATTGTTCTTTTTCCTATGTGTTAATCTTGTTGGGCTTTCGGCCCAACAAGATTTGTCGAAACTATCCTGGCAAAAAGTTTCGACGGGAATGTCCGCCGAGTGGTATGGCACCGAGCAAGCTGTAAACATTGCCGATACGGTATTGCACTATCAGACCGCGATAGGGGGCTGGCCCAAGAACGTGGGATTTCATAAGCATGTCAATCAGGAGGAGATGGCCCGGGTGCGCAAGTCGGGTATCGGAGCAACGTTCGACAACGGGGCTACGCTCTCTGAAATGCGATTCCTGGCCAAGGTATATACCTATCGGAAAGACGAAAGATATCGCAATGCCTTTTTGAAGGCGTTCAACTATATTCTCGAAGCCCAGTACGACAACGGCGGGTGGCCGCAGTTCTATCCGGTGCGTAAGGGACGTTCGGTCTCCTATTCGGGCCAGGTTACCTATAACGACAACGCCTATGTGAACGTGATGAATATGCTCAGAGATATTTTCACCGACGCTCCCTGTTTCCGCTCGCTGGCATTGGGCGACGAGGTAAGAGCCCAGGCCAAAGCCTCTTTCGACAAGGGGGTAGACTGCATCTTGAAGTCGCAAATCTTAATCGACGGCAAGTTGACGGCATGGTGTGCCCAGCACGACTCTGTTACGCTGCAACCGGTCAAGGCCAGAGCCTATGAGTTGCCCTCGATAAGCGGTGCCGAGTCGGCCAATATCGTTCTGCTGCTGATGTCGATACCTCACCCCTCCGACGATGTCGTTAAGGCTGTGAAGAGTGCCGTTAAATGGTTTGACGAACACAAGATTGCCGATATGCGCTATGAACGTTTCCGCGACAAGAATGGTAAAAGAGATTCCCGCCTTGTTCCCGAGGGAAGGCTCTATGGTATGGGGGCGCTTTTACGATTTGGAGACGCAGAAACCTTACTTCTCCGACCGCAACGGTATCAAGAAAAACTCTCTCGAAGAGATTGGTCAGGAACGCCGCGGTGGTTACTCCTGGTATTGCAACAACCCCGGAAAAGTGCTGAAAACCTATCCCAAGTGGCTTGAAGCAAACGGGTTGAAAGATTGAAATTGAATTATATCCATTCGCTATGAAAAAATACTGCATTTTGTTCCTGTCGCTGTGTGTGGCTTCCTTGTGGGCCTGCACCGCCGAAAATACACCCCAGAAACACCGGGTATTGATTAGTACCGATATCGGAGGTACCGACCCCGACGACAACCAGTCGATGGCGCATCTGCTCATGTACAGCGACTGTTTCGATATCGAGGGGCTGGTATCGTCGCCCTCTTTCGGTGAAGGCTCAAAAGAGGAGATACTTCGCATGATAGATCTGTATGAGGACGATTACGACCGGTTGAAGAGTCATGCTGCCGGCTGTCTGTCGCCCGACTCCTTGCGTAGCCTCTGCAAGCAGGGCCGCAAGGGGCTGCAACCCTACTGTGGCTATGAAACCCCTACCGAAGGGTCGGAATGGATTGTCTCCTGTGCCCGCAAGAACGATACCCGTCCGTTGTGGATTCTTGTGTGGGGAACCCTTGACGATGTGGCTCAGGCCTTGCATGATGCTCCCGATATTCTGCCCCGTATTCGGGTCTACTGGATTGGCGGCCCCAACAAGAAGTGGGGTGTAAACAGTTACGCCTATATTGCCGAGAATTTCCCCGATTTGTGGATTATCGAGAATAATGCTTCCTACCGGGGATTCATTGGTAACAATAAAAAAGACGACATCTACAACAAGCGCTATTATGAGACCTTTATAAAGGGTGCCGGTAAACTTGGTGCCGATTTTATCGACTATTACGATGGACAGGTAAAGATGGGCGACACGCCGTCGCTGCTCTATGTCATGAACGGTAATCCCGAAATGCCCGAAGGCGAGAGTTGGGGAGGAAGTTTTGAAAAAACGTCATACTCTACCCGTACGATATATACCCGTCATACGACGTTGCAAGACACCGTACCGGTATATTCGGTCGTAGAGTTTCGCTTCGACGGTCCTCAAATCGATAAGCCGGCAGGTACCCGTTGTTTCGACTTTATCATCGACCGTCAGACATGGGCCGGTGTCTACCTCGGCAACGGCATTTATGCCGTACGGTATGCTCCCAAGGCTCCCGCAACACTCGACTATCGTATTGTTTCCGATATTGAACAGCTCAATGGTGCAACGGGAGTATTCGTTGTAGACCGTCTGTGGCCGGGAAAGAAGAGTGCCGACAGTTATGAAGTGGGAGCCCATTGGTATACCGACCGTCAGGACCGTGAACTGTTCGATGGTGCCTGGCAAGGATTCAAAACCGTGTCGAAGTGGCGTAACGACGTCCTCGACGACTGGGCCGAGCGGTGGAGTTGGTTGAAATGATTTTTAGAATAAAATTACGATTATGAAGAACAAGTTTTTGAGTGTATGTTGCATATTATTGTGTGCGGTTTGGTTTTCATCTTGTACACAGCAACCCAATAGTGAAGGAGAATCGTCGGAACGCCTGCGGGTAATTGTTACCAGCGACGGTGAAATAGATGATGAATGTTCGATGATACGTTTTCTTCTTTATGCCAACGAGTGGGATATAGAGGCGATTATAACATCGAGTTCTCAATATCATTGGAGAGGTCATAATTGGGCTGGTGATGATTGGCTCAACCCCATTCTCGATGCCTATGAGGAGGTCTATCCCAACCTGGTACAACACGACAAAAACTATCCTACTCCCGAATATTTGCGCACACACACCTATCTGGGCAATGTCGATGCCGAAGGGGAGATGGATCAGGTAACCGATGGCTCGCGTCGCATCGAGGAGGTGTTGCTCGACCGGAGCGACAATCGTTCGGTGTGGATACAGGCCTGGGGCGGTACCAATACCATAGCCCGTGCCCTGAAAAGCATCGAGGAGAAGTATCCCGACCGTATGGCCGAAGTGGCTGGAAAGTTGCGCTTCTTCTTTATCTGGGAACAAGACTCGACCTATCAGTCCTATATCCGTCCGCATTGGGGCAAGTACAATATCCTCACCATTATATCCGACCAGTTCGAGGCTATTGCCTATCGTTGGAAAATGGTACAGCCGGTTGAAGTTCAACCTTATTTCGAAGGCCCGTGGATGAAGCAGAATATTCTGCAAGGGCATGGTGCTTTATGTTCGCTGTATAAGGCCCATGAGAATGGCGACTTCCGTTCCGAGGGCGACTCTCCAGCCTATCTCCATGTCATACCCACAGGGCTGGGCAATGAAGAGAACCCCGATTGGGGCGGTTGGGGCGGCCGTTATGTCAAGGTACGTGAGAATACCTGGCTCGATCCTGTCCCGGTTGAAGGATATACCTACCCCGAAGGTCGCTGGTACGGCTCTAACGGGTGGGGCCGTTGCAGCCTTCGTCCCGGTACGACAACTACGGCCGAGGAGCGTGCCGCTTATTTCAGACCCATGTGGATGTGGAGCAAGGCCATGCAGAACGATTTTGCCGCCCGTGCCGACTGGTGTGTCAAGTCTTACGAAGAGGCCAATCACCAGCCCGTAGTGGTATTGGCTCATGGTAACAGCCTTACCGCTTCGCCCGGCGAGACGGTGAAACTGAGCGCCAGCGGTACAACCGACCCCGATGGCGACATGCTTTCCTACAATTGGCGTCCCTATCGCGATGCAAGTTCCTATAAGGGCGACGTGGAGGTTGTTTCGGTAGATGAGACAGCCGAGGTGTATATCCCGGCCGATGCCGAGAAAGGGCAGACGTTGCATATCATTTGTTCTGTAACCGACGATGGTGAACCGCATCTTACCCGTTATCAGCGAGTTGTTATCCATATTAAATAAACATAAATAAGTAACCATGAAAAAAGCCATTTTGTTTTCAGTGGCAAGTCTTTGTCTGGGTCTTATGCCGGTCATGGCACAGGAGACAGAAGGCCTGCTGGCATTCCCGACAGCCGAAGGATATGGCAAGTACACCGTCGGCGGTCGTGGCGGTAAAGTGATAGAAGTAACCAATCTGAACGATTCGGGCGAAGGCAGCTTGCGTGCAGCTATCGATGCTTCGGGTCCCCGTACCGTTGTCTTCCGTGTATCGGGAACCATCGACCTGAAAAGTGCCTTGAAAATAAAGAATCCTTATATCACAATCGCCGGACAGACGGCACCGGGACAAGGTATCTGCATCAAACGTTATCCGTTGAATATCGATGCCGACGAGGTAATTATCCGTTATATCCGTATACGGCTTGGCGATGAAACAGGACAAGAAGCTGATGCCATAGGTTGTCGGTATCATAAAAACCTTATACTTGACCATGTATCGGCCAGTTGGAGTATTGATGAAACGATGTCGATATACCATTGCGAGAATGTAACGATTCAATGGTGTATGATTACGGAGAGTCTTTATAACTCGAATCATTCAAAAGGCTCACATGGATTCGGCGGAATATGGGGCTCTAATTACAGTACCTACCATCACAACCTGATAGCTCACCATTCGAGTCGGAATCCGCGTTGGGCATCGGGGGCAGGATATAATGATTATCGTAACAATGTGGTGTACAACTGGGGATATAACAGTTGTTATGGCGGAGAAGGTTTTCAAGTAGGTAGTGAAGATACCTATAACTTTTTTGAAGTGAATATGGTATCGAACTATTACAAACCTGGTCCGGCTACGCAACCTGGTGAAGTTACGTACCGTATTGCCGACCCGGGCTATCGCAGTGAGACCGATTACGGACGCTGGTATGTCAGTGGTAATTTTGTTGAAGGAAATTCTACGGTCTCAAACAACAACTGGGCCGGAGGTGTGCAAGGATTATCTACCGATATGATGTTGAAAATGCGTAAGTTGGAACCCTGGCCGGCTATGTCCATAAATGAGCAGACACCCGAGGAGGCTTTCTATGCTGTTGTGGAAGATGCAGGTGCTTCTCGTCCTTACCGAGATGATGTCGATTTCCGTATTGCCGATGAAGTCTTGAACGGATACGCTACATATGAAGGTGTTACGTATAAAGAAAATAAAAAAGTTCCTGATGCAACACAGATATGTGGCATTATCGATTCACAAGAAGACGTAGGAGGATGGCCTGAATTGAAGAGTGAGCCGGCGCCGATTGATTCTGACGACGACGGAATGCCTGATGAGTGGGAGTTGAAGCACGGTCTCGACCCGCAGACTCCCGACAATAACCGGCTCAATGCCGACGGATACACGGCTCTTGAAGTCTATATCAACAGCCTGGCCGGGGAGACCATGAATGCCGATTTCTCCGGAGCATCTCTCGAGTCGCTCGCAGCCGATGCCGAAACATTCTCGGCAACCTGGTGTCCCGAAACGGCCATGCTGTCGTTGTCGCCCGAAGCCCTTGGAGCTACCCTCTCGCTCTATACCCTTTCGGGTGTCGAAGTGTGTCAGATGGTAACAGATGGAGTGTCGGTTGACCTCTCGTTCCTGTCGCAAGGTACTTATATCGTCAAAGTTGAAAAGGGCGCGAATCTCCACTCTCTGTTGATTTTACGATAGAAAAATGAGAAAAAATTTGCTATTTCTGCCAAGAAGCGTATAAATATGTATAGTCGACTTATGTTGCTGCATACATGATATTCTGTTTATTCGACGTGGCTCTCACTGTTGTGGAAGTCGCGTCGGATAAACATTTTAAAAACATTTATGATGAGAATAGTTGCTTTTGTCTGGTTCTGTCTGTTGCTTTTTTCTTGTGGAGAGAAAGAGGTCTATCTGTTTACCTCTCATCGGGAGCCGGCTTTGGACGGATTGCATTTCCTGTACAGTTATGACGGATATAATTGGGATAGTTTGGCAGACGTATGGCTCAAACCAGAGATTGGCAATCAGAAGATTTATTACGATTATCACACAAAGAAGATGGAAGAACCCAAATTTTACGGCTCTCCCATGATGCGTGATCCTTCCATAGTACAGGGCCCCGACGGAACGTTTCATCTGGTATGGACTATCAGTTGGAACGGAGAGCAAGGTTTTGGATATTCCTCTTCAAATGATTTGATTCATTGGAGTGAGCAGCGCGAAATACGCGTGATGGCCGATTCGGCAACCAACAACGTATGGGCACCCGAACTTTTCTATGACGATGTTAACGAGCAGTTTATGATTATATGGTCTTCGGCGATATTGCCCGAGCAATATACCGAAGCCGATAAGTTGGGGCAGAACAAGGCTCATCGTTCCTATTATACGACCACCAAAGACTTTGAAACATTTGCCCCGGCGAAGAAATTTTACGACCCCGGCTACAACTCCATCGATGGCTATCTGTTGAAACGGGGTGAGAAAGACTATGTCTTTATTATCAAAGACAATCGTAAACCCAATTACAGCAATCTCTTTTGTGTCTTTTCCGATAACCCCGAAGGGCCTTTCTCCAATCCTACTGTCAATTTCGGACCGACTTATTCCGAGGGGCCCTGTGCCGTCAAGGTGGGCGATGAGTGGCTTATCTATTTCGATGTCTATCGTGAGTTCCGCTATGGAGCAGTATCTACCCGCGATTTCAAGACGTTCACGCCCATCGATGATAAAATCTCTTATCCCAAAGGCCATAAACATGGTACCATATTCAAGGTAAAAGAGAGTGTCTTTAAAAAGATGAAAGAGGCGGAACAAAAATAGTAAACCGGAAAATCGATATATAATATAATAACTTCAAACCAAGATCTATAACCATGAAACGATGTCTCTTTTTCCTTTGGGGGGTAGTTGCCGTATTGGCGCCCCAGATTTGCAGTGCAGAGAAAAATAAAGTATTGGCATTCCCTACGGCCGAAGGATACGGTAAATATACCGTCGGTGGTCGCGGCGGAGCTGTATATGAGGTAACCAATCTCAACGACTCGGGCGAAGGCAGTCTGCGGGCTGCCGTCGAAGCCGAAGGTCCGCGAACGGTTATCTTCCGGGTATCCGGTACCATTGATTTGAAAAAACCGTTGCGGATACGTAATCCCTACATCACCATTGCCGGGCAGACCGCTCCCGGCGATGGTATCTGTATCAAACGCTATCCGCTGAGTATCGATGCCGACGAAGTTATCATTCGCTATATTCGTGTGCGTCTGGGCGACGAGACCGGAGCCGATACCGATGCGGTAAGCAGTAGACGACATAAGAATATTATTCTCGATCATGTATCGGCCAGTTGGAGTATAGATGAGGCTATGTCGATATATATATGTGAGAATGTTACGATACAGTGGTGTATGATTACCGAGAGCCTGTTTGATTCCAATCATGTGAAAGGAGCGCACGGTTTCGGCGGTATATGGGGGTCCAATTATAGTACTTATCATCACAACCTGATAGCGCATCATTCGAGCCGTAACCCGCGTTGGGCATCGGGCGGTGGATATAACGACTATCGCAACAATGTTATCTATAACTGGGGTTACAACAGCAGTTATGGCGGGGAATATATTCATATAACCCAGTCGACAAATCCGAAAGATTGTTTTTACATCAACATGGTTGCCAATTACTATAAACCCGGTCCTGCAACACAACCGGGAGAGGTGTCCTATCGGATAGTTGCTCCGTCGTATCGGGGAAATATTGATAATTACGGACGTTGGTACGTGGCCGATAATGTTGTCGTAGGAAATGATAAAGTCACGGCAGACAATTGGGCTGGTGGCGTTCAGGCATCCGGCGGTGATGAGGCGATAAAAGTGTTGAAATTGGACAAGCCTTGGGATGCGATGAAGATCAACCAAGAGACAGCCGAGGAGGCATATGAATCGGTATTGAAGGGAGCCGGATGTGTATTCCCCCGTCGCGATGCGGTAGATGCGCGCATTATAGAGGAGGTGCGTAGTGGAAAAGCAACTTACGAAGGCGCTTCATATAAAACCAAGAAACGGGTGGCCGATTCATCGGTACCTTGTGGAATGATTGATTCGCAGGAAAATGTGGGTGGCTGGCCCGAGCTGAAAAGCCTACCGGCTCCGGTCGATAGCGACCATGACGGAATGCCCGATGAGTGGGAAAAGAAAAACGGCCTGAATCCTCACGATGCCAGCGACCGTAACGGCGTAGCTAAGAACGGATATACAAACCTTGAAAACTATTTAAATAGCATTATATGAAAATAACGAAGATTTTTCTGTTTCTGCTTCTTTGTGCCGGTTGTGTTACAATGGCCAAGGCCGATACGACCTCAAAGACAAGGGTGATTGTAACCAGCGACGGCGAGATAGACGATGAGTGTTCGATGGTACGTTTCTTGCTCTATGCCAGCGAATGGGATATAGAGGGCATCATCACGTCGAGTTCGCAATATCATTGGCAGGGCCATAAATGGGCGGGCGACGACTGGATAAATCCCTATCTTGATGCCTACGAAAAGGTATATCCCAATCTGGTGAAGCATGACAAGGACTATCCGTCGCCGGCTTATCTGCGTGAGCGCACCGTGCTTGGAAACGTGAAGGCCGAAGGCGAGATGGATGAAGAGACCCCCGGCTCAAACCTGATAGTGAAGGTGTTGCTCGACGAAACCGATAATCGTCCGGTGTGGATACAGGCCTGGGGTGGCACCAACACGATAGCCCGGGCTCTGAAAACCATCGAAGAGAAATACCCCGAAAAGATGGATTATGTGGCAGGAAAACTTCGTTTCTTTCTTATTTGGGAACAAGACTCTACCTATCAGTCCTATATCCGTCCGCATTGGGGCAAGTACAATATCCTTACCATTATCTCCGACCAGTTTATCACCTATTTTTATCACTGGAAAAAATATCTGCCGGCCGAACAGCAGCAATTTCTGGTGGGGAAATGGATGAATGCAAATGTCATACATAACCATGGACCCTTGTGTTCGCTTTATAAAGCGCATGAGAATGGCGACTTCCGTTCCGAGGGCGATTCGCCCGCCTATTTTCATGTGATACCTACCGGCCTTCGCAACGAAGAACACCCCGATTGGGGCGGCTGGGGCGGCCGTTATGTCAAGGTGCGCGAGAATACATGGCTCGATCCGGTAGAGGAGGAGGGATATGTCTATCCCGAGGGTCGCTGGTATACCAGTAATGCATGGGGGCGTACACGCTTGAAAAAGAACATTCCAAATGACCAGATGCTTATCGATTATCTCCGGCCCACATGGCATTGGATAGAGCCTTTGCAGAACGATTTTGCCGCTCGTGCCGATTGGTGTGTGAAACCTTACGACGAGGCCAATCATGCCCCTGTTGTCGTGGTTGCTCATGATAATATGAATGTAGCATCAGGCAAGACAGTGAAATTGAATGCGAAAGGTACAAAAGATCCTGATGGAGATAAACTTACATATAAATGGTGGCAGTATCGCGAGGCAGGCAGCTATCCCGGCGACATAACATTCAGCAGCAACGGTGGGGTGAAGAGTTCGTTTGTCGTGCCCGAAGATGCGAAAAAAGGCGAGACGATACATGTCATTTGTGAAGTTACCGACAACGGAGTGCCTGCATTGACCCGCTATGCCCGGGTAATAATCACTGTAAAATAAAATACCTATACAGCAACGATACTATGAAAAAAAGATTCTTATTTACGTTTGCAATGTTGGGACTTTCGTCCATGCTTTTTTCACAGACGTGGATTTGGTATCCCGGCGACTATGAATTGTGGCTGGGCAACCGCATGAACAACCGACGCACCGAGAGAGGGGCTTTCTTCCCGCCATTCTGGAAGACAGACAGTCATTATGTGGTGGTCGAGTTCAGTAAAGCCATTGAACTGGAAAAGCCCGAAGTGATACACCTTGCCGTTGAGGGAAAATATAATGTCAAAATCGACGGGAAGTTGCAGTTCGGTATGCCGGGGACAATCCGTTTGGAAGCCGGACGGCATCAGTTGAATATCAAGGTGTGGAATCAGGTCTCACCGCCCGCCCTGTTTGTCAATGGCGAGACGGTGAAATCCGACTCCTCCTGGAAGGTAACCTTTGAAGACAAAGAGTGGATCGACGAGAGCGGAAAGGCCAGCGATACATCGGCTACGCTTTATGAGTCGGCCGGCAGATGGAACTTCGACAGCGAAGACAGCAGACCCTCTCAATTTACCCTGCCCCGCGAGTTGAAACAGCCTGCCGGTTGTGAAAAGCGCGGGAACGGGCTGCTCTATGATTTCGGCAAAGAGACTTTCGGTTACCTGGTGCTGAACGGCATTTCGGGCGAGGGAAGCATCGGCATCTATTATGGTGAGAGCCCCGAGGAGGCTTTGGACAAAGAGGCTTGTGAGACACTCGATTTTCTCCGTGTCGAAGCCGACAAGGTGGTAGACCTTTCCACCCGCTCCGAGCAGCCGAAAGGCGCATCGTATACCATGGAGAACAGTAAGGCTTTCCGATATGTCTATGTGGAGGCCGAAGCCGGTGTCGAGCCTGGCAATGCGACCATGCTGTTTGAGTATCTGCCGGTCGAGCAGCGGGGTACATTCCGTTGCAACGATGAGGAGTTGAACCGAATATGGGAGATAGGTTCCTATACGATGTTCCTTACCACCCGGGAGTTTTTTATCGACGGTATCAAGCGCGACCGTTGGGTGTGGAGTGGCGATGCCATTCAGAGTTATCTCATGAACTACTATCTCTTCTTTGAACAAGATGCCGTCGAACGCACCATTTGGCTGCTGCGGGGGAAAGACCCGGTTACCAGCCATGTCAATACCATCATGGATTATACCTTCTACTGGTTCCTGAGTATATACGACTATTATATGTATGCCGGCGACAAACAGTTCGTGCGGCAGATTTATCCCCGTATGAAGAGCCTGATGGAGTTTGTCTTGGGTCGTACCAATGAAGAGGGTATGGTTGAGGGTTTGGCCGGCGACTGGGTATTTGTCGACTGGGCCGACGGCTATCTCGACAAGAAAGGCGAACTAGCCTTTGAGCAGGTGCTTTTCTGCAAGAGTCTCGAAACCATGTCGCTCTGTGCCCGGTTGGCCGAAGACGATGAGGCTGCCACCATATACGAAGCCCTTGCCGCTGATTTGCGTTCCAAGTTGAATCCCTGTTTCTGGGACGAACAGAAGCAAGCCTTGGTACATAACCGTGTCGATGGCCGGCCGAGCGAGACGGTAACCCGCTATGCCAATATTTTTGCCCTGCTTTACGGCTATCTCGATGAGAAACAGGGTGAGCAGATAAAAAATTCGGTTCTGCTCAACGACGAAATTCTCGGCATCACTACCCCCTATATGCGATTCTATGAGCTCGAAGCACTCTGTTATCTGGGCGAGCAGGAGCGGGTGATGAAAGAGATGAAAAGCTATTGGGGCGGTATGTTGCGTGAGAATGCCACCACGTTCTGGGAGAAGTACAATCCGCAACAGCAGGGCACAGAACACCTGGCCATGTATAACCGGCCCTATGGCAAGAGCTTGTGCCATGCCTGGGGAGCCAGCCCCATCTATCTGCTGGGTAAGTATTTCCTGGGTGTAACCCCGGCTGCTCCCGGCTATGAAGAGTTTACGGTAAGACCTTGCCTGGGCGGTCTCAAATGGATGGAGGGAACCGTCCCCATGGCCGATGGCGAAATACAGGTCTATATGGACAAGAAGAAAATCCGTGTCGAGGCGACCAAAGGTAAAGGATACGTCTATTTCGACAGCCGTAGAAAGCCGAAGGCCAATATCGGAACAATAGAAAAACTCTCCGACGGTTCATATCGTCTGCCAGTATCGGCCGGAGAGAAAGTTGAAATACAGTATTAAGGTTTAACACACACAAGAAAGAAATGAAACACATGAAGTATTGTTCGATGAAGACACTTGCGTGCCTCATTATCGCCTTGCTCATAGGCGGGCAAGCTGCCGTGGCGCAAGAAGCGAAGATGTATGTGCGCATGGCCGATTCAGAGATGAAACGGTTCCCCGAGGCCTGGCAGGTAGACTGGGCCAAGCGTCCGGTGTTTGGCTACTGTCAGGGTGTGGTGGCTCTGTCGATGTTGAAGGTATGGAAAGAGACCGGCGACGACAAGTATTACAAGTATGTAGAGAAGTATGCCGACATGATGGTGCGTGACGATGGCACCATTCTCAACTACGATTACATCAACGGTCGCCGCAATGTCGATATGATAAACGCCGGAAAGATTCTGTTCGATGTCTATGAACAGACCGGAAATCCCAAATACAAAAAGGCTATGGATATGCTCTACAATGCCATGATGGACCACCCCCGCAATTCGTTGGGCGGATTCTGGCACAAGGAGGTTTATCCCTGGCAGATGTGGCTCGACGGCCTCTATATGGCCTCGCCTTACCTGGCCCAGTATGCTGTGGTGAATAACAAGCCCGAGCTGCTCAACGATGTCATCATGCAGTTTATGATTGTAGAAAAGTTCATGCGCGACCCGGTTACAGGGCTCTATTTCCACGCTTGGGACGAGAAGCGCCAGCAAAAATGGTGCGACCCCGTCACCGGGCTTTCGCACCACTTCTGGGGACGTAGCATCGGCTGGTGGTGTATGGCTCTGGTCGATGTGCTGGATTTTGTTCCCGAAAATCACCCCTTGCGTGCCAATCTGATAGGCATGGTAGAGGGACTGGCTCAGGCGCTTCCTCAGTTCCAGCACGACGGTATATGGTATCAGATTGTCGATTTGGAAGAGCGTAAAGGCAATTATCAAGAGGCTTCGGCTTCGGCCATGTTCATGTATGCCATAGCCAAGGCTGTAAACAAGGGATATATCGACAAGCGTTATCATAAGGTAGCTACCGATGCCTATGACGGGATTATGAAAAAACTTATCAAGATAGATCGCGACGGCACGGTGAACATTACGCAATGCTGTATGGTGGCCGGTCTGGGTGGAAATCCCTACCGCGACGGCAGTTTTGAATACTACATCAGCGAGCCTATACGCGATAACGACCCCAAGGCAACAGGTCCTTTCATTATGGGTTGCATCGAACTCGACAAGTAAGAACCCTTCAACATGAAACGGCCGGCAACACATCTGTAAAAGATGTTGCCGGCCGTTTTTGTATGTAGACGGAGCTATCGGTTGGAATCACCGGCCAACCTGTCGTTTTTAAGGGCGCTTTCGGTCGACTGGGCATACTGCCGTCCGATGGGGAGATTTCTCTCGCCGACCAGGGTAACCGATCTTTTGTTGAAGTGAAGTATCTGTCCTTTGGCGATGATATAGGAGCGGTGTATGCGGATAAAATCGTTCGGCGGAAGCATTTCCAGCAGATTTTTCAGTGAGATGTGAGACAAGATGTAGGGCTTGTCCCGACGGAAAATCTTGGAGTAATTCTCCATGGCCTCGATGTAGGTAATTTCCGAGAGGGGAATACTGACATTGGTGTACTCTTTTTTTATGATGAGTTCTTTGGCCGGTTTGGCTTTCTTGAACTCGATACGCCGCAGCGCCTTGTCTACTGCCGCTGAAAAACGCTCATAGGAAAACGGCTTGTAGAGAAAGTCGACGGCATCGAGGTTGAAACCTTCCAAGGCATACTGTATATAGGCTGTGGTGAAGATGAAACAACACTCCTGAGGGAGAGACTGGGCAATATCCAGTCCGTTGAGACCATTCATTTCGATGTCGAGAAAGACGAGGTCGGGTCTCTTCTGCAAGATTTCGTTCAGCCCGACCTCCGGCTCGCAGAATGTCGACAGGGTCAGCCCGCCCTTCCGCTCGCAGAAGTTGGATATGATGGAGAGGGCTATGGGCTCATCGTCTATGGCTATGCACTCTATGTGGCTCATGGTCGTATGATTAGTTCTACTTTATAGGTGTGGCCGCACTCCGAGGTTTTGAGTTCGAATCGCTGGGGGTAGAGCAATTCCAGCCGTTTGCGGCAATTCTCGATACCGATGGAGGCATTTCGGCTTTTATCGTATTCCATAATGTCGTTCTCGGCCAGAAACACCAAGGTGTTGTTTTTTATCTGAATAGAGACGAAGATGGTGCAGTCTTTCGACGAGGAGGTTCCATATTTAAACGCGTTTTCGACGAAGGTGATAAGTAGCATGGGTGGAATCTGAAACTGTGGTGCGTCGACGTCGGTTTCGAAAACGATGTGGGTATGATGATTCAGCCGGAGCCTTTGCAGATTGATGTAGTGGTGCAGATATTCGATTTCGCCCTGAATGTCGGTCGTTTCGTCGACCGAGTGACGGTAGGTGTATTGCAGAATGTCGGAAAACTGGGCAAAAGCGCTCTCGGCCTTGTCCGACTTGGTGACCACGAGGCCGTAAATCGTGTTGAGTGTGTTGAACAGGAAGTGGGGGTTGATCTGCGCCTTGTACAATAGCAGTTCGGCCTTGTTCTTCCGCATCTCTATCTCTTTTTTTACCCATATCTGCTTGGAGAGTTCCGAGATGAGTTCGATGGAGAGCCCGAATCCGCATACAACGCCGAAGAGCAGCCACACAATCTGTTTCCGCAGGTGCGCTCTGAACTCGGGGGCCAGCCGCGATGACGGGTCTTCGAGAATGGGAAATTGCGACAGCATGAATGCGACGGCGACAAATATGACTCCCCATACGACAATCTGCCCGTACCGGTGTTGCAGGTATAGCCGGGGAAAGTGTATGCAGCGTATGGCAAAATAGAGAATGTAGAGATAGATAATCAGCAAGATGGAAACGATGGATATTTTACCAGCCATTTCTCCACGGGTATCAGGGTTATAACCAGGGGGAGGATTATAACACAGAACAAGATGTCGATATAGGTCGTTATGCTCTTCTGTTTCATCGCTGTACAAATATATATCTTTTCTTTCGATGGCTCCGGTCGTTTATCAACACTTTTGTGTCGTATACGGTTAAAGTCTCGCCCCGAGCATTATTTTTCCGTAATTCTGGAAAACTTTTGTTTGTGCCTTATACAAAGGACTTTGGGAGAATTACCCATTTTTGAGGTAACGACTTGGCAACGGTACAATCTGCTGCGTTCTACCTTGAATTGCTTTTAAGTAACTCGTTTCTGTGTACAAAAATAATAGAATAGTCCGATGCACACAAGGTACATCAAAGAAAAAGTTCGACTATTTGTTTAGTTTGTTTAATCGCATTACAATCGAAGTTTGACTTCTACCCATTTTGTTTGCAATATATTTGACACTCTTACCTTCATTGTGCAGTTTCAATAAAAATTGGTCTGCTCTTCTTGTCCATCTTTTATTGGCGTTAGGGTGCTTTACATAGCTTTCTTCTGACACCTTTTCGGGGTGCAAGAATTCATCCACAAATACAGACGGGAAACGCTTATCGTATAATACAAGCGTTTTTATCTTAGCCCTTGTTATTGCAACATAGAATAATCTTCTTTCTTCTCCGTATGGGAATTGGTCGCTCTTAGTGAGCACATAGTTAAGCACAGGGTCGTCACTCACCTGTGATGGGAAACCGTATGTATCTTTATTGCATTGTAAGAGTATTACATAATTCGCTTCAAGACCTTTTGACTTATGTATGGTTAAAAACTCTATTTTTCGTCCTCCTATCACATAGAAGAATCTATTACCCTCTTTAATTGATTGGTACATAAAAGAGAGGTAGTAATCATCAAAAGAGTAACGCCCCAATAGGAATATTGATTTATCCGATGGAATAGAAGCCACAAGTTGCCCTATCGTATTGCAGTAATCTCGTCTATCATAAGCATAGAATTCCAACTCGGTTCTCATTTCTGAGCTGAACGAATGGATATTCTTTTGTATTTGGGCTTTATTGCGTTGTATAAAGTTTGACGATAAAGAAACCAAAGGCTCTCCAAACCTGTATGTAGTTTCAATCTTGTTTATCTCCGTTGCTCCAAAATATTCGGGGAATTGATTGAATAGAGCCATATCACTTCCCGAAAAACGATAAATAGACTGCCAATCATCACCCACACAATACAACTTTGCAGGAGGATTACCCTCTCGCAATACTTTCAAGAAGTTGTAACGGTCAACAGAAATATCTTGAAACTCATCCACTATGATATAATCATATTCAACAGGGTGTGAAGTACGACATATCTCAGTGGCTTGAAGAATAGCATCGGTAAAATCAATTTGGTTACTATCGCTTAACGCATTTATGTAGTGTTCATATACAGGTTGAAATATATTCTTGATGATAAACACACTTCGTTCATCATCTGCATTTTTGGCTTGTTTCAAAACCTCTTTAACTGATTTACAACTTGATTTTACCAATGTAACGAAAGTAACAACAAGTCGTATAAACGCCTTTTCCTGCTTGCTACCTTTGGGTAGTACTAAATCGTATAACTCCTCATCGGTCTTTTCTTGAATTGGTACACCTGCTTCAGCTAATAGTTTACGGAATTTATCCCTAATATCAGAATAATGGAAATCTGCACTTGATGTCACTAAAAGTTGTGTACCAAATTTCTCGTGAGCCGCTTTTTTCCAAGTTATACCATCATTGTATTTTTGATTGGCTTCTTCGTAGGTTATACCCTTGTCTTTTGCGAACCAAGCAGGAACAAGCCCGTGTTCATCAACTCCGAAATGTTCAAGATAGATGCGTTTGGTTACTCCTCCTTGCTTAAAATATATTGAGAAGTCGGGACGATATTGTGAGTGCATCTCATCTGCTAATTGATGTTCGTATGGTTCTTCATATCTGAATTTCACTCCCAGCGAGGACAAAGCAAAACATATTTTTTGTTCTTGTTCACTTCTCACATATATGGCTCTGCCGTCCATATCGGGGAACATCGCCTTTAGCTGCACATTCTTTTGCTCTGATAATTGCTCTCGTCTTTCATTCTTGCGTTGTTCCCAATCGGCTTCATTCGTTTGGTAATCAACAAAGTATTCCACTATACTTTTTTTGAAAGACGATTTATCTAACAATTTGTGATATATATTAACAAACAATGAATCTGTATTGTCGCAAATCGATGGTTTTGTGCCTGTTGTTTTGCCTATAATATCAATGGCTAACTTATGGAATGTGTAACCTTTCAATCCATTGGTCGCCATTCTTTCGGTTAGTTCGGCTGCTGCTTTGTTGGTATAACTGATAAGTAAAATTCTTTCAGGTGCGATACCCTTGATTTCGGTGAGATATTTAACCTTACCGACAATTGAAGAGGTTTTACCACTACCTGCACTGCTGACTACTAAACAATTATCCTCTTCTGAAACAATTGAGCGTCTTTGTTGCTTGTCTAATGGGTATTTTAGGCAATGGTCGAAAAAGTCCCTGTGCGTGTCAAGTAGAAAGGTTATAACACCATCATTATGTTGTTTTACAAGTTTGTTGATTCTTCCAAAGTCGTTAATGAATTTGGATATGGTTTCTGATGGAGTGATGTTAAAGGCTTCAAGTTTCTTCAGAAGTGAATATGCCTCTTGGAAATGTACCTTATAATGATTGATGAAATTTTTTTCTTGCGTTGCGGAGATTACCCTGCCAGAAAAGCCATTATTCAAGTCTGAGGGAATATCTATAAACGCCCTCTCATTAAGAGCCGATAATCTCTCTCTTGCTTGCTCATAATTTGATTTCTCGCTATATGCAGATATATGGTTTAGCTTTTCTGCAAGCTCTTTGGATTTGTTTTTTAGGCGTGTTCGTACCATCGCTATTACAATAACCGAAATAGCAATTATACAAATAACCAAAATAAACGCCCATTGCATATTAAAAAAAATAGCAGTTGATAATATTTGCTTTGCATAAAAATTAGCGTACTACGGAAATACGGAATTTATAGCAAAAAATTATTTTCTTTAAAATAATCTATTACATCTTCATCCGAAGTTGCTTCATCTACTGCGTTTAAAATTTTTACGAAGTCCTCAAACTTATCTGTTTCATAACCCCCACAAGTTGTAAATTCTTCATCGCAAAAGAAAATCATTTCTCCCGGAATGGTCATTGAGCCTGCTCCATTAAGACTCCTAAATCTATGGCTTACTGCCCAACCTGTAAATTCTCCTTTGTGATATTTAGCGACATTTTCTTTTAGAAAAGCAAGTTGTTCTGAAAGTTTCTTGGTGTATTTGTTCAAATCAGATTTGGCTTCTTCCTTTTCTTTTTTTGCTCGTGAATACTCTCCACGAGAGTATTGAGAAGAATAACCATTGGGGGCAAAAATATCCATAGAAGATTCTGCTGATTCAATTTTTCTCTCACAGCGATTTATTTTAGATATCAAATTCTTGATTTCATCGCTAATTTTCATAATAGGCTCGATAGTAGTTACATCAATAAACATACTATCAACTCTTGTTGATATTGGCTCATAAGAATCAGGGTGATAGAGATAGTCTTTAAGCGTCTCTTTAACCAATTTCTCAGCTTTTTCCTCGTTAGAGAGTGTACAAGAAGTTATAACTAAAGCGGATAATACTAAAAACTTTTTCATAATCTGTCGTATTATTGGGTTATTTCTCAGGGAATAAACTTGTTAAGGCTCTTCTAATGGCTTGACGGATATCATCAGCTTCTGTTTCGCCTTGTCCTTCTGCTGTACAAGAACATATCATTTCATTAGTTTTTGCAGAGCTAAACTGTATAGTTACTTCTATTGTGTAACCTAAACCTCTATTACGCCTGCCACTCTCACCATAATTGACGATTAGAGTTTCATTAGATAATTCGGGTTTAAGTTCGGGTAATATGATATATCCTTCTTTTATTAGTATTCCTGCTATTACATCACTTGGATTAACACTTTTGGTGGTTGAAGAACCATAGATACCGTATTGCCCACCATATGTACCTCCTGTGCTTGATGTCAATTCCTTTGTTGGGGAAATGTATGCGTATTTATACATTTCAATAGGAGCATTCCTCACTATTACAGGCATTCGAAGTGGTGCACATCCATTCATTAATATAATGGCGCAAATAGCTAATAACCTATTTTTTTTTACGCTCATACACTACATTTTTTTAATCTCCAGTTCCCAAAGGAATTTAACCTATTAAAGAAGCGTGGAACTGCAATATATGATATTCGAGAAGTCGAATAAAGCCGAAAATGAAAAAAAGAGCTAAACAAGTGCAAATATATCATCTAATATTCAATACTTTATGTGGTATCAGATTCGGGAATGACTTTTTAATTTGTCTTAATTCGTTGCAAGTTTCC
>CALUZW010000001.1 GCA_944325415.1 uncultured Bacteroidales bacterium | reverse complement strand
GCGACTACAACATGGTTACCGTCGAAGAGGTTGAGAAACTCATGAGCGGCGATGCCTCCGGCCGTGTGTCGAGATAACGCCACCGGTTTTCGACAAGAAGAACGTATGTAAACATACAAGAAATCACAACTATCCAAATAAAACAATATGGCAAAATTTTCAAAAATCGAGGTTCTGCAAAAAATGGCCTCGACCGGTATGGTTCCGGTATTCTATCACAAAGACGCCGAAGTTGCCAAACAAGTAGTAAAAGCTTGCTACGAAGGCGGTGTTCGCGCCTTTGAATTTACCAACCGCGGCGACTTCGCTCACGAAGTATTCGCCGAAGTGGTGAAATTCGCTGCCAAAGAGTGCCCCGAAATGGCCATGGGTGTAGGCTCGGTTGTAGACCCCGCCACCGCCGCTCTGTACATTCAACTGGGAGCCAACTTCGTTGTAGGCCCGCTCTTCAACCCCGAAATCTCCAAAGTATGCAACCGTCGTCTCGTTCCCTACACCCCGGGTTGCGGCTCGGTATCGGAAATCGGTTTCGCACAGGAACTGGGTTGCGACCTCTGCAAAGTATTCCCCGGCGATGTTCTCGGCCCGTCGTTTGTTAAAGGTCTGAAAGCCCCGATGCCTTGGAGCAACATCATGGTAACCGGTGGCGTGAAACCGACCCGCGAAAACCTCGAAGGCTGGTTCAAGGCTGGTGTTACCTGCGTAGGTATGGGTAGCAACCTCTTCCCCAAAGAGGTGATTGCCGCCAAAGAGTGGAGCAAAATTACAGACCTCTGTAAAGGCGCCCTCGACATCATCAAAGAAATTCGCTGATAAATGAGTAAAGAAGACAGGCTCTCACAGCCTGCCTTCTTTACTTTTTTCTCTGTAACTTTTTTCACTTATCATAAAAACACATTTTATGGCTCAAACTTCAACAACAACAAAACTTGCAACAAACTGGCGATGGTGGATGTGCGTGCTGCTGTTCGTAGCCACTACCGTCAATTACATGGACCGCCAAGTGTTGTCGCTCACTTGGAAAGACTTTATCGCACCCGAATTTCACTGGACCGATAACGACTACGGAACAATTACTGCGACATTCTCCATCATTTATGCCATCTGCATGCTCTTCGCCGGCAAATTCGTAGACTGGATGGGCACCAAGAAAGGTTACCTCTGGGCTATCGGCGTATGGAGCTTCGGTGCATGCGCACACGCTATCTGCGGCTGGGCCACCATGCACATTCAAGGATACGAAACCGTAAAACTCATGACCTCGGTGCAAGCCGGAACAACGGCCGCCCTCGCCATTGCGACAACCAGCGTTTGGCTCTTTATTGCTGCCCGCTGTATTCTCGCCCTCGGTGAAGCCGGTAACTTCCCCGCAGCCATCAAGGTAACAGCCGAATACTTCCCCAAGAAAGACCGTGCCTTTGCCACCTCTATCTTCAACTCCGGAGCATCGGTAGGTGCCCTTGTTGCCCCTGCCACCATACCTCTGCTGGCTCAATATTTCAAAGACCGCGGCATAGGTGGCGGCTGGGAAATGGCATTCGTCATCATCGGTGCATTGGGATTCCTCTGGATGGGATTCTGGGTATTCATGTATGAAAAACCCGAAAAGTCGAAACACGTCAACCAAGCCGAGCTCGACTACATTCTCCAAGACGACAATGAGGCCGAAAAAGCCGAAGAGAAGAAAAGCCAGGGCGAAGAAAAGAGTATTCCTTTCTGGAAATGTTTCTGCTACCGTCAGACCTGGTCGTTCATCGTAGGTAAGTTCTTTACCGATGGTGTATGGTGGTTCTACCTCTTCTGGGCACCCGCCTACTTCTCCGACCAATACGGTTATGAATCGAGTTCCGGAATGGGTATCGCCCTCATCATCACACTCTATGCCATCGTTACGATACTCTCCATCTTCGGTGGTTACCTGCCCCGTCTCTTCGTCGACAAGAAGGGTATGAATCCCTATGCCGGACGTATGCTGGCCATGCTCATCTTTGCCTTCCTGCCTCTGCCCGCCCTCTTTGCACAGGGAGCCGGAGCCATCTCGGTATGGTGGCCTGCCGTCATCATCGGTCTTGCCGGTGCCGGACACCAGGCTTGGAGTGCCAACCTCTTCTCGACCATCGGCGACATGTTCCCCAAAGGAGCCATCGCTACCATTACCGGTATCGGCGGTATGGCCGGCGGTGTAGGTTCGTTCCTCATCAACAAAGGAGCCGGAGCGCTGTTTACTCACTCCGAAAACATGGGAGCCGCATTCCGCTTCATGGGATTCGAAGGCAAAGAGGCCGGATATATGATTATCTTCTGCATCTGTGCCGTAGCCTACCTCATCGCCTGGTTCATCATGAAAGCCCTCGTGCCCAAGTACAAACCCATCGTTGTCGAATAATCGATACCGACTAATCACCATAACCAAAACCGCGGTTCTCGTAAAGAACCGCGGTTTTTTCTTTTATAGCAAAGAATCCTCGCCTGCTGTCCTGGCGCACAAAGGAGAAAGAGGGTCATTTAGGGCAGATACAAAAAGTACACCGTAGAGGTGAGAAAAATATGGAACTTTTCAAAGTTTGTTGTATTTTTGCGAAAGGAGTCAAGAACTCCTTTGTTCACCGTATTCACACTTTTAATATAGAGACCAACATGAAAAAATTTCTGTTCACCCTGGCTATGGCCGGCGTTGTATTTTCGGCCGCAGCCCAAGAGCCCGAAAAGAAAGAGGCGAAAAAAGAGGAAGGTTACGTCTTTACCGATGTAAAGGTACTTCCCACCAATGCCATCAAGAACCAATACCGCAGCGGAACGTGCTGGTGCTTCTCGACCCTGTCGTTCCTTGAAGACGAAATACGCCGCGCCGGAGGTGGTGAAATAGACCTCTCGGAAATGTGGATTGTGCGTAACATCTATTTTGAAAAAGCCGTGAAATATGTACGCCTGCACGGCAGCCTCAACTTCGCCGTCGGTGGAGCCGCCCACGATGTTACCAACGGTATTCGCGACTACGGCATCGTACCCGAAGAAGTATATCCCGGACTGAACTACGGTACGGAACTGCCCGAATTTAACGAAATCGATGCCGTGCTGAAAGCCTATGTCGATGCCGTCATCAGCTCGGGCAATCGCGACAAGCTCACTACCGCCTGGCAAGAGGGTCTCAACGGTATTCTCGATGCCTACTTCGGCAAGATGCCCGAAAAGTTCACCTACAAAGGCAAGGAATACACCCCCAAGTCGTTTGCCGCTTCGCTGCCCATCAAGATGGAAGACTATGTCGATGTTACCTCCTACACGCATCACCCCTTCTACTCGACTTTCGTACTTGAAGTGCCCGACAACTGGTCGTGGGGCGAAAGCTACAACGTACCCCTCGACGACATGATGCGCATCATCGACAACGCCCTGGAAAACGGTTACACCATCGCCTGGGGTAGCGACGTGAGCGAAAAGGGATTCAGCCGCACCAAAGCCATTGCCATCGTTCCCGAAGTCGACCTCGAAAGCATGGAAGGTACTGAGGCTTCGCGCTGGGGCGACCTCTCGCCGAGAGAACGCGAGAACATGCTCTACAAGTTTGACAAGCCAGGCAAAGAAAAAGTCATCACCCAGGAGATGCGCCAGAAGGCTTTTGACAACTACGAGACGACCGACGACCACGGTATGGTCATCATCGGAACGGCTGTCGACCAGAACGGGAACCCCTACTACAAGGTAAAAAACTCGTGGGGTGTAACAGCCTCGCCCTACGACGGCTACTACTACTTCTCGCGTCCGTTCGTGGCCTACAAGACCATGTCGTATATGGTAAACAAGAACGCCATACCCAAAGACATCCGCAAGGCGCTTAAAATGAAATAATTCTTTCAGACATTGACTCTACGCGGCGGAGGAACCTGCAGGTTCCTCCGCCGCTCTCTTTCACCCCTCACGACAGCGACGGAAACCTCTCTCGCCATACACACCGCAACAAAAAGACGGGGCCATGTCTTTTCGAGACACGGCCCCGTCGGCTATCTTTCTTTCCCAAGGGGGGATTATCTGATAATGTCGAGTTTCTTGAAACACTTTTCGATTTTCTCCAACGCATAGTCGACCTGCTCAAATGTGTGGGTGGCCATGAGCGAGAAGCGGATAAGCGTATCTTCGGAAGGTACGGCCGGCGATACCACCGGATTGACAAATATGCCCTCATCGAAGAGGTCGCGCGTTACCATGAAGGTCTTGTTGTTATCGCGTATGAAAAGCGGAATGATGGGCGTAGTAGTATTACCAATCTCGCAACCTATGCGACGGAAACCGTCGAGAGCATAGTGGGTAACGTCCCACAGATGTTGTATGCGCTCAGGTTCGCTCTCAATAATGTCGAGGGCTGCCGACACGGCTGCCGTCGATGCCGGAGTGATGCTGGCGCTGAATATGTAGGAGCGGGAGTTGTGGCGCAGATAGTTGGCCGTTACCGAGTCGGTGGCAACAAAACCGCCCAGCGAGGCAAACGACTTGCTGAACGTTCCCATGATGCAGTCAACATCATCGGTAACCCCGAAATGGTCGCACACGCCCCGACCCTGACGGCCGAATACGCCGATACCGTGAGCCTCGTCGACATATATCGAGGCGTTGTACTGTTTGGCCAGTGCCACGATTTCGGGAAGATTGGCTACATCGCCCTCCATGCTGAACACGCCGTCGACAACGATGAGTTTGATGGCATCTTCCTTACAGGATTTGAGTACCTTTTCGAGCGAAGCCATATCGTTGTGTTTAAACTTCAACGAGTTGGAGAAACTCAGGCGACGACCTTCGATAATCGAGGCATGGTCGAGCTCGTCCCAGATGATATAGTCTTCACGCCCTGTCAGGCAAGAAACCACGCCCATGTTTACCTGGAATCCGGTAGAATAGATGATAGCCTCTTCCTTGCCTACAAAACGGGCCAGGCGATTTTCGAGTTCAACATGTATGTCGAGTGTTCCGTTGAGAAATCGCGATCCGGCACAACCCGTACCGTATTTCTTTATGGCGGCGATAGCGGCCTCTTTTATTTTGGGGTGGTTGGTCAGTCCCAGATAGCTGTTCGAGCCAAACATAAGGACTTTCTTCCCATTTATAATCACCTCGGTATCTTGTTCGCTCTCTATTTTACGGAAATAGGGATATACACCCAACGCTTTGGCTTTCTGCGGGGCATCATACTTAGCGAGTTTTTCCTGTAAAGGCTTCATCATATCTATACTTTTGATTGTCTATACTATAAATCAAATATTCTTTGTTTTGTTTTACAAAGATAAAATTTTCCATAGAAATGAGACAAAAGTAATTATTTTCTTTTAGAATATATCCATTTACCATATATTTATTTACATAAAAAGGCAAACCGTCATATTAAGCATAATAAAGAGGCAAATCTTGAATTAAATATCGCGAAAGATTATTTTCTAATTCAAAAAAAAAATGCGTACTTTGTCGATTTAAGGAAAAGACCGAACAATAAAAACAGAATAAAATTATGGAATTTTCGGCAAAAGACATCGCTCAATTTCTCCATGGGAGAGTTATCGGAGACGAAAATGTAAAAGTAAACAATCTGTCTAAAATAGAAGAGGGAAAAGCCGGAACACTCACGTTTCTCGCCAACCCCAAATATACCCCCTACATATACACCACCCAAGCCAGCATTGTACTGGTAAACAAAGGCTTCGTAGCCGAGCAGGAAATCAAGGCCACCCTCATCGAGGTCGACGACGCCTACTCTTGTCTGGCTCTGCTGCTGAATATGGTGAACCAGGCCCGTCCCGAAAAAAAAGGTATCGAAGAGGGAGCCCACATTGCAGCGTCGGCCACCCTTTCCGACTCTATATACATAGGAGCCTTTGCCTATATCGGTGAAAATGTAACCGTGGGCGAAGGCAGTAAAATATACCCGCAGTGCTACATCGGCGACAACGTCAAGATAGGAAAAGACACCGTCATCTATCCGGGCGTGAAAATCTACCACGACTGCGTAATAGGCGATCGCTGTATCGTACACGCAGGAGCGGTCATCGGAGCCGACGGGTTCGGGTTTGCCCCCCACGACGGGACCTATGTAAAAATCGCACAAATAGGTAACGTTGTTCTGGAAAACGATGTGGAGATAGGGGCCAACACGACCATTGACCGGGCGACCATGGGGTCGACCGTCATACACGAGGGAGTAAAGCTCGACAACCTCATACAGGTGGCCCACAATGTCGAAATAGGCAAAAATACCGTCATGGCCGCCCAGTGTGGCGTTGCCGGCTCGACCAAGGTGGGCAGCCACTGCATGATGGGTGGACAGGTAGGCATCGCAGGCCACATTACCATAGGCGACCATGTAAACGTTGGAGCCCAGACAGGTATTCCCAACCATGTGGAATCCAACAGCACCCTGCTCGGAACCCCGGCCATACCGGCCCGCGAGTTTGCCCGGACATCGGTACTCACACGGAAACTGCCCGAGCTCAACCAAACCATCAGACAATTACAAAAAGAGATAGAAACGTTAAAACAGAAACTGGGCGAATAAGACTCCGGCCCTACTCAAACGATAAGGAGATATGGAGATGAAACAACAAACACTCAAAAACAGCTTTACCCTGCGTGGGAAAGGCCTTCATACGGGGCTCGACATTGAAATCACATTCCTGCCTGCTCCCGAAAACCACGGATATAAAATACAACGTACCGACCTCGAAGGCCAACCCGTCATCGATGCTGTCGCCGAATATGTGTCGAACACCCAACGCGGTACCGTGCTGAGCAAAAACAACGTTACGGTCAGCACCATCGAACACGCCATGGCAGCCTTGTATGCCTCGGAAATCGACAACTGCCTCATACAGGTCAACGCACCGGAATTTCCCATTCTCGACGGCAGCGCACAAATATACATCGAGAACATCACACGTGTAGGCATTGAAGAGCAGACGGCCGAGAAAGACTACTACGTCATACGCAACAAAATAGAAATCTCCGACGAAGAGAGCGGCTCCTCCATCATCGCCCTCCCCGACGACCATTTCAGCGTAAGCACGATGGTACTCTTCAACTCGCCCATACTCAACTACCAGTATGCCTGCCTCGAAGACATGAAAAACTTTGCCGAAGAGATAGCTTCGGCACGCACCTTCGTCTTCGTCAGAGAGATAGAGCCGCTGCTGAAAAACAACCTCATCAAGGGAGGCGACCTCGACAACGCCATCGTCATCTACGACCAGAAAATAGAGCAGGCCGAGTTTGACCGCATTGCCGACCTCGTAGGTGCCCCACACAAAAACGCCAACGAGCTGGGATTCATCAACAACCGGCCTCTGGCGTTCAACAACGAACCGGCCCGACACAAGCTCCTCGACATTCTTGGCGATTTCGCCCTTATCGGCAAGCCCATCAAAGGCCGTATCATCGCCACCCGTCCCGGCCATAAAATCAACAACCTCTTCGCCCGCGCCATTCGCAAGGAGGTAAAACGCCAGGAGGTACAAGTGCCGTTCTACGACCCCAACAAGGAACCGGTCATGGATGTGAACCGCATCAAAGAGCTGCTTCCGCACCGCTACCCGATGTTGCTGGTCGACAAGATTATAGAAATAGGCAAGAACCACATTGTCGGCATCAAAAACTTCACCAGCAACGAACCTTTCTTCCAGGGACACTTCCCCCAGGAACCTGTTGTACCGGGTGTGTTGCTCATCGAAGCCATGGCCCAGACAGGCGGTCTGCTCACCCTCAACAGTGTCGACGACCCCACCTGCTACTCGACCTACTTCATGAAAATCGACAACGTGAAATTCCGCCAGAAAGTGGTGCCCGGCGATACCGCCATCTTCCACGTATCGTTCATGACCGAAATGCGCCGCGGCTGCGCCTACATGAAAGGCTATGTATTCGTAGGCGACAAAATCACAACCGAAGCCGAATTTATGGCACAAATCTCAAAAAACAAATAAAGACCTAACCTTCAAACCTCATGCAACATCCGCTATCATATGTAAATCCCGAAGCCCAAATCGGTGAAAACGTAGAAATAGGGCCGTTTGTCACCATCGACAAAAATGTCGTTATCGGCGACGGCACCCGCATTATGTCAAACGCTACCATTCTCGAAGGCGCCCGCATCGGGAAAAACTGCACCATATTCCCCGGAGCCGTTGTTTCGGCCATACCCCAAGACCTCAAATTCAGAGGCGAAGAAACAACCGCAGAGATAGGCGACAACACCACCCTGCGCGAGTATGTCACCGTAAACCGGGGTACCGCCTCAAAAGGCAAGACCATCGTAGGCAGCAACTGCCTGCTCATGGCCTATGTACACATAGCCCACGACTGTAAACTGGGAAACAACATCATCATCTCCAACTCCTCCCAAATTGCCGGTGAGGTAGTCATCGACGACTATGCCATACTCAGCGGCGGCGTGCTGTGCCACCAGTTTACCCACATCGGCAGCCATGTCATGATACAGGGCGGTTCACAGGTCAACAAAGACATTCCGCCTTATGCCAAGATAGGCCACACCCCCATCGCCTTCGCCGGCATCAACACCGTAGGGTTGCGTCGGCGCGGTTTCAGCGACGAAGCAATCGCCGTGATACAAGAGGTGTACCGCTGCATCTACATGGCCGGCATGAACACCAGCGATGCGCTCCGATACATCGACGAACACATACCCGCCACTCCCGAACGCGACGAAATCGTACAATTTGTACGCAGTTCCGAACGCGGTATCGTACGCGGACTTAAATAACAGAAACGCTTACAATCAAGAGAAAATCTGAAAGTATTATTATGGTTTACAAATTCCTGATTCTCTCCGACGAAGTTGACCACTTCGCCCGCGAAATAGAAATAGACTCCGAAGCCACATTTCTCGAACTGAACGACGCCATACTCGAATCGGTGGGCTACACCAAAGACCAGTTGACCTCTTTCTTCATCTGCGAGAACAACTGGGAGAAAAAAACCGAAGTTACTCTCATGGACATGGAGACCGGATATGACGAAGACTCTTGGGTCATGGGCGAAACCCGGCTGAGCGAACTGCTCGAAGAGGAAAAACAGCGCATGCTCTTCGTCTTCGACAACATGACCGAACGGGCTTTCTTCATGGAGCTGCGCGAAATCATCACCGGCAAAAATCTGGAAAAAGCCGTATGTACCCAATCGATGGGAACACCTCCGGCACAGACCATAGACTTCGAAGAGATGGAAAAGAACGTCAAGAACAACGACCTCGGCATCGATGAAGAGTTCTACGGCAACGACGACTACGACCCCTCGGAACTCGACGCCGAAGGCTTCGACGACCTCGATATGAGCGATGACAACCTCCGCTACTGACCGGCCGAGCAAAGTCTCCCACAGACATAAATAAAGAAGAGGAAGCCCCGAAACGGAGCTTCCTCTTCTTTTATTAATTACGGAACCGACTTATTTCCCGGCTTTGAGGGCCTCCATAATGAGGGCTTCGAGTTCGTCGGCCAGTTCGGGATTGTCTTGTATGCACTTCTTGGCGGCATCACGTCCCTGCCCCAACTTCGTATCGTTGTAGCTGAACCACGAACCGCTCTTCTTGATGATACCCTTGTCGACACCCAGGTCGATGATTTCGCCCGAACGGGAAATGCCTTCACCGAACATGATGTCGAACTCGGCACGGCGGAAGGGAGGTGCCACCTTGTTCTTCACCACCTTCACACGGGTCTGGTTACCGATAACCTCCTCGCCGTCTTTTATCTGGCTGATGCGGCGAATGTCGAGCCGCACCGAGGCATAGAACTTCAAGGCGTTACCACCGGTCGTGGTCTCGGGATTGCCAAACATCACGCCCAGTTTGTCGCGCAACTGGTTGATAAAGATGCAGGTGGTATTGGTCTTGCTGATGGTGGCCGTGAGTTTGCGCAGGGCCTGCGACATGAGTCGTGCCTGCAAGCCCATCTTCGAATCGCCCATGTCGCCTTCGAGCTCGGCTTTGGGAGTAAGGGCGGCCACGGAGTCGATGACGACAATATCGACGGCCGATGAGCGTATCAGCTGCTCGGCTATTTCGAGCGCCTGCTCTCCGCTGTCGGGCTGCGAAATCCAAAGGTTTTCCACATCAACACCGAGCTTCTCGGCATAGAAACGGTCGAAGGCGTGTTCGGCATCGATAATGGCGGCAATACCGCCGGCCTTCTGCGCTTCGGCTATGGCGTGTATGGCCAGTGTTGTCTTACCCGACGACTCGGGACCATAAATCTCGATGATACGTCCGCGGGGATAACCTCCCACTCCGAGGGCGGCATTGAGGGCTATGGAGCCGGTGGGAATGACGGCAATCTCTTCGATACGGTCGTCGCCCAGTTTCATGATGGCACCCTTGCCGTAGTTCTTCTCTATCTTGTCCATGGCGGCACGCAGAGCGTTGAGCTTCTCGGCCGGGACGGGGGTTTTGGCTGTTGCCTTTTTTTCTTCTTCTTCCATGTATGCGATTATTTATTGTTCAATATCTGGTCGGCATGGTTCTTGGTATTGACCTTGTCGATAATGCGTTCTACCACACCGTTTTCGTCGATGACAAAGGTGGTGCGAGCCGTGCCCATATAGGTGCGTCCGTAGAGTTTCTTCTCGGCCCACACACCGAAGGTCTGGTTGAGCGAGGTATCGGTGTCGGCAATGAGGTCAAAAGGCAACGACTGTTTCTCGATAAACTTGCGGTGCGATGCCTCGCTGTCTTTGCTCACACCCACTACCTCGTAGCCGGCAGCCCGCAGGGCTTCGTAACCGTCGCGCAGATTGCAGGCCTCGGCCGTGCAGCCCGAGGTATTGTCTTTGGGGTAGAAATAAAGCACTACCTTGCGACCCTGATAGTCGCTGCGGCGTATCTCCTTGCCGTTCTGGTTCACGCCCCACACGTCGGGGGTAAGGTCTCCTACTTTCATAATGTCTTATCCGGGAATGACTTAATTTTACAGATTCAGGGAATATTTCACCATAAGTCTTACGCTAAAACAGACCTATGATTCTTGACAAAGATAGTGATAAAATATCGAGTTTCCCAAAATCCGAAAGAGTTATCTTTTATAAAACAATCCTTATTGTCTTTGAGATATGGGTTCACAAAAGACAAAAAAAAGACAGCACTCACCCTGCGTGAGTACTGTCTCATTCTTCTGATATAAACTTTACAGTTCGAGGTCGCCGCCGAAAATCTCATGCCAAGGCAACCCCTGCTTGTTGAGCTGCTCCATGAAGGGATCGGGATCGAACTCCTCGACATTGTAGACACCCGGCTTTTTCCAGATGCCTTTGAGGAACATCATGGCACCTATCATGGCCGGTACACCGGTGGTGTAACTTACGCCCTGCATGCCGGTCTCTTCGTAGGCGGCACGGTGCGAACAGTTGTTGTAGACATAATAGGTAAGCTCCTTGCCGTCTTTGAGACCGCGTATGCGGCAACCTATCGAGGTCTCGCCCTCGTAGTTCTCGCCGAGGTCCTGCGGATTGGGCAGCACGGCTTTGAGGAATTGCAGCGGCACGATTTCCATGCCGTTGTAGTTGATGGGCTTGATGCTGGCCATACCTATGTTCTGTATCACACGCAGGTGGGTGAGATACTCCTGTCCGAAGGTCATCCAGAAACGGGCCCGCTTGATGGTAGGATAGTTCTTGACCAGGCTCTCCAACTCTTCGTGATGGAGCAGGTAGCTCTCGCGGGGGCCGATGTTGGGATAGGTAAGCGGACGGTGTATTTCGAGGGGCTCGGTTTCAATCCATTTGCCGTCTTCCCAATAGAGACCCTTCTGGGTAATTTCGCGAATGTTGATTTCGGGATTGAAGTTGGTGGCAAAGGCCTTGTGGTGGTCGCCGGCGTTGCAGTCGACAATATCGAGATATTGTATCTCGTCGAAGTAATGTTTGGCAGCATAGGCGGTATAGACACTGGTAACACCCGGGTCGAAACCGCAGCCAAGAATGGCGGTGAGGCCGGCTTTCTCGAAACGGTCTTTGTAGGCCCACTGCCAGCTATACTCGAAATGGGCTTCGTCTTTGGGCTCGTAATTGGCCGTGTCGAGGTAGTTGACGCCGGTGCGCAGACAAGCCTCCATGATGGTGAGGTCTTGGTAGGGCAAGGCGAGGTTCATCACGATGTCGGGGCGGAAACTCTCAAAGAGGGCGACCAGCTGCTCTACATCGTCGGCATCGACTTGCGCGGTCTTGATGGCCTTATTTCCTATTGCATCGACAATAGCATCGCACTTCGAGCGGGTGCGGCTGGCTATCATGATTTCTGTAAAAACATCGGCGTTCTGCGCCACTTTGTGCGCGGCCACGGTAGCTACGCCGCCGGCACCGATAATAAGGACTTTTCCCATTTTGCGTTGTTGTTTATGTGTTGTGGATTTATACCGGTACAAAGATAGTTTTTTCTACCGAATATAGGGCATGCCGCCGTTACATTTTATACAAATGTCATATCCGTCCGTACAAAAAGCAGTGGGTCGCACGGCAAAAGTGTGCGACCCACTGCTTTTTCAGCCGGGAGCGGTCTTACTGATGCTGCTCGCGCAGGAGGTCGTTGACCGTCTTCACGGGATTGAACGTGGAGATGGGCACTTCGACAAAGAGGGTGTTCCAGTCGGACATGGCTCCATTCCACAGTCCGGGCAGTTCAAGAGCTTTCAGTTCCTTACCGTTTTTCGATTTGTAGGAGATAAATCCCGTCTTCTTGTCGACATACTGCGGCAGGTCAAATTTCTCGCCCTTGCCATTCTTTACGGCACATACCAGGTCGACGGGGTTGAAGTGTGTCGACTTGTCGAACATGGCTTTGGATTCGGGATTCTTCAAGTCGATTTGCGAACTTTCGAGTATTTGCGGTGAGAAGGAGCCGTCGTTGTTGTATACAAGGAAGGGACCGCCACCGGGTTCGCCCACGTTCTTGACCATACCGCACACGCGCAGGGGGCGACGCAGTTTTTTAAGCAGATAGACTACCAGCTCGGCATCTTCCATCTTCTTGATGTCGGGGTGCCGGGTGAAGAGCTGCTGTTGCAGGAAGAGTATGACCTCGCGCACGTCGTCCATCGTATACTTGCCGCTTTCGAGCATGGCAACGTAAGTGTCGATTTGTTTTTTGAGCGATACGAGTACTCCGCCGATGATTTTCTTGAAGCGCACGGTCTCGGGCTTGATGCGGTCGGGCACCACGTTGTCGATGTTCTTAATGAATATCACATCGGCATCGATATCGTTGAGGTTCTCGATGAGCGCGCCGTGTCCTCCGGGGCGGAACAGCAACTTGCCCTTGTCGCGGAAAGGCTTGTTTTCCATGTCGGCGGCAATGGTATCGGTCGACGGTTTCTGCTCCGAGAAACTGATATGGTATTTCACGCCATACTCTTCTTCATAGGCGGCCTGCTTGTCGGCTACCAACTGCTTGAAGTAGGGCAGATGCTCATGCGACACGGTAAAATGCACATTCACATCGCCGGCTTCGTTGCGGGCATACATGGCCCCTTCGGCCAGATGTTCTTCCATGGCAGTGCGGTCGGTGGCGGCATAGTGGTGAAACTTCAACATGCCTTTGGGCAGGGAGCCGTAGTTAAGCCCCTTGTCGGAGAGAAGATTTTCTACCACGGCTTTGTACTGGCCGTCGGCCACCAGGGCATCGACACCTTTGCCTTCGTTTTTGAGACAGGCGGCATCGAGGTCGGAGTAAAAGGCAAAGTCTTTCAGACGGGAAAAGAATTTCTTTTCAAAGTCGGTCGTCGGCTCGGCATAGTCGGCATCGAGAAACTCAAAAAGATTTTTGAACATACGACTGGCGGCACCAGAGGCCGGTACAAACTTTACAATCGCCGGATTGGTAGCCAGGTATTCGTCCCACACGTCGAGGTAGTGGTCTACGGCCGTGTCGTCGAGCGACAGGATTCCGTTTCCCAACCCGGCCGGAGCTTCCAGTTTGAGATAGGGGAAACCGGTTTCAAAGCAATGCAACTGTTCCGAGATTTGCTGCTCTGTGATACCTTTTTCTTTCAGTAATTCTAAATCTTCGGGGGTAAACATAATATCGTTTTTTAAGGTTTATCCTATATATTGACAGTGACGGGAATCAAAACTTCTCAAAGTTAGGATTTTTTTTCGAAAAACGCAATGACAATTCAATGAAAGTTTATATGTTTGTAGCCGATACAATTTTATATCTAATACAATTAATGTAAAATAAATTTTCCGCTCATGAAAGCAGTGATTACCTATTATAGCCACAAAGGACATACCGCAAATTATGCCCGTGAAATAGCTATGCATTTATGGTCAAGAGGAGTAAGCGTGAGCCTTTGCTCACTTTCCGACTTTGACAAGAAGAAAGCTGCCGAGGCCGACATACTCGTTTTGGGCTGCTGGACGAGCGGATTTTTCGTTGTCGGGCAACACCCTCACAGGCGATGGCGGGAATTTGCCCGTTCCATTGCCGGGGAATATTCCGCAAAAAGATTTATACTCTTTACTACCTATAAAATCAGGACAGGAAGCATGTTCCGCCGCATGCAGCAAGAGCTCGGTCTACCACCATCGGAAAGGGTGGCTCGGCTGAAATCCCGCACGGGAAAACTGTCGGCCCAAGACCGGGAATATCTCGACAACTATATACACAATCAGCACACCCCTTAAAACCAAAATGTTATGGAAAAGAAAAAACTGACAAGCGCCAACGGCGCTCCCGTAGCCGACAACAATAATGTCGCTACTGCCGGCAAACGCGGCCCGATGCTGTTACAAGATGTATGGTTTCTGGAAAAGCTGGCCCACTTCGACCGGGAAGTGATTCCCGAACGGCGCATGCACGCCAAAGGGTCGGGAGCCTTCGGACACTTCATCGTAACGCACGACATAACCCGCTACACCAAAGCCTCCATTTTCTCGGAGATTGGAAAGAAGACCGAACTTTTCATGCGATTCTCCACCGTAGCCGGCGAACGCGGTGCCGCCGATGCCGAACGGGACATTCGCGGCTTCGCCATCAAGTTCTACACCGACGAGGGAAACTGGGATTTGGTGGGTAACAACACCCCCGTATTTTTCCTGCGCGACCCGCTGAAATTTCCCGACCTCAACCACGTTGTGAAGAGAGACCCCCGCACCCACATGAGAAGCCCGCTCAACAACTGGGACTTCTGGACACTCCTGCCCGAAGCACTGCACCAGGTTACCATCACCATGAGCGACAGGGGTATACCCTACTCCTACCGCCACATGCACGGCTACGGCAGCCACACGTTCTCGTTCATCAATGCCGAGGGAGAACGCACCTGGGTGAAATTCCACTTCCGCACCCAGCAGGGCATCAAGAATCTCACCGACCAGGAAGCCGAGTCCATCATCGGCAAAGACCGCGAAAGCCACCACCGCGACCTCTTCGAGAGCATCGAACGGGGAGACTTCCCGCAATGGAAAATGTATGTGCAGCTTATGACCGAAGAAGAGGCCCGAAATTGTGCTTTCAACCCGTTTGACCTCACCAAAGTCTGGTCGCAGAAGCAATACCCGCTTCACGAGGTGGGAATTTTGGAGTTGAACCGCAATCCCGAAAACTATTTCGCCGACGTGGAGCAGGCCGCCTTCAACCCGGCCAACGTCGTACCGGGTATCAGCTTCTCGCCCGACCGCATGCTGCAAGGTCGACTCTTCTCCTACGGCGACGCCCAACGCTACCGTCTGGGCGTGAACCACTATCAGATTCCCGTCAACCGCAGCCGCTGCCCTTTCCTCAACATGTACCACCGCGACGGTGCCATGCGTGTCGACGGAAACAACGGACGGAGACTCGGATACGAACCCAACAGCTACGGCGAGTGGCAGGAACAGCCCGAATACAAAGAGCCGCCGCTGGAACTCGACGGTGCTGCCTATCAATGGGATTTCAGAGAAGACGACGCCGACTACTACTCCCAGGCGGGCGACCTGTTCAGACTGATGAAGCCCGACGAACAGCAGCGGCTGTTTGACAACACGGCGCGGGCCATGGGCGACATACCCGAAGAGATAAAACTGCGCCACATACACAACTGCATGAAGGCCGACGAAAACTACGGAAAAGGTGTTGCCCGCGCCCTGGGCATAGCCCTCGACAAAGTGTCATAACCCCCACTCCCACGCATCGCCTCTGGACGGTACCGGTCCAGAGGCGAAATCATTTACAAGAAAGATTACTCATTTTTCCTGTGTGTAACCATTTTTCCAAATAAATCATTACTTTTGTTGTACCTCTTAAACAACACACAGGTTCCATGAATGAAGAACAATATTTTACTACCGCCGAGCGCAAGGAATTCCTAAAAGCCTACCGAGCCCTTTTTGCAACAGCCCGTCCGCTCATCGGGGCAAAAGAATTTCTCTTCCTTCGCCAACACATATCCGACGCCGTAACGTCGGGCAGTTACCTGCGCGACAACAACGGACTGAACCGGCTGTTGCGCGACATCGAGACCGCTCTCATCCTCTCACAGGAGGTAGGGCTCGACCGCAGCACCCTGGCCGCCGTACTCACCTGCAATCTTGTAGTCGAAGACCGGCTGAGCTTTGAAGCCGTAGAATCGCTGTTCGGCGACGACTGTGTAAAAATTATCCGCGGGCTCATCAAGGCCAGCGGACTCTACGCCAAGCAGGAGACCGTGCAAAGCGACAACTTCCGCAACCTGCTGCTCACCTTCGCCGAAGATGTGCGGGTGATTATCATCATGATTGCCGACCGGCTGTGCCTCATGCGCATGATAAACCATCACCCCAACAGCCGTTTCCGCGAAAATGTCGCCTATGAAGCCTCCTACCTGTACGCTCCCCTCGCCCACCGACTGGGACTGTATCGCATAAAGACCGAGCTCGAAGACCTCTCCCTCAAATACACCCAGCGCGAAGAGTACGACCGCATTGCCCACAAACTGAGCGAGACCAAAGAGGCCCGCAACAAATATATCGAAGAGTTCATCGCCCCAATCAAGGCCAAGCTGCTCGAAGCCGGGCTGAAATTTGAGATAAAGGGTCGCACCAAGTCCATCTCGTCGATTCTGAACAAGATAAGGAAACAGAACGTCGACATCGAAGGCATCTACGACCTCTTTGCCATACGGGTCGTCCTCGACAGCCCAATGGAGAAAGAGTCGGCCGACTGCTGGCACGTCTACTCCATCATCACCGACATGTACCGGCCCAACCCCAAGCGGCTGAAAGACTGGCTCTCGGTACCCAAAAGCAACGGCTACGAATCGCTGCACATCACCGTGTGGGGACCCGGCGACCGCTGGGTCGAGGTACAGATACGCACCAAGCGCATGGACGAAATCGCCGAACGCGGCTTGGCCGCCCACTGGAAATACAAGGGACTGAAAAGCGAGAAAGGACTTGACGACTGGCTCAACAACGTGCGCGACATACTCGAATCGGGCGACGGAGGACCTATGGAGCTGATGAAAGAGTTCCGCATGGACCTCTACGACAAGGAGGTTTTTGTATTCACCCCCAAAGGCGACCTCTACAAGCTGGCCAAGGGAGCCACGCTGCTCGACTTTGCCTTCCTCATACACAGCCAGCTGGGTTGCCGCTGCACCGGCGGAAAGGTCAACGGCAAGAACCAGACCATCCGCTACAAACTCAAAAGCGGCGACACCATCGAGATCATCACCTCTCCTACCCAAAAGCCCAAGCAGGAATGGCTCAACATAGCCTGCACCTCCAAAGCCCGGGTAAAAATAAAACAGACCCTCAACGAAATACAGCACAAAGAGGCCGAAATGGGAAAAGAGCTGCTGACCCGACGGTTCAAGAACCGCAAAATCGAGGTCAACGATGCCATACTCATGAGGCTCATACGCAAGTCGGGTTACAAGACCGTAACCGACTTCTACTGCGCCCTGGCCCAGGAACGCCTCGACGTCAACCATCTGCTCGACCAATATCACGATATCGAGCGGAAAGACAACGAAGAGTCGAGCGAAAACCGCACGGCCGAGAACTTCATTGCCACCCAACCCGCAGGAGAAAGTGGCGACGAAGACGAGCTGGTCATCGACCAGAACATCAAGGGGCTCGACTACAAGCTGGCCAAATGCTGCAACCCCATCTTCGGCGACAAGATATTCGGATTCATATCTTCACAGGGAAGCATCAAAATACACCGGGAAGACTGTCCCAATGCCGAAAACTTGCACACCCAGTTTGGCTACCGTGTCGTCAAGGCCCGCTGGTCGGGCAAACAAGGCTCGCAATATGCCATCGTACTGCAAGTCATCGGCAACGACGACATCGGCATCGTCACCAACATCACTTCGGTCATCTCCAAAGAGAAACGCGTATCCATGCGCAGCATCTCCATAGACTCCAACGACGGCCTGTTCCAGGGACACATTACCGTACTCGTCGACGACACTACGGCGCTAAACGCCCTCATCAAAAAAATCAAAACCGTAAAAGGCGTGAAAAGTGTAACCCGGGCCACCGCCCTGTATTCGTCCAAAGAATCATGAAAAAGCCCGTCGCCCTTCTCTTCGGAAGCCTCGGCATGGCACTCGCCCTGCAACTGACCTCATGCCACCGCCACACCCGTGCCGAAGACTTGTACCAGCGCGCCGAAGAGGCTTTCGTCGCCGGCCAATACCACACGGCACAAAGCATCATCGACTCCATACCCCTGTGCGACTCGCTCGCCTTTGAATGGATACGGAAAAGCATCGTACTCAACCAGCGCATCACGCTGGAACAGAACCGGCACAACCTGGCCTCCATCGACAGTCTGCTGCCCACTCTCTATGCCCGGCGCGATACCCTCCTGCCCCAATTTATCTACCACAAAGTCGATAACCAGACATCTGACGGATACTATACCTACCGTCTCGACCGCAATGCCGGCAAGGCCAACCACTCCTGCCTGAGAGTGCAGATAACCGATGATTTCGAAGCCGAAATCATCAGCGTATACTGTGGCAAGCGCCCGCTGAACCATGTCTCGGCAAAAGCCGAGCTTCCCGACGGCACCTATGCCCTCACCCCGACCACACCCTATGACGGAGCGCTCAATTATCGGTTTACCTTCCAGAACGGGAACCACTGCGAACTGGTACGCTACATCGGGCACGAATTACGCTCCGTATTTGAAATCATCGTCGCCTCACCCCAGCAGCCCATAAAAATTTCATACGAAGGAGAGTTTCCCTACTCCTATACCCTGAGCGACAACGATCGCAAAGCCATCGAGCAATGCTTCAAGTTCATTTCGTTACAGAGACATATCGACAGACTCGAACAGGAAAAAGAAATCGCCCGTAAAACCATCGAGTTGCTCCAACGGCAACTCGCATCGAATCCCGAACAACAGGCCTCATAAAAAACCGGCACAGAATCTTGCACAGCAAGAAATTTTGTCGTACCTTTGCCCCGCAATTGAAAAAAGTACTAACCAATTCAATCTCAAAAACATTATGAACCATTACGAAACCGTTTTCATTTTAACTCCCGTTTTGTCTGATGTTCAGATGAAGGAAACGGTAGACAAGTTCAAATCGATACTCACCGAGCAAGGTGCCGTTATCGTGAACGAAGAGAACTGGGGATTGCGCAAACTGGCCTATCCTATTCAGAAAAAATCTACCGGGTTCTACCAACTGCTGGAGTTTGATGCAGAACCTTCTGTCATCGAAAAACTGGAAGTAAACTTCCGTCGCGACGAACGCGTGATTCGTTTCCTCACTTTCAAGATGGACAAATTCGCTGCCGAATACGCCGCAAAAAGAAGAAATGTAAAATCTGCTAAAGAAGAGAAGGAGAATTAATCATGGCACAAGCACAATCGGAAATCAGATACTTGACCCCCCCCTCGGTCGATGTTAAGAAGAAAAAATACTGCCGTTTCAAAAAGAGCGGTATCAAATATATCGACTATAAAGACCCCGAATTCCTGAAAAAGTTCCTCAACGAGCAAGGCAAAATTCTGCCCCGCCGTATCACCGGAACCTCTCTCAAATTCCAACGTCGTATTGCACAAGCTGTAAAACGTGCCCGCCACTTGGCTTTGCTGCCCTACGTAACCGATATGATGAAATAATCTAAAAGTAAGGAGGACACAAGCATGCAAGTTATATTGAAAGAAGATATTCTCAACCTGGGATACAAAGACGATATCGTTACCGTAAAAGACGGTTACGGCCGTAACTACCTCATTCCGCAAGGAAAAGCTGTCATTGCTTCGGAATCGGCCAAGAAAGAACTCGCCGAGAATCTGAAACAACGCGCTCACAAAATTGCGAAAATCAAACAAGACGCTCAGGAGTTGGCAGCCAAACTCGAAGGTGTAAGCCTTACCATCGCTACCAAAGCCAGCGCCACCGGCAAAATCTACGGTTCGGTTACCAATATCCAGATTGCCGAAGCTTTGGCTAAACTCGGACACGAAATCGATCGCAAGATTATCGTTGTGAAAGAAGCCGTCAAAGAAATCGGTGCTTACAAAGCCGTTGTAAAACTGCACAAAGAAGTAAGCGTAGAGATTCCCTTTGAAGTTGTAGCCGAAGAGGCCGCCGCTGAATAATAGAGCGAATCGATACCTTTATATAAAGAGAGACCTTCACAAGAGGTCTCTCTTTTTTATAAACTCAACGCACCATCGTCAGCATCATCTTGAAAGGTTCGTTGGCCCGCACGGCATGAGGAATCCCTGCCGGCAGCCGCACCGTCTCGCCGCTGCCGACTACATACTCGCGACGGTCGATAAAGACGGTTGCCCGACCTTCGACGACCGACAGCAATGCCTCAAACGGTGCCGTATGCTCACTCAGCTCCTGACCTGCATCAAATGCAAAAAGCGTAACACTACCGTTCGGACGGCGAAGTATCACCCGGCTCACAATACCCTGTGGGGCATAATCGACCATCGAAGCGGGTACAAAAGGTTTCTGTTCCTGATCTATTTCCATATCATAGCCATTTATTCATAAAAAAGGTGTGGAGAACTCCCCACACCTTATATAATGGAAAAACAGCCAAATTGTTTTCTCTTCCCCTCATTCACCGGCAACCCGGCCGGGAATCTATCACGCACCCTACTCGGTCTTCTCCTTAGCCTCCTCGCGGGGAATAAGTATAGCAGTATAGACCTGCAATATGGTGGCTACAATAAAGAGTACCACCCAGTCGACACCTCCTCGCCAAAACATCATCACCGCCGCAGCCAGGAAGATAAGGGCCGAGAAGAGTTCCTGTCGGTACAGACGGCGCAAGCGCACATTCGAACCCTTATAACGGCGGGTGAGACGTGTAAAAAACATGCCCAAAGCCCCCGCCGCAAGAAAACAGGCCGGAAGATGGGGCACAAACGTATAGGCAGCCGCGCCCAGAAGTACTGCCACGGCCGAACATTGAAACAAGGTGTCTGCTATATTTTTCTTCATAGAAACTTTCAATCATCGACAATGATGAAAACGTCTTCATTATCGCGTTTCATCTGATAGGTTTCCCGTGCAAATTTTTCGAGATTCTCGTCGCTTGTGCGCAACTCGTCAAGACGGGCGCGACTCTCGTCGACTATCTGCTGATAGTGGTTGACACTGCTGCGCAGTTGTGTAATCTGGCGGCTGTAACGAAAACTCTGGATAAAACTGTTCTCGTCGATAAACAGCATCTCAAATATCAGGGCACCTGCGATATAGACTATCAAAGGTACCCGGCGCAGCAACGACCATATTTTCTCAAACTTTTTCTTCATCTCGTCACGGAAATGTGTCTACAAACGTACATAAAGTTTTTGAATCAGAAAAGTTTTTCATTTACGAATCGGCGTCAACGAAAGAGAAGAATGCGGGAGCAAGAGAAAATAAATATCGGGCAGCCACCGATATATCGGGGAGGTTTTATATCTTTGCGCCCAAAAATCGCTGTCATGCACCTTGTTATAGACCAAGGAAATACCACCATCAAAGCCGCCCTCTTTTCCGAGGGGAAAAACCCCGACCGGGTAGAACGGATACCTCGTCTCAGCCGGTTGTACATCGACAGACTGCTCGCCCGCTACCCCATATCGGGTTGCATATACTCGTCAGTAGCCCATGCCGATGCCGACATGACCGCATATCTGCAATCGCAAATCCCGCAGTTTTATTACTTTACCTCCGAAACTCCTCTACCTGTCACTGTCGACTACCGCACCCCGTCGACCTTGGGTAGCGACCGCATAGCCGCCGCCATCGGTGCAAGTACCGAAGCCCCCGGCAAAGACATTCTGGTTGTCGATGCCGGCACCTGCATCACCTACGACCTGATTACGGCCGACAGCCATTTCCTGGGAGGCAACATTGCCCCGGGTATAAAAATGCGGCTGAGAGCCATGCACAAATATACCGAAAGACTACCCATCGTCGAGAAAAACGGTGATACGCCCCTGCTGGGATACAACACCGAAACCGCCATGCGCTCGGGGGCCGTACTCGGCGCTTGCCACGAAATCGAAGGCTATATAGAGAAGCTGCGGCAAGAATATCCCGGACTTTTGATTTTTTTAACGGGGGGAGATGCTTTTTTATTGGCAGACAAATTAAAAACCTCCATCTTTGTAGATGATTGTATTGTATTGAAAGGTTTAAACAGAATATTGCATCATAATGTCTACTTATAAATCGGTTTTATTCGCATTTCTTGCCATCGCACTGTCCATAGTGGCAATCCCTGTATGTGCGCAGAACAATATCGACAGCCCCTACTCCCGCTACGGATACGGCTCACTCGACAGCCATACCATCGGAGCCTCCCGGGCCATGGCCGGAGTGGGCTACGCCTTGCAGAGTGGCAAACAGATAAACATAAAGAACCCGGCCTCCTATGCGGCCATCGACACCCTCACTTTCCTGTGCGATTTCGGCGTAAGCCTGCAAATAGACCACATGAAAGAGGGGTCATTAAAAGAGAGCCGCACCAATTGGAGTTTTGAATATTTTGCCATGCAATTTCCCCTGGCCAAATGGCTGGCAGCAACCATGGGTGTCATACCTTTCTCAACAGTAGGATATGACTACACGGGAAGTATAACCAATGGTACAGTGAGACAAACCGGAGAAGGCAGCATCAACGAAGCATTTGTAGGTCTGGGTGCTTATCTTTTCAAAGGGTTCACCATCGGAGTAAACGCCAATTATCTGTTTGGAGAGATCACAAACAGTTCGACCTCCATATCGACCATTGATGCCACCAATGCCACCATCTTCGACAACATCATTGACGTATCGGACTATCGCATCGAAATAGGAGCCCAATACACCATTCCTATTAATAAGAAGAACCGTCTTACGTTAGGAGCTGTTTACATTCCGGGCAAAAACCTTTTAGGAAAAGGATACATCAGTGGCGGTAACTACAACACATCGTCGGGCAACACCACCTATTTTCAGAACGATACCGTATCGCTGAAAAACGGCTACTCCCTTCCGGCCCAGTACGGTGCGGGTCTGAACTACACCTACGACGAGAGACTCTCGGTAAACGCCGACTTCACGTTCCAACCGTGGAGCAAGGCCAAGTTTGAAAACTCAACCAACTATTTCAACGATGCATTCCAAGCTGCCGTCGGAGCCGAGTTTCTCCCTCAAATCTACTCCAACAACTTTTTCCAGAGTATACGTTACCGGGCAGGTGTAAGTGTAGGTCGTTCCTATCCTCGCATAAAATCCAGCAACGGAGACAATTCCTTGTGGGAAACACAGGTAACAATAGGTGCTGGTATCCCCATGAAACGCAACAAATCGATTATCAACTTCACATTCGGCTATACCAACCGCCGCACAACCCCTACCCGCCTCGTTGGTGAAAACGAAATAAGAATCTCTTTGGGACTGACCTTCAACGAAATGTGGTTCTACAAGAGCCGTCTGCACTAATCTTGACCGACTGCGCACGTAGAAGATATGAGAATCAACCATCACTCCATAGGCATATTCAGATTAGTCGTCACCATTCTTATATTGGGCATGGGACCCATATCCCTGCTCACCTCGTGCAAGAAGGAGAAAAAAGCCATCATCGGAAGTTTCAGCGACCCCAAAGAGGTACCGTCGCTCTCGACTTTCGACGTCAACACGCTGATTTCCGACTCGGGTGTAACCCGTTACCGCATACAGGCCAAAGAGTGGCGCGTATTTGACAAGGCCGACGAACCCTACTGGTACTTTCCGCAAGGCATCTTTGTTGAAAAATTCGATTCCACGTTCAATACCGAATCTTTTATACTGAGTGATACGGCCATATTCTACAACAAATTACAGCTATGGAAACTCAGGGGCGACGTCCGCATCGAAAACATGCAGGACGAGCGATTCTTTACCGAAGAGATATACTGGAACCAGCAGAAAAGGAGCATCTATTCCGACAGTGCCATACACATTGAGCGGGCCGACAGAATCATCGAAGGGGTAGGATTCGTATCAAACGAAGCCATGACGCAATATACCATACGCCACACAACCGGTATATTCCCCATCAACCAGAGCAAAAACGACGAGAAGAGCAACAAGCCGTCGACCTCCCGCTCACCCAGAAACAACGCAAAAAAATACGCTCCGCAAAAATGATACCTGCATTCATTATCATATCACTTCTGCTCTCGTTCTTCTTCTCGGGAATGGAAGCGGCTTTCATCTCTTCCAATAAAGTGCGCATCGACATCGATGCACAAAACCGTTCGGTTACCGGTCGCGTACTCTCATTTTTCGTCCGGCACTCCAAACAATTCATTACCACACTGATAATAGGCAACAACATCGCCTTGATCATCTTCGGTATCAGTATTGCCACACTTACCCAACCGTGGCTGGCCGAAATATGGGAACAGCCCCTCTTCATTATCGCCGGCCAAGCCCTCATTGCCACCGTTGCGATACTGCTCACCTCAGAGTTTCTCTCCAACACGCTGTTCCGCATCAACCCCAACTTCTGGCTACGCCTGCTGGCACTTCCGTGTTTTCTCGTGTACCTTATCCTATACCCTATAACCCGCTTTTCGACAGCCATATCCGACAGTATTTTGCGACTGTCGGGTGTAAAAATCGAAGAGACTCCGGAAGAGAATACCGTGAGCCGCGACGAACTCGACGAGTTTTTACAGCAAAGCATCGACGAGGCCCACAACGACCCCAGTGTCGACACCGAAGTAAAAATACTCCAAAATGCGCTGGAATTTTCGAGCCGCAGCACACGGGAATGTATGATACCCCGACCCGAAATCATAGCGGTCAACATCGACGACATCTCCGACGAGTCACTGATAAAACGTTTCTCCGAAACCGGATTTTCCAAAATCCCGGTCTACCGCGACAACATCGACCACATCGTGGGCTACATACACTCCTCCGATCTCTTCAAGCGCACAGCCGACCGCCCGTCTCTCATTCGCCCCATTCTCCAGGTAGCCGAGACCACACCGGCCAGGAACCTGATGAAGACCCTCATGCAACAGAAAAAGAGCATCGCAGTCGTCGTAAACGAATACGGCGATACGGCAGGTATCATCACCCTTGAAGATTTGGTCGAAGAAATCTTCGGCGACATCGAAGACGAACACGATACTCCCCGACACTTCTCCCGGAAAATCGACGACCTCACCTATGAATTTTCGGGCCGTATGGAGATAAGCAAAATCAACGAGATATACCGGCTCGACCTGCCCGAGTCGGACGAATACCTAACCATGGCAGGCTATGTACTGTACAACAGACAGATGATACCCCAGCAAGGTGAAATCATCGACAACGGAAAATTCTCGCTCGAAATCGCCGAACTCGATAACTCGCGCATCAGCCGGGTAATCCTACACCTCAAACAACCCCTCTCTCCCGCGACGCCCCACATGGAAGAAAACGAAAAACAATAAAATTGGCTGCAAAATTCACAAACAAACACTTTTTTTTGTATCTTCGTGCGCTTTAACATGGGAAACACCCTATAACCGTAACTTAAAAACAACACACATAAATGGCTACTTTACAGAAAATCAGAAACAAAGCAGGACTTCTGGTCATCGTAATCGGTATCGCCCTGCTCGCGTTTATCATAGGCGACTTCCTCAATTCGGGACAAGCCTTTTTCAGAATGTCGCAAGACAAGGTCGTAGTGGTAAACGGCAAAAAGGTAACAACACAGGAATTTTCGGAACTGGTAAACCGTCGTACCGAAGAGATGCAGGCCATGTTCCGTCAACAATACGGAATGTCGCTGCCCGAAGGTTACTCGGCACGCATCAACAAAGAGGTCTTCGACCAGATTGTACGCGAAATGGTCATCAGCGACGCTGCTGCCCAGGTAGGCATAAAGGTCTCAAAAGAAGAGCTGACCGATATGCTGCAAGGCGACCACATCGCTCCGCAAGTACAGCAAATGTTTTCCAGCAAAGCCGAGTTGCTCAACTTCCTGCAAGTAATATTCAGCGACGACCTCTCGCAATATCCCGACAACGTTGTTGAACAAATCATGGACTACCGTACCAAATGGATCAACCTCGAACAAGACGTAAAAAAACAACGTCTCTCGGAGAAATACCTCGGACTGGTACTCAAAACCATGGCTCCCAACAAATACGACCTGCAAGCCTCTTATGAGAACGGCCGCAAGTCTGTCGCATTCAACTACGCCCTGCAACCCTATTCGAGCGTAGCCGACAAAGACATCACCATCAGCAATGAAGAGCTGACCGCCGCCTATAACAAAAACAAAGAGCGCTACAAACAAGATGCCCACCGCACCATCAAATACATTGCCGTAGACATCGTACCCAGCGAAGCCGACTACAAAACCACCGAAGAGAAAATCAACGCCCTGCGTGAGACATTCTCCTCGACCAAGGATATGGGTGGATTCCTCACCTTCAACACCGATGTACCCTACACCGAAGCCTACGTTGCCGTAGCCTCGATGGACGAAGAGATGAAAAACTTCGTACAGAAATCGCCGGTGGGCGACGTTTACGGACCCTTCTTCGAAGATGAGTCCTACAAGATGTACCGTCTCATGGGCAAACACAACGCCCCCGACTCGGTAAAAGTGCGCCACATCATGTTCCCGCTCAACAGCGACGCTGACATGAACGCCCGTATAGACAGCATCTACACCGTACTGAAAAACGGTGGCAACTTCGCCGAAATGGCCAGCCGCTTCTCGGCCGAGAGAAACTCGGGTGCCAACGGAGGTGAAATAGGCTGGGTGAGCGAAATCGACGCCATACAATTCGGCAAAGAATTCAACGACCTCTGCTTCAACAGCAACAGCAAGAGCGTAGCCCGCATCGAGTCGCCCTACGGCATACACCTGGTACAGGTAACCGAGCGCAAAGCCCCGGTAGCCAAAGCCAACGTAGCCCAACTGGTTATGAACGTACGCCCCAGCTCCGATACTTACAGCGAACTCTACAACAAAGTGAGCCAATATATTGCCAACAACACCAAGTTGGCCGACTTTGAAGCCAATGCCACCAGCAACGGTCTGCAAGTCAACACCGCCACACTCACTCCCGACGAGATCTCGTTCGGCACCCTCAACGATGGACGTTCGGTTGTAAGATGGGCTTTCAATGCCAAGAAAGAGGTTCTCTCTGAAATCTTCAACCTCGAAAACAAATTCCTCGTTGCCATGGTATCGAACATCGCCGAAGAGGGATATATGCCCCAAACCGCAGCCGAACCCTACCTGCGTCAGGAATTGCTGAGAGACAAAAAAGCCGAGAAAATCATGGCCGACCTGAAAGCCAAGAACCCGAGCAACATCGAAGCCGCCGCCCAAGCCATGAACTCGAAGGTAGAAGAGGCCAAGTTCATTACGTTCAACACCTCATCGATTGCCGGTCTCGGTAGCGAAAGCGCTCTCATCGGTGCTGCCACCTCAGCCGCCAAAGGACAGTTGGCAGGCCCCGTAGCCGGAAACCGCGGCGTATATATGTTTGCCGTAACTTCCCAAGAAAACAACACCGAGCCTATCGATGCCGCTGCCGAAGCCGAAAAATACAACCAGAAAGTATATCTGCTTCTCAACCAGTTCATCAGCGTACTCGAAGAGAACTCCGACATAGAAGACAACCGCATCAAATTCTATTAATACGGTTTCTACCACACAGACAAGAGAGCGCAAGACCTGCAAGTCCTGCGCTCTTTTGTCGTAAATAAGAATCGAATACCCGCCCGCTTTCTTATTTCGACACAAATCCCTACCTTTGCCCCATTCATTATTACACATCGCCATGACCCAGAAATCATACCTGGCCGGGAAAACCGCAGAAGAGTTGAAAGCCATCGTCGCCGCCTACGGCATGCCCCGCTTCGCCGCCACACAAATCGCCACCTGGCTCTACCGGCAACGGGTGAAGAGCATCGACCAGATGACCAACCTGTCAAAAGCAAACCGGGAGAAACTGTCGGCCGACTTTGAAATAGGCTACACCGCCCCGGTAGAGGCCAACCGGTCGGACGACGGAACGATAAAATATCTCTTCGCTGCCGGAGAAAGTTTCATCGAGACCGTCTATATACCCGACCGCGACAGAGCCACCTTGTGTGTCTCGTCGCAAGTGGGCTGTAAGATGAACTGCCGATTCTGCATGACCGGGAAGCAGGGTTTCAAGAAAAATCTCACCGCCACCGAAATCATCAACCAGATTGTATCGGTGCCCGAATTTGAGAAACTGACCAACATCGTGTTCATGGGTATGGGCGAACCCCTCGACAATACCGACGAGGTGCTCAAAGCCCTGGAAATACTCACCTCGGAATACGGCTTCGCATGGAGCCCGCGACGCATCACCCTCTCGACCATAGGCGTAATTCCCAACCTGCGCCGTTTTCTCGACGAGAGCCAGTGCCACCTGGCCGTGAGCCTGCACGACCCCTTTGCCGACGAACGACAGGAGCTGATGCCTGCCCAGAAGGCTTTTCCCATCGCTGCCACCATTGAGCTGCTGCGCCAATACGATTTCAGCCACCAGCGGCGGCTATCGTTCGAATACATCGTCTTCGAGGGCATCAACGACAGCCCCGCACATATTAACGAACTGGCCCACCTGCTGCACGGACTCGACTGCCGCATCAACCTCATACGCTTCCATGCCATACCGCAGGTCGACCTGCACAGCCCGTCGACTGAGAAAATGGAGGCCTTCCGCGACGCACTCTCTCGCAAAGGCATCATCTGCACGATACGTGCATCGCGCGGCGAAGACATAAAAGCCGCGTGCGGCATGTTGTCGACCGCCCGCAAGGAACAGATGCTCTAAATCTCACAAGAGAGGGCAACACCCCGCAGCTGCCGAGCGGCACAGAAATTTGTATTATTGACAAAGAATAACTACCTTAGCGCATACCGGAGCATCTTGGCCCCAGTATTCAAAACGTAACGACATGGAACATAAACTGAAAATAGGCATCACGCACGGCGACATCAACGGCGTGGGCTACGAAGTCATCTTGAAAACCCTCTCCGACCCCCGCATCGTGGAACTTTGCACCCCCATCGTATACGGCTCGTCCAAGGTAGCCGCCTACCACCGCAAGGCTCTCGACCTGCCACCGTTCAACTTCAACATCATCACCTCGGCCGAACAATGTGCGCCGGGAAAAATAAACATGATCAACTGTTTCGACGACGAGCTGAAAGTAGAGTTGGCCAAGGCTTCGACCCAGGCCGGCGAAGCGGCCTACCTCGCTCTCGAAGCTGCAACGGCCGACTGGCAGGCCGGACTCATCGATGCCGTGGTTACCGCACCCATCAACAAACACACCATACAGTCGGACAAGTTCGACTTTCCGGGACATACCGAATACTTTGAAAAGAAGACCGGCAAGGGCCGCAAGTCGCTCATGATACTGCTGAACGACCGCGTGCGGGTAGCCCTCGTTACCACCCACCTGCCACTGGCAAAAGTACCCGAGATGATAACCCGCGAGAACATTCTGGAAAAACTGACCATCTTCAACCGAAGCCTGCACGAAGATTTCCGCATCGAGAAACCCCGCATCGCCGTACTCTCGCTCAATCCCCACGCCGGCGAAGACGGACTGCTGGGCACAGAAGAGCAGGAAATCATCATTCCCACCCTCAAAGAGGCCGAGCAACAGGGCATACTCTGCTTCGGCCCTTACGCCGCCGACGGCTTCTTCGGCTCGGGACACTTCGCCCGCTTCGATGGTATACTGGCCATGTATCACGACCAGGGGCTCGCACCCTTCAAAACGCTGGCCATGGAAGATGGCGTAAACTTCACCGCCGGACTGCCCATCGTGCGCACCTCTCCCGCCCACGGCACCGCCTACGATATTACCGGCCAAAACAAAGCCTCGGAAGAGTCGTTCCGTCAGGCTCTCTATCTGGCCATCGATGTTACCAACAACCGGGCCGAACATCAGTCGGAACACATGAACCCCCTGCGCAAACAATATTTCGACAAGAGCGGCGACAAAGAGGTTCTCGACCTCAACGCGCCCGACAAAGAAGACTAAACAAGTCTCTATACCCATACGGCGGGGTGGTATCCACAAAGCGATACCACCCCGCCTTGCCACATCCCCTCTCCTCGCTGAATGTCCCCGCCCACCGGCATGGAGACAGCCCGAAGACACACACTATCACGCCATCGACTCCCACCTTTCGCCCCACCGTCGCCACAGATGTACCACACACCTGAGAGAGAGAAAAAAAAGTTGTCTACTAATACCATTGCCAACATCCTGCTAAACGGTGCTGCCACACTCTCCCCTCAGCTACCCCGAAATCGCCCATATGTTAATAATTGAAAATTTATAGTACTATGTATTGCATAGTACTATATAACTATATATATTTGCCAACGAAGAGATAGAAAAGAGATGAACAGCGAAAACCTCAAATCACAAATGCGCAAGGGGGTACTCGAATATTGTATCCTGCTACTGCTCAAACGTAAACGGGCTTACGCCTCGGACATCATCGGTGAACTGAAAAAGGCCCACCTCATCGTCGTCGAAGGAACGCTCTATCCCCTCCTCACCCGACTGAAAAACGATGGCCTGCTCACCTATGAATGGGAAGAGTCGCCCCAAGGGCCACCTCGCAAATACTATGTCATTACCCCCGATGGCGAGGCATTTCTCTCGGAACTGGAAGAGACATGGAACAGTCTGAACCAAACCGTAAGCCATCTGAAAGAGTTATCCTGATAAAACATAAGAAATAAAATAGCTATGAAAAGAACCTCTATTTTCAACCTGGGTGGCAACGCTTGCTACATCGACGACGATGCGGCCGAGGTATTACGCAACTATCTCGACGAACTGCGCCACCACTTCGGCGACAACCCGTCGACCGACGAAGTGATGAACGACATCGAAATGCGGTTGTGGGAAATCTTCAACGAACACAAACGATACGGCATGCAGGTCGTTTCGATGCGCGAAGTCGAAGAGGCCATAGCCATACTGGGCAAAGTCGACGACTTCGGAACCATCGAGGGAGACACGACCGAAAACGAAAATAAAGCAACCGAAGCCTCCGCACAGCCCGATGAGCCCGCCAGCGGGGCAGGCAGCCAGGAATACTCTGAGAAAGAGTTCATTCGCAAGAAACTATTCCGCAATCCCGACGACAAAGTCATCGGCGGCGTGGCATCGGGTCTGGCCACCTACCTCGACATACAACCGGTTTGGGCCCGCATACTGTTTGCACTCTTTTTCATGTTCAGCGGCGGAATCGTACTCATCATCTACCTGGTCTTGTGGATTGTCATGCCGCAAGCCCGCACAACGGCGCAACGGCTCGAAATGCAGGGCATACGCCCCACCGCAGAAAACATACGCCAATACGTCTCCCAATCGATTGAGAACGGCAATCTGCCTGTACAGAATGGCAACGGCTGCCTGCAAGCCTCAGCCATCGGGTGTGGCATACTGATTCTCCTCCCGGTAATCATTCTGGCACTACTCACCTTGCTCATGAGCCTGCCGTTTGCATGGAGCGCATTAGACGGGCTGTTCCACTTCGGGCCCGCTATGCACCACCTCGAACGTACTTTCCCGCCGGGGAATCTCAGCGACTGGGTATCTACGCTGATGCTCAACGTGCTGTGGCTCGTACCTCTGCTCGCCGTCATTTTCCTGTTTATCAACCGTCGGTGGCCGCAAGAGCCGGCAACCCTCCGCATCGTGAAAATAGGAGCCCTGGTGGCATGGCTGGTTGCCCTCGTGTGGATAACCGTGAAAATCGTATGGCACGTGGTATAACCTCCACCAAATATCCTTCGTAACGGAGGTGTGCAAAAAAAGGCACGGGGGTGCAGCCGTTGAGCTGCACCCCCGCTTGATTCAATAAATGCACTCGGTTACTTCATGGCCTTGCTCATCTGTTTCTCCCTATCGGCCACATAGTCATCGAAAAATCGCACGATTTCGGGCCAAAACGAGGTGAAAGTAGGATATTTCCTGCGATGCGATTCGTAATAACGCAACGTCTGCACCAACTCGGGCATCCAAAAGAAATTGTGGTCTACCTGTTCCACGATGGCTCCGCGTACAACTTTCTCATCATAATCATGGTCTATGAGGTAACATATCGTGGCGGCGCGCACCAACGACTCTTCCAGGATATTTTTCCATGTGTCGTATGCCTGCCGTTTCATCGAAAAACGGGTGTATTCCTGTATGGTCTTTCCCGATTTTTCCAACGCTTTTTCGGTATCGCCCTTGATTTTGGTAAACGAATGGCAAAACTCGTGAACGACGGTCTCCGCTATTTTCCGGTAAAAAATGGGCCGGCCGTTCTTGTCGACGGCATAGTTCATGATGGCAAATACCTCTTTGGGCCGATCTGCCAGTTTGCGGCTGGGGCCGTAATTGCAGGGGCCGTTGGCAAAACCTATGACGATGCGATACTGCTCGACGGGAGGCATACCGTAAAAACGGGTGTACCACTCTTTGTCGAAACAGGCCATAACCGAGTCGTTGAACACTTGCAATCCGAGTGCATATACATCGGCATGGGCATTGAAAAAGTCGTTGAAGCGGCTGGTCCGGTAGAAATCGTTAAGGGCTGTCAGGAACCTGGGCGTTTCTTGCTCACTCACGGGGCTAAGGCGTTTCTTGCCGGTATCGAGCTTGACGATACTGTCGCCCCGGCACTCAATCTGCAAGGCCATCGACATGACGCGGTCATATCCCAGCCCGTATTTTTCCTTGAACTGTTTCATCATTTCCACCGCCTGATGCGAACGGTATTTGCCCAAAACAGAGTCAATATCGGCGGTATAACGGCCTCCTATATCATAGTTGTATTCTCCGTATCCGGCCAACCGGGCCAGAGAAGACATGAGCTTGACCTCCTCCATGACCTGAGGTTCGATTTTTTGGGCCCGCACACCGAAGCAACAGAGGGCAAACAAACAGAACAGTACAATACTTTTTTTCATGATTCTATCCATAGCATATTTAAAATTAATCTCAGCCATCGACACGCGACAACGAAGGTATGCCCGGGTGGCAATCCATCGGTCGTGGCGGTTCAAATCTCGCCACCGATTGTGTCGTTCTTCTTTTGGGATTCCGCTTTGTCGCGTTGCCGCAACACCTGCTGTTCTATCAAGAACGAACCTACCAGCGAAAGGCCTCCGAAGAAAAGCACCGACGAGCCGTAAATAACCGGCAACGACTCCTTCACCATATTGATATAGGTACGATGCCGGGCTTGAAGCAATACATCTTCGTTGGTATAGATATTTATATCGGCAATGAAATATCCGACCAAAAGGCCCACACCTATACCAAAGAGCAACATGCCTGTGCGCAAAGCAACAAAACTCCACGGACGTTCCAACTCCGGCACACGGGTAAATGGCATGCGGCCGGAGAAGCCGGAAAGATTCTCTACCGGAATCTCGGACAGTTTTTCCACAAACATATTTCTTTCTTTCCGACGGACAAACAGTTCGAAAAGCTTATATACTGTCAAGCAAATCGTTGCCGTCACACAAATAGGGGCTAAAAAAGAAAACATAGCGACAAGTTTTAAGGTGAATAATTCTGTTTTTACCTTGTTAGACGCAGTCATACACAAAAAGGTTACAGTAAAGGTACAAAATTTCTGTCTATTTTTGTGTAACCTTTTTCCGGCACCAGCGTCTAATATCATAAAAAGAAATAATCAGTAATACCCGGGTGCCGGAAGACGTCGTATCCCGGCACCCGATAGTCCCGATGAATCCAGAGGAACAGACCTACATCAAGCGTATTCTGCGTGGCGAGACCGAGTTGTACGGCTACTTTCTCGACACCTACGGCCCGCGCATCCTTACGCTGGTGCAGCAGATTGTCTCCAACCGCGAAGATGCCGAAGACCTCACACAGGATATCTTTGTAAAGGCCTTCGAGTCACTGAAAAGTTTTCGCGGGGATTGCCAGTTCATCACCTGGATATACCGCATTGCCTACAACATGACAAACAGTGCCCTGCGGAAAAGCAAACAGCGGCAGGAATTCCTGCCTGCCAACGAAAACATGCCGGATGCGGCCGACACCGACGACGCCTTCGACTTTGCCGACGAGACTGAACGCGACGAACGCATCGAAGATCTGCAACTCGCCCTCTCGTGGCTCACGGCCGAAGAGCGCGCCCTGATTACCCTCTTCTACTACGACAACAAAAGCATCGAGGATTGTGCCTACATTACCGGACTGTCCGAAGCCAACATAAAAGTGCGTCTACATCGCATACGTAAAAAATTATCTTCGTATATTTATCGCATCAAATATGGAAACAGACCGCTATCCTGACCTTCTGAAAGAGGCTCTCTCGCGTCAACAACGGGCCACGCTGCCGGCCGACTTCTCGGTCCGCACCCTGCAACGCCTGCAACGGGAGAAGCGCATCAGAGAGCAACGCGCCGAAATAATGGGCTTCGTCGTAGCCGCCATCGTGTCTCTGGCACTCATTGTCATGGCCGGTGCCATACTCCACCACTATGGCATACTACCTTCGCGAGAATCTCTACAAGAGATGTTTGCCTCAATGAAAGGGCGGGCAAAATTCTTCATGACAGAAAGCCTGCCCTACTACGGAGTGGCGTCACTCGCCGGCATACTGCTCCTGGCCGACTACCTGCTGCGCCGACTCTGGTACCACAACCACCGGAAGCGTCTGGACTCCTGATTACAACCAATAAACGTGTGGCTATCGCAAAAGAATAGAGGTTGCCACGCTCTCATCTTACCTTCGCAATACCATCCCGGATAAAAAAGGAGGCAAACCCTGCTGCGGGTCTGCCTCCTGATATTTTGAGCTGGGGATATTTATTTTCCCAGAAGATAGCGTTTGAAATGGGTAAAGTCGGCCGACAGTTCGACACTGCGTTTCTTTCCCTGCATAAACCGTTGCAGCGTATCGGGCACGGCAACCGGTTCGCCGATAATCTCTTCGACCGTAGCCAAGAACTTGGCCGGGTGAGCGGTTTCGAGAAAGACACCGGTCTCTCCGGGCTTCAACCCTTCGGCCAGGGCCCGGTAACCACATGTTCCGTGCGGGTCGAGCAGATAGTGATGGCGACGGTAGACGTCGGCCAGTGTTTCGCGTATCTGGTTATCGGTATACGCCGCCCCGCTTATATCGGCACAAATGGCATCGTGCGACCCTCCGTAGAGGTCGAGTACCCGGGCAAAATTGCTGGGGGCACCTACGTCCATAGCATTGGCCAAGGTGGCGACAGAAGGTTTGGGCTCATACACGCCCGTGCGGAGATAATGCAGGAAAATATCGTTACGATTGTTGGCCGCAATGAACCGCTTCACGGGCAACCCCATGCGCTTGGCAAAAAGACCGGCGGTAATGTTACCGAAGTTTCCGCTGGGCACACACATCACCACATTGTCGGAGATGCCACGACGCAGCAACTGTGCATAGGCATAGAAATAGTAGAACGACTGTGGCAGGAAACGGGCCACATTGATGGAGTTGGCCGACGTGAGATGCATCATCTTGTTCAGGTCCTTGTCCATGAAAGCATTCTTCACCAACGCCTGACAGTCATCGAACGTACCGTCGATTTCAAGGGCCGTAATGTTGCGGCCCAGCGTGGTAAACTGTTTTTCCTGAATCTCGCTCACCTTACCTTTGGGATAAAGCACATAGACCTGAATACCGGGCACACCGAGGAAACCGTTGGCCACGGCACTGCCGGTATCGCCCGAGGTGGCCACCAGCACGTTCACCTCTTTCTCGCCCTCTTTCCGTATAAAGTGGCCGAGCAACCGTGCCATGAAGCGGGCACCGACATCTTTAAATGCCAAGGTGGGACCGTGAAAAAGTTCGAGACTGTATATCGAGTCGTGTACCGGCACCAAAGGTATATCGAAACTGAGGGTATCGTAGACGATATTTTTCAACACATCGGCCTCTATGTCATCGCCAAAGAAAGCCTCGGCCACAATGAACGAGATTTCTTGCAAAGACATCTCTCCCATGTTATGGAAAAAAGCCGGCGGGAGACGTTTTATCTTTTCGGGCATATACAATCCCTTGTCGGGAGCAAGCCCTTTAATCACTGCCTCTTCGAGTGAGGCGGGAGGGGTCTGTTTATTGGTACTGTAATATTGCATGATGTTTCTTTATCGTTTTCTTCTCTTCCCGATAAGGAGAAGGGCGACCGAATGGATTCGGCCTCCGACACAAAGGTAGGACTTTTTTCGGGAACAGAGCCTTAAAAATTTCTCTTTTTGCAACCTCTATACGGCGTTTATTCTTGAAAATCGCCAACAAATGTTTTCTTTATTACACAAAAATTTACAGCGTTGAGCCCGTGCCTCTTTTCGCTATGACAAACTTAAAAACGGAGAGTTTCTGCTCTGCCCATTCCTTCAAGGGTACTCCCACTGCATTTTGGCACCGAGCCGCATCTTCTTGGAGGAGATGCGGCTCGACAAGTTATACGCCATATCCCAGGAGAAAATTCGCCGTACTCATCACCTTACTACTTTACCCCATCGGGTGCGGCAAAAAAGGCGCGGATAAACGCATCGCCCGAGAGTGTGCCATAATAGCCCCCGGCTACGCTCTCCTCGTCGTACACCTGTACGGCGTCGGGAGTCTCACCGGGCTTGTATATGACAAAAGGTATCGGAGCGTTGGTATGTGTTTTCAGCCGACAAGGGGTCGGGTGGTCGGGCAAGAGAGCAATGGTGAGGGGCTCACCAAAACTCTCGGCGGCATCGAGCAGCGGACGCAGCACCCGGCGATCGAGATATTCGACCGTCGTCTTTTTCAGCTGGGCATCGCCCTCATGTCCGGCCTCATCGCTGGCCTCGATATGGAGGTAAACAAAATCGTCGGTCTTCAAGGCTTCAATCGCCGCAGCCACCTTTCCTTCGTAATTGGTGTCGTAGAGGCCGGTGGCTCCGGGCACATCGATAGAACGCAGGCCGGCATATACACCGATGCCCTTGATGAGGTCGACGGCCGAAATGACGGCTCCGCTTTTGATTCCGTAATGCGAAGCCAGTGTTTCCATGCGCGGCTTGTAACCGGGCGACCACGGCCAGATGCTGTTGGCCATATCCTTACCCTGCTCCCGCCGGCGTATGTTCACCGGGTGCTGGGGCAGAATTTCTTGCGAACGCAGGATAAGCCGGTTTATGAGATAGGCCGTCTCAGAGGCCCGGACATCGAGCGGACGTACCAACACGTCGCGAAACGGAGTGCCGGGTACATCGTGCGGCGGGGTGCAGTGCAGACGCTTGTCGCCGTCTTTGATTTTGAGCAGATGGCGGTACGAAACACCGGGATAAAAATGCACAGTCTCGTCGCCCAACTCCTGTTGGAGGAAAGTTATCAGTTCGTGAGCCTCTTCGTTAGAGATATGCCCGGCCGAATGATTTTTTATCTTTCCCTCTTCGATGCAGATGAGATTGCATCGCATGGCCATCTCGCCGGGAAGTATATCGATGCCCATACTGGCAGCTTCGAGCGAACCGCGCCCTTCAAAAACCGTCGGGAGGTCATATCCCAAAATGGCCATATTGGCTATTTCACTACCCGGTTCAAAGCCGTCGGGAACGGTGTGCAGCCGGCCGCAACGGCCGTGAGCGGCGAGCCAGTCCATGGCCGGCGTGTCGGCCGCCTGCAAGGGGGTGCGTCCACCCAGCGAAGCGATGGGTTCGTCGGCCATGCCGTCGCCCAAGATGATAATATATTTCATACTGTTGAGATTATCGTATGTTGGCAATTCCTATGATGTCGGCAAACACACCGGCCGCCGTGACGGGAGCTCCGGCTCCATATCCCTTGATAATCATCGGGTATTCGTTGTAACGGTCGGTCGTAATGAGAATGACGTTGTTGCTACCCTCCAACTCGTAGAAGGGGTGTTCGCGCCCCACGCCCTGCAAGCCAATGCGGGCCTTACCGTCGGCCAGCGAAGCGACAAAGCGGAAGCGTTTGCCCTGTGCGGCCACCTCGCGACGCCGCTGTTCAAACTCGGCATCGAGCTCGGGAACCTCTTTCCAGAAATCCTCCAACGAGCCTTCGAAATATTTGTCGGGGATAAACAGGCGTTTCTCCACGTCGGACTGTTCGATACGGTATCCGGCTTCACGGGCGAGAATGACCAGTTTGCGCAGCACGTCCTGCCCGCTCAAATCGACACGCGGGTCGGGCTCGCTGTATCCGGCCTCCTTGGCCATGCGTATGGCCCGGCTCAACGGCACATCTTCGCTCAATACGTTGAAGATGTAATTGAGCGTACCCGACACGACAGCCTCGATGCGGAGTATGGTGTCGCCACTGTTTATCAGGCTGTTGATGGTATTGATAATGGGCAAACCGGCACCGACGTTGGTTTCAAAGAGGAACTTGACATCGCGACGGCGGGCGGTCTGTTTCAACAAGGCATAATTTTCGTAATCCGACGAAGCGGCTATCTTATTGGCGGCCACCACCGACACATTGTGGTCGAGCAGCTGCTGATAGATGGCTGCAATCTCGGGACTGGCCGTGCAGTCGACAAAAACCGAGTTGAAGATGTTCATCTTGATAATCGAGTCGCGTATCTCCTCGGGCGAACTCTTCACAGAAGAATTCTTCAAGACCTCCTCGTAATTGTCGAGCGATATGCCTTCGCGACAGAATACCGACTGCCGGGAATTGGACAATCCTACGATATTGATGCGCAACGATTTCTCTTTGAGCAGGCGGGGTTGCTGGCTGCGTATCTGTTCGAGCAGATTGCGGCCTACCAGACCGATACCGGCGATAAAGACATTCAGCACCTGCGTGTCGGACAGGAAAAACGAGTCGTGTATCACGTTCAGAGCCTTGCGCAGGCTACCCAGCTCGATGACAAACGAGATGTTGGTCTCACTGGCCCCCTGGGCACAGGCTATTACATTGATACCGTTCCGGCCCAGCGTATTGAAAAGTTTACCGGCTATACCCGGGGTATGTTTCATATTCTCGCCTACGATGGCAACGGTAGCCAGGTCGCGCTCGGCAAAGGCGGGACTCATCTCGCCCATCTCTATTTCGTGGGCAAATTCCTTGTCGAGAACAGCTATCGCCTTGTCGGCATCGGCATTGCGCACTGCTATCGAAGTGTTGTTTTCCGAAGCGGCCTGCGACACCAGGAACACGCTGATACCCGACTGGGCCAGCGCCTTGAATATGCGATGATTGACACCGATAACGCCTACCATACCCAGACCCGACACGGTGATGAGGCAGGTATCGTTTATCGACGAGATTCCCTTAATGGCCTTACCGTCGGTCGTGTGCGTATCTTCGGTAATGAGGGTACCGGGAGCCTGCGGGTTGAATGTGTTCTTGATGACAATGGGTATATTCTTGTGATATACCGGGTATATCGTGGGAGGATAGATAACCTTCGCGCCGAAATTGCACAACTCCATGGCCTCGGTGAAAGAGAGTTTCTCGATGACATAGGTGTTGTTGATAACACGAGGGTCGGCTGTCATAAAACCGTCGACGTCGGTCCATATTTCCAGACGCGAAGCGTCGAGTGCTGCTGCCACGATGGCGGCGGTATAGTCGGAGCCACCCCGGCCCAGATTGGTAACCTCGCCGGTATGGCTGTCGGACGATATGAACCCGGGAATCAGTGCCACCTGAGGCAACTGGGCGAATGTCTCGTGAATGAGGGCATTGGTCTTTTCAAAGTCGACAATATTTTTCTCAAACTGAGCCTCGGTCTTGATAAACGTACGCGAATCGTAATGTACCGCTCCGTCGATGATGCGGCTGATGATAAACGACGAGAGACGCTCGCCATAGCTCACAATAATGTTCTGCGTTTTGGTCGAGAGATCACGAATGAGCGACACCCCTTTATAGATATTGGATAACTCGTCGAGAAGAGCATCGGCCTGAACAAGGACCTCTTCTTGACGCTCCTCCGGAACTACTCCGGCTATAATATCATGGTGACGGGCTATAATCTCCCGCATATTATCTTGATAATCGAGCGAACCGGAGGCTGCCTCCCGGGCGGTTTCCAGCAACTTGTCGGTAATTCCGCCCAAAGCTGAAACCACAACAATGACCGGCTCCTGACAGGATTCCACGATTTGCTTTACATTTTTCAAGCTCTTGACAGACCCCACAGAGGTCCCTCCAAATTTCAAAACTTTCATGAGATATATAGAAGATATTTACTGTTCCGCAAGAACGTCCATATCCGCTTCTTGCCGGAACTTATTTTATAAGACTAAAAAAAAGAGAAACTCGTTCATTGCAGAACGATGCGAAAAAAAATACACGGAAAATAATAACTGACCCCCTAAGGGGTTGTCATCGTAAAATGAGTCGTTATATTCCGGTCCAGCATATTATCCAATTATATAAAATCCTTTTTCGACGGCAATATTACGCAAAATATCTCAAAACTCCTACATTTTTTTATTTTTTCCACACCAAACCCGGCATTTTATGAAAATCTCCTGCATAACTTCTCACCTATTTATTTATGCCGAGAAATTGGCCGGAGATATTTTTATAACTACCTTTGACAGCGGCTACACCTTTCCATAAAGAAAAAACTTCAATACCAGAAAAGAGACACCGTTTTTTCCCCGATAAAACACACATAATACCATTCACCCATAACCTTCTATCTGATGAAAAAACAGCTATTGAAAATCTTCGCACTGCTCGCAGCCTGTGTGGCAGGGCCGCTTCATGCCCAACCGGGCAATGTCTTGCCGGAATCGGTCTATGAGGGCCTACCTTTTGAGATGAAAAAAGTAGAGCAACCCCGTTTCGCCCGATACAGCGTGTCGATAACCGAATTCGGAGCCGTACCCGACGGCAAGACGCTGAATACCGAAGCCATTAACAATGCCATCGCCAACGTGAGCCGCAAGGGTGGCGGTACGGTTATAATTCCGGCAGGCTACTGGATTACCGGCCCCATCTGCCTGCAAAGCGGCGTAAACCTCCATACCGAAAGAAACGCCTTTGTACTCTTCGCCGAAGACCACAGCCTATACAAGCGCGAGGGGGCCCGAAAAGGAGAGCTGTCGCTCTCGCCCATCTATGCCGACCACGCCGACGATATAGCCATTACCGGACATGGCATCTTCGACGGCAACGGCGACACCTGGCGCATGGTGAAACGCGGCAAACTCACGGCCGGACAGTGGAAAGAGCGGGTCGCCTCAGGAGGTGTCGTTAATGAAACGGGCGACATCTGGTATCCAAGCCAGGCTGCCATGGAGGGCGAAGGCCGCCCCAACATGGTACGGCTCTTCGAATGCCGACGCGTACTGCTGCAAGGCATTACCTTCCGCAACTCACCGGCATGGTGCATTCACCCCATTCACTGCGAAGACCTCACCGTACACGAGGTTTCGGTCATCAACCCGTGGTATTCGCAAAACGGCGACGCCCTCGACGTGGAGTCGTGCGACCGGGTAGTCATCTACGACTGCACCTTCGATGCGGGCGACGATGCCATCTGCCTCAAATCGGGCAAAGACAAGGCCGGACGCGAACGGGGCTGGCCCTGCCAGAATGTAATCGCCCGCAACAATGTGGTGTATCACGGACACGGCGGCTTTGTCGTGGGCAGCGAAATGTCGGGTGGCGTAAAGAACATCTTCATCGACAACTGCACATTTATCGGTACCGACGTGGGTATCCGCTTCAAAAGCACCCGGGGCCGCGGCGGTGTGGTGGAGAACATCTACTGCCGCAACATCAACATGTTTGATATTGCCAACGAGAATATTCTCTTCGACCTCTACTACGGTGTCAAGAACAAAGACAACCGTCCGGTTGCCGTCGACGAGGGCACTCCTCAATTCCGCAACATATATATAGCCAACGTGAAAGCCATCGGCGGACGCTGCGCCATGCTCTTCAACGGACTGCCCGAAATGCCGGTCAAGAACATTGTGCTGAAAAACATCTCCATCTCGGGCAGCACAACCGGTGCCATCATTCGCCAGTCGGAGAACATCATCATGGATAATGTCGTCATTACCCCCAAAGAGGGCGATGCCGTCGTCTGGGAGCAGGTAAAGAATGCCACGTTCAACGGGAAGAAGATAAAAGATTAATCCGGCTGTGAAGCCATCGCAGTTCGTGCCGCACCGACGATGAGTCCCGACGTTTTTCAGTCGGCAAATTAAAAAAGAACAGCGTAATCCGGTCATCGGATTACGCTGTTTTATTATCGATGCAGCTCTTTCGGCAACGCGGAGATTACTGAGCCAGTTTTTTCAGAATCAGTGTCAGGTGATTCCAGAATTTCTCGACCGCAGGAATGTGCATCTTCTCATCGGGAGAGTGTACGCCGCGCAGCGTAGGTCCGAAAGAAATCATGTGCAGCTCGGGATTCTTGGTCAGGAACAGGCCACATTCGAGACCGGCATGTATGGCCTTTACGGCGGGCGTGATGCCATACAACTCTTCATAAGCCTTCACGGCAACATCGAGCAGCGGCGATTTGAGATTGGGTTTCCAGCCGGGATAGCCGTCGCTATGGGTAGGTACAGCTCCTGCCAGGGCAAAGAGATTCTCGACCTGACCGGCAATGTCTCTTTTGAGCGACTCAACCGAACTGCGCTGACTGGTAGCTACGACAATCGTGTGATTCTCTTTCATCTTCACCGAAGCCAGATTGGTCGAGGTCTCCACCAGACCGGGCATATCGCGGCTCATACCTATCACGCCGTGGGGGCAGGCATAGAGAGCCCGCAGCAGGGCAACGGCACTCTTCTTGTCGATACACTCGGCGGGAGCATCACACGACGACAAAGCGACCGTAACGGCAGGATCGGTATCGGCCAGCTCCGCCTCAACGACAGACTGGAAGATATTCAAGTCGACCCGCACAGCCTCTTTGCAATCGGCCGGTACCGCAATCACCGCCCAGGCCTCACGCGGAATAGCGTTGCGCAAGTTACCGCCGTCGATGGCACACAACTGCATATCGTATTTGGCCAGACAACTGCACAGGAAACGGGAGAGTATCTTGTTGGCATTTCCCCGGCCTGCGTTTATATCGCTACCCGAATGACCGCCTTGCAGCTTCGACACCGCAATGCGCAGCGCTACATGGCCTTCGGGGAAGGGTACTGCCGTATAGGTAAATGTCGATGTCGTGTCGATACCGCCGGCACAGCCTATGAATACCTCGGCTTCGTCTTCGGAATCGAGATTGAGCAGATATTTCCCGGTAATAAAGCCCTCTTCCATATTAAAGGCGCCGGTAAGCCCGGTCTCCTCATCGACCGTAAAAAGAGCCTCAACAGCCGGGTGAACCAAATCGTCAGAGGCCAGCACGGCCAAAGCGGCAGCCATACCTATGCCATTGTCGGCTCCCAGTGTCGTACCGCGGGCTCTTACCCACTCGCCGTCGATATAGGTATCGATGGGGTCTTTTTCGAAATCATGAGCCACATCGGCATTCTTCTCGCATACCATATCCATGTGCGATTGCAGGATAACAGCGGGCTTTCCCTCACAACCGGGCGTAGCCGGTTTGGTAATAAGCACGTTGCCAATGGCATCTGTGCGGGCGGCCAGCTGATGCTTTTCGGCAAAACCGAGCAGATAGGCTCTTATCTTTTCTTCTTTCTTAGAGGGTCGGGGTACCTGGGTTATCTCGTCGAAATAACTCCAAATCAGTTGCGGTTTCAAATCTTTAATTTTCATAGCTATGTCTATTTATGAGACTGTACAGTAAACGGAATATCGGTTTTTTGTTAAAAAGTTTTATAAATTAATATAAACCTCCAAATTGACCGACAAAAAGTACTATGTCTCTGTTTCTTCTTTATATTTGCATACAAATATAGAAATTATATGGTAAAAGTCATTCTTCTTTCTCTATTTATTGTGGCCTTTGCCGTATTGTTGTTAGGTATAAGAATTTTTTTTGTCAAAGGTGGGAGTTTTCCCAAGACCCATATCGGAGACAATCCCGAGATGAAAAAAAGAGGGATAACTTGTGCTGTATCGACCGATTATGCCGAACGTAAAGCCAAAGGGCTTCGTCACTGAAAAAACTTGAAACCAAAATTTATTATTCACCAAAACCTAAATAATAAGATGTACAAATACTTCATGTTATCAACGGCCATAGCCGGATTTCTGCTTTGCTCGTCAAGCTGTCAGCAACAGACATCGACTCCCGCCGCTTCACCCAATACCACACACGTTCAGACTGCCGATTTCTCGGGACATTTACCCATCGCCTATGTCGAGGTTGACTCCCTACTGAGCAACTACAACCTGGCCAAAGACCTCAACGAGCAGATGCTCACCCGGCAGGAAAATGCCCGCGCCACCATCAACGAGAAAGGCCGCCAACTGGAAAAAGAGGTTGCCGAGTTTGAACGGAAAGTAAAAAACAATGCATTCCTCTCGCAAGAACGCTTCGAGCAAGAACAGCAACGCCTGCTCAAAAAACAGCAGGAATTGCAGGCTTACGCCCAACAGCTCGAAAACGAGCTGTTGCAAGAACAACAGAAAATGCTCATACAGGTAACCGACTCGATTACCAACTTCATCAAGGAGTACAACAAGGACGGCCGCTACGAGGCCATACTCAACAACAGCAGCGTACTTTACATAAAACCGGCCTACAACATCACGCCCGAAATCACAGAGCTGCTCAACAAGAGATACACCAGCGAACAGAAATAACCACCACCCCGCAAGAAGGGGGGGACAGCAAAGAAAGAGGGGAGACGGACAATCCGTCTCCCCTCTCTTTATAACTTCACTGTCGAAACTACTCGCTACGGAAAATTCCCGTCAGGAAACGGCCGAAAAGTTTGCCACCGGCACGACGGGAAGAGAAAAACAGGTCGTTCCGCTCATAAGTACACACACCAGCCTCAACAATGTGCGCAGGAACAACGCCCGCCGCAACAAGGTCGGCCCGGTTGGCAGCCCACAAATCGACATGATACCGGCCGTCGGCATCGCGCCGGGAAGAGACAATATCACGGGCACCGTAAGCCTCGGTAAAAGCCGCCACCACTTCATCGCCCACCTGAAAGGCCTCCGGCCCGATAGAAGGGCCAATCGCCGCCAGAATATCGCAGGGGCGACTGCCATAAAAGCGCTGCATCACCTCGACCGTGCGCCGGGCTATATGCCCCACGGTTCCCCGCCAACCGGCATGCGATGCCCCTACCACACCACGGCAGGGGTCGTAAAAGAGCAACGGCACACAATCGGCGGTCGAGACGGCCACGCACACGCCGGGCAGCGCGGTAACCAGCCCGTCGGCCTGCGAGAGAAAAGCGACGCGCTCCTCCCCGGTGTGTTCAAAAAAGTCGGGCAAGAGCGGAAACACCTCAGTGCCATGTACCTGCCGGGGCTGCACAAGAGCCTCGGCGGGAAGCGACAGCGCGCGACACAAGCGATTGCGGTTCTGCATCACACGCGACAGCGCCTCGCCCGAATGGCGTCCCAGATTAAACGAGGAGAAAGGGTCTCCGGCCACGGCCTCACCCCGCAGGGTCGTAAAGTGGGTAAGTGCGGGAAAATGTGTCCAGGAAGAGAATACACCCACTTCGATTCCGTCAGCCAGCCACCGCCGCTCCCACTCAGGCCTTGTCGTCGTCCCAGTCATACTCATCATAATTTTCTTCACCCTCCTCATCGACAAAATCATCGTCGTCGAAACGGGGGTCGAGATTGTGATGAGACATCGCAACAATCCGGTTGTCTTCGCTGTTGACAGCCTCCCACAGGCAGTCTTTCAGCTCGGCAATACCCTGCCCCGAAACCGAAGAGATATACACGACGGGCAAATCGTCGGGCACGGTCTTCTTCAACTCGGCCAACAACTCATCGTCGAGCATATCGCATTTCGATACCGCCAGTATGCGGTGCTTGTCGAGCAGTTCGGGATTGTAGGCGGCCAACTCGCCGAGGAGTATTTCATAATCGCGGGCAATGTCGTCGGAGTCGGCCGGTACCATAAAGAGCAACACGGCGTTGCGCTCGATGTGGCGCAAGAATCGCAGACCGAGGCCTTTGCCTTCGCTCGCACCCTCGATAATACCGGGAATGTCGGCCATGACAAACGAGCGGTTATCGCGATAGGATACAATACCGAGGTTGGGTTCCATCGTCGTGAAAGGATAGTCGGCAATCTTGGGTTTAGCTGCCGAGACGGCCGAGAGCAGGGTCGACTTTCCAGCGTTGGGAAAACCCACAAGACCTACGTCGGCGAGCAGTTTCAGTTCAAGGACGACTGTCCGCTCAATAGCCGGTTCGCCGGGCTGGGCATAACGGGGTGTCTGATTGGTTGCACTGCGGAAGTGCCAGTTACCCAAGCCGCCGCGCCCACCTTTGAGCAACACGATTTCCTGACCATCGTCGGTCAGTTCGCACAGGTATTCGCCCGTTACGGCATCATAGGCCACAGTTCCGCACGGCACCTCGATGACACGGTCGGCCCCATCTTTTCCGGTGCTGCGGCAATCACTGCCCGACTCGCCGTTTCCGGCGTAGACATGCCGTTCGTAACGCAGGTGCAATAGGGTCCAGTAATTGCGGTTGGCGCGCAAGATGATGTGTCCGCCGCGACCGCCGTCACCACCGTCGGGGCCACCCTTGGGGGTGTACTTGGCCCGGTGCAGGTGGGCCGAGCCGGCGCCACCTTTTCCCGAGCGGCAATAAATCTTTACATAATCGACGAAATTTGATTCGGCCATATCGTGTAGTTTATAAGTTTCGGAACAAACGGTTTCTCTCCTTCATGAAAGAACCGTTGTACAAAGATAGAGTTTTCTTTTTCTTCCACAAAACCGGAAGACTCCCGACAAAAAAATCCCTTCACTCCGCGGTCGGGAAATGAAGGGATTCCTGTATCTCTGTCAGCAACGGCTGAATACCGGCTGTTTATCAGCAGGCGCAACCATCGAGAGCACGGGTGATAGACTCAAAGATAGAGTCGACCGAGCCCATACCATGAATGGCTTTGTACTTGCCGTTGGCAATATAGAATTCTTTGAGAGGAGTCGTCTGGCTGTGGTATACATCGAGACGCTTCTTGATGGTTTCGAGGTTGTCGTCGGAACGGCCAGAAACTTGTCCGCGTTTGAGGAGACGGTCGATCAGCTCGGGCTCATCGACTTCGAGACCTACAACGGCCGAGAGTTCCAGACCACGGTCGCGCAAGAGTGCTTCGAGAGCCTCGGCCTGCGGAATGGTACGGGGGAAGCCGTCGAAGATAACCCCCTGGCGAGTCTCGGGTGTGGTGTCGAGCAATTTGGCCAGCATATCAATAATAAGCGAGTCGGGGAGCAGTTGTCCTTTGGAGATGTATCCGTCGGCGATTTTTCCCAGTTCGCTACCGGCCTTGATTTCTTTACGCAGCAAATCTCCGGTCGAGATATGATACAAGCCATATTTCTCGATGAGCTTTTCGCTCTGAGTGCCTTTTCCCGAACCCGGGGCACCGAAAATAACAATGTTCATCATAATTTTTTACCTATTTCTTGTTTTTCTTTTTTACCTCGTTTCCCGGGCGAGGGGAAAGTCAGTCTAATTATCTATCACATAAATATCTTTAAGGTTTCGTCCCTCCTCATCGTAATCGAGGCCATATCCCACAATGAAATCGCGGGGTATCTCAAAGGCCGCGTAATCGACCGTCAGGTCGTAACGCAACGACTCGGGCTTGAAAAGCAGCGACGCAATCTTTACACACTTGGGGTTCCGCTGCTGCAAATGCTGCAACAGGGCGTGCATCGTCGTGCCGGTATCGACAATATCTTCAATGATGACAACCGTGCGTCCGCTCACATCGGCATAAAGGTCTTGCAACAGGTCGACCGTCCCGGTCGTGGCGGTTCCCTCGTACGATTTCATGCGCATGAAGGCAACCTCGCAGGGGCGGCCTATCTCGCGCAGCAGGTCCGATGCAAACATGAAGGCACCGTTCAGCATCACGACAAAAAGCGGAGAAGAATCCTTATCCATCACATCGGCTTCGATGCGACGGGCTATCCGTTTCACGGCACGGGCTATTTCCTCCCCCGAGATATAGGGCTTGAATGTCTTGTCTTTGATATGTATCTTTTCCATCTGACTATAAAAGACCTACAAAGGTACAAACTTTGTGGCATACATTCAGCATAAATCCGCCCTTTTTACCGAAAATCGCTGCCATTCAGGCCATACAACGGTGGTTTTTCTGCCGGGGAAAGACGATATTCTCAAAAAAACGAATATCTTTGTTTTCGGGCTATTCCTCCCGTTCGGACAAGCCGCCCGCTTCTTTTGCCCAAGTGGAGGGAGAGTATGCCACCGCTTCAAAAAAAACAGTGCCACCATGAAAATATTTCCGACCGACAAGATAAAGAAAATCGACCGATACACCATCGAGAACGAACCGATTGCCTCTATCGACTTGATGGAACGGGCCGCACGAGCCATTGCCCGGGAAATTACGGAACGGTGGGACAGCAGCCGGCCGGTCATGGTCTTTGCCGGCTCGGGAAACAACGGCGGTGATGCCCTGGCCGTGGCGCGTATGCTTGCAGAAAAGGGTTATTGGGTCGAATGTATACTTTTCAACCCCAAAAATCGGCTCTCGCCCGACTGTGCGGTGAATCGGGACAGACTTATGAAAACCAGCGTGCGGCTGCACGAGGTGATGCATGAGTTTGTGCCGCCCCGACTTCACCGCGACATGCTGATTATCGACGGACTGTTCGGCTCGGGGCTTACCCGCCCCCTCGAAAATGCCTACGCATCGGTGGTACAGTACATCAATGCGGCAGGTGCCGACATCGTGTCGATAGATATGCCCTCGGGGCTGATGGGCGAAGACAACCAAGCGTGCAGCTGGCAGAAAATCATACACCCTACCCTCACGCTCACCCTGCAATTTCCCAAGTTGGCGTTTTTCGTGTCGGAAGAGGTTCCGCTCACCGGCACGTGGAAAGTACTCGACATCGGGTTACACCCCGGCATCATAGAGGCCGAAGATACCCCCTATCACTACCTGCCGCCCCACGAAGTGGCTTGCTGGCTGAAAGAGAGACAGAAATTCTCGAACAAATACGACTACGGACATCTGCTGCTGGTGGCCGGAAGCCGGGGCATGGCAGGTGCCGCCGTACTGGCGGCCCGCGCTGCCCTGCACAGCGGGGCCGGACTGGTGAGCATACACTCGGCGGCCCGCTGCGAGACCATACTCCAAACGGCCGTACCCGAAGCCATGTTCCAGGCCGATGCCGACGAGAACATCGTAAGCGATATACCGCTCACCCGCCGATACGACTGCATAGCCATAGGGCCGGGTCTGGGCCGGGACACAGCCACGCGGGAAGCTTTTGTGAGACTGCTCGCGCAGGTAACGGTCCCGCTGGTGGTCGATGCCGACGCCCTCAACCTCATGCAGGGCGACACGACGCTGCTCGGCCTGCTACCGCCAATGTCGGTTATCACGCCACACCACAAGGAGTTCGACCGGCTCTTCGGGGAGAGCGAGACCTGCTACCAGCGGTTACAGAAAGCCATGGAAATGAGCCGCCACTACCGCATTGTAATCGTACTGAAAGGAGCCCACACCGCCATCGTATCGCCCGACGGCAAGGTCTACTTCAATGCCACGGGCAACCCCGGCATGGCCACAGCCGGCAGCGGCGACACCCTCACCGGCATCATCGCCTCGCTGCTGTGCCAGCGCTACGCGCCGGTACAGGCCGCCATACTCGGGGTCGTGCTACACGGCATGGCTGGCGACATCGCGGCCGACAAGGAGTCGCAGGAATACATCACGGCAGGCGACATCTGCCACAGTCTGGGGGAGGCCTTTGCCCGACTTCACACGCTCAATCATAAACAGAAATCATAAAACCCATCATCATGCGAAAAATCTTCCTCACCCTCGGCCTTTTCGCGGCACTCGGCGTCTGCGCGCAGGAGACCGTCAAAGTGACGGCCAACAAGTTCAACGGATACGGCATCGTCTACTCCCTGCCGAAAACTGCCATCGACATACGGGTAACCCTCTCCCGCACAGTCGAGAAACCGGGACCTTTTGCCCAATATGCCCAGAAATATCTCGGAGAGAACCCGACAATCACCAAGAAGCGTACCGTGTGGAAAATCGAACAGGTCGACATCTTGCCAAAGGGCATTGCCGACCCCGAGAAACACTATGCCATACAACTGAAAAAAGAGAACCGCACCGCCTTCTACCTGAACAAGGAGGGTATGCTCGTGTCGATAAACCAGGAGCCGAAGGCCGACCCCCTCGCCCCGCAACACCCGCGACGTCCGGAGGCCATAAAGAAAAAGGAGGCCAAGAAGGAGGCCGAATATGCCCAGCTTTACACCGAGAGCATGCTCATCAGTTCATCGGTACGCAACATGGCCGAAACAGCTGCCCAGCAGATTTACCTGCTGCGCGAATACCGGCTCGACCTGCTCACAGGCAACAGCGATGAAATTCCGCAAGGCCAGTCGTTCGAAATTCTGCTCCGAGAGATGAACAAGCGCGAATCGCTGCTCACCTCGCTCTTCCTGGGTACGGCCGAGAGCGAGACCATCGTCAAAGACATTATCGTCTCGCCCGACAAAAACAATACCGTCGCTTTCCGTTTCTCGGAACAGAAGGGTATTCTCCCCGACGATGACCTCTCGGGCGAACCAGTCTATATACAACTCGATGCCAAAGAGATAGTCGAAGCACCTACCGATGCCAAGGGGAAAGTTATCGCTCCGGCTCAGAATGCGCTGGTCTACATCACCCCCGGCAAAGCCGACGTGAGCGCATTGTACAAAGGTGAAAGCCTGTGCCAAAAAGAGATACCGATGGCCCAACTGGGAGCCGAGTTCGGCATCGACCCCTCGGTCTTCTCCGGCAGTGGAGCTGTCGAGGCTACATTCTGCCCCGAGAGCGGAGCATTGCTGCACATAGGCATTGCCGACGAAAAACCGGTAAAATAACATAGACCCGGACATAAGGACAAAGAGAGAGGAGAGTCGCAACTTGCAAACTCTCCTCTCTCCTTATTTTAAGAACGCCGGCCAACGTCAGAAAGCCAACCCCACCCGCAACGAGAGGGAGTGGTGCAACGTTACCGTGGTTCCGAAATAGCGTTTGTACCCGTCTTCATAAGAGTAATCGGTACTCTGCGACTGCAACACATAAGCTACTCCCACATTGAGCGCACAGCGACCCATCAATGCAAACCGCAACCCGAGTGCGGGGGTGAAATAGGCACCCATCGCCCAAAGCGAATCGTCTTTCTTTCCGGGCGAAAAGCCTACCCGCACATCGGCGTAAGGCGACAATCCACTGTCTATGAACGTAAATCGTGCAGCGGCATAAACGGGTGTAAAAAGTGCTTCGCGATAGATGTCGCAGGCCACACCTCCACCGATAAAAAGCCAAGGGTTGAACGCATAGCCGTGTGTCGTTGATACCGACACGGCACTCTCGCCGGTCATCGTGGCCAACAGAGAGACATCGGCATAACCGGCATAACCGGGGCCTTTGTGATGAAAGGTCGAAGGTTCCGATACACTACCGGCAGCATGGGCCATGACCGGCCCGCTGGCGTTGTCTTTGAAACCCGACATTGTGGAGCTGTTTTCGGACGGTGCTTCGACGCATTTTGCAGCACGGACAGGTGCAACCATCAGAAAAAGTGCGGAACAGACCGCCATGACGATGTATCTTTTCATAAATAAGCATATTCGTGATTTAACAAAAGTAAATAAAAAAGCGGATAAAAAGCGTCGGACATTGCACAAAAAAAGCCGCACGGAAAAAATTTCCGTGCGGCTCGCTGTATAAAAGGATTTACCTATCCGAGATTATTCGGCATCGATACCCCATTGCTGTTTGGCCAAACGCTTGTAGTTGTTGTAACGCCACATAGCGTTTTCCTTGGCAGCGGCAAAGAGTTGTTCGGCTTCGGCAGGATATTGTTTCATTACCGATGCGTAACGAACCTCACCTTTGAGGAAGTCTTCGAACTTATCCCATTGCGGCTCTTTGCTGTCGAGGGTGAAAGGATTCTTGCCTTCGGCTTCCAACTCGGGGTTGTAACGCCACAAGTGCCAGTATCCGCATTCAACGGCAGCGGCCTCCTCAGCTTGCGATTTGCCCATACCTTTCTTCAAACCGTGGTTGATACAGGGAGCGTAAGCGATGATAATCGACGGTCCGTTGTAAGCCTCGGCTTCGCGAATGGCTTTGAGGGTCTGAGCCTGGTCGGCACCCATAGCGATTTGTGCGCAGTAAACATAACCATAGGTCGAAGCGATGAGACCGAGGTCTTTCTTGCGAACACGCTTACCGGCAGCGGCAAATTTGGCGATGGCGCCAAGCGGGGTGGCTTTCGAAGCCTGACCACCGGTGTTGGAGTAAACCTCGGTATCGAGTACGAGAATGTTTACATTCTTGCCCGAAGCAAGTACGTGGTCGAGACCACCGAATCCGATATCGTACGATGCACCGTCACCACCGATAATCCATTGCGATTTCTTAACGAGGAATTTACCGAGGTCGGCAATGCCTTTGCATACTTCGCACTTGTCGGCGTTGGCCTCAACGATAGGACGAATCTTGGCGGCGAGTTCAACGGTCTTTTCGGTGTTCTCGCGGTTTTCAATCCACTCTTTGAAGAGGGCTTTGCTTTCTTCGGGGCAAGCCTCGTCGGCAATAGCCTTGTTCATGAGTATTTCGATGCGGTCGCGCATTTTCTCAACGGCGAGAGCCATACCCATACCGAATTCGCAGAAGTCTTCAAACAGCGAGTTGGCCCAAGCAGGTCCGTGACCTTTTTCGTTGGTGGTATAGGGAGTCGAAGGTATCGAACCCGAGTAAATCGACGAGCAACCGGTAGCGTTGGATACCATTTCGCGGTCGCCGAAGAGTTGCGAAATGAGTTTTACATAGGGAGTTTCACCGCAACCCGAGCAAGCGCCGGAGAATTCAAACAACGGAGTAGCGAACTGCGAGTTCTTCACGTTTGCCTTGATGTCTACAAGGTCTTGTTTGCTCTTCACGTTGTTTACGCAATACTCCCAGTTGGGAGCTTCGGCGAGCTGGCTTTCGAGCGGTTTCATGGCCAAAGCCTTGCCCTGTTTGTTGCCCGGACATACATCGACGCAGTTGCCGCAACCGAGGCAGTCGAGTACATCTACCTGCATTCTGAACGTCATACCGTCGAACATCTTTCCTACGGCCTTGATCGAGGGGAAGGAAGCGCCGGCCTGCTCGGCAGCGTCGAGTACGAAGGGACGGATAGCAGCGTGAGGACAAACGTAGGCACACTTGTTACATTGGATACAGTTTTCGGGAGTCCATTCGGGAACGAAGGCAGCCACACCGCGTTTTTCATATTTAGCGGTTCCTTGGGGCCAAGTACCGTCTTCGATACCTTTGAAGGCCGAAACTTTCAGCAGGTCGCCGTTCTGAGCGTTGATGGGGCGTACCACTTCGTTGATGAAAGCGGGGTCGTTGTTGGCAACCACTTCATCGTCGGGCAGGTTGGCCCATTCGGGTTTCACGGTGAGTTGTTTGTATTCACCACCACGGTCTACGGCGGCATAGTTCTTGTTCACCACATCTTCACCCTTCTTGCCGTAAGATTTCACGATGAATTTCTTCATCTGCTCGATGGCAAGGTCAACGGGGATAACGCCGGTAATGCGGAAGAAAGCCGATTGCAGAATGGTGTTGGTACGGTTGCCAAGACCTATTTCCTGTGCAATCTGGGTAGCGTTGATATAGTAAACCGAGATATTCTTTTGAGCGAAATAACGTTTTACGTTGTTGGGCAAGTGTTTTTCCAGCTCTTCTTCGTTCCAGATGGTGTTGAGCAGGAAGGTACCGTTCTGACGGAGACCGCGGGTTACGTCGTACATACGCAGGTAAGCCTGTACGTGGCAAGCCACGAAGTTAGGCGTGTTTACGAGGTAGGTCGAGCGAATGGGGCTGTCGCCGAAACGGAGGTGCGAGCAGGTGAAACCTCCCGACTTCTTCGAGTCATACGAGAAGTAAGCCTGACAGTGTTTGTTGGTGTTGTCGCCGATGATTTTCACCGAGTTCTTGTTGGCACCTACGGTACCGTCGGCACCGAGGCCGTAGAATTTGGCTTCGAACATGCCTTCGCCACCCATGGCAACCTCTTCGCCTACGGGCAGTGAGGTGAAGGTAACATCGTCGATGATACCGAGCGTGAAGTGGTTTTTGGGTTCGGGCAAAGCCAGGTTTTCATATACGGCAAGGATTTGCGACGGAGTGGTGTCGTTCGAACCGAGACCGTAGCGGCCACCAATGATAAGCGGGGCATTCTCTTTTCCGTAGAAGGCCTCTTTTACATCGAGGTAGAGGGGCTCACCGTTGGCACCGGGTTCTTTGGTACGATCGAGCACAGCGATGCGTTTTACGCTGGCGGGGATAGCGGCCATGAGGTGCTTGGTCGAGAAGGGACGGTAGAGGTGTACGGCAACCAGACCCACTTTTTCGCCTTTGGCTGCGAGGTAATCGATGGTCTCGCGGATAGCTTCGGTTACCGAGCCCATGGCAATGATGATGTTCTCGGCATCGGGGGCTCCGTAGTAATCGAACAGACCGTATTTGCGGCCGGTGATTTTCGAAATCTCGTTCATGTATTCCTCTACGATAGCGGGAACGGCATCGTAGAAGTTGTTGCACGATTCGCGATGAGCAAAGAAAGTATCGGGGTTCTCGGCCATACCGCGAGCTACGGGGTGTTCGGGGTTGAGCGAACGGTCACGGAACTCTTTGAGGGCTTTCTGGTCGATGAGCGGAGCGAGGTCTTCGTTTTCGAGCATTTCGATTTTCTGAATCTCGTGCGAGGTACGGAAACCGTCGAAGAAGTTAACGAAAGGCACACGCGATTTGATGGTGGCGAGGTGGGCAACACCGGCCAAATCCATTACTTCCTGTACCGAACCTTCGGCCAGCATGGCGAAGCCGGTCTGACGGGTCGACATTACGTCTTGGTGGTCGCCGAAGATACAGAGGGCGTGCGAAGCCAGGGTACGTGCCGATACGTGGAATACGCAGGGGAGGAATTCACCGGCAATCTTGTACATATTGGGAATCATCAGCAACAAGCCTTGCGATGCGGTGTAGGTGGTTGTCAACGCACCGGCTTGCAACGACCCGTGTACGGCACCGGCAGCACCAGCTTCCGACTGCATCTCTTGTACAAGGACGGTTTCGCCGAAGATGTTCTTTCTTCCGGCGGCAGCCCATTCATCTACATACTCGGCCATGGTCGAGGACGGAGTGATGGGGTAAATGGCGGCTACTTCACTGAACATATACGAGATATGCGCAGCGGCCTGATTACCATCACAGGTAATGAATTTCTTTTGTTTGCTCATACAAATTACTATTTGAGGATTAAGGTTATATTTTTATATGATGATTAGCAAAGTTAATATAAAAAACCGAATAACCATAAAGGAATCTTGTTTTCTTTCCCTATTTCCGTATTATCCATGGCATAATAATAGTCGGGGTTGTTGCGGCCCCGCAATATCTCGCCTTCGATTTTGAAATTGTAGCGGCGGTTCACCAGGAAATGGGTGTTGCGTATCCCCTCGTTGAGGCGGTTGTCCTTGTGCAGAATGTTGTAGAAGAAGGTCTCTCTCACAGCCTGCGGGTCGACATGGTCGGGACGTATGGGGTACATGAGGTTGGTGTTGTGCAGGTACACCCGGGCAGGTTTGCGGGGATACTCCTCGTCGACAGGATAAAGCATATTGATGAGACGGGCATCTTTGAGATACTTGATGTAGTTGACCACCGTGGCACGCGAGGTCTGTATCTCCTTGCTCAACTGGCTCACATTGGGCGAGCAGGGCGACGAGGTGGCCAGCAGGTAAAGCAGTCGTCTGATCTTGGGCAGGTAGGTAAGCTCTATCTGCTTGATAAAGAGTATATCGACCTCCATCATCATATTCATCGTCTTTACAAGCGTCTCGGTAAAGTTGTGCTGCTCGATAAAAAACGGATAGAAGCCGTGGTGCAGATACTCCCTGAAATAGCTCAGCGGGTGTATGCGCGAGAGCACCTCACGGGCCAGTGCGGTGTGGTCGGCCAGGATATCGTCGAGTTTCACAGCCGGAAAATCGGTACCGGCCATGAGGTTGAGAAATTCTCTGAAAGAATACCCGCGCAGGTTGTACGAGTCGACGATTTCGTGTATGGGCGAGTCTTCTTCTTTGAGCCGCATCACCGACGAACCCGAGAAAATAACATGGAGATCGGGATAGGCATTGTAAGCGTGTGCCAGCTCTTCGGCCCAGAAAGGATACTTGAACACCTGGTCGATAAGCAGACAGCGGCCGCCCATGCGGTAAAACTCATCGATGAAATCAATAAGTTTCTTGTCGGCAAAATAGAGGTTGTTGAGATTGATATACAAGCAGATACGATCGTCGGGACCAAACTTCTCCCGGGCATATTGCAGGAGGAAGGTGGTCTTGCCCACGCCCCGGCTTCCCTTGATACCGATGAGCCGGTGCGACCAGTCGATTTCCTGCATAAGCCCTCTCTTGACGGGAGAGTTTACATGTTCGACGAGGTATTTGTGGGTTTTAAAAAAAGTCTCCATCTCTATTGCCTGTAATTCGGGGCAAATATAGGATATTTTCTTTTTTTTGCAAAGTCAAGATAGCAATTTCTTCTTTTTATATTCGTTTTTCGATAAACAGTGAGCGTCAGGAGAATTTCCGTCCGGTCATGAGCCTTTCCCTCTGAGAGAGAAGACCTACGCCCCTACCCCTTCAACCATGAAACATGGGAGAAAACTTTATATACCTTTCGAGTTTTATAAAGTTATAAATACTTAATATTAAAGAGAAATGAAATAATGATAAGAAATCTTACATTATCTTTGCCCAGTTTTTTAACGTAACACTATGAAAAAGCTAAACATTCGCATTTTACTGTTACTCTTTTCGGCAGCCCTTCCTTTCATCGCATACGGCCAATACCAGTTGCCCAACCCGGGCTTTGAAAACTGGGTTTCAGCAGAAAAAGGAGAAGAGCCTGTCGGTTTCCACTCGTTTAATTCGGCCAGCGCTTCGGGAATATATTCCATAGCCAAGACTGCTGATCAATTATCCAAAGAAATGGAAACTCGCCCTGGTAGTTCAGGCTCATATTCTGCACGAATCAATTCAAGAGCTACTTTTGGGACAAATGCCAATGGAAATCTCACAACCGGACAAATTGTAGCCGGGTCGGCAACTCCATCAAGTACGGATAATCACAATCGATCCTACCCCTCCAATACCGGTTACAACCAACCCTTTACCGGGAAACCGGACGCCATGACGGTATGGGTAAAATATGTACCCGGAAACGCCGGCGACTACGCCCGCGTAAACACGGTGATTCACGGGAACTCCAACTACCAGGACCCCGAAGACAAAGATTACACCAGCATAAAATATGCCCAGGCCACCCTCAACTATCAGGCCGCCGCAGGTAACGGCTGGCAGCAACTGAACATACCCTTCAATGTCGTCAACAGCAGCGTTACACCGGCCTATATTCTTATTTCCTTCTCCACCAATAAAGATGCAGGCAAGGGCACAGCAAACGATGTAGTCTATATCGACGACATCGAGTTTGTCTACAACTCCCGCCTCGCCTCGTTGAAAGTGGGCGGCAGCGACCTCAGCGGCTTCGACAAAAACACCTATGAATATACCTATCAGGTAAGCTCGCTCAGCTCGCTCCCCACCCTTACGGCCACAGCCGACGGTATAGGAGCCACCGTAGAACAAAGCATTTCGGGCGGTACCGCCACCATCACTGTGAAAGGCAACGACTACTCGTCGAACCCCGCCAACATTCACACCTACATCATCAACTTTGTGGCCAATACCGAAATATCGGCCTCGGACATCACCACCACCTACGGTACAGCAAAGGCCTTATCGGTAACGACCAACAATGACCAGAGTGCCCTCGAATATGCCGTGGCCGACCCCTCGATAGCCCGCGTAGAGAACGGAAAAATCGTTCCGCTGAAAGCCGGTGCAACCACCCTGACCATCTCGCAGAAGGCATCGAAAAACTATACGGCCGGCAGCAAGACCGTGAAACTCACCGTCAACAAAGCAACCCTCACCGTCACGGCCAACAACGCCACCCGCCCCTTCGGCTCGGAAAATCCTGTCTTCACACTCACCTACAAAGGTTTTGTCAACGGCGAGAGTGAGGCCAACCTCACCCAGCAACCCACCGCCACCTGCAAGGCAACTGCCACCTCGCCCGTGGGTGCATACGACATTACCGTGAGCGGCGGCGCGAGCGACAACTACACCTTTATCTATATAAAAGGCTCTCTCACCGTAACCGCCGCACCGGCACTGATTACCATCACCCCCATCGGCAAGAAGACCTACGGCGACCCGGCCTTTACCCTGCAAGCCAGCAGCACCAACAGCGAAAGCCCCATTACCTACTCCGTGGCCGACCCCTCCATAGCCCGCATCAGCAACGGACAGGTTACACTGCTGAAAGCCGGTTCGACCACCATCACCGCCCGACAGGCTGCCTCGACCAACTACGGCGAAAGTTCGGCAACCACCCAGCTGGTGGTCGACAAGGCCGCACTCACCGTAACCGCCCTTGACGCCACCCGCCCCTTCGGCACGGAAAATCCTGCCTTTGGCCTGAGCTATAAAGGATTTGTCAACGGCGACAACGAAGACGACCTCACCCGCAAACCCACCGCTTCCTGCACAGCAACGACCACTTCGCCCGTGGGCTCGTACGACATTACCGTGAGCGGCGGCGTGAGCGACAACTATACCTTCACCTACGTGAAAGGTACCCTCTCGGTTACTACCTCTTCGGCACAAATCACCATTCCCGCCATCGGTGAGAAGAGCTACGGCGACCCGGCTTTCGACCTGCGGGCCAGCAGTCCCAACACCGAAAGCCCCATCACCTACACGGTCGACAACCCCACCATAGCCCGTGTCGACAACGGTGTGGTAACGATACTGAAAGCCGGCTCGACCACCATCACCGCCCGGCAAGCAGCTTCGGCCAACTTTGAAGAGGCATCGGCTACCGTACAGCTCACGGTGAAGAAAGCCCCGCTCACCGTAACCGTCGCACCCGCCACACGGATCTACGGTTCGGAAAATCCCAACCTCACCCTCTCATACAGTGGTTTTGTGCTTAACGAGACCGAAGAGGTTCTCACCGTGAAACCCACTCTCTCGTGCGACGCCACTACAACCTCGCCGGCCGGTACATACGACATCATCGTCAGCGGTGGCGAAGATGAGAACTACGACATCACCTGCCAAAACGGGACACTTACCGTAGAAAAGGCTCTGCTCACCGTAACGGCCGACGACGCCACCCGTTCGTACGGCGAAGAGAACCCTGTATTTACCTTCTCTTACAGCGGATTTGTTCTTGACGAGACCGAAGAGGTTCTCACCGTGAAACCCACCGTCTCGTGCGAGGCTACGACAACCTCGACGACCGGAAGCTACGACATCGTTGTCAGCGGAGGCGAAGACGAGAACTACCGCTTTGCCTATGTAAAGGGAACACTCACCATCACCGCCTCGTCGGGCAAACTGACCATCACCCCCATCGGCGAAAAACGCTACGGCGATGAACCGTTTGCCCTGCAAGTATCGACCCCCAACACCGAGAGTCCCATCGTCTACACCATCGACAACCCCACCATAGCCCGTGTCGATGACGGACAGGTTACGCTGCTCAAAGCCGGCTCTACCACCATCACCGCCAGCCAGGAGGCATCGGTCAACTTCGGTGAGGCATCGGCTTCGGTCGAACTGGTAGTGAAGAAAGCGCCCCTCACCCTCAGGGCCGAGAACAAGAGCCGGACCTACGGCGCCGAAAACCCGGCCTTCACCCTCGCCTATGAGGGTCTGGTCTACGACGACACCGCCGACGACCTTGCCTCGCCTACCGTCACCTGCGAAGCTACCGCCACCTCGGTACCGGCCAGCTATACCATCGTCGTGGAACCAATCAGCGACGACCGCTATGAGATTACCCCCGCAAACGGTGAACTGACCGTCGAGAAAGCCCTGCTGCAAGTAAGCTGCCGCAACGAGTCGAGCGTCGTGGGACAAGAGCCGGCTACCGACTATGAGATGTATATCGAGGGATTTGTCAACGGCGAAGACAAGTCGGTTATCGACCAGATGCCCACCATCACCTGCGAAGTTACCGCCGCATCGCCCATAGGCTTCTATCCGATGGTCATCGGCGGCGGTGAAGACGACTGCTACACCTTTGCTTACACCGAGGGCGTCTATACGGTGCGCTCGGCCACGATGACACAGACCGAAATCACCCTCGCCCCGATTACCGGGAAACGCTATGGCGACCAGCCCTTTGCCCCAGCCTATACCACCAATAACAACGAGGCCGAAGTACAACTCATCATGGGAACACCCGGCATCGTAAAGTATGAGAACGGCCAGCTCCATATTCTCAAAGGCGGCACGACAACCCTGAAAGCCTACCAAAAGAGCGGACTTAACTTCACCGAAGGAGAGTCGGCCGAAATCACGCTAACAGTCGAAAAGGCCCCGCTGCGCGTATCGGCCGATGACGCTGTGCGCATCGAAGGCGAAGAGAATCCCGAGTTCACCCTCACATTCAGCGGCTTTGTCAATGGCGACGATGCCTCCTGCATCGACCTCCTGCCCACTGCAACCTGTGAGGCCGACACACACTCGGCCGGCGGATACTACGACATCGTGGTGAGCGGCGGTGAAGACGACTGCTACACCTTTGCCCAGTATGTGAGCGGTTCGCTGCTCGTCAAGGGAAAGACCCTTCTCACCTTGTCCGACATTACCGACAAGCGCTACGGCGACGAACCGTTTACCCCCTGCGTCATGACCAATAATACCGAAAGTGCCATCGACCTGACCATCGCCGACACCACCATCGCCCGTCTCGATAAAGGGAAAATCGTCATCGTCAAGAGCGGAACGACAACCCTCACCGCCCGTCAGGACGAGAGCGCCCATTTCTCCAAAGGCGAAGCCGTGCTGACATTCACCATCGGCAAGGCCCCGCTGCGTGTATCGGCCGACAACGCCGTGCGCATCGAGGGTGAAGAGAATCCCGAATTCACGTTTACCATCAGCGGATTTATCAACGGCGACGATGTCTCCTGCATCGACCTCCTGCCCTCAGCAACCTGCGAGGCCGACACCCTCTCGGCCGGCGGATACTACGACATCGTGGTGAGCGGCGGTGAAGACGACTGCTACACCTTCGACCAATATGTAAGCGGTACACTGCTCGTCAAGGGAAAGACCCGCCTCACCCTCGCTGCCATTGCCGACAAACGTTACGGCGACCAGCCCTTCGCACCGGCCATCGAGACCAACAACACCGAGAGCCTCGTACACCTTGAAATCGTCGACCCCGAAATTGCCGATATTGTAAACGGGAAAATCGTTATCTACAAAAGCGGTGAAACAACGCTGAAAGCCTATCAGGAAGAGAGCGCCCGCTTCTCTGCCGGAGAGTCGGAAACCGCTCTCGTCGTAGAGAAAGCACCGCTGAGCGTGAGCGTCGACAACGCCGTACGCCAGGTGGGTGAGCCCAATCCTGAATTTACGCTGACATACAGTGGGTTTGTCAACGGCGACGATGCCTCCTGCATCGACACGCCTCCGGTGGCCCAATGCCTTGACGCCTCTATCTCATCACCGGCCGGATATTACGACATTACCGTGAGCGGCGGCGAAGACGACTGCTACACCTTCACCCGCTACACAAGCGGCACACTGGTGGTAACCGCCGTATCGGGCGTGAACGCTCCGACACTCGACGGGGTAAGCATCTACCTGGCCGACAAACGACTGGTGGTGAAAGGTATATCGGCCGACATTGTAGAAATATTTGCCTTGAACGGACGTCTGGCAGGACGCTACCGTGCGGGCGACATCGTCGACCTGCCGGCCGGATTCTACATTGCCAAGGCTGCCAACGTCAAAGCCTGCCTGCAAGTCTCGGAATAATCCTCCCCACCACACCAGACAACAAGAGCGGCCGCCTGTCGACAGGCGGCCGCTCTTGTGTTACACACAGCCGGGAGACGTGCTTACCGGAAGAGGGCATGGTCGCGGTATATCACCCAAGCCATGACCCATACAAAAAGTCCGAGCAGGAAATAGAAGATGCGGGCACCCCGCGGCCCGAAGAAACGGGTCATCAGACGACAGTTCTGTGTCTCGAAAAACCAGCGCCACCGGAATACCGCCGCTCCTACCGAAAGGGTTCCGGAGAGGAGAAACAGGAAAAAGACCATATAGGTGGCTACTCGCAACATCATGGGGCAGGGCGTTTTTTCAGGGTGTTATTCCATGACGACCCGGCGCGACCCGTCGGGTTGCTCCTCCAAATAGACATTGACCGTATCGGGCGGCAACAGCTCCTCGATTTTCTCGGGCCACTCGATAAAGCAGAGCGCATCGCTGTAAATATAATCTTCGTATCCGAAATCGTAAGCCTCTTCGGGCTTGTTGATGCGATAGAAATCGAAATGGTAGATGAGCCGTCCGTCGTCGGTAGGGCCATACTCGTTGACTATGGCAAAGGTGGGACTGTTGATGACATCTTGCACGCCCAACTCTTCGCACAGGGCCTTGATAAAAGTTGTCTTGCCCGCGCCCATCGTGCCCCGAAAGGCAAAAACGGTGCGGTCGTCCATAGCGTCGAGGAAGCGGCGGGCCACCTCGCGTATCTCGTCGAGATGATGTATCGTAAACTCTTTCATATAACGGTTATCTGTTTTTGGGTGTGAGGGTTACAAGCGGCACCATCATCTCTTCCATGGAGATGCCTCCGTGCTGGAAGGTGTCTTTGTAATAGCTCACATAGTAGTTATAGTTATTGGGATAGGCAAAAAAATCGTGATTGGTGGCAAAGATATAGGTCGAGCTCACATTGGGCGAAGGCAATCCGAAACGGGCCGGCGCCTTTATCTCATAGACCTGCTTGGGGTTGTAGGTCATGTTCTTACCTACCTTGTAGCGAAGGTTGGTATTGGTGTTGCGGTCGGAAACCACCTTGACGGGACTGTCGACCGAAATCGTTCCGTGGTCGGTAGTGAGAATCACCTTGACATTCTTCTCGGCCATCTTCTTGAAAAGCTCCAACGCCGGCGAATGGCGGAACCACGACTCGGAGAGCGAACGATAGGCTGCATCGGTACCGGCCAACTCGCGAATCATTTTGGAGTCGGTGCGGGCGTGCGAGAGCATATCGATGAAGTTGAGTACACACACGTTGAGGTCGTAACGGTCGAAGTGGGCAAAATCGCGCAGGAGTTTCTCGCCGAAAGAGGAGTCGTTGATCTTGTTGTAGGAATAGGTATAGCGCTTGCGATAGCGGTCGAGCAGTGTACCTATGAGCGGAGCCTCATTGAGGTTCTTGCCCTCTTCGGAGTCTTCGTCGACCCAAAGGTCGGGAAAGAGCGAGGCAATCTTGTCGGGCAGGAGACCCGAGAAGATGGCATTGCGGGCATACTGCGTAGCCGTGGGCAGAATACTGAAATAGAGCTCCTCCTCGACCACGAAGTAGTCCGAAAGGAGAGGCATCAGCACCCGCCACTGGTCGAGGCGGAAGTTGTCGACAAGCACGACAAAGACCTTCTCGCCGTTGTCGAGCAGAGGGAATACCCGCTGCTTGAAAAGCTCGTGGCTCATCAGCGGGTGCTCCTCGCCCGAGAGCCACTTCTCGTAATTGCGCTTGACATACTTGACAAAAGCCGAGTTGGCATCGTCTTTCTGCATGAGGAGCATCTCTTTGAGATGACCACCCGTCTGTTCGAGTTCGAGCTCCCAGAATACCAGCTTGCGGTACACCTCGTACCAGTCGTTCCACGAGAGCGAGTCGTTTATCTGCATGCTGATGCGGGAGAACTCCTGCTGATAACCGCTCGATGTCTCTTCCGAGATGATTTCCCGGCCATAGAGATTTTTCTTAATCGACAGGAATATCTGGTTGGGGTTGACCGGCTTGATGAGATAATCGGCAATCTTGTTGCCGATGGCCTGGTTCATGATGTCCTCCTCTTCGCTCTTGGTAATCATGATGACGGGAATATGTGGCGCCACCTCCTTGATGCGGGTGAGGGTTTCAAGGCCACTCAGTCCCGGCATGTTCTCATCGAGGATTATCAGGTCGAAATGCTGTTTCTTCACCTGTTCAAGGGCATCGAGGCCGTTGTTTACGGTAACAACCTCGTATCCCTTTTGGCGAAGGAAAATGATATGGGGCTTCAACAAATCGACCTCATCGTCGGCCCAAAGCAGGGTTTCACTCTTCATACGGCATACGTTGGTTTTCTTCGACAAATTCAAAATACTCCTCGAAGGAATGTCCCTCGACAAGCAGTCTGAAATTCTGTTCGCTAATCATGACAGGCCGCACCCCTTCGGGTATAGAGACCCCGTCGGGCGCACTGAGCATGCGGCGATACTGCATCAGCTCGTCAAAGTTATAAAAACCTTTGACAACTAACATACTTATTTCGTTAAAGCTCATTATTTCGAGGTCGAAATCGCGAATAATGAAATGGGCGAAATTGTATTTGGCGATATTGAAGAGCAGCAGATTGTCTTCGATGCTTCCCGTGGGGTAGACCAGTACCAGCAGATGCGGCACCTCCGTGTCGGCGACAAAGGGTGCCTTCTCGGCTTCGGCCTCGGCGACAGCACCCTCCTCATCGGCCGTAGCACCGAGCCGCACGCTCCATATATCGCCACGAGCAGCTCCCGATACCACTTCGCGACCCTGGGCAACGCCTTTGAGCATATCCGAGGCCAAGGTGCTGACATCTTCGGAGGGATAGGCATCGAGCAAGGCTTTCAGCCCCGACTTGAAGCGGTCGATGTCGCCCTCATTGACATAAGAGAGGGCGTCGATGAGCATAAACTTGGGCATCAGCTTCGAGAGCGGATAGGTGGTGCGGGTGTAGTCATAAAGGGTGTGCACCCGGGTGTTCTCTCCGGCCCGATAGGCATCGTAGGCAGCGATGTAGAGCGAATCCTGAACCAAATCCATGCGACGCAGGTTGTCGAGGTAGTTGGGGTCGGCCAGCGCCAGGGCATACTTACTGTCGGGGAAGAGTGTCAATATACGTTGCTTGTACCGTTCGGCCATGGCCTCATCGCCGATGCGCATACCTATCAAGTAACAGTTGTAATAGGCTTCGAGGCGGTAATCGTTCTCGGGGAACCGACGGTCGAGCTCGTCGAAGTTGGCCATGGCGGCTTCCATGTCTTCGAGTTTGTCTTTGAGAATCATCGCCATATTGAAAAGGCCGTCGGCAATAATTTCGTTCGAAGCGGCGATAGCCTCCTCGGTAAAGGGCAACTGTTGAAGATAGAAACGAGGATCCTTGGGGTCATTACTGAACGCAGAGGTATCGGCTTCGGCCTCCGCTTCTTCATCGGGCAGGGTCTCGGTGTCGTCATACTCCTCCCCGCCCCCTTCGGTAATGTCGGCCTGGGAGAACGAAGCCTTGTTGCTGCGGCGCCAATCGTCTTCGAGCTTACGGCGTCCCCACTTGCGCTGGAACTCCGACTTTCCGGCCGTTATCAACGAAGCGTTGTAGAAATACCACGACGTGCTTCCGCCCGGCATGGTGGGTGTCGTTATCTGCTGTATTTGGTCGAGCTGGGGAGCATTGGCCTCCTGCTCGGCCAGCAGAGCGGCCCGACGGGCCTCCTCGGCAGCGGCCTCTTCGGCAGCAATGAGGTCGTCGATAATCTTCTGGATATGGCGGTTGCGCTCCTCTTCGGGCATGGCGGCTACCCGCTGCAAACTGTCTTGCAACTCAACATTGCCGGCATACACCGACAACTCGTCGAGTACCGTCGAGCGCCGCATCAGATTGGCATAGTCGGGGTAACTCTCGTCGACCAGCGGCAAGGCCTCGGCATAACAGGGTTGCGCCTTGGTGTACTCGCGGCGTTCAAAATAGATACCTCCCAACGTCAACTGACTGATGGCCAGTTCCACACCCCGGCGCGTACTCTTCTCGGCGGCAGTTACATAGTTCTCGATGGCCTTGGCCGTGTCGCGCCGCGAGAGGTATAGATTGCCCAGCGCATAATAAATCTGGTCGAGGTAGTCCCTGTTCTTGTAGTTGCGGGCCAACCGACGGAGGCGTTTCTCTATTTTCGACACATCGCCACCGGTGAATACTTCGGTCTGATTGATACGGGCATTCATCTCGGTGCGGAAAGTAGGGTTTTTCTTGATGACCGACTGGTAAGAACGGTAGGCCCCCGCCTTGTCGCCGGTCTTGGCCTGCAACTGGGCCAGCAAGAAGGTCATGCGCACCGTCTGGGCATGACCATCGGCCATCTTCAACGCCTCTTTGAGATAGGGTATGGCTTCGGCATACTTGCCGGTGCGTATCAGATAATCGGCATACACGGTGGCATACCACAAGCGCGCATCGCTTTCAAGCTTATACTCCTTGGAGACCTTTTGCAAGGCATCTTCGGCCTCGTAGAGCCAGCCAAGTTCGAGATAGCAGCGGGCGGTCCAGATGCGGACCTCGGCCATGAGCTCGGTATTCCACGGGAAGTGGCGGGTGATGTAGATAAATGTTGCCATCGCCCCGAGGAAATCACCCTGATAGAACTGCGACTTTCCCATAAGCACCCAGGCATTGTGTATGAAGGGGTTAAACTCTCCCCGCTTGACAAACTCCCGGTATGCGGGATTGTTCATTTTCTTTCGGTCGCGCTTGGGTGGTTTCTGCATCGAGTGCTGGCGTATCGCCTTCTGGCTCTTTTCCAGCGCCCGCGAAAAGTCGCCTTTGGGCTGAGGGTCGGAAGGTACTCCGTAGGCCGAGACGGGGTGCATGTGGAGCAGATGGGTGAAATTGTCTTCGTAACCGTTCTGCATCGCATCGAGCTGCTCTTCAAAACTGGTTATACCGTTGAAATAGACATTGTAACGGGTCGTAAAGGCATGATAGAAACGGTTGGCCCGCGTATTCTTCTGGGTCGAACACGACGCAAGCAGCAGCACGAGGGATAGCCCTATCCCCATGTACCGAAAAATGAGCCGAAAGTGGAAATGATTGCCCGGTTTCATGCGTATGTGTATAACGGCAATTCGCCTCTTTTATTGCTTCTCGCCGCCGGTTTTACGCCGTTGCAGGCGATGTACGACACTCCACCCGCACCGCGCCAGTGCATAGACGGCGATAAGCAGAAAGACGATGCAGGCACCTGCCGGCACGTCGAGCCAATAGGCTACCCACAGACCAGCCACTCCACCTACTGCGGTGAGAAGGCCCGAAGCGACAAGTATGGAGAGATAGCGACGGGTAAAAAGCTCGACCGTCATCTGCGGAATGGTCAGCATCGAGAGGAGGAGCATGATGCCCACGAGCCGAATGGTCAGCACCACACACAGAGAGACCATGACGACCATCGCATAGTCGATAAGACGCACAGGCAGACGGCGTGTGGCCGCAAAATCGCGGTCAAAGGCCACCGCCAGCATCGGACGGTAGAACAGCAGGAAAAACAGCACCAGCACTCCGGCATAAAGGGCAAACCACACAAGGTCGGCCGAGGCAACGGTAAGAATGTTACCAAAGAGAAATTCGTTCAGCCCCGGGGCATATCCCGGTGTCTTGAAGATGCAGATAATACCCACGGCCATACCCAGTGCCCAAAGCGAAGCGATGGCCGAGTCTTCGCGCACTGTGCCGCGACGGGAAAGCCACCCCACTCCCAAGGCCGACCCTACGGCAAAGAGCAGGGCTCCCACCGTGGGACTGATGCCGAGAAAAAGTCCGATACCGAGCCCGCCAAACGAGGCATGGGTAATGCCTCCGGTTATGAACACCATGCGGCGGGTTACGATATAGGTGCCGATAATGCCGCCGGCTATGCCGATAAGCAGTACCGCCCAGAGAGCGTTGCGAAAGAAAGCGTATTGCAGTATGTCGAACATCATTTATCGGATTTATTCCTGGTCTTTTTTCTTCGCAGCTGACTTTTGCTCCCGCTGTTCGCGCACGACAAGCCACACGGCGGGTTCGAGCGCCTCGGGCAGCTGTATGCCACGCCGCTGCAAACTGATTAGCCACCCCTGCACATCTTCGGGAAGCAACGTAAAGAAAACCTCCTCAAAAGCCTGTATCTCGTCGGGTGTATAGGCATCGGCCGCCCGCCCGGCATAGGCATCGAGCTCTTCATCGTCGTAATAGAGCGTTTCGCTTCGGGGGTCGAGCAGCAAAGCGTCCCGCTCGCACACCAGATGCAGGCCGCAGCAGGCGCCGCCGTCTGTTGAGGCATGAGGCTGCTCTCGCTCCGGCTCAGCGGCCGATTGCTGCTTCGGCCGTTTCCGCTCATAGAGATAACACGCCACGCCGAGAACGATGATAGCCAATACTATATATAAAAGACCCATCATAGGCACAACACCATATTATACGGTATGCAACTCAAATCCCGCCTGCCGCAAATGATCCCAGAACGAAGGATAGGACTTGCTCACCACCTCGGGGTGGCGTATTTCGAGTCCCGGGAAAAAGAGGGCGGCCGGAGCAAAAGCCATGGCCATGCGGTGATCGTCGTAGGTATCGATAGCTATCGGCTCCGACACGTTGCCACGCTCTCCGTTCCACGACAAGACCGAGTCGTCGCTATCGGTTATCCGATAACCGAGCTTGGCCAACTCACACTTCAAGGCGGCCATACGGTCGGTCTCCTTGATGCGGAGCGACTGCAAGCCGGTAAAGCGGAAGGGACGCTGCAACAAAGCACAGGTAACGACCAAAGTCTGGGCCAGGTCGGGTTGGTCGGTAAGGTCCAACAACAAAGGGGTCTTCGCGGTTTGCCCCGTGTGGCGCAAACGCACCCCGTCGGCGGCAAATTCGGTCTCTACCCCCAACGCTGAATAAAACTCGGCCACCCGGGCATCGCCCTGCACGCTCGCACGCTGCAAGCCGGGCAACTCTACCGATGCCCCGGGCATCAGCGCCACCATTTCGTACCAGTACGAGGCGGCCGACCAGTCAGACTCCACCGTAAACGGGCGGGGCACATAGGTTCCGTGCGCCACCTCTATGCAATTCCCCTCCCAACGGCTCTCCATGCCCCAAAGGCGCATGAGGGAGAGGGTCATGGCTATATAGGGTTTCGATATCATCTCGCCCGTAAGGGTGAGCCGTAGCCCCTCCTGCATAGAGGGTGCTATCATGAGCAAGGCCGAGATGTACTGCGAGCTCACCCCGGCACTCAACGTCAAAGCTCCGCCACGGAGGGGTCTGCCCTCAATGCGTAATGGCGGGAAACCCTCTTCGCCCAGATAATCGACATGCGCCCCGAGCGAGCGAAGGGCATCAACCAGCAACCGGATAGGCCGGTGGCGCATACGTTCGGTACCGGTGATAGTCCACACACCTGGCCGCTGCGACAGATAGGCCGTAAGGAAGCGCATGGCCGTACCGGCCGCCATAATATCGAAGTCGGGGCCACCGCTCTCAAAAGCCCGTACCAGTACCCGGGTATCGTCGCAATCGGAGAGGTTGCCAATGGGCATGGAACTCTCCGCAAGCGCATTCAATATCAAAGCCCGATTACAGATACTTTTTGACGAAGGCAGTACGACACGGACATCAAGACGACGAGGAGGAACGAGAGTAATCGACATGTTAGGGGTTATTGTTGTGAATACGCAAAAGTAATGATTTTTCGGCAAAGCAGCGCAAAAGAAAGAGATTTGCATCGGTGCAGCAGATTCCCGTGAACAAATGACACATCAATCATCAATATCGGAACGCAAAGAAGAATGCATGGCAAAAATTCAAATAATTATACACAAAAAGCATCTTTTTGTAAGAAAAAAAATTTTTTTGCAGCTATTTGTCATTTTTCTTGCAAAAACATTTGATTTTTTCCTATTCTTTGTGTTATCTTTGCGGAGGAAAAACAAAAAGGCGGAAAAATTCGTCTCATTTAGTAAGAATGAAATTTATTTTCAACTTATAATTATAAATTAAAATGAATGCCCAAAAAGTATTAAGCGATTTGAAAAGACGCTTCCCCAACGAGCCCGAATATCATCAGGCCGTAGCCGAAGTGCTGAGTACCATTGAGGAGGCTTACAACGAGCACCCCGAGTTTGACCGTTACAACCTGATCGAGAGACTGTGCATTCCCGACCGAATCTTCTCGTTCCGTGTAACTTGGGTCGACGACAAAGGCCAGGTACAAACCAACATGGGTTACCGTGTACAACACAACAACGCCATCGGCCCGTACAAAGGCGGTATCCGTTTCCACTCATCGGTGAATCTCTCCATCTTGAAATTCCTTGCTTTTGAGCAGACATTCAAAAACTCGCTGACCACCCTTCCCATGGGCGGCGGCAAAGGCGGTTCCGATTTCAGCCCGCGCGGCAAATCCGACGGAGAAATCATGCGTTTCTGCCAGGCTTTCGTAGCCGAACTGTGGCGCCACATCGGTCCTGAGACCGACGTTCCCGCCGGCGACATCGGCGTAGGCGGTCGCGAAGTAGGCTATATGTACGGCATGTACAAGAAGATGGCCCGCGAAAACACCGGAACTTTCACCGGAAAGGGTCTCGAATTCGGCGGTTCGCTCATTCGTCCCGAAGCCACAGGTTACGGTAACGTATACTTCCTGCTCGAAATGCTGAAAACCCGCAACATCGACATCAAAGGCAAAGTGGTAGCCGTATCGGGTTCGGGTAACGTAGCCCAATACACCGTAGAAAAACTCATCAGCCTCGGAGCCAAAGTCATCACCATGTCCGACAGCAACGGATACATCTACGATCCCGATGGTATCGACGCCGAGAAACTGGCCTACATCTTTGAATTGAAAAACATCTACCGCGGCCGTATCCGCGAATATGCCGAGAAATACGGTTGCAAATATGTTGAAGGAGCCCGTCCCTGGAACGAGAAATGCGACATCGCCATGCCTTCGGCTACCCAGAACGAAATCGACGGCGACGACGCCCGCGCTCTCTTGGCCAACGGTTGCTTCGCCGTATCGGAAGGTGCCAACATGCCCTCTACCCCCGAAGCCATCGAAGAGTTCCTCAAAGCCAAGATACTCTACGCTCCGGGTAAAGCAGCCAACGCCGGTGGTGTTTCGGTAAGCGGTCTCGAAATGACCCAGAACGCCATCAAGCTGAGCTGGACCAAAGAAGAGGTAGATGCCCGTCTGAAACAAATCATGTTCGACATTCACACCCAGTGTGTAAAATACGGTACGCAAGCCGACGGCTACGTCAACTATGTAAAAGGTGCCAACGTTGCCGGCTTCATGAAAGTGGCCAAAGCCATGATGGCTCAGGGCATTCTCTAAGCGAACCCACAGCATCAATACTCACAAAGGCTTCGACGCATGTCGAAGCCTTTGTATTTTTATATCGATATGATGATGGCCGCACCCGCGCCGCAACATTACTCAGAAACTGTCGTTACGGGAGGCATCGATACATAAGAGGGTAAAAAGCAGTATGGTAAAGCCCCAAAGCGATGAACCGCCATAACTGAAAAAGGGCAACGGGATGCCGATAACCGGAAGCACTCCGATAACCATTCCGATATTGACAGCCAAGTGAAAAAAGATAATTGCCGCTACGGAATAACCGTAAACGCGGCCGAAGACTGTCCGCTGACGTTCGGCAAGCTGAATGATGCGCACCAGCAGCAAGGCAAAAAGTGTCAGCACGAGTGTTGCGCCCCAAAAGCCCTGCTCCTCGCCTATGGTACAGAATATAAAGTCGGTATCCTGCTCAGGCACGTAGCGTAGCTTGGTCTGCGTTCCTTGGAGGAAACCCTTGCCCCAAAATCCGCCCGAACCGATGGCAATCTTCGATTGGTTGACGTTGTATCCTACACCCATGGGATCTTCCTTGATACCCAGTGCCACCTCGATACGGGTGCGTTGGTGCTGACCGAGCACATCGGTAAAGACATAATCGACCGACTCCAAATAGACCGCCGAGAAGAGGGCAAAGACTACGGCTATCCACAGTTTATGCTGCAAGGTCTTGAAGTAGAGCACCCCGGTTGCAACGACAGCCGTCATCAGCAGGAGGCCTGCGACATAGAGTTGGTTGAAGGGATAGAGATAATAGGCCACTGCCGCCGCAGCGCCCTGTACCACCGCTACCACGAGCAGCGAGACATACAGGAAACGGGCACGCCGCAGATAACGTGCCACCATATATACCAGCACCAGCAGAATGAGCATCAGCACCAGCCACTCTCCCACCGGCGTGTCCATCCATTCGAGCGAGGCATATTTGACCGCTACAATAAAATAGACAACGGCACACAAGGCGGCAAAAAGGAACAGGCTGCTCATTCCCTCGCGATAGAGTATGCAGATGAGCGAGAGATAGACCAGCGCCGACCCCGTCTCCTGCTGCATGAGAATAAGCAGCACGGGCAGAAGTATCAAGGCACAGGCCTTGAAGAAACAGCGTGGTTTCGTCAAATCGAAATCGTAGTTGTCGAGCATCTTGGCCAGAGCCAGCGCGGTTCCGTACTTGGCAAACTCGGCCGGCTGCAAATGTACCGGGCCAAGCACCAGCCAGGAACGGGAGCCCTTGATATCGGGTGCCACAAAAATGGTTACAAGCAGCAAGACTAGAAAGACGATGTAGAGCGGATAGGCAAGAGAGACAAACGTGCGCGGCTCGGTCATGAGCAGAACGAAGGCAATCATCATCGAAAAGAGTATCCACAGCAACTGCTTGCCCGAACGGGCATCGAAGTTGAAGATGGTCGATGCTGCATCGAAGTCGAAACTGGCCGCATAGATACTTATCCAGCCGCAAAAGACCAGCAAAAGATAAAGCGCGACCGTGTACCAGTCGAGCGAATACCAGACATTATTCCTGCGCGACATCTTTCTCTTCCTCCTGTATCATCGTATTGGCGTTCAGCATACGCTCTTCGAGCCATTTGCGCGAAGGAGCAATCTCGCCGGTTAAGTATTTTTCCATCATAAGACTGCCGATGGGCACACCGTAAGTAGCCCCCCAACCGGCATTCTCGACATAGACAGCAATGGCAATACGGGGATTTTCGCGAGGGGCAAAGCCCATGAAAGCCGAGTGGTCGTCGCCATGCGGGTTCTGCGCCGTACCGGTTTTTCCGCAAGCCTCTATGCCGGGAATTTCACCTATGCGGCAGGTTCCCTTTACCATCGACATGCGCATACCTTCGACCACCATCTCGTAATAGGAGGGGTCGACCCCCACATAGTGAGGCTGCGTATAGTCATCGCCCAAGTAGGTATCTTGTACCGATTTCACCACATGAGGGGTGAAATAATAACCGCGATTGGCTATCGTGGCTCCCAGATTGGCTATCTGCAACGGCGTAGCGAGAACCTCACCCTGCCCGATGGAGACCGAAATCACCGTAATGCCTTTCCACCCCCGGGATCCATAGATTTTGCCATAGAAATCGCTGTTGGGAATAAAGCCACGACTCTCGCCGGGCATATCGACCCCGAGCCGATAGCCATAACCCATATTGACAATGTATTTTTTCCAGGTTTCAAACGCATTATAGGTGCTGCCATACTTCTCGACATCGTCGATCATCGAACGAAAAGCATAACAGAAATAGGCGTTGCACGACGTGGAGAGGGCCGGGACAACCGAGATGGGCGACTCATGGGCATGGCACCCCACCCGTATGCCCCGGGCATAAAAGCCCATATTGCAAGGGTAGGCCGTGTAGCGCGACACCATCTTTTCCTGTAAAAAGATAAGTGCCTGTGTAGGCTTGAACGTAGAGCCGGGCGGATAGGTAGCCATGATAGAACGGTCGTAGAGAGGCTTGTAGGGATTCTCAAAAAGTTGCGTATAGTTCCGGCCCCGTTCACGACCGGTCAACATCGAAGGTTTGTAGGTAGGGCTTGATACCAAGGCCAGAATCTCTCCGGTCGAAGGCTCGATGGCCACAATAGCACCGACTTTGTTCTGCATGAGCATCTCGCCATACTGCTGCAACTCAATGTCGATAGACAATGTCAGATTCTTTCCCGGCACGGCCTCGTGGTCATAAGCGCCATTTTCGTAACGGCCCTTGATGCGACCATAGGCATTACGCAAGAAATACTCCTGCCCTTTCTCGCCACGGAGATAATTTTCATACGACTTCTCCACACCCAGGTCGCCGGTATAATCGCCCTGCATATAATAACTATCGTCGCGCAACTCCTGCACTGACACCTCCCGCACATTGCCCAGGACATTGGCCCCCACATCATAGACATAACGGCGTATCGACTGGTTCTGGATGTAAAAACCGGGATAACGATAGAGTTTCTCCTGCAACACGCCATACTCTTCGACCGTGAGACGGGAGAAGAACAGCTGGGGAGTAAACGAGGAGTAACCGGGATTGAGCCGGCGGTTGCTCATATTACGCCACCGCTCCTTATACTCGTCAAGGGTAATACCCAGGGTACGGCACAGGTCAAGTGTATCGAATGGCGCCACCTCGCGGGGTATCACCATCAGGTCGTAGGCGGGTTGGTTGTCGACCACGAGACGCCCGTTGCGGTCATAGATAAGTCCGCGCGACGGATATTGCACCTTGGTAAATATCGCGTTGTTATCGGCCAGCTGGTTGTATCGGTTGTCAAGGACTTGAAGAGAGAAAAGACGGGTAACATAAAACAGAATCACCGCGAGCATAAATGCCCCGATGATATACTTTCGCCGTTCGTAGGTATAGTTTTTTCTCACCGCTTTCTCTCCATCAACAAGTCGACAACCAGTATGACCAGCAACGTGAGCAACGTACTACCCACGATGCGTCCCGCCAGAAGCGACGGGGAGAAGAACGAGAACGACTCGGCACAGAAAATGACCGTGCAGAAAACAGCCGTGAGGATAACGGCATAAAGCACATAGCGCCACATACCCAGCGATGCAAACGAAGGCACATACTTCTCCTCTCCCCTGTCGCGATACTGTATCCGCGCCAGGAGCGGGTTGTGAAGAAATGCCACCGTTACCGAAGCCAGGGCATAGACACCGGGGGTATTGGTAAAAATATCGACAAGGAGCCCGACAAAAAAGGCGAATGTCATGAAAAGATGGGCTTGGAGCCCCGACGGAGCTTTCAGGAAAAGATAGACCAGCACAAACGGGGTAGCTACCCCCCAAAGTGCAATGCGGTTGCACATGAGTATCTGCAACACGACGACAACGACGGCCCCCACCATACGCCATACCCGAAGTTTATTCATAGCTCTGTGCCTCCTTCTCGATTAGTATTTGTTCGACAGGTTTGTGATACTCGACGACACGCACGAAATTCAACGCCGAAAAATCGGCGGCCAAGCGTATAGTGATGACGTAAAAGTTGTTTTTCTTCACCTTGCGGGTGTCTTCGACAAAGCCTACGACAAGCCCCTCGGGAAAGGCCCCGGAATAGCCGCTGGTAACAATCGTGTCGCCGACATTGACGGTGATATATTCGGGCAACTCTTCCAGTCCGGCATGGTGGACACTGGTGCCGTCCCACGCCAGCGAACCGATGTGCTGGGTATTCTTGATTTTGCAACTGATGCGCAGGTGGGGATTGAGCAGCGACAGGGCCACGGCATAGTCCGAAGAGGCCGACGAAACGACACCCACCACGCCGTTCTGGTCGACGAGTCCCATCTCGGGAAAGACACCGTCGCGCCGACCTTTATCGATGGTGATGCAGTTGTTACGGCGGGCCACACTGTTGTTGATGACCCGGGCCACAATGAGCCGCGAGGTATCGATATTGGCGGGTGGCAGCGGCAGTTGCGACAGCGTGTCGTGGGCCTGATACAGGGCAAGAGTATTACGCAGAACGGCAAGCTCGTCTTGGAGCTTACCGTTCTGAGCCAAAAGCTCGTTGTTTGCCTTCTGTAATCCGAAATATCCGGTAACAGCCCCCGAAAGGTCGTACAGGCTGCCGGCTACCCGGCTGGCGGAACTGAAATAGACACTTTGCTGGTAGGGATTGAACCAGAACAACAGAATGAGACAGAGCGCCACATAACAGAGATAGACAAAGAGCGAACTATGCTGTCGAAAGAATTGTAACAGTTTACGCATCGGAGCAGTCGGTCCCGGTTATCTTTGTCAACGCATCAAGAACGAGAACTTATCGACATTTTTCAGGGCAATACCCGTACCGCGTGCTACGGCGAGCAGCGGCTCTTCGGCCACATGGAACTGAATGCCTATCTTGTCGGTGAGACGCTTGTCGAGACCCCGCAGCAACGCGCCGCCACCGGTGAGGTAGATACCGTTGCGTACGATGTCGGCATAGAGCTCGGGGGGTGTCGAGTCGAGAGCGCTCAGCACGGCAGCCTCGATTTTGGAGATAGACTTCTCGATGCAATGGGCCACGTCCTGATAGGTTACCGGCAACTCCATAGGGAGAGAGGTCATGCGGTTGGGACCGTGTACGATATAGTCCTCGGGGGGATTTTCCAGTTCGTTAAGCGCCGAACCCACATTGATTTTTATCAATTCGGCCGTACGCTCACCCAGCTTGATGTTGTACTGGCGACCCATATACTCGCGAATGTCTTCATTGAACTCATCGCCGGCTACGCGTATCGACTTGTTGGTAACGATACCACCGAGCGAGATAACGGCAATCTCGGTCGTGCCACCGCCTATGTCGACAATCATGTTTCCCTCGGGGGCTTCAACGTCGATACCTACACCGATAGCGGCTGCCATCGGCTCGTATATCATATAGACGTCGCGACCGCCGACATGCTCGGAAGAGTCGCGCACGGCACGTATCTCCACCTCGGTGCTGCCGGAGGGTATACATACCACCATACGCAACGACGAGGAGAAGAGGGTATTACGCATGGATACCATCTTCATCATGCCGCGCATCATCTGCTCGGCGGCGTTGAAGTCAGCAATCACACCGTTCTGCAACGGGCGTATCACGCGTATGTTCTCGGGGGCACGGCCATACATGGCCTGTGCCTCATGTCCTACGGCTTTGAGCTTGCCGGTGCGATTGTCGAGGGCTACCATGGAGGGAGCGTCGACCACGATTTTGTCGTTGTAGAGAATAATCGTGTTGGCCGTTCCCAGGTCGATGGCTATTTCTTGATTGAAAGAGAAAAATCCCATTGTTTTCTGTACGTTGAAAAGTGATTAGTGTTTGAAATGGCGAATACCGGAGAATACCATGGCTATGCCGTTCTGGTTGCAGTAGTCGATGGTGAGGTCGTCGCGTACCGAACCGCCGGGTTGTATCACCGTATCGATGCCTTCCTTGTGGGCAATTTCCACACAGTCGGGGAAGGGGAAGAAGGCGTCTGATGCCATAACGGCACCGTTGAGGTCGAAGTTGAACGACTTGGCCTTCTCAATGGCTTGACGCAACGAATCAACACGCGAGGTCTGTCCTACACCACTGGCCAGAAGTTGTTTGCCCTTGGCCAGGACAATAGCATTCGACTTGCTGTGTTTCACAATCTTGTTGGCAAACAGCAGGTCTTCTACCTCGGCGGGAGTTACAGCCTTCTCGGTAATCTGTTTGAGCTCCTCGGCCTTTTCACGATGCAAATCTTTTTCCTGCATCAGCACGCCGTTGAGCAGCGAGCGGAACTGAATCGTGGCTTCGGGGGCTTTTTTCTGTACCAGGACTATGCGGTTTTTCTTCTGATAGAAAATATCGAGAGCCGCAGGCTCGTATCCCGGGGCAATGATTACCTCGAAGAAGAGCTTGTTTATCTCCTCGGCCGTAACGGCATCGATAACGGCATTGGTCACCAACACACCGCCGAAAGCCGAAACGGGGTCGCCGGCCAAGGCATCTTTCCAGGCTTCGAGCAAGGTGGGACGCGAGGCAAGGCCGCAGGCGTTGTTGTGTTTCAATATGGCGAAAGTCAGTTCGTCAAATTCGGAGATGAGCGACACGGCAGCGTCGATGTCAAGCAGGTTGTTGTAGGAGATTTCCTTTCCGTGCAGTTGCTCAAACATATCGTCGAACTTACCGAAGAAGAAGCCCTTCTGATGGGGATTCTCTCCGTAACGCAAAGCCTTGGAATCGTTGCAGGCAGCCCGGAATGCCGAGTAGTTGCCACCGTCGAAATAGTTGAAGATGGCGGTATCGTAGCCCGAAGATACGGCGAAAGCCTCCTTGGCAAACCAATAACGGTCTTCGAGCGAAGAGGCAGCACCTTTTTCGTTGAGCATTTCAAGCAGAGGGGCATACTGAGCCTTGGAGGCCACGATGACCACGTCTTTGAAATTCTTGGCAGCGGCGCGGATAAGCGAGATTCCGCCTATATCGATTTTCTCGATGATGGCGCTCTCATCGGCACCCGAAGCTACGGTCTCTTCGAAGGGATAGAGATCGACGATAACCAAGTCGATTTCGGGAATTTCATATTCGGCGATTTGCTGACGGTCGCCCTCTTCTTCACGACGGTTGAGGATACCGCCGAAAACTTTCGGGTGAAGCGTTTTTACACGGCCACCCAATATCGAGGGATAACCCGTGAGACCTTCTACACTGCTGCACGGTATGCCCAGCGACTCAATAAAAGTCTGCGTACCACCGGTCGAAATAAACGACACGCCCTCGGCATGCAGTTTTTTCAGGATTTCGTCCAAACCGTCTTTGTGATAAACCGAGACTAATGCGGTTTTGATTTTCTTATTTTCAGCCATATCGTTGTGATTTTGTTCATTTTTTGGAGGTACAAAAATAGACAATTTGGCGAAAAATCGCAAAGATTTTCCGCCACAAAAAAGAGTGCTTTTTCTTTTTTTTCATTTCGCGGGCCCAACCCGCTCAAAAGATTGTAAGACAAGGGCTGCAACTCAACGATGTCCGCCCCGCGACAGGGTGTCGCGATAGAGCCGCATCTGACACTGCCGGCAATCAAACTCCACGCGCAGCAGCGTGTCGCGATATTGCAGATAGAGAGGCTCTTTCCAAGCACTCTTATCGGGCGACAGTGTCGCTTCACGGGGGCATCTCCCCCATTGTTTTTTAAGACAGAAACGGGTAAACATCAATGCGGCATCATCGACGGGCCGGCACTCATAGGCCGGCTCTATGTTTTCCACGCCATGGTCGTGATAGAAAGCCCGCGCCAAATGGTTGGAGACATTTCCCAGATAACTCAACGAAGCAACCGGGAAAGGGGTTGTCCCTTCGCTCCGGCGACGGGGCCGGCGATAAGCCATGCGCCGCACCCGGTTCAAGGCTTCAACGGCTTTCCGTCGCAAATCGGCCAACAGCGATACGGGCACAAAACAGCTACGTGTAGCGGCGACATCGACCCGACGGGCGACATAATGGCTATCACCCAAGCGGGAGAGTTGCCGCGCCTGACTTTCGTCCTGCGGAGTGCGGGCCGCCTCCTTCTCTACCCGACAAGCAACGACAGCCGAAAGGCCGGCGTCGTCGGTAATTTTCAGCGCCAGTCCCCGCGGCGTCTCATACAACCGCATATCGACGGGGATACGCCGCTCGGCACTCTTTTTCTGCAACTGCTGTTCGAACGAGTGGTCGTAGTTGCGGTAGAGCAACGCCCCGGGTTTCACATCGCGTTTTTCAAGCGGATAGACCCAATCGCCATCAACCCGGTTGACACGGAATCCCTCAAAGGCTCCCTGGCGGTTCAAAAAGCAGAGACCGTCGCCATTGTGAAGCATACGGGCATTCTCCACCTTCAAAGCTGCACCGCGCACACCGGTTACACGCCCCACGGGAACGCCCTGCGACTTCGGCGTGTCGGGCGAGCCCAAATGCTGTTCGGAACGGCCATCAAAGAAATAGCCGGTAAAACCACGGTTGAAACTCTTCTGCGGGTCGGGCGTAAAAAAGAGTTCCACCCGGCCCGATGCGGCAGCAACATACTCGGGCCGGCGGGCCAGTATCTCATCGAGTTGCTTTCTGTACCAGGCCGTTACATTCTTGACATAAGAGAGGTCTTTGAGTCGCCCCTCGATTTTCAGCGACGTAACCCCGGCATCGAGCAACGCCTCCAAACGATCGGAACGGTTCATGTCTTTGAGCGAAAGCAAATGTTTGTCGCGAATGAGCGGCCGGCCATCGGCATCAAGCAGCGTATAGGGCAGACGACAATACTGCGCACACTCCCCCCTATTGGCACTGCGCCCCGACAACGCACGGCTCAGATAGCACTGCCCACTGTAAGAGACGCACAACGCTCCATGCACAAAGACTTCCAGTTCTACCGGCACCTCATCGGCAATGGCCCGTATCTGCCGGCCCGACAACTCCCGGGCCAACACCACGCGGGAGAATCCCGACTCATAGAGGAAGCGTGTTTTTTCGACCGTCCGGTTATCGGTCTGGGTACTGGCGTGAAGGGCTATCGGCGGAATATCGAGCCGCAAGACCGCCATATCCTGAACAATAAGTGCATCGACCCCTGCGCGATACAGTTCACCGATGAGACGTTCTGCTTCGCGGAGCTCTTCATCATACAGTATCGTATTGAGGGTTACATACACACGGGCATCATACCGATGGGCAAACTCGGTGAGCCGGGCAATATCGGCCACGCTGTTTGCCGCAGCGGAGCGGGCGCCGAAGGCCGGACCGCCTATGTAGACAGCGTCGGCTCCGTGCATAATGGCCTCGATGCCGATGTCGGCCGTCCGTGCGGGAGCCAGCAATTCGATGGGGCGCGGTGTCGTCATCGTATCTCTTCGATGTTATAGGGTGTTTCCTGATAAACGTAGTAGTTGAGCCAGTTCGAAAAAAGAAGATTGGCATGGGCCCGCCAACGCACCAGCGGAGGCAGGGACGGGTCGTCGTTGCGGAAATAATTTTGCGGCATTTTTATCGGCAGACCTTTGGCCAAATCGCGGCGATACTCATTACCCAATGTGTCGGGCGCATACTCCGAATGTCCGGTAAGGAAAATCTCCCGACCGTTACGGGCCACAATGACGGCCGGCCCCGATATTTCGCCTTCGGCCATTACCGTCAGTTCACGGCAACAACGCACGTCGTCGGAGTGAATGGCCGTGTGGCGGCTGTGGGGTATGTAGAACTCATCGTCGAAACCGCGGAACAATGGTGCCGTCTTTCCTTCGGGCGAGACCGAATGTCTGAACACGCCAAACATTTTTTCTTGAAGCGGATACTTGGGTATACCGTAATGGTGATATAATCCCGCCTGCGCCGCCCAGCAGATATACATGGTCGAGGTAACGTGTGTACGGGCCCAGTCGAATATGGTAGAGACCTCGTCCCAATAAGAGACCTCCTCAAAAGCCATCTGCTCGACCGGCGCACCGGTAATAATCATGCCGTCGTACCGCTGCTCACACACCTCCGAAAACTCTTTATAAAATGCCATCATGTGCTCAGCCGGCGTGTTTTTGGAGACATGACCTGAGATTTTCAGGAAATCGATTTCCAGCTGCAACGGCGTGTTCGACAGCAGACGTATCAGGTCGGTCTCGGTCGTTATTTTCAACGGCATAAGATTGAGAATAACAATGCGCAACGGCCGTATGTCTTGCGCAGAGGCTCTTTGCGAATCCATCACAAAGATGTTTTCCGACTTCAATATCTCGACAGCCGGCAATTTCGCGGGTATGTTTAACGGCATATCTTTAACAATTTTAAAACACAAAGGTACGACAAAAAAACGAAAATGTGAAACAAAGCCGGCAGCCACCGCTTCGGGCAAACAAAATTCTCATCAATCTTTTTAATAAGATAGCAAAAAGATTAAAAAATAGCCATTGTTATTGACAAAATAACTATATTTGTCCGAAAATAACCCACAAATAGTCGAGGCCGACAGCAACAGAAGCTCCGACTAAAACCAACAAGATACTGAAAAACAAATTATTACACAACATTTATGTCACTAATCATACCGAAACACTACACGCCGAAGCTGCTGCCCGAGACTACCGAGCAGGCCATTAAGGGACTGAAAGAGAGTTTTCAGCGCGCACTGGCCAAAAACCTCAACCTCCGGCGTGTAACCGCCCCCCTGTTTGTCCTCTCGGGAACAGGCATCAACGACGACCTCAACGGCGTGGAACGGGCCGTCAGATTCCCCATCAAGTGCATGGGCGACCGCCAGGCCGAAGTCGTTCACTCACTGGCCAAATGGAAACGTCTCAAACTGGGAGCCTACCGCATTCCCGCCGGTTACGGACTCTATACCGACATGAACGCCATACGCTCCGACGAAGACCTTGACAACCTGCACTCGCTCTACGTCGACCAGTGGGACTGGGAGAAAAGCATCAACGAAAGCGACCGTAACCTCGACTATCTCAAAGACACGGTGCGCAAAATCTACAAGGCACTGAAAGACACCGAGGCCGAATTGTATGAGATACACCCGCACATCACACCGATGCTCCCCGACGACATTGTGTTCATACACTCCGAAGAGCTGCTGCAAATGTACCCCGGCCTCTCACCCAAAGCCCGTGAATACGAGGCAGCCCGCAAATATGGAGCCATCTTCATCATAGGCATCGGCGGCAAACTCTCCAACGGAGAGCCCCACGACGGACGTGCCCCCGACTACGACGACTGGACAACCCGCAACTCCGACGGATACTATGGCCTCAACGGCGACATTATTTTGTGGAACCGGATTCTGGAATGTCCTTTTGAAATTTCCTCAATGGGTATCCGTGTCGATGAAAAAGCATTACGCAAGCAACTCGAAATCTGCGGCTGCTCCGACCGCCTCAATCTCGACTTTCACAAAGCCCTTATTCACGGCGACATGCCCCTCTCAATCGGTGGCGGCATAGGCCAGTCGCGCCTGTGCATGTACCTGTTGCAGAAAGCCCACATAGGCGAAGTGCAAGCCAGCATCTGGCCCGAAGAGCAGATTGCCGAATGTGCCCGCCACAACATACACCTTCTTTAAAACCATACAATTCCAAGATGTCGCGGGCCGCAAGTTTGTAGACTTGCGGCCCGCGACATCTTTAAGCCCCACCTTCAACACTTTAAGAATATTGCAACTACACACCTATAAACATACCATGAAGCCATATAGCAAACTCTACCATTAAGAAAACAACAAACAAACTCTTTCTCGACATCCAGCCTTCGATTTTACAATACAATGCATGTGCCTTTTGGGTTTTAAAAACAAGATCCCAAACAAAACATAAAAAAAATATTCCCACAAGGGGAAATAAAATCAAAGCATTTGCATTATAAAAAATAGCCGAACGCACATCTCCATGCATTATGGCATCAAACGCCCGAGTCATACCACAGCCCGGACACGATATGCCCAATACTATTTTTGACGGGCAAACGACCAGTGTTCGCCCGCCAAAAAAGTAATACAACAACCAGAATCCCCCTACAACAAGAAGGATTCCCGATAAAAAATAAAACTCTTTTTTAGAGTATGGAGACCAATTTTTCGTAGTTTTTTTCACGCGTAGCTCTGGATATTAAAAACCAATCAACGATTGTCCATATTCCACAGCCTCCGCACGTTATCAACTTTCCTATTCCCATGCCTATTGAACCGATATAAAATCGATCGACCCCTATCGAGCCCAAGAAAATAGACAAAATCAATGCCGTTGTGGGACTTTTAAATTGAGCAGATGACAACATTGCCCACCTATCATCACTCTCGTTAAGCAACTTCTCTCTAATAATCAAAGCTCTATCTTCCTGAAAATTGGAGATATTTGCCATCATGAACATATCCACTTTCTGTTGTTCCATATCACAAAGTTTTATATTTCGTAAAGTAAGCAATAATTTATTAAAAACCAAATCAAATCCATTATTTAACACAAAAGCAGCTATTATTCTTTACTCCAACCGTAAATAAAAAACGAGAGCCTGTGCAGGTTTACACAAGCTCTCGTTTTTACAGTAATTAATTTTACTTGCAAGCCATATATGCATTGGCCATGGCCTTGTATGCCATCAGGCCGGCTTCCGATTTCTCAATGGTAACCATTTCGCCTTCACCGGCATACACACTCACGTGCTCGTCATCGACGAAGGTCAGGAATGTAATTCCGTCGACCGACCAAGAATTTTCTTCCTGGTTATAGGTCAGTTCTATTTTTTCTTGGGTGGCCTCGTCGGTAATGACATAGCCGTTCTGATTCGACTCTACGAGATAATTGCCATTCTCTCCCTTGATGTGTTTCACATTGTCGGCCATGGGATTGCTCCCCGTCCAGAACTCAATGGAATTGACTACCAAGGCATCGGCAATAAGTGTTATCTCATAAACCGGAAGAATACAGAACGCCACAAACACAACTTCGTTGACCCACTTCTCTCCGACACTTTTATTCCACGAGAACACTTTGTTCGTCAGACCAAAAGATCCGATACAGGACGAAAACATAAGGCTACCGCTCAAAAGAACAGCCACAGCCATAAACCATTTCTTTTTCATAACATAAAATTTAAAGATTCTGTAAAACAAAGATAACTATTTCTTCTTCTATTGAAACATTTATAAAACATATTTTTCTCATCAAGGGATAATATGCCGATTCTGCAACCACCGCCACATCAGCTGCGTCCACTGCTCATAATAAGCAAATGTGGGCCGACAGCCCCAACCGTGTCCTCCCTCGGGGAAGATATACATCGCAGCCGGAATACCCAAATCCTTCATGCGCAGATACATCTGTACGCTGTTGGCCGGCGGCACGCTTTTATCGTCATCGCTCAGCAGGAAGAGTGCCGGAGGTGTCGATGCCGAAACCTGCAACTCGTTGGAATAATAAGACACAAGGTCGGCATCATCTTTTAAATCGCCCAGAAGATTATTACGCGAGCCCTGATGTGTCAACGGCCCCATGGTTACCACCGGATAAAAAAGCAGCATGAAGTCGGGACGCGACGTAGCATCAAAATGTGTACCCAATGTCGAAGCCACATGACCTCCGGCCGAGAAACCGGCAACGCCCACCTTGGTCGCGTCGATATGCCACTCTGCCGCATGGGCACGTACAATGCGCATGGCCTCCTGGGCATCGGTCAACGGAATGGCATGATGACCGTTGGGCAACCGGTATTTAAGAATAATGCCGGCAACGCCTTTCTGTGCCAGCATCTCGGCAAAGAGCGTACCCTCATGCTGCATGGCCTGACGGGCATATCCTCCGCCGGGGCATATCAGTACCGCCGCCCCGGTATTTACTTCGGACTTTGGCAAGTAAACAAACAACTCGGCCGTGCGGGCATTCAACACACGGCCCTCCTTGGTGATTTTTTCTTCGGCCGTAATACCATTGTCTTCGGCCGGACCATCGGGCCATACGGGCACCGTAAAAGGTTCTTGGGCCCAAGCCGTGGTACCAAGAACCAGAGCTACCAGCAATGCCGATATTTTTCGTTTTGTCATAACACTTAATTTATACCGTATTTATTATATCAAAAAAAACTTTTACTTTTGCGATAGTCGTTGATATGGCGAATATAATAAAATTTTATGTCATGATTAAACATATAGTCCTTTTTAAACTAAAAAAAGATATTCCCGACAGTGAAAGAACAGCAGCCATGCAAAGCTTCAAAAGTGCACTGGAAGCCTTAAAGGAAAAGATTCCCTGCCTGCTATCCATCGAAGTAGGGTTGAATGCCAACGCGGAAGAGACATACGACATTGCCTTGACAACCACCTTCGAGACCTTTGAAGAGCTGCACTACTACGCCAACCACCCCGACCACCTGACCGCCGCTTCCATCATCAAGGATATCAAGGAGTCGCGGGCCTGTGTCGACTACATCATCTGACCCCCATGAAACAGGAAAAAATCATCATATACCAGCTCTTACCCCGTCTCTTTGGAAACACAAACGAGAAGTGCATCCCCAACGGTAGCCTGGAAGAGAACGGAGTAGGGAAATTCAATGACATCACCGACAGGGCGCTGCGCGAAATAGCGCGTTTGGGGTGTACCCATGTATGGTACACGGGTGTCATCGAGCATGCCACACAGACCGACTATTCGGCCTATGGTATCGCTATCGACAACCGATACGTCGTCAAGGGCAAAGCCGGCTCGCCCTATGCCATAAAAGATTACTACGACATCGACCCCGACCTGGCCGTAAACATACCCGAACGCATGGCCGAGTTTGAAACCCTGGTCGAACGTACCCATCGCAACAAACTGAAAGTACTTATCGACTTCGTGCCCAACCATGTGGCCCGGCAATACCACTCCGACGCCAAACCGTCAGGTATCGAAGACCTGGGTGCCAACGATAATCCGGCGCACGCCTTCGACCCCCACAACAACTTCTACTATCTGCCCCAACAACCATTCTCGCCCCACTTCTACATAGGCGAAGGCTCGGAACGCTACAACGAATACCCGGCCAAAGCAACTGGCAATGACTGCTTCTCGGCCTCCCCCGGAGAGAACGACTGGTACGAGACCGTCAAACTGAACTACGGTGTCGACTACCTCAACTGTATGCGAAGGAATTTCGAGCCCATACCCGATACCTGGATAAAGATGCGAGACATACTCCTCTTCTGGGCAGGAAAGAACATCGACGGCTTCCGGTGCGACATGGCCGAGATGGTACCCGTCGAGTTCTGGGGCTGGGCCATACCGCAAATCAAGCAGCACTACCCCCACCTCATCTTCATCGCCGAAGTATATAATCCCTGCGAATACCGCAACTACCTGAACATTGGACACTTCGACTACCTGTACGACAAGGTGGGGCTCTACGACCTGCTACGCAACATCGTGAGCGGACACGCCTCGACCTTACAGATAAGCCATTGCTGGCAATCGCTCGAAGGCATCAACACCCGTATGGTGAATTTTCTCGAAAATCACGACGAACAACGGGTGGCATCGACACAGAACGCCGGCGACCCGTTCAAGGCCTATCCCTCCCTCATTATATCGGCCATGATGAACCGCAACCCTTTCCTCCTCTACTTCGGGCAGGAGTTGGGCGAAAAAGCCACCGATGCCGAAGGGTTCAGCGGGCAGGACGGACGCACGACCATTTTCGACTATTGGAGCGTCCCCTCGGTGCGCAGCTGGTACAACCAAGGCCGCTGCAACGACGAAAAACTCACCCCCGACCAGAAGCGGTTGCGCACCTTGTACCAGCAGGCCCTCACGCTGTGCAACAAAGAGGCCGCACTGAGAGAAGGTGAATTTTTTGACCTGATGTATGTCAACTTCGACAACGAGCGGTTCGATGCCAAACACAACTACGCCTTTCTGCGGAAATTCAAAAACGAAATGCTCCTCATCGCCGCCAACTTCAACGCTTGGGCTACTGAGGTCAGCATCTGTATTCCGCAACACGCGTTCGACTGCTGGAAAATCGTGCCCGGCACATACGACTGCGAAGAGATGCTTGGCGGAGAAAAACAGCCAAAAACTCTCTCGCCCGACCACCTTTTTGATACGGTCATACCGGCATACGGTGCCGCTATATGGAAATGCAAAATAAAAACGGCACCCGTCCGCTCGAAAAAAACCGACACAACCCACACATAATAACGATATTCTTTCTACCTTTGCAAAAGAATATCAAAAACCTTTCCAAAGAAAGAAACAATGATTCAGAGACCGCCATTCAAGGTTTTCGCCGGAACCAACACCCGCTATTTAGCAGAAAAAATTTGCAACTCGCTGGGTTGCGAATTGGGGAAAATGAACATTCAGCATTTTGCCGACGGCGAATTTTCGGTATCATTTGAAGAATCCATTCGCGGCTGTCAGGTATTTTTGATTCAATCGACCTACCCCAACGCCGACAATCTGATGGAGCTTCTTCTCATGATTGATGCCGCCAAACGGGCTTCGGCCGAATCGATTATTGCCGTAACCCCCTACTTCGGCTGGGCACGACAAGACCGTAAAGACAAGCCGAGAGTATCTATCGCCGCCAAACTGATTGCCGACCTGCTGAGTGTTGCCGGCATCGACCGTCTCATCACGATGGATTTACATGCCGACCAGATTCAAGGCTTCTTCGACGTACCCGTCGACCACCTCTATGCCTCGACAGTATTCGGCGAATACATCAAATCGCTCAACCTCAAAGATATGGTTATCGCCTCGCCCGACGTCGGAGGCTCAAAACGTGCCAACTCCTACGCCAAATACTTCGGTGTACCTTTGGTATTGTGCCACAAATCGAGAGCCAAAGCCAACGAAGTGGAGAGCATGACTGTCATTGGCGATGTCAAAGACAAGAACGTAATTCTCGTCGACGATATGGTAGATACCGCCGGTACCATAACCAAGGCCGCCGACCTGATGATGAGCAAAGGCGCTCTCTCGGTACGAGCCATTGCCAGCCACGCCGTAATGTCTGACCCCGCCTCGTCTCGTGTTACCGAATCGAAAATGACCGAATTGATATTCACCGACAGTATACCTTATTATAAGGACTGCCCCAAGGTGCATATCATCAGCATCGCCGATATGTTTGCCGACACCATACGCCGCGTGTACGAGAACGAATCCATCAGTTCGCAATATATCATTTAAAAGATATTTTCTATTTATTCAACTCCGCCCCCAAAAGGCGGAGTTTTTTTTGCAAAAACCGAATGATATAGTAAAAGTTTTTCAGGTATATATATGCATTAAAAAAAATAACGTACCTTTGCAGGGGTATTTTTCAACAAAAAGAAAAACCGATACAGATTTCCCTACAAGAATCTTTTATAAGACCTTATAGAAATCATATATATTAAGATATGAAAAAACAGACCCGTTTCTTTTTCCTCTTTTGCGGATTACTTCTCGCATTTTTTATGACAAGCTGTATAAAAGACGAGAAAGCCAACGTCGAATGCGACATCGAAGACATCACCGTTGCACAAGAAGACCTCATCACCTACATCAAGATAGACCGCAACCGTGCCACGGTGTCTATGAAGCGAAAATCAAGTAATTTCGAAGAGGAGATAAATCCCACCTATATCGTCTCGGAAGGTGCTACATACACCATAGAAAACCAGACTGACCAAGATGCCGTACATATCGAATATGTAAAAGTGACCTCCGAAGACAAGCAGTACAGCAAAACTTATACGGTCATATACACACCGACCGAAATACCCGAATACTTCGGCTTTGAATACTGGTCTCTCGACGGCAAATACGAGAAGTCGTACGAACACGGCATGACCATCACCAACAGCGACGGCACGACCGAACACTACCCCGAAATAGACCTATATCTGTGGGACAGCGGAAACCTCGGATTCTCGGCTGTTGCCAGCGGAAAAGGAGCCAAAGACTACCCTACCTTCTCGACCGACGATGCCCACAGCGGCAGCAAGGCAGCTAAACTCGTAACCCGCAAGACCGGTACCTTAGGAGCATCTCTTGGCAAACCTATTGCTGCTGGAAACATCTTCCTCGGAGAATTTTCAGGAAAAGGCATCAACTTGATGTCAGAACCCTTGAAAGCCACACGCTTCGGGTACCCTTACGACAAAATTCCGACTTCCTTTGATGTTTATTTCAAATACACCCCCGGCACCTATGCCTATACAGGCGAGACTTTTACTACACGTGAAGGCACGCCGGATTTCTGTGCCATCTATGCCGTATTCTTCGACAATGTAAAGGCCAAAGCCGAAAACCCGCTCAACATTCCCACCCTTGACGGCTCGAACGTATTTACCAGTTCCTCCATCATCGCCATAGCCAACCTGCACACCTGCGACAATGCCGAGTACCGCCAATGGGAAAAAGGCACCGACGGAGAATGGAAATTTGTGAATATTCCCTTCAAAAGCGTCGATGAAAATGTCGATTACCGCACCCTCATCGATCCCGAGCGACTTAAAAAACAAGAATACAGTCTCACCATCGTATGCTGTTCGAGCTACTACGGCGACTTCTTCGAAGGTGCCATCGACAGTGAACTTACGGTCGACGATATTACCATACACTACGAAAAGTAACCCACAAACTCTGCCCTGATGAAAAAAATATCAATATACCGTCTCATTGCCACGGCTGTGGCCATAGCCTTCACGCTTCCGACTTTTGCCACAAACATGGCCCGGGAGAATCAGCCCGAAAAACCTCTGGTCGAGAAATATAATGCCTACAAAGCCTCAAAGGTATACGAATTCAGCGTAAAAGCCGGATTCAACATCGGCGGTACCTCTCCCATGGGTCTTCCCGCCGAGATACGCCAAATCAACTCCTTCGGTCCAACACTTTCACTCTCGATAGGTGGCGATGTCATTCGCTGGTTTACACCCAAATGGGGCGTAAATCTGGGATTGCGTTTCGAAACAAAAGGCATGGAAACCGACGCCACCGTCAAGAACTATACCATCAAGCTGCTCAACGACGGCAGCTACATCGAAGGCATCTATACCGGCGACGTGGTAACAAAGGTCAACAACCAATACCTGTCCATTCCCATACAGGCCGCATACAAAGTAAATCATCGCTGGAACCTCAAAGCCGGCGCCTATGTTTCGTTCCTTCTCAGAGGGAATTTTGACGGTGAGGCCAAGAACGGCTATATGCGCACACACCCCACAGAGCCGAAACTCGAAACCGATGCCCCGTATGATTTCTCGGCCGACATTAACCGGTTTGATTGCGGGCTGGACGTTGGCGCCGAATTCGTAGCCTACAAGCACCTCTCGATTTACGGCGACCTGACATGGGGCCTTACTCCGATTTTCCCCGGCGACTTCACAGCCGTAGGCTTCAAAATGTACAATGTCTACCTCAATATAGGGTTTGCCTACGTCTTCTGACACACGACATCACCCCTCGGCAATCGTCATTAAATCTACCGATAGTCGGGATAAAGCAAATACTGGCGGCGCAGCACTCTGTATGCCGCCAGTTCTTTTTGCCACGAAGAGCTGATTTCGGCCTCACTCTTTCCGGCCAAAATATCGCGACGCACCTGCCGGTTACCCATGAGCCGGTCGAAGAAAGAGGGGCTAGAAAAGAAATCGGCCCGGCTGCCCGACAGCTGGAAAAACCGCAAGAGATACTTCAACGACAACCCTTTGGGAGGTATCGAGTCGCGCAAGTCCTCACCATAACACAAACGGTCGCGCTGTAACGGATTCTTGTCGTAGCCCGGCAAAGCCACCGGCGTAAAGGTAAACGAGCCGAATGTCGAGTCGGGATAACCTATCACCTGAAAGGGCATATACGTACCGCGCCCGACACTCACCCGCGTAGCCTCGAAAAAGCAAAGCGACGGATAGAATTGTATCGACTTGTCGTTAGGCAGATTGGGCGATGGCTTCACCGGCAGGCTGTATGGGTCGCCATGCCGCCAACCACAAATCGGAACGACCTGCAAATCAAGCGCAGCAGTGCCTCCCCAGTTCTCGCCCCGAATCATTTGTGCCAACTCACCGACCGTAAGGCCGTGCAGCACCGGCAGGGGCAGCGCACCGACAAACGAGTGCAAAGAATCTTGCAGCACCGGCCCGTCGACATAATCGCAGGGATTGGGCCGGTCGAGTACCCACAACGACACCCCCTCCTCGGCCGACGACTGCATGAGATAATAGAGCGTGGTGATGTAGGTATAAAAGCGGGCCCCCACATCCTGTATGTCAAATATCAGCACATCGACATCGGCCAACTGCTCAGGAGCAGGCTTCTTGTTCCGTCCGTAAAGCGAATAAACCGGCAAACCGGTACGGGAATCTTTTCCGTCGGAAAGAGTTTCTCCCGCGTCGGCCGTCCCGCGCAAGCCGTGTTCGGGAGCAAAAAGGGCCACCACCTCTACACCGCGGGCCAGCAACGTATCGACCAGATGTGTAGAGGTGCCTGTCAGCCGTGAGGTGTGGTTGACTGCCAAGGCCACCCGTTTCCCTTCGAGAGCAGGCAACCAGGTTTCGAGCCGGTCGGCTCCCACTTGTACACGAGACTGTGCCATGCTCCAATGAGACAAACACAATATACCGAAAAGCAGAATTGGAATCCGTACATTCATAATCGACGTTTTTAGGTCATAAAGATAACGATAAAATAGATTTCTATTCCATATCTTCCGATAAATAGGCTACATCAGGCAGACAAAACCATCGACAAAAGAATCTCCAAATAAAAATTTCACTATTTTTGTTACACGAAGAGAGGAAGCGGTTCGGCATAGTCAATTTGAAAACGCTGTTTTCTCTTGCCTCGGTCCACACCTTTTCGTATCTTTGTAGAAAGCCCGGTCGGCCTTTGGGCTCAAACGCCCGACGAGAAACACTCCGGTCTGCACCCGACCGCCCCGTTATATAATTGACATACACTCATTTTCTCATGAAACACACTTTCGTTCTGTCGATAATACTTCTATGCAGCCTCTCCTCGCCGGCAGCCCAACTCCGTACCGAACAACAGCCAACAGCCCGAACGGTGGGACAAAGCGGAACCGTCAGCAGGCCCTCCTTCGACCAGGCCATCATGATACTCGGTTTTGAAAAACCGCTTTCGTCGAAAAAAGAGTCGCTTCTCATACAGAACCGCACCCGGGAAACCGTCACCCGCATCGTACTGCGGCTCGTATACCGAACCCCACAGAACGAAATGCTCGACTATCGCGATGTAACAATCGACGAAGAGATTCTGCCCGGCATGACCAAGAAAATCACCATTGACAGTTTCGACCAGAACCGGCAATATTATTACTACCTGACCCCACCTACGGGGAAAAGCATCGAATCGAGTTATGCATTCAAAATCACATTCACCCTATTACGGTACGACATAGCCATCACTCGCCCCGATACCCCCGAAAGCGCGCAATAGAGTGGCTGTCGGCTCACCTATGATACAACGAGGCCCGAGGTTGTAAAACCAGCCTCGGGCCTCGCATATTCTCATGCGGCATTGTGCCTATACTTTGAGGCTGCCCCAGGTATGATTCTCTTCGCGGTGGCGACGTGCCGAGATACGATAGAAGACACTTGTCAGCGGACGCAGCCACTCATAAGCCAGCACCCGCAAGCCCAATCGGGAGAGGTCAAGAGACTGCGTAAAACGGCGATAAAACAGCACCTGCATCAGCCATCGCCACGACAGCAACAACAATGTAGTAATCCACACCCATGGATGCCCAGGCTGTGCCCACCACATGAGGGCCAAGGCTCCGTAAAAGAGATAGGCCGACCACTCCTCTGCCACGAAAAGCCAACGCCGGGTATGCCGCAAATAAGACGAGGTAAAACCATAACGTGTGCGCAAGATACGCCACTGCGACACCACGTCGTCGGTGTGTAAGTCGACCCGGCTATCGGGCGATATCTCTACCCTTGTATTATCGGGTGTGGCCACTTCATTGACAAAGAGGTCGCCATCGCCATAACGAAGATTCAACGTACGGGAGAAGCCCTTGTGCGCAAAAAAGAGAGACTTGCGATACACCACATTGGAACCCTCACCCATGTAGGGAGTTCCACGCAACGCACACGACAGGTAACGAAGCGAAAAGAGCAAACGGTCATAGACCGCATAGCGGCTCTGGTCGGGAGCCGACATATCGAAGCGGGTATATCCCAGCACAATGTCGACACCCTCGGAAAAACGGCTCATCATATTTCGCAGCCACTGACGGGAAGACGGTACACATGTTGCATCAATAAGCACGACATAATCGTTGCGCACGGCCTTAAAGCCGAGCGTTATGGCCAACTTCTTGCGGCTGAGGGCACACGCATCGGCCGGCACATAGGTCGAGTAGAGTGCCGGATAGCGTCCGGCATAGAGGCGGAGCAGGTCGCGCGTCTCGTCGGTCGAAGCATCATCGACGACCACCACCTCAAAGTCGGGATAATCCTGCGCAAAAAGCTCGGGCAGATTTTGCCGCAATGAGGCAGCATTGTCGCAGGCATATACAATCAACGACACCGGTGGCAACGAAGACTCAGCAATATCGCTGTCCTTACCGACAGCACGACTGGCCCGGACGACCTGCCAGTAATAGGCCCTGTCGACATACAACAGCAACAGCAAGAGGAGTACCGCCACCACCGCACAGACCCCGGCAACCACATTTACCGGCTGCGAAAACGCTTGAAGGAAATATTCAAAAATCATAGTCAGACGCATTCAAAATGCGATACAAAATTAGACAATCTCGACAAGCTACCCAAGTTCCTGCCATCATTTTCTACCCCTCCACCGGCAGGTTGTAGAAAAGCGGAAAATGTTCCACAACACAATTAAAAGTCGATATACAACAAAAGGGGGTATTTGTCGTTAGAAATAAAAAATCTATTTTGCAGATAAAGGTCAAAGGGGCTATATTTGCATTTCAAATACAGTAAAAACGCTATTGCTTCATGGAGAAGAAACTCTTATTCGCGCTGCTGATTCTCTCAGTTGCCGTATTTCATTCATGCAAATCGTACAAAGACATTACCTATGTACAGGGTTTGGCATCGGGCGACACACTTTCTCTGGCCGAAAAGTATGTTACCACCATCAACACCAATGATGCCCTGCTCATCACCGTATCGGCAACCAATCCCGAAGCTGTTGTTGCATACAATCCTCCGGTCACCAACACACTCAAACCGGGAGAAACATTGCTGACGTCGAACCCCACACTGCAAAACTACCTTGTCGATCCCGACGGTTGTATCGACTTCCCCTCGTTGGGACGCATCAAGGTTGCCGGGCTCACACGTTCACAACTGGAACAATACATCAAAAAAGAGCTGGAACCTTATGTGGCCGACCCCATCGTCAAAGTACAACTTCTCACCAACAATATCACTGTCCTGGGCGAAGTTACCGCACCCGGCACTTATGAAATTCCCAACGAACGCCTCTCTTTGCTCGAAGCCCTTGGCTACGCCAAAGACCTGACCATATACGGCCGCCGCGACAACATACTCATCACCCGAGAAGCCGCCGACGGAAAACTCGTGAGCATACGGGTCGATCTCACCAGCCCCGACGTATTCTCTTCGCCGGGTTTTTACCTGCAAAAGGGCGATGTCGTATATGTCGAGCCAAACGAATACCGCAAATCCAATTCGAGCTACAACAGCAACAAACAGTTCAACGTCTCCATGATATCGACCATCATCAGCGGAGTATCTGTTATCGCATCGCTCATCATCGCATTATTTGTCAATTAAAAAAAGACCCATATCACGATTTATATGGAAAACTTCAATAAAAACAGCGCATTGATAGACATCGATTTCTCGGGTCTCATCAAGAAATATCTCAAAAACTGGTATCTGTTTGTCATTTCGGTTGTCGTATGTGGCGCGATAACCTATCTTTATACCAAGACAAAGAAAGACATTTTTCTGGTAAAAGCCGACATACTCATCAGTTCCGAAAGTGGCGGCGAAAGCATGCAAAGCGCCATGCTGAAAAGTTTCTCATTCGGCAACCTCGTGGGAGGTGGCGGAAAAGTCGACGACGAAATAAATCTCGTATCGGCCCACTCCACCCTGCGGAGGGTCGCCCAAGAGTTGAGCCTGAACAAACAACACATCGTCAAGCACGGCCTGTTGGAGAAAGAAGACCTCTACAAGGAATACCCCATAGAAGTCTATGCCTCTCCGTCGGTAGAAGATACTCTGAGCAGCACGCTTCGGTTCAAGGTACGCATCAACAAGAACGGACACATCGTTGTCAAACCCAACAAACCGATTGAAGGCCAGGAGAAAATAGAAAGCGATCGCTTCCCCATCATGGTGTCCACGCTGTACGGCAACTTCATACTCAACGCCACCCCCTTCTACACTCCGGGAGAGAAACTGGCCACCGACATATCCATCTGCGGATATGACAAGGCCGCCGAAGACATAAACACCAACACCTTTATTTCCATACCCGAGCGCCGTTCCAACCTGGTACATCTCGAAACACACGAAAGCGACATAGACCGGGGTAAAGACCTGCTCAACACCATCATCAGAATATACAACGAGCGGGGCATCGACGAGAAAAACAAAGAGGCCGACCTCAAAGCCCAGTTCATCGACGAACGGGTGGAACTTGTCATGCAGGAACTGACACAGACCGAAAAACAGATTGAAGAGTACAAGAAGAAAAACAGCCTCACCGACATCGAAACCGAGGCAAAAATCATCTTGGAACAAAATACCGCACTGAAAGAGAAACAAATCGAAATCGAAGCCCAAAACCAGATGGTGGAGATTATCGAAGATTTCCTGCGGCAAAAAAAGAACCGCTACTCGCTCATACCCTTCAACCCCAGCCTGTCGGACAAATCGTCGGCAGCCGCTATACAACAATACAACGAGCTGGTGCTTAAACGCATGGAAATCGCCTTCTCGGCCAAAGGCGACAACAAGTCGCTGGCTATTCTCAACGAGCAAATCGACGCTACCCGCGAAAACGTGCTGAGTACCCTCGAAGGCATCAAAGAGAGCCTGACCATCTCTCAGGAAACCCTGCTGGCACAAGAAGACAAGTTCGGCCAACGCATAAAAAACATGCCCACGCAGGAGCGGGAATACATCGACATGCAGCGTCAGCAACTCATCAAGCAGGAACTGTTCCTCTTCTTGCTGCAAAAACGGGAAGAGAACGCTCTCAACCAATCAATGGCTACCCCGAAAAGTACCATCGTGAACGAGGCCTACCACATGAGCGAGCCTATCAGCACGCCCAAAATCATCACCCTCTTCATAGGCCTCCTGATTGGCGGCATACTCCCCATCATCTACCTCTACCTCAAAGACCTGCTGCGCACCAAATTCTCAACAAGAAACGAGCTTGAAGCACTTACGTCGCTGCCCCTTCTCGGAGAGATATGCACCCACAAGCACAGCAAAGACCATATTGTCATACGCGAAGGCGAAAACAGCTCCATTGCCGAGCTTTTCAGACTGATACGCAACAACATACAATTCATACTCAACAAAGAGAGCGAGAAGGTCATTCTCGTTACTTCGAGTGTGAGCGGAGAAGGAAAATCGTTTATCAGTTGCAATCTGGCTATCTCGATGGCACTTCTTGGGAAACGGGTGCTGCTCATCGGCATGGATATCCGCAACCCGCAACTGGGACACAACCTCAACCTGCACAGCCCGAAAGGTCTGACCAACTACCTGGTCGATACCCATACATCGGTCGACGACATCATTCTTCACAATGTAATACAGAATGGGTTGGATGTTATCCTTTCGGGACCGATACCGCCCAACCCCTCGGAGCTGTTGCTGAGCGAACGGGTTGACAAACTCTTTGAACTGCTCCGCGAACGATATGACTACATCATCATCGACTCGGCTCCCGTAAGTATGGTGGCCGACACATTCAGCCTCGCTCGCATTGCCGACACTACCGTATATGTGTGCCGGGCCAATTACACCAAGAAAGAGTACATACGTTACGCCAACCGCATCGCAGCCGAGAAACGATTGGGAAGAATCTCTCTCATTCTCAACGGTACCGAAGCCCAACAAGGATACGGTTACGGAAGAAAGGGCAAAGAATAAATCGACGATAAGGGAGTGTGCAGGGTTACCCCGAACAGGGCCCTGCATGCGCCTTTCCCACCGAGGGCATGCCCATATAAGTGAACGCCCAGACAGCAACGGGGAGAGAAAGTGTAACAAGAGAAGAAACAGAATCGCTACGCCGCCCCATAAAGGAGTAAAAAGCAGGAATGACTACCGACATATACACACCCACTGTAAGGAATGACCACTCAGAGAAAGAAGCACTAAACCTCTTTCCTCAGGAGATATTCTCGGCATTCATTTTCCTGATAACCCTCAGCCTGCTGGGTCTGGAATTTCCGGTAGCCTACCTGTTGCTGCCCGTCATACTTTTCTCAACCTTCCTGCGCAACCGCTACGACTTCCTCATACAGTTCACCATACTCTGCGGTTCGTACGGCTTCTTTTCCGAGAACGATGCCTTCCCGTTCAAGTGGATGGACATAGCCCTCCTGCTGTCGGTCATCACCGTTGCCATCTACCGCCGCGACAAGACACTGAACAAACTACTGCTCTTCACCGCCGGCTATTTTGCCCTGCTGTTTGCCTTAGCCCTCACCAGCAGCGAATCAATTTTCATACAGATACGCCGCATGCGCGAATATTGGGGTATCATATACTTCATGTTTCCGCTGCTGATTTTCTCGCGCGAAGAGTTCGACATCAAGGTATTCTATCGCAAAATACTCACCTATGCCTGCATTATCTGCGGCTTTTACATCATCGACGGACTCATCTTCGGCGGCAACATACTGGTACCCAGCACATTTGCCTACTCGGGCTATTACTCGACCTACTACAAATTCTATTGTTACCCCGGCAGTTTCCCGAGAAAATATCCACCGGGACTGTATCTGCTGGCACTTTGCATCTTCCCGCTGCTAAAACTTTATTCCATTCGGCTTAAACATCTCGTTATATTCCTGCTGGCACTTCTTTCGTGCCGTACATTCTCCATTATCGGAGGGCTGGTGCTCACGCCGCTCCTCTTCACCGGAAATGCCATAAAGACATTGAAGTATATAGGCTTGGGCATAATTCTCTTCATTGCAGGATATCAAGTCGACAAGGTCATCGGTGGCCAGTTACGCATAGCACAGCTGGTTGAACAGTTTGAGGTGCTGAAAAATCCCGACGACCCGGAATTGCTCATCAAGTTCGGTACAGGCCGTATGGCACAGATATTACCCAAGATTGACTATATGCTCTCTTCGGGAAAGCAATACACGGGTTTCGGCTTCCTCCACGAGGAGCTCACCACAAATAATAATTTCGTCATCACCAACGAACTCTACTCCGATATTACCAAAAGCGAAGAGTCGGTAGCGCGGGTCGAAGTCACACAGATACAGACTATTCTCGATGCCGGACTCATCGGACTGCTGATACAGACGCTTTACTACCTGGCCATCTACTTTTGGGTACTCCGACCTCTACCATACAGTAAATCCTATCTCATTGTACTCGTCTGCATCTCATTCTTCGGGATAGGAGGTTTTGCCGGACTCATCTCTCATCATGGTCTTTTACTGCTGGGACTCACGACCGGAACCATCTTACTGGCCGCCAAATCGGAAACAGCAGAGACAAACCCGACAAGCAATTCATTATGAAGATAGCACATCTATTCTACAACCTTCGCATAGGAGGCTCGGAAACAATGGTCATCGACATTATGAACCATCAGTCCGTGAGTGAAGAGGTATATCTCATCATCATCAACAAAGAAAACGACCCGCAACTTCTGCAAACCATCAGCCCGAGAATAAAGACCTATATCATCGGGCGCAATTTAGGCTCTAAAAATCCCTTGCCCTTTATCCGGCTCAACAGAGTCATCAGCCAATTGAATCCCGATGTAGTGCATGTACATAATCACCACATCATTCCGGTTCTTTTCAGGCGGAAAAACACCCACTACTTCTTTACGGCCCATACCAACGGCATAAACATACTGCAATACAACCGGTTTGACAAGATATTCTCCATATCAAAATTTGTAGCGCAAGATATACACGACCGCTACGGTATCGCATCGCCCGTAATTTACAACGGTATTTCGACCCCCGACATTGTATATGAACCGCAGCCTGCCCCTTACACAACATTCCGCATCGTACAGATTGGCCGACAGCTTGTGCAACAAAAGGGTCAGGACATCCTATTGAAGGCACTACACCTTCTTGTGCACCGGGAGAAAGTGACGGGTCTTTCGCTCGACTTTATCGGCCACGGCCCCGATACGGAGATGCTAAAACGTCTGGCCAAAGAGTTGGATATTCAAGACCATGTAACATTTTTGGGCGCACGCAGCCGATCATTCATATATCAGCACCTGCACCAATATCAGTTGCTGGTGCAGGCATCTCGGCAAGAGGGTTTCGGACTGACTATCGCCGAGGCCATGTGTGCCGGAGTGCCGGTACTGATATCCGACATCAAAGGACCCATGGAGATTATTGACAACGGGAAATACGGAACGGCGTTCGAATCGGGAAATGCCGACAGTTGTGCCGAGAAAATGGCCGACATAATACTACACTATCCCGAGTATGTCCAGAAAACCTCTTCGGCCCGGGATTTCGTCATACAGAACTTTGACATCTCAACCACCGCCCATAACTACATCAATGCCTACCAGAATACTTGAATACACCATATAACCTTACCTGCCATGATACCCGATTCTATTGCCAAACACATTCTTACAATGGGTGTCGACTACCACGCCCCCAAAGGAGGAATTGCGCAAGTACTGAACTCATATTCCCAGATATTTGAGACATTCCGGTTTATTCCAACCACGAACACTAATAAGGGATTCCTGTATCGCCAACTCACGGGCCTTTCCGCCGCACTGAAACTCATAAAACTCATAAGGCAGAAGGAAATAAAAATCGTACATCTCCACAGTGCAAGCGGTAAATCATTTTATAGGAAAAGCCTCTACATCAATATCTGCCGGCTCTTTCATGTAACGGTACTATGCCATATGCACAGCGGACATTTTGTTCACTTCATACATAAATGCCCCCACTTTATCAAGCGCACACTGCACAAGTGCGACTCCATCATCGTACTGAGTCCTTCCTGGGAAACATTCTATCGCAACCTGGGTTGTTCACACATCGATATTGTTGATAACATCATTCTACCGCCTCAGAAAACCGAAGAGAAAAAAAACGATAATCTTCTGCATCTGGTCTTTTTGGGAAATCTCACCCCGAAAAAAGGCTTCTACGACCTGTTGCAAGCCTTGGGACGACACAAAGAGCTCTTCGCCGGAAAGGTAAAGCTACATATCGGAGGGCTGGGAGATATGCAGGCCTTTGCACAAGAGACCGAACGGTGGGGCATCGCCGATATGCTCGAATACCATGGTTTTGTCTCGGGCACAGAGAAGTGCCGTCTGTTCACCCTTGGCGATATATATGTACTCCCCTCCTACTTCGAAGGTATGCCCATATCGATTCTCGAAGCCATGTCGTATGGAATGCCCACATTGGCAACACGCGTCGGCTCTATTCCCGAAATCATCGCCGATGGAGAGACAGGAAAACTCATCAACGCCGGCGATATAGACGGCATTGCCTCTGCAATTCAATGGTTCCTCGACAACCCTGAGGCCCGGGCCACCATGTCGCGCAAAGCCGAAGAGAACAGCAAGAAATACTTTCCGCAGCATATCGAGCAAGAACTGATGGAGGTATACAATCGGTATCTGTAATCCCACTTCGGCCGGGTAACACAATACAGATCTGACTGAATACAGGAACTACCCTTTCTGTTCTCGGGGAAGCATCGTCTGTTGTGTTGCTCTTTTCAACGGGAACTATTGCACGTGCAAAACATATTTGTTACCTTTGGTGTAGCATAGAAACAGTTGTCTCCCGAGGTGCCGGGCATAAAGGTTTCATCAAGAAAAACAACCGGCACACGACAGAAGAGCGACGTTTGCACTTGTCTTGTTTCAGCGTAAACCTTAACCATAAACGACACAAACACACTCATAATGGAAAAATTCTGGCTCAACGGAATAGCTGTCTTCCCGTTCGGTTCCGAAGGGGAGATTATGGACTATGCCGATAAGCACAAAGGAATACTGATTGCCGTAAATGCCGAAAAGACCATCAATGCCTCGGCTCGTCTGCGGCAGATTATCAACGATAATATCGGTTACTGCGACGGTATGGGTGCCGTAAAGGCTGCTCAAAAGAAAGGATTTGAAAAAGCTACACGCATTCCCGGGTGCGAATTGTGGTTGAAAATCATTGCCGCGCATCAGAATGCATCGTTCTATCTGATAGGAACAACCGACGAAATTATCGCCGAGACCGTCGAGAAACTGCGGAATGAGTTTCCCGGCATCAACATCGTCGGTTATCACAACGGTTTCTTGAAAAATGATGACGAGAAATCTTCCCTAATCAACGATGTAGCCGCAAAGAAACCCGATTTTGTGTTTGTAGCCATGGGTTCTCCCCGCCAGGAATATCTCATGGAAGAGTTACTGCAAAGTCATCGGGCCGTATATCAAGGATTGGGCGGAAGCTTCGATCTCTATACCGGACACTTCAAACGGGCGCCCAAGTTTTTCCAGCGCATCAACTGCGAATGGCTGTGGAGGTTTGTTGCACAACCGGCGCGGATAACCCGCATAGGTCCGTACCTGAGATTTGCCATCCGGCTATATACCAACCGGCTGTAAAACAGTCTGACAAAACGCCAGGAATAGAACCCGTTCGTGTGCAACTGCGAAAAAATCATTACCTTTGTCGCACAAGCATGCCCGACTGCATCAGAAAGGGGGCAGCTTTGGGGATTGACATCACGCACATAAACGAGATTTTACCAGTATGAAATTTGACAAACAGCTCACCTCCTACATTCTCTTTATCTTGGGAGCCCTCTTGCTGATTTTAGGGCTGACGAGCTGCCAAAAGAGCGAAGAAGACAAACTTTACGGCCGCTGGCAACTGCGCCACTGCGACTACCCGTCGGGCGGGAGCTATGCCAACGATTCGATTTACTATTGCTTTGACCGCGGCGTGTTTGAGCTGCAAAAGCGCAATGTGGGCAACAGCAGCAACCGGCTTTTCGGCCTATACACGGTAGCCGGCGACTCGCTGGTGATAACCTTCCCGTCGGTCAGCCAGTTCGACCTCAAAGAGGCCCCCTATCACTTCGGCGGCAAAAATGAAAAGCACTTCCGTATCGACGAAGTCTCTCGTCGCGACCTCATCTTGTCGTGTCGCGACACCCTCTATTACTTCCACAAATTTTAGCCGCCATGACACTGTTCCGTTCTTTCCTTCTCGCCCTGCTCCTGGCTTTCGTCTTTCAACCTGTTTGCGGACAGGCCCAAAAGATAAAACTCGATTATAGTGTCGAAGCCAACATCATAGCCGGAGACGGCGAATACACACCGTTCTACCTGATGAACAACCGGGGCGGTACCGTATCGTTCACTCCCAATACCGGTTATCTGCGTGCTGCGGTCATTCAAGACATCGACACCACACGCCGCTTCTCCTACGGTTTCGGACTCGACGCCATGATCTCCTACAACGACGACATACCGGGCTATGTGCAACAGGCCTACGTCGAATTGCGCTTTCTCGCCCTCGGACTTATGGTGGGTAGTAAAGAAGAGTATTCACTGCTGTGGGATAAGGCATTGAGCAGCGGCGGCTGGGTATGGAGCGGCAACAGTCGTCCCATACCGCAGGTGCGCGCGGGTATCCCCGAATTTGTAAACGTTCCTTGGACGCACGGTACGGTACAAATCAAGGGCGAAATTGCATACGGCCGCTTTGTCGACGACAAATACCAATACCGCACACGCGGTATCTCCCAAAACTACACCCGGGGACTGCTCTACCACCGCAAGAACCTGATGCTGCGCTTCGGAAAAACGAGCAAGAAGTTTTACGGTATCGTGGGTATCGACATGGCAGCCCAGTTTGGAGGAAAGACTTACAGAAACAATACGCTGGTGTGTGATTTTCCCAACAACATCATGCAGTATTTCAAGGTATTCGTTCCGCTTGCCGGCGGTGAAGACTCTCCGGGCATCGACCAAGTGAATGTAACGGGCAACCACCTCGGCTCCTACCTTTTTGCCGTGGGTACCCGACAAAAGAGCTGGGAGGGACGCATCTATCACGAACACCCGTTCGATGACCATTCGGGCATGATATTCCGCAATAAGTTCGATGGTCTTTGGGGCATCGAGTACCGCAGCAAGGAGGCTTATCCTGTCGTCGGAGGCGTAGTCGTGGAGTTTCTCGAAACCCGCGACCAGAGTGGTCCCTTCCTCTGGGACCAGAACCAGCAAATACCCATACAGGTAAGCGCAGGCGACTGGTACTACGGGCACGCCGTCTATAATGGCTGGGTGCACCGCGGACACACCATAGGTAACCCGCTCGTGCTATCGCCGGGCTACAACGGCGACGGCTACCTAGGCTTCAAGAGCTCTCGGGTAGAGGCTCTGCACGTAGGCATCGACGGATACATTACCCGCGAATTTGACTACCGTTTCCTGGCTTCGCTGCAACGTGGCTGGGGAAACCCCTATGTCCCCTATATCCAGGTAGAAAAAGGTTTTTCGGGATTGCTTGAAGTCCATTATGCACCCAAAGCATTGCAGGGCTGGCGATTCGGGCTGAGTGTGGCTGCCGATGCGGGAACGCTTGTAGGCAACAACTGGGCCGTGCAGATGGGGGTACGAAAATCGGGACGTCTCTTCTGAGCCATCTACAACAGGCTACACGCCATAATATTTCACACCTACCGGGCGGCTTTCGTTATGAAAACATGTTACCCCGAATATGTCGGGGCTGCGATTTCATACGGCATCGACAACCACCAGTGCTCACGGCTCCCCCCCTCTCTCCCATACCCAACGCCCCATGACAAAGGGCACAAAAAACGAGAGGCGAAACAGTTTTTGTTTCGCCTCTCGTTTTTGGGGTAGAACCGATTATTTTTTCTTGTTCTGCATATGTTTTGCGTAACGGCTCATGAACTTGTCTACGCGACCTGCGGTATCGACCAGTTTCTGTTTTCCGGTGAAGAAGGGGTGCGAAGAACTGGTGATTTCAAGTTTTACCAACGGATAGGTTACACCGTCAACTTCGATAGTCTCTTTGGCAGCTACCGTAGAACGGGTAATAAAAATTTCATCGTTCGACATATCCTTGAATACGACGGGACGATAATTCTCGGGGTGAATTCCTTTTTTCATTGTATATCTTTTAAATATTTACAAATCAAAGCACGGTGGTAAAACGTGCAACTCTTATAATGGCCTGCAAATGTACGCATAACTTTTGATTTACAAAAATATTTCTCTGCTTTTTGTATTCGGACAGCGTCGCAGGCCCGGGCAAGCGCTTCTGATTCAACCGCTCTTCTCTCCCGCGAAACGGCCCGGCCACCTTCTGACCTTCCGCAACGCTCCTCGGGTAGCCTCTCGAAAACATTTGCAGAAGCGCCCCAATTTCACTATCCTTTGATAAGACAGGAGGCGGCTTGGCATAGCCGCATCTGAAAACTTCCTTTTCATTTGGCTCTGCGCTCGCCTTTCACTATCTTTGTTTCACGAAGATAGGATGCGGTTCGGCATAGTCAATTTGAAAACGGGGTTTTCACTTGCCTCTGCGCTCGCCTTTCACTATCTTTGTACATAAGAAAATGCGACACGGCGCGACCCGAGGACAGAGATTTCCGCACAAGGAGGCTCTTCCGGTATCGGCCGTTTGCTTTCTTTGCAAGGGAATCTCCACCATTGCCATCCGATACGGCCGCTCCCCGAGGGCGGTTCCTAACACTATAAAAGACAAGTCCATGAAATGGTTCCGTAAGGAAAAAGAGGCCGGCAGGCTGTTTTACAGCACCGACCTGCACTCCCACATACTGCCGGGTATCGACGACGGCTCGCCCGACGTCGACACTTCGATACAACTGCTCCGTGCCATGCAATCATGGGGCATAAAGCACATTTTTGCCACGCCTCACATCATCGACGATGTGTACGAAAACTCTCCGGCTACCATCGAGCCGGCCTGCCAGGTCCTGAAAGCGAAGATGACACAGGAGGGTATCGACATGGAAGTGCGATACTCGGCCGAGTACCGCATGGACGAACATTTCAGGGAATTGCGCCAGTCCGGCACAACCGCTTTGATACCACTGCCCGGGCAACGGCTGCTGGTCGAGAACTCGTTTCTGCAAGCCCCCATCGACCTCGACGAGATACTCTTCCGGCTGATGCTCGACGGCATCCAGCCCATTCTGGCCCACCCCGAACGATACCGATATTTCCACGAAAACAAAGAGATATACCATCACCTTCACAGCAACGGCTGCCATTTCCAAGTGAACCTTCTCTCTTTGGCTGGCTACTACGGCAAAACCATCAAAGAGGTAGCTTGGTGGCTGTGTAAGAACGGCATGGTCGAATTTCTGGGCAGCGACCTGCACACTATGGAACAGGCCGATGCCATCAGTGCCTGGCTGTCGAGCAAAGAGTTCAGAAAGGTAGAAGAGTTGCTCCCGTCGCTGCAAAACGACCGGCTATCGACCGACAAATAGCCCGCAACCACTCCCAAAAGACAAAAAAACAGCGACGCCCTCGGGCCTGAACCCAAAGGCGTCGCAACCATACCTTTTATTCTCAGAAAGGAAGATCGTCGGCCGGCTCGGCTGGCGCAAAATCGACGGGAGGAGGCGGTACCGGGCTTCCGGCCGGAGCCGCAGACTGTACCCGCTCTATTTTCCAGGCCCGCACATCGGTATACCAACGGCCCTTGGCCTCACGACTTTCCAGATCGAAGCTCACCACAACCTCATCGCCCACCGATACGGGGTACTGCTCGATGCGGTTGCCACTCACCTGAAAACATACCTTGCGCGGATACTGCTCCTGCGTTTCCAAAATATATTCCTGTTTCTTCCACTCTTTTCCACTCACCTGGCCGATGCCGCTCTGCAACGGAAGGACTTGAATGATACGGCCTTTAATTTCCATACAAAATAATGATTATAAATTCGTTTCAACAAAGATAGATATATTTCCGAAAGAAAGTCATGCAATTTTCTTAAAAAGATGACCCGAGAGATAGAATATATCTAAAATTTTCGATTAAATCGGACAAAGCCCTTTACCATATCGAATTTCGATTTATCTTTGCAAATAAAGAAATTGCATTACTATATCTACATGGAAGAAAACCAACAACTGATACAAACCATCATCGAAGGAATACAGGAGAAAAAGGGTAAACAGACCGTTATCGTCGACCTCTCCGACATCAACGCCTCTTCGGCCCAATACTTCATCATCTGCCAGGGCGGCTCCCCGGCCCAAGTGGCAGCCATTGCCGACTCGGTGAGAGAAACCACCCTGAACAAGATAAAAGTGAAACCCTTCAACTACGACGGCTACCGAAACTCTCAATGGATTGTCATCGACTACGGACACATCTATGTACACGTGTTCCTGCCCGAGCCGAGAAAATACTACAACCTCGAAACGTTGTGGAACGATGCCAAATTGACAGAGATACCCGACGTGGAATGATTTTTGTATAGCATAGACTGACAGTATTTTAAAAAACCGCAGTTACATTTTTATGGGAAACAACAACCCGCAAGGAGGAAACAAAAAGATATTCCGGTTCAACCTTTATTGGATGTATGCCATTATCGCGCTCTCGCTGATAGGCGTATATTACATGAACGACGGTTCCTCGTCGAAAGAGGTTACCTGGTCGGAGTTTGAACAGATAGCGCGAGATGGAGGCATCAAGCAAATCACCGTATACACCAACAAAGATTACCTCGAAGCCTTCCTCTCCGACTCAACCGCACAGAAGGTATTCAACACAAGCGACAGCCAGAAACTGGGCCGCACCCCCAAACTCTATGTTAACATTCCCGATGCCGCCACTTTCAATCAGGAGGTGAGCAAATGGAAAGAAGAGTCGGGATTCGATACCCAAATCAAATATGAAAAGAGCAGCGACTTCGGCGACATGTTCTGGTCGTTCGGGCCCATTATCCTGCTGTTCGTCTTCTGGTTCATCATCATGCGCCGCATGTCGGGCGGCGGTGGCGGCGGCGGTGGCGGCGTCTTCAACGTAGGCAAAGCCAAAGCACAACTCTTCGACAAGGAGGGTGCCACCAAAGTCTCGTTCAAAGATGTGGCCGGACTCTCCGAGGCCAAACAGGAGGTCGAAGAAATCGTCGAATTCCTGCGCAACCCCAAGCGCTACAACGAACTGGGTGGAAAAATTCCCAAAGGAGCCCTATTGGTAGGCCCTCCGGGCACGGGTAAAACCCTGCTGGCCAAGGCTGTGGCAGGAGAAGCCAATGTACCGTTCTTCTCCATGTCGGGTTCCGACTTTGTCGAAATGTTCGTGGGTGTAGGAGCCTCACGGGTGCGCGACCTCTTCCGCCAAGCCAAGGAGAAAGCTCCCTGTATCATCTTCATCGACGAAATCGATGCCGTGGGTCGTGCCCGCGGACGTAACCCGAATATGGGCTCAAACGACGAGCGGGAAAATACCCTCAACCAACTCCTCACCGAGATGGACGGTTTCGGTACCAACAGCGGTATCATCGTACTGGCCGCCACCAACCGTGCCGACATTCTCGACAAGGCCCTGCTCCGTGCCGGACGTTTCGACCGCCAGATCTATGTCGAGCTGCCCGACCTCAACGACCGGAAAGAGATATTCAAAGTACATCTGCGCGGCGTGAAAATCGACAACACCGTCGATATCGACCTGCTGGCCCGCCAGACGCCCGGCTTCTCGGGCGCCGACATCGCCAACGTGTGCAACGAGGCTGCCCTCATCGCTGCCCGCAAACACAAACAGTGGGTACAGAAACAAGATTTCATGGATGCCGTCGACCGCATCATCGGCGGACTGGAAAAACGCACCAAAATCACCACGGCCGAGGAGAAACGCTCCATTGCCATACACGAGGCTGGACATGCCTCGCTCAGCTGGTTCCTGCAATATGCCAACCCGCTGGTGAAAGTAACCATCGTACCCCGAGGAAAAGCGCTCGGTGCCGCTTGGTACCTCCCCGAAGAACGGCAAATCACCCCCAAAGAGGCCATGCTCGACGAGATGTGCGCCACATTGGGTGGTCGCGCTGCCGAAGAGCTTTTCATCGGTCGCATCTCGACAGGTGCTGCCAACGACCTCGAACGGGTAACCAAACAGGCCTACGCCATCGTAGCCTACTTCGGCATGAGCGAGGAGCTGCCCAACCTCTCCTACTACGACTCGACCGGCCAGGAATACGGCTTTACCAAACCGTACAGCGAAGAGACAGCCCGCATTATCGACCGTGAGGTGAGCCGCATCATCAACGAACAGTATGAACGGGCCAAGAAAATCCTGCTCGAACACGCCGAAGGCCATGCCCGCCTGGCCCAGGTTCTTATCGAACGTGAAGTGATATTCACCGAAGATGTAGAACAGATTTTCGGAAAACGTCCGTGGGCTTCGCGCAGCGAAGAGATATTGAGAGTAAACGAGCAGGCTCAGAAAGAGGCCGAAAAAGCCAACGAGACGGTAACAAATGAACCGGCGACCGCTTCATCGCCCGCCGAAGCCGACTCTTCGAACGAAGAGAAAAAGGCCGAACCGACAGAGGAAAAGGCTTCGCCCGAAAATCAATCTGACAACAACGTCAAAGCGTAACATATCGACAGCCGCAGCCCAACGTGTGGGTTGCGGCTGCTTTTTTCATAACCTTGAAACAACTTGATAGCATGAAAAATCTCATTACCCGCAGCATTACAGGCCTACTGTTCGTCGCCGTCATTCTGGGCGCGACATGGTTCAGTCAAGTATCGTTCAGAGGGCTCATTCTTATCGGCACCATTCTCACACTGTTGGAGTTTTACCGTCTTGTCAACGAGAATGTCTCCCGCTGGGCCCTATATGCCGACATACTGGGCGGCACCTATCTGGTAGGCATACTCTTTCTCCTGCACAACACTCAGCCCGGAATACCGGGCATCTACCTGTTCAGCCCCTACATCATCTATCTGCTCTACACATTCGTCGTGCGGCTCTACCTCAAAGAAGAGAATCCCATAAAATCGCTGAGCCTCTCGCTGATGGGACAGATTTATGTGGCATTGCCCTTGGGACTGCTCAGCTACATCGCCTACCCGCCCCTCGAAGCACAATATCTCCTGATGCCCTACAACGCACTGATGGTCATTGCCTTCTTCTCGTTTATATGGATCAACGACACCGGCGCCTACATCGTGGGCAGTCTGCTGGGCAAGCACCGTCTCTTTGAGCGCATCTCACCCAAGAAGTCGTGGGAAGGATTTTTCGGCGGAGTGATATTTACCATGGTGGCCGGCTGGATATGGTCGACCCAATGTTCGTTTCTCAACACAGAACAGTGGATAGTACTGAGTGCCATCGTCGCCATCTTCTCTACCTGGGGTGACTTGTGCGAATCGTTACTGAAACGCACCCTTCATGTCAAAGACTCAGGACAGATACTGCCCGGCCACGGCGGACTGCTCGACCGCCTCGACAGTGTGCTGCTGGCCACGCCTGCCGCTGTGATATACCTCTATCTGATAACAGCCTGACCTCGGGCAACACCACATTCCCAGGCAAACCTTTCACGGCCATACTCCATACCCGAAACCTCATAGAGCGGGAGCGCAGTATAAAGTGCGCTCCCGCTTCTTTCTTACCGCCCGAGAGCTATACGCTCCTACGCAAAGCAGAGACCAATATATGCCGCACCTCTCCATTCCGGGCGCCCTTCGGGTTAGACAGGCAGTGCCTTGATGCACAGAGTGCAAACCCCCTCGCAGGTTGAGTAAGAGACAACCGGGGCTGCATACATCTTCTTTTACACCTATCACGCCGACTTTGTACGGAACCCAACTTCACCGAACGGCCATACGACACACCGCCAATCCGCAGAGGCCCCTACCCCGAAATTATGAGCAAAAAACAACCGGGGCTGCAACTGGATGCAGCCCCGGTCATATAAAATATCAAGATTCTCCTTATTTGGCGAGAACTTCGTTTACTTTATCGTTGGGCACCATTTCTTCTTGGAACACATAAGCTCCTGTCTTGGGCGATTTCACAACTTTAATCACCTTGGAATAGGTACGGCCCTCACCTTTTTGAAGCGATGCGACGGTTTTCTTTGCCATGGGTTCTTATTATTTAATTTCTTTGTGAATGGTTACTCTTCTCAAAATGGGGTTGTATTTTTTCAACTCCAAACGCTCAGTGGTGTTTTTTCTGTTTTTGGTGGTAATATAACGCGACATACCGGGCAGACCACTATTTTTCTGTTCGGTGCATTCGAGAATTACTTGTACTCTATTACCTTTTGCTTTCTTTGCCATGTTCAGGTCCTCTTATATTTAAGCGTTCAAATAACCTTTGCTGGCTGCCTGTTTGAGGGCGGCGTCCAAACCGATTTTGTTGATGGTGCGGAGACCGGCGGCAGATATACGCAAGTTAATCCAGCAATCTTGTTCTACCCAATAGAACTTTTTCGTAAATAAGTTGACGTTAAATCTTCTTTTGGTACGTCTTTTCGAGTGGGATACATTATTGCCAACCATGGCTTTTTTTCCCGTAATTTGACAAATCTTCGACATCTCTGTATCTATTTTTATTATTTCCGAGGGGGTGTTTACAAAACAGAGTGCAAAGTAAGCGATTTTGAAAATACCCTCCAAATTTTATTCGTAATTTCTTTCAAATAAATTGTTTTTCTCCGTGATATTCTGCTCCGGAAGGGGTTCAGGGGTGCAGCAAGTCAATCATCTGCAACAGTGCCGAATGGGTAAAGCGATCGATGTTGCGCTCCCGCTGCGAGCCTGCCGTCAGCATGACAGAGGTGAGCTTTTCTCCGCAAGCCACGGCAAGAGCCAGCGTACCCACCGGTTTTCCGGGTGTGGCTCCGTCGGGGCCGGCTATCCCCGAAGTCGCTATGGCACAATCGACGTGTAAAGCCCGCTGCACTCCACGGGCCATCTCCTCGACAACAGCACGGCTCACTACACCATGGCGGGCAATCGTGTCGGGCGACACTCCCAGTAACAAGGTCTTCACTTCGTTGGCATAGGATACAATACTTCCTTTATAATAGGCCGAACAACCCGGCACAAGAGTTATTTCATGAGCGATGTTTCCGCCCGTGCAACTCTCGGCCGTGCCAACCGTCAGATTCTTCTCCTGCAAGATTTTTCCCAAGGCTCCGGCCAATGTGGTATCCTCATGGCAGAAGGCGTGTGTACCGAGAAGAGCCAGCAACTTGTCAAACTGGACATTCAGAGCGGCCGTCACCTCGGCATCGTCATCGCCCGTAGCCGTGAGTCGCAACCGTATCACCCCCGGCTTGGGGAGGTAGGCCAGATGAACCGACGCGGGCAACTCGTTTTCAAAATCGGTGAGAAAAATCGCCAGGGCCGACTCGGTAAAGCCCTTTACCAGGCAAGTGGCATGATGTACCGACGTATGGTCGCAGAAACGGGCACGCAAACGGGGCAACACCTCGTGCGTAACGGCATATTGCATCTCCGACGGCACGCCGGGCATCGAAACCAGCACCTTTCCGTCGCGGTCGAACCACATGACGGGTGCCGTCCCCACCGGATTGTATATGACCGTGCAGGCGTCGGGCACCAGAGCCTGGTCGCGCGTAAGGGCATTCATGGTAAAGCCTTTGTGGGCAAAGCGCGCTTCGTTCATTGCCTGTACCTGCTCATCGCGGTGCAAGGCGCAACCGTAAAGCTCGCAAAGGGTACTCTTGGTAATGTCGTCTTTGGTCGGACCCAGCCCGCCGGTCATCAGCACAACCGATACGCGGGCGAAGGCTTCAACGATAGCCCTCTTTATCTCCTCCCGGCTGTCTCTCACCAGAGTCACCCCGGTCAGCTCCCACCCCATAAGGTTAAGTTGTCGGGCTATCCAGCCCGAATTGGTATCGGTTACCTGACCGATGAGCAACTCGTCGCCGATAGCTATTACTTCTACGTTCATTGTCTCTATTTTTTACAACGCCACCCGGGCAAACGGGGGTAAATCTATCGAACAGAAATCCTTGTCCTGATATTTATAGTATCCTGTTATGGCCACCATGGCGGCATTATCGGTCGTAAACGAGAAACGGGGCAGATAGATATTCCAGCCATAACGGGCGGCATGGTCCTGGAAGGCTGCACGCACCGCCGAATTGGCCGACACGCCACCGGCCACGGCCACCTCCCTGATGCCGGTATCTTTCACGACACTGCGCAACTTATCCATCAATATCTCGACGATAGTAGTCTGCAAAGAGGCACAAAGGTCGTTTTTGCGCTGCTCAATAAATTCGGGATTCTTTTTCAGTTCGTCTCTCAGCAGGTAGAGAAACGACGTTTTGAGGCCGCTGAAACTGTAATCGTAACCGGGAATGTGAGGTTTGCTCAGGTGAAACGCCTGCGGGTTACCCTCTTTGGCCAGACGGTCTACAACCGGGCCGCCGGGATAGCCGAGCCCCATGACCTTGGCACACTTGTCAAACGCCTCGCCGGCAGCATCATCGATAGTCTGCCCCAACACCTCCATGTGGTTATAGCTGTCGACCCTGATAATCTGCGAATTGCCGCCGGATACCAGCAGGCAAATAAAAGGAAAGGCCGGTTGACGGTTTTCCTCGCCCTCAACCTGTATAAAATGGGCCATGACATGCGCCTGCAAATGGTTTACATCGATGAGAGGAATGTCAAGAGCCGAAGCAAAGCCCTTGGCAAAGGAGGTTCCTACCAGCAACGATCCCATGAGTCCGGGCCCACGAGTAAAGGCCAGCGCATCAATCGAAGTCTTGTCGATACCCGCCCGGCGTATTGCCTCGGAGACGACCGGTATGATGTTCTGCTGGTGCGCACGCGAGGCCAACTCGGGTACTACGCCTCCGAAAGCTTCGTGTACGGCTTGCGAGGCAATAACATTCGACAACATCACGCCATCGCGGATAACGGCGGCCGAAGTGTCGTCGCACGACGATTCTATGCCTAAAACGGTAATACTCATACGCTCATTTTTTGTGTGGCGAAATTACACAATAAAAAAGAATTATATACTTATTTATTCTGCGAAAAATCATAAATTTGTCCTTGATTGGCGTATGAAATACCTGTTCAGAATCATCAAGATATTAATTGTCAGTGTATTGACAATATTCCTTATTTCGGTAACAGTATCTTACCTGTTGCTGAACATACCCGCAGTGCAACGGGAAATTACCCGCAAGGGTGAAGCCGAGTTAGCACGGCTGCTTGGTGCGCGCCTCACCATCGGCGGGAGCCATGTCTATCCGTTCAACCGCATACAACTCACCGACGTGTGCCTCTACGACCAGCAGGGCGACAGCCTGCTCTATGCCCAGAAACTCATAGCCGGGGTGGCCTTGCAGGAGTTGTTGCAGAAAAGACTGGTATTTACCAACGTACAACTCTACGACTTCAAAATCGACCTCCGGCGAGAGAGTGCCTCATCGCCCCTCAACCTGCAATTTATCATCGACCGTTTCAAAAAAGAGGGCAGCTCTTCCATCGATATACACTCCCAAATCAACACCATTCTTGCCCGCCGCGGAGAGGTGCTTTACAACGTCGACGCGGCACCACGGCGACAACCGGGGGTATTCGATCCGCACCACATAGCGGTGCGCAATTTTCTGGCCACCGTCTCGCTCAAATCGCTGGACCGTGACTCCATCAACGTAAACATCAGAAAAATAAGTTTTGATGAACAGTCGGGATTCTCACTGCTCAAACTGGGAGCCAAACTCATCGGAAATCGGGAGAAAGTCGTGCTCAGCAATTTCAAAATCACCCTGCCGCACACCGACATTTCGATGGAAAAGACCTCGACCGACCTTCTGGCCTATGACTCCCCGGCCGACTTTTACCAAAAGAGTGCCATCGACATACACCTGACCGAGTCGCACATCACGCCCGCCGACCTCGGTGCGTTTGTGCCCCGGATCAGAAACGTGCAACAGACAATAGACTTCGAGACACACCTGAAAGGCACCCCCGACAGTCTATCGGGCTCTCTGTTCATCGATTGCGGAAACGATATTCATCTCACGGCCAAGGCCTCGGCCATCGGGCTCTCACGGCCGGCCGGCATGTCATTCTCGGGCACGGTGAGTGAATTGAATGTCAGCAATGATATTCTTCCGCGCCTGCTGCAAGAAATCATTCCCGAACGGCCCGAGCTATCCCGACAATTTACCCGCCTGGGAGCCTGGCAGTTCAACGGGCAGGTCGACAAGACTCCCGAGGGATTAAATGCCGACGGCCTTCTCTATTGCGAACTGGGTGAAATACAAGGCAATGTAAACATGAACATATTGCCCGGACGGACCGAAGACATATTCACCCTCAACGGCGAACTGAGAACCCCCGGTTTTGAAATAGGAAAATTTTTCGCCGCCGAGTCGCTTTTGGGCGACGTGGCTCTCGACATCAAACTCAACCTGAACCAGCAGACCCGCGGTGGAGACCTGTGGGGCCGGGTCGAAGGAAACATCGACCATGTCGATTTCAAGGATTACACCTACCGCAACATTATTCTCAGTGGCAACTACAACAATACCAATTACGATGGTATTCTCTCCATCAACGACCCTAATGGCAAACTGCACCTCATCGGCATGATTGATTTGTTCGACACCCACCCCATGGTACGGGTATTCGCCGAAGGGCAGGACATCAGACTGGGGGCTCTGAATCTCGCGCCACAATATGCCGAATCGACAACCAGTTTCAACATTACCAGCAACTTCTATGGCAACCACATCGACAACATCGAAGGCGAAATAATCATTGACACCCTGAGTTTTGAAAACGAGGGCCGGGTGTTCTCTACCGGGCAATTCGCCATTTCGGCCGAAAACAACGACAGCATCAAACGCCTGCATGTCAACTCCGACGTCATCAACGGAGGCATAGAAGGGAACTATTCGTTCAAACAGCTCAAAGAGCAATTCACGGAATTGCTCTCCATGTACCTGCCAGACCTGGCTGTCAAGGCGGGAACTTCTCACCCGAAGCCGGAGGGCAACAACTTCCGCTATGGATTCGTGGTCGAAAACAGCGTCGAACTTTCGTCGACACTGGACCTTCCCATAACCCTGCAAGAGCAGGTTCAGATATCGGGGTTCTTCGACGGAGACAACCGCCGTATCGGGCTGCACGTCTATGCCCCCGACCTGATGTTCAACACCAAGCATTTATTCAACAACGAGATAAGCATTGAGAACAGCGATTCGACCGTCAATCTCTCCCTACGCACACAGACCTACAACAAAAAAGGCCAATACACCGGCCTCTCGTTCGACACAAAAGCCAAGGACAACCTCATCTTATCGCGTATCAATTGGAGCAACAACAGCGACACCACCTTCTGCGGCGAAATAAGTACGTCGGCCCGTCTGTACGGTCGCGACAGCACAATCGACTGCCACATAGACGTGCTGCCCACCCGCATCATCATCGGAGACTCGATATGGCACATCAATCCGGCCACCATCACCATCGCCGACGGTAAAAGTCGCGTCAAAGGCATCGAAATACACCACAAAGGACAATACCTGCACATCGATGGAGAGGTATCGAAAAATCCTGCCGACAAACTCAACCTCTCGCTCAACGACATCAGCCTCGACTACATATTCGATGCGCTCAACCTGAAAAACGTCGTCTTCGGCGGACAGGCAACGGGCGACATCGTCATCGCCGACCTGCTGAACGGAACGCCCCGTCTCAGCACCCAGGAGTTTTCCGTAAAAGATTTTTCCTACAACCACGCCACCTTCGGCGACCTGAGCCTGTTCAGCCGATGGGACAACGACAACAAGGGCATATTCCTCAACGGTACCGTCTCGCAACCGGGCTACCCCGACACACGGGTCGACGGATACATCTTCCCCACCAGAGACTCCCTGAACCTGCACTTCGACGCCCAGCACATCTCTCTGGCATTTCTCAACCCCTTCACCGAGAAGATACTCAAAAACGTCGACGGTCATGCCACCGGTAAAATCAATTTCTACGGCCGATTCAAGGCGCTCAACGTCGAAGGCTCGGCCTTGGTCGACCGCTTCGGGTTCGGCATCGACTATCTCAACACACGATTCTATATCTCCGACTCGATACGCCTCACCCCCGATGCCATCATCATCGACAACATGACCCTGGCCGGCGAAGACAACCACCTGGGCAAAGTAAACGGTATCATGCGGCACCGACACTTCAAAAACATCGAATACTCGCTGAGTGCCTCGGATATATCCGATATGCTGGTCTACAACACAACCGAGAAGCAGAATAACGTATACTACGGAAAGGTGTACGGCAGTGGCTCGGTCAGTATCGAAGGAAATACCCAATACACCGGTATTGACATCAACATGATGACCAGCGACCGGTCGAAATTCACCTTTGTCCTCTCGGATAACGCCGAGGCCGAAGAGTATCAGTTCATCACCTTTGTCGACCGCTCGCGCACCCTCCACAAAAATGTATCAAAGGAAGAGCGGCCGCCCCTGTCGGCTGTCCTGCCGGAGACATCGTCGCACCTGCTCTCGCTCAACCTGCAAATCGATGTCAACCCCCAGATGTCGATGAACCTGCTCATGGACCCCGCCACCGGCGACATGATACACGCCACGGGCAGCGGCAACATACGGCTCGAATACAATACGTTCTCCGACATGAAACTCTACGGAACCTACACCGTAGACAAGGGTAACTACAATTTCAGCCTGCAAGACCTCATCACCAAAGACTTTATCATAAAAACCGGCAGTAGCATATCCTTCTCGGGTGCCCCGCAAAATGCCAATCTCAACATCGAGGCCTACTATGCCCTCTCGGCCAATCTCGAAGACCTCGACGAGAGTTTCGCCACCGAGCCCGACCTGAACCGTACCACCATTCCCGTACGCGCCATGCTCTACCTCACAGGCAACCTGCAACAGCCCGACTTCCGTTTCGACCTTGAATTTCCCACGGTAACGCAAGACATCGACCGCCGCATACGCAGTATCATCAGCACCGACGACATGGTCAACCGGCAGATTATCTATCTGCTGGCCCTGAGCAAATTCTATACCCCCGACTACATGAACGTGGGCCAGACCCGTAACAACGAACTGGTATCGGTAGCCTCCTCGGCTCTTTCGAGCCAGCTCAACAACCTGCTGGGCCAAATCAACGAAAATGTCAACATCGGTACCAACCTGCGCAGCGACAAGGGCGACTTTTCCGATGTGGAAGTAGAAGTAGCCCTGTCGAGCCAGCTGCTCAACAACCGTCTCATCATCAACGGCAACATAGGCTACCGCGACAATGCCGTCAACAACAACACCTTCATCGGCGACTTCGACCTGGAATATCTGTTGAACAAGAGCGGAAACATACGACTGAAAGCCTACAACCACTACAACGACAAGAACTACTACATAAAATCGGCCCTCACCACACAAGGGGTGGGTATCATGTACCGCAAGGAGTTCAACAAATGGAGCGAATGGTTCTCGTGGTTGCGCCGCCGCAAGAACAAGACCGAACAGCAAACGCCATGACAACCACACCCGCCATCACCCTCGTCCCGCTCGGTGGTCTGGCCAACCGAATGCGGGCCATCGTATCGGGCTATACCCTGGCTCTCGACACGGGTATGCCGCTCCACGTGGTGTGGCTCCGCAACCACGACCTGAACTGCTCTTTCAATACCTTGTTTCGCCCGCTTGGGCACAACATCGCTCTTACCGAATGCCGCAAAGCCGATGCACGGGTCAAATACAATGTCCCCCTGAAAAGGAATTTTTTCCTCTCCGCCTTTTACCAGAAGCGACATTTTGCACCGCGACTCTACGATGTAGAGTTGTGCCGGCTGAAAGACGACGGAGAAGCGTTGCAACGTCGGGTATCCGGGCACAACTGCCTCATCGAGAGCGGGCTCTCATTTTATAAGACCGACAAGGAGTGGTTCAGGACACTCTTTGTCCCCACCGACGAAATCGCTGCACTGATAGCCCAACGCTGCACGGCCTTCACCGCCCGCACGGTGGGGCTGCACATTCGCCGCACCGACAACCGGGTCTCTATCGCAGAGAGTCCGCTCGCGCTCTTTACACAGAAAATCGACGACGAACTGTCGCAGCACCCCGACACGCTCTTCTACCTGGCCACCGACAGCGAAGAGGTAAAAGCGGAACTGCGGTCTCGCTACGGGGCACGCATCTTTACCTCACCCGTCAGGGCCGACCGCCACTCAACGGCCGGCATGAAAGAGGCCGTTGTCGAACTCTACACCCTGGCCCGTACCCAACATTTCTACGGGTCGTATTACAGCTCGTTTTCCGACTTGGCCGCGCTGCTCACCAATCGTCCCGCCGACATTCTGCGTGTAAAATAATCCACACCTGTTTTTTCCGTCCTCTTTTCAAAAAAAGGGGGCAGACCGATTAAACTTTCCCGACCGGCAGATATCTAATCGATATCTAAAACCTCATTACCATGAAAACGTCATCGATTCAAAAAATGGGTCTGGCGGTATATCTGCTGTGTGTATGGCTGATATCCACCTCGGCCATTGCACAAGCACCAGCAAGGAGAGTCTCTCTGCGAGAGCGTAATCCCGAATTTTTCAAAACCGAGGAGGCCCGCCGCATCGGCGACCAGATAATCGCCTACCAGCGCTGCACCGGCGGGTGGCCCAAGAATATCGACATGACACGGGATATGAGCCAGGAAGAGCTGGATGCTGTCATCAAGGAAAAGAACCGTCGCAACGACTCAACCATCGACAACAACGCCACCACTTCGCAAATGACCTTTCTGGCCCGTCTCTACCGGGCCACAAAAGAGACACGTTATCGCGATGCCTTTCGTGCCGGCGTCGAATACCTGCTCAGCGGCCAGTACGAGAATGGAGGGTGGCCCCAGTTCTGGCCCGAGAAACGGGGATACCAGTACCACATCACATTCAACGACGATGCCATGGTCAATACACTCACGTTGCTGCGCAGCATCATGAACGAACAAGAACCCTACGACAAGGGGCTCATCGACCGGGCCATGAAAAAACGCATCAAAAAGGCTTTTGACAAGGGTATCGAATGTATTCTTGCCACACAGATTGTCGTCGACGGGCAACCCACCATCTGGTGCCAGCAATACGACCACATCACCTTGAAACCAGCTGCGGCCCGCGCCTACGAGTTACCCTCGTACTGCCCGCAGGAGAGCGCCCACATCGTGGCTCTGCTCATGTCGCTCTCCCACCCCGATGCCCGGGTGAAGGCCTCCATACACGAAGCCATGAAATGGTTCGACACCTACAAACTCACCGGCGTGCGGTGTGAGCGCGCGGGAAGAAACAGAGCCCTGCGCACGACCCGCCTCGTCAGCGACCCGAAAGCAGCGCCTATATGGGCCAGGTACTACGACTTGAAATATACCGAACCTTACGTCTGCGACCGCGACGGCATACCTCGCCGCCGGCTGGAAGAGATAGGCTACGAACGCCGCAACGGGTACAGCTGGTTCAACAACCGGCCGGCCGAACTTTTCGAGCGTTACGACCAGTGGGCCGACCGTCATGACCCCAAGAACAAAGTCGCCATCAGCCTCCATACCCCAGGAGCCAACGAGAACGGACTTATCGACATGTACCGCCGGCCGACCATCGACCGGAGCCAATTCGACGTCATCGTCAATCCGGGCGAAAGCATACAGGCTGCCCTGGAAAAAGCGCCGGCCGACCCGTCAGTCGTTTTCAAGGTACTGATTCGTAAAGGCACCTATAACCAAAAGGTCATCATCGACCGTCCCAACGTTGTATTGGTGGGCGAGCAGCGAGACAGCACCATTATCGTCTACGCCGAGACCGCCAAGAGCCGCACCATCAAAGAGTATCGCGGCAAACCCGTAGGCAACGGCGTCGTCGTGTTGCAGGACGGTGCCGACGATTGCATCATCAGCGGACTGACCATATACAACAACTACGGAACGACCGTCGAAAAGACCACCACCCATCAGATGGCTCTCTTCGGAAGAGCCACCCGCACCATCGTCATCAACTGCAACATCTGGGCCGACGGCAACGACGCCCTCGCCCTTTGGGCACGAGGCGGCAACGGCATGTACTACCACGCCGACCTGTACCTGCGATGCCCCGGAGTCGACTTTCTCTGTCCACGCGGCTGGTGCTATGCCACACGCTGCCACTTCTACGGCGACGGGAGAGCCATTATCTGGCACGACGGCCGCGGCGACAAGAGCAAGAAACTGGTCATTACCAACTCCTCATTCGACGCACAGTCGCCCACCATACTCGGCCGTTACCACCACGACGCACAATTTTTCCTGATACACTGCCGGATGTCGGACAAGATTCTCGACAACAACATCGGGTATGCCTACACCGACAAGGTTCTCGACCCTTGCCCCTGGGGACAGCGCACCTACTACTATGGCTGCTACCGCGAAGGCGGAAACAGCGGCTGGCTGAACAACAATCTGAACGAGGCCGAACACGCACCGGCCTTCTACGGCATAACCGCCGCCTGGACCTTTGGCGGGAAATGGGACCCCGAAAAGCGCATACGCGAACTGTGGAATATTCTTGCCTATTAACCTTCGAACCATATAAAGAGCGAGGCTGCCCAATAAAGGCAGCCTCGCTCATAGAGTATAAAAAGGAATCAATCTCAATATACACAACTACGCACAACTCCATCTACCCGTACATAATAAACGCCAGGAGTTGGAAGTTGAATCGCACAATCGGTCGAGCTAACTACTTTCGAGACAAGAATCACTCCTCCGGTAGTAATCACCTCCATGCGAGAACCGGGCATCAACCCTCTCACCACAATACCGCCATCTGCCCTTAAAATTTCAAAGTCTTCATCGGTGTGCGACAGAGCGACGCCCGACGATGCCGAAAGCGGATCTGAAAGTTCTCCGAGACTACCATATTCATTGACAGCCTGTACCCGATAGACGTCGGTCTCAACCCATTGCGTCGGCGTATACGCAGGTTCCGTAGTAAAGCCCACAACCTTGTCGTTGCAAAGTACAACATAACACATGGCATAGTCGACGGCTGTCCATGAGAGCGCATTATCTTCGGTGAAAGTCAATCCCTCGGGTTTGGCCACAGTCTCCATCAGTTCTCGCGGATTCCAATAATCACTGCCATTCAACACATTGGCATAGGTATAAGTAGCTGCCTCCTCATCGGTCAAACTATTCTTTGCCGTGCCATATACCCTCTCGCCATTGTCGTCGACATAATAGTAGGTATCGCGGCGGTTGCTCAGGTCGAGCAGATTACCATCGGCATCGGTCGTCTTGTAATCGGCAAAGATAGCCGGTATCGTGCCCATGGTCTCATACCAGCCGGCCGCCGGTATCGTAATCTCGGAACGTGTATAGAGGAATACTGTCTTGCAGGCGTTGTGCCACGGGCGGCCCAACCACACATCGGTAGCCGAAGGCGGATTTGTAGGAGCAGTTATGGTGTTGTGGTCAAATACATACCCCCATTTGGTCGACGATCCATGCGAAGGAGCCACGATATATCCGCCTGAGGTGCGTACAATATTAAGGGTACACTCGTCGAAATAGACATCGCCTCCACCGTAAATAAAGTCTACTCCACCTTCGATAAGGCACTCTCTGAGATAATGGCGATGTGAATCGGAGGCCGTAGAGGTAAGATAAGTATCTTGATACGAACGCAACTTACAATTATACAGGCAGGCACGGTCGTTGTTGGTAAAGAGGGCCAAAGCCTGCGGACCGGCATTCTGTTTCACGCCATATTCATTCTCAAACGATATATTTTCGGCATAGAAATTGGGCGCTTGAACAACAACCGTGGCACCTTGACTCACATGCAGGGCATTCTCGCCACCAGACAGTTTATCATCGGTTATGGTTACCTTTTCTTTATCCTGACCGATAAGATAAATATACGGTTTGTTCTCGGGAATTTCGATATGATCCTTGTAGTAACCCTCCTTGATAAATATGAGCCACGGAGCAATGCGGTCGGCAGGAGCTGCCTTGACAGCTTCGGCCACAGAAAGATAATCGCCACTGCCATCTTGCGCTACAACAGCATCGAACAGTCGGGCCTCGGGCTGACGACGGTCCATCGTCGTAAAGGTAAATGAAGCACCGGCAAAAGAGTTACCCGAACGGTCGACTATGGCTCCGGCCGGAATATCGACCGTGTAAGTTGTGTTATAGTTGAGGTTGGCATAACGGTACAGTACCGAGCTGCCGCTGATGGTTACATCGGTCAACGGTTCACCATCAAGGGTAACAGTGCCGTTTCCGGCTTTTACAATTTCGTTGAAATTAAGAATGATGGAGCCCTTTGCCATTGCATCGGCAGCCTTGTCGGCCGGAATAGTAGACAACAACAGAGGAGCCTCGAAATCATCGGGAGCAATCTGATCGGCCAGAATAAAGATGTCGCAGATTGAGGTTCCGTCTTGGTCGCCGGGAGTTCCTATAAGCGGAGATTCATAATCGGGATACCATCGAATCCACAGTTTTTCCTGATTCTCGGCAGCCTCGGGCAACTTAATCTCACTCTCTATCCATTTCTTGGATTCGGTAATTCTAATGGTATCAGCTGTGGTGAAGTTTTCGCCATCGGTAGAGTATTGGAGCAACTGCACCGAATAACCGTTGAACGAGCAAAGCATCTTTGACAAGACTCGTATATTATAATAGGTCGTCGATGAGAGTGATACCTCGAAATAATATTTCTCGGCTATCGTTGCCCAATTGACCCATGCATAACGACCTTCGTAGGTAGGATTGTTCGACAGGGCACTGCGATCAAGGGCTCCCTTGGTATCTCCGGCCAGATTGCGCTTGGTAAGCATACCGGCATTGGTCGACTCGTTGTAAATATCTCCCATACGATCAGCTCCACCGGCATTCCAGAAATCCCAGCCGCAAATAAACGGTTGATTTCCGAATGTAGCCACGACATCGATATCGGAAGTCATCTTGATGGTACGTGTCGTCTCGGTAGATGCATTTTCCCAATTGAGGAACGTATACACCTCGTTGGCCCATGCCGTAAGAGAAACCTCGGTACCCTCTTCATACATGCGTTTTCCATCAACCATCACACCCGGATTTGACAACTGAATGTAATAATCATTAGCATTCTCAACCGTCAAATTCAACACATAGGTATTCACCGGTTCAAAATTGGCGGTAAACTCTGCATCGGAAGTCAGTGTATGAACAAAGAGCGGCGTCTCGGCCACCACCTGACCGTCCCCATCGGTCCAGTTTATAAAATCATAGCCGAAATTCTCGACAGCCTCTAATGTAACCTGTGTATTGGCATTGAAAGAGTCTCCCAAGGGTATCTGCTTGATGGTTCCGGCCCCGTCCAAATTGGGTTTGGCTACGAGACTATATACGGGAACACTTTCGGGAATACCCTCAAATGTTCCGGCCAGCTTGATATTGGCCAGGCCCACCTGCTTGTTCGATGCCAGATTGTACAAATATATTTCGAGGGTCACCTCTTCACTCGTGCCATTGACCGTCGTAACATCAAAAGAGTAATGCGACGTCTCATCATTACGGTTAGGATTTGCCCCTTTTACCAAATTGATACGTTGGTCACCACAAACCAGATAAATATCAAGATTTCCGCCGCTCGTACCATATCGGCAACCATTGAGCGAAACCTGAGTCGGGGTAAAGGTCACACCCACTTGCGGTTTGAACGTGAATGTTATCTTATCATTCTCGGTGGGCGAAGAACTTTGTGTCACCGGCTGGAACTGGGTAAACTTGATGCCGTTGGTTTCCCGCATGGCAAAATAGGGGACATTACTGCCGGTAGCATTCATGTCATAGGCAAAGAGAGACTTGTCACTACGCGTAGCCGTGTGGATAGCCACGCCTTCATCGAGTGGCCAATGAATATACCATTCGCCGGAAGCCGCCGATGCAGCAAGGGGCATCGTCATGACAGCCAGCACAAGTACCTGCCACCAAAAAGCACATTTTTTCATGGAGTAAAAATTTAAGAGTATATTTGTTATATGGAGTTATCGAATGAGTTTGGTCACGAGGTTTGTCCCGTCAGAATAAATCTCTTTCTTGAAATAGATGCCATGCTTAGGGGCAACAGGCAAAAGTCTTCCGTAAATATCGTAATAAAGCACCTGCGACAACAAAGCGTCTGAAACCGGTGTCTCATCGACCGAAGATACCGAAGAGGCAACACCGTGCAACGTAACATGGCTCAGACAGATGGTCTTGCCCGTCGCCTGGGAGCTGTACCACGGATAGACGCGCAAGAGCAGCGTCTCTCCGGCCTGCAACTCCACGACAGGCTGGTACTGCACGGCATACATGGTATTGGCCACCATCGAAGAGGTGTATTCAGCAATAGATACGGCCTGGGCAAAGTCGGGGTCGGTCGAGTAGGAAACACGACAGCGCATGCCGTTACCACCGGCTCCGCACACATAAAGGCCTATCGAGTCGATATGCAATACAGTACCTTCGGAGGCAGTGATACCGAACTGTATGTAACGAGTCGACACCTCATCTATCTCTCCGGCCGGCCATACCTCGCCGACAATCAGATTGCGCTGCGTCAGTTGACCGTTGACAAGGCCGCTCCACTCGGGCCACACCGTATTGGCATTAGGTGAAGCATAGCGCTGCACTGTCATCTCGCTCCAACTTTGCGGCTCAGCCACAGCCGGTCCCGTGAGGGTATAGGAGTCGTCTTTGTCGAGCGGCCATTGCAGAACGACCTCTTCTCCACCTGCAAGCTCGATGCCTTCACACATCAACGGAATACTCTTGGTATAGTTTCCGTTGGAAAGTTCCAATGAGCCAACCATGTTTCCCACGCCGGAGACGGTCGCCCGCACATAGAGACGGGTATAATCGAGATTTCCCCCTTGATAATCTATGTTAGTCGACGAGACATAATCATGCCCGTTGATCGACAAGTCAAATCCCTCTGAGACCGTCACCGAAAATGAGCCGGCTGTCGGAGACAAGTCAAAACCCGACACCGAAACCTCTCGTACTAGCTGTTGCCCGGTGTAAGCCCGGCCAAAATCAAGAGAGGTGGGATTGACCAGTAAATCGGCATTTTGAAGGATATGATCGGCGAGAATACCCTGTGCAGCCATCTCCTGCGCTACAATGCGGGCCATAAGGGTGGCACCCAAGGCAATGGGGTGGGTATTGTCGTTTTCCTTAAACAGCAGCTCGGTGCAAGCGGCTTCGCCATAGCTGATAAACAACTCGGCCGATTTGGTGGTAAGGTCGATATAGGGAACATTCATCTCCTCGGCCACCTGTTTCATGGCATAGGAGTAGTCCATCGAACGGTCACTCTCGGGAATCTTATTCCCCGTCGATATGGTTCCGTCGTCGTTGAGAATTGAGAAAGAGTCGCCCAGGTCGTGGCGCCCGTTACGGCGTATGGTGTTGCCCGAGAAATATTTCCGGCACATCGACGACACCAGTATGGGGGTAGCCCCCAAAGCCCGGGTCTCGTCGACATAGCGCCGCAGAAATTCCTTATAAGTACCCTGAGGCGTCGTTCCGCGGTAATCGACCGTCATATCGCCGGTCTTGGCACGCACCGAGTCGCCGTCCATACCGCCGGTCTTCTCGTCGTTATGCGCAAATTGTATAATGACATAATCGCCCTCGGCTATCTGTTTCTTCACCGACGGCCAGTATGCGCTCTCCTTGTAAAAGCTCTTGCTGCTGGCACCGCTCTTCCCCCGGTTGTTAACGGTTATGGTTTCATCAAAAAACTGCTGGAACATCTGCCCCCAGCCTCGCTGGTCGGTGGTAGACTCGTTGTAGTCGGCCATCGTAGAATCGCCGATTGTGTGTACAGTTTGTGCTGATAGAGACCACAAAGATGTTATGGAGCACAAAGCTGCCACGATAATGTGTGCGTGTTTCATGGTATATTTGTTTAAGAAGTTATAACCCAAAATTAGCAATATCATTTATTTGTTACATCTACATAAAAAATGAAAAAACAGAAACTTCACTAAATAAAGACTATTTTCAACCTTTATTGGCTAAAAAAGCCACCTTGAACGAAATATCCTCACCGATATTTATATAAAGAGGCGGATAACATTAAGTTTCCCGCCTCTTTATACATAAAAATTAACTTACTTGGCCGAGGTTCCACCCGACGGCTTGGCAATGGCGTCGCGCATCGAGGTGTCGGCCTCTATATTTTTCATGCGGTAGTAATCCATGATTCCAAGATTTCCCGACCGGAAGGCTTCGGCCATGGCACGGGGTACTTCGGCTTCGGCCTCGATAACCTTGGCCCGGGCCTCCTGGGCCTTGGCTTTCATCTCCTGTTCGAGGGCGATGGCCATGGCACGACGCTCCTCGGCCTTGGCTTGGGCAATGTTCTTGTCGGCCTGCGCCTGGTCGATTTGCAGACCGGCACCGATGTTCTTGCCTATATCGATGTCGGCAATATCGATGGAGAGAATCTCAAAAGCGGTTCCCGAGTCAAGACCTTTTTTAAGTACGAGTTTCGATATGGAATCGGGATTTTCAAGCACCGACTTGTGCGACTCCGACGAACCTATCGACGACACAATACCCTCGCCTACACGGGCCAGCACGGTATCTTCACCGGCACCACCCACCAACTGCCTGATATTGGCACGCACCGTAACACGGGCCTTGGCGATAAGCTGTATACCGTCTTTGGCCACAGCTACCACGGGTGGGGTATCGATGACTTTGGGATTGACAGACATCTGCACCGCCTCAAACACATCGCGGCCGGCCAGGTCGATGGCGGTAGCCATCTGGAAACCAAGATCGATATTGGCCTTGGCAGCCGACACGAGAGCATGCACCACGCGCTCTACCCGACCACCGGCCAGGTAGTGGGCTTCGAGTTCGTCGCGGGTAATCGACTTCAAGCCGGCCTTGTGGGCTTCAATCATCGCCCGCACTATAATTTGGGGCGGTACTTTACGTATGCGCATCAGAAAGAGTTGCACCAGGGATATATGCACGCCCGACACGAGCGCCGATATCCACAACAGGAAGGGCACAAAGTAGAAAAACACGGCCAGAGCCACGATACAGAGTGCCACGACAAGTAATACAAATAAATCCATAATTTTCGCGATATTAGAATGTAAAGGTTCTTGACTTGTGAGGAGGGCTGCTTCTATCTATTTACCCTGCAACAGATGCGACATCTCGGCCTGACGGCTCTGGTTTTCATAGTCGTCGGGCTGGGGATAGAGCGTTTGCAGGAGATTTTCCAATTCCTGTATACGGGCTGCCGTCTCGGAGAGATTCTTCCCGGCGGCATAGGCTTCGCGCAGGCGGCCGAGTTCATTCTCACTGGCCGATATCAGCCGGCGCAACTCCCGGGACTTGACATAGAGGTCTCGCGCCGTCTTGTTCTTGAACTGGGAGAGAGAGGTATAGACAACGCCATCGGAAACGACAAAGGTCATGGCATTGCGGGCCGGACGTTCTTCGCGGGGCGTTTGCATACGGGCTATCTTTTCCAACAAAGGCCGGTAATCGGCACCTTCGGCCCAGGTGTCGCGTATCGAGGAGAGACGGGCCAACGGCAGGAGCCGTTCGGGAGCCTCATCGGGAGCCAGGAACTCCGGCTCTTCTTCGTAGATAAAGATGTAGAGGCACACCTTGCCGTCGGGCTGGTAGCGGTTGCTGGCAAACCAGCCGACACGATTGACCTCGTCGACAGCCATCATATAGTCGTCGTAGGGCGAGTTGAACGGCATGGGCAGCGGCTCTGGAATGGAAAATTCGTAAGTGTTGATGTTGTAGCGGGAAACAAAAATATCGTAGCCGCCCAATGTGCGATCCTCCTCATTGGAGGCAAAATAGAGGGTAACGCCATCGGTAAGCAGGAAGGGATAGTTCTCGTCATAGAGGGTATTCATGTCGTCGAGCGACTCCTCTTCGCCGTAAGTACCATCGCCAAGGCGTATGCGGGAGACGATTTCATAGCCGGCATCACCATCGGGCACGGCATAGAGAATCTTGTCGCGCCGCTGGGCCTGGAACACGGGGCCCGCCTCGGGACGCTCCTCGCCTACCAGACTTTCGTAGGTGTGCAGAGAGCCAACCTCGGGCGACAACTTATAATGCAGGAAAAAATCATCCTTGTCGACCACCATACTGTCAATGACCTGCACACGCTGCACCTTGGAGAGCATCTGCGCTCCAAGCTCGGCCTGCGTAGCCCACAGTTCATACGTCGATACATCGGCAGCCCCGTCCTTGCGGTTACTGAGGTAACCGATATAGCGCGAAAAATAATTCACGGCCTCGACAAAACGATACTGTTCAAAACATACACCGGCCAGGTAACGGTACGACTCGGGTATCTTGCCCGAAGCTGCGATTTTAAGATATTTCTCGGCTTCGGCTTTCCGGCCCGTCTCGTACAGGCACACGCCGTACCACTGATTGAGCGAAGGGGTCTTTGGCTTCTTTTTGAGATTTTTCTCAAAGATAGGCAGGGCCTCCTCATAGAGCCCGGCCCGGTACATATTGCGGGCATCTTCGAGAGTCTGCGCATCAAGAGCAAACAGGGCAGATGCAAGGAAGATAACGGTCAGCCAGAGTCTTTTCATAGCAAATCACGGGATTATTCTTCACAAAGATAAACTTTTTTTCGATAAAACAACTACGCCTCTCCCGATTCGATAGACAAGGCCAGTCTTTCAAAAGCCCGACAAGCCTCCTCACCCTCGAAAGCCTCCTTGGGCAAATACAGGAAGGGAGGTTCCTCGTCAAGAACCAGGAGATAATAGCGACGTTTGGAGGTACACGACAGTATCGACTCCCACGGATAGTAGAGCGACAAGCCGTCGTCATAGGTCAGGACAATGCCTCCCCGGTCGATGGTGGCAGAATGTTCGCGCAGTACCCGACGCTCGTCGGGACGGGTGAGCCGTGTTACAAAGAAATGGAATATCCCCACAGGAATGGCCGCGAAGAAAAGTATCACAGCCACATACACCGCCTGGTCGGTAAAATATCCCAACCCCACAAAAAACGAGACGATAACGATGCCCCAAGCCCAGTTGCGCCGGAGAAATGCGGTAAGCAAAAAGCGCAGGTAGAGCGTAGCCGGCATCATAAATTTCTGCGTTACAACATGTTGGACAGACATATTCAAAAAGAGTATGGCATTCGGAAGTAAAGATAACGATTTTTCGGCAAATATGTCCTACTTTTGCAGCCGAAACAGCCGGGGCGGAGCAAGCCCGCCGGCCGACTGTAACAAACCTAAACAATCCATATTTTCAAGATGAAAAAACATTCTGCATCAAGACCCGCCCTCTGCCCGCAACGGTGGAGGAGGTGGAGCCGGAAAAAATTCGGCGCCTTTGCGAGCCTCCATCATGAGGTCTCCATCGGGGTTCTCTCCTGCTCGATGTCGCTCGTCTTGCTCTCTACACCGACCGAAACCTTTGCCCAGCAGTTCGACACCGACTCGGTAAAGGAACTCGACATCAGCGAAGTGGTGGTTACAGGGAATATACTCCCCCCCACCCGCACGGCGGTGTTGCCCATACCTGTTCTCGACAGAAGCGAGGCGGCGACCGCCCCGCTGCAAAGCATCGAGGCCGCCTTGCGGCTCTGCCCCTCTGTCGACTTGCGGGAAAGGGGGAGCAAAGGCGTACAGGCCGACATCTCGGTACGGGGAGGCTCGTTTGACCAAACCATCGTCATGCTCAACGGCATCGACTTTTCCGATGCCCGCACCGGGCACCAAAGCCACTCGTTGCCCATCGACCTCGACATTGTATCCGACATCACTATCGAAGACGGCACTGCCGGCATCGGAGCTTTTTCCGGTGCGGTCAATATCCGTACCCAACCGCTACGGCCCACCTATGTGCGGGCCGAAATCTCGGGCGGGCAATATGGCTATGCCTACGGCAACCTCTCGGGAGCAGTAACCCATGGACGGTTCACGCTCTTCGGCGCCGGCTCATACCGGGCCTCGGACGGATACACGCGCAACACCGACTTCCGTAACTACAACGCCTTCGTGCGGGTCGGCTACGACAGCCGTCGGGCCGGGTACTTCGACTTCCAGTCGGGCTGGCAGACACGAGATTTCGGAGCCAACGGCTTCTACTCGCTCCAATATCCCGACCAATACGAGGCTACCCGCACATTCCTCTCCTCGCTCCGCTGGCAAAAAAGCCTCGGGCGCTTCTTTATCGAGTCGAGCATCAGCTACCGTAAAAACTTCGACCGGTTTGAGCTGATAAAGGGCGAGGCTTCCATCGTACCGTTCAACTACCACAACACCGACCGTCTGGGGCTGGCTCTCCGGGCCGACTACTCGTGGCTGTGGGGAAAGACATCGCTATATGCCGATTACCGGTACGACCACCTGCTCAGCTCGGTGCTGGGCGAGCCGCTGAGTACCCCCCGGCGGGTCAAAGGTGAGAGCGACGCCTACTATACCAACGGAAAGAGGCAGAACAGCGGCGACCTGCGCGTGCGGCACATCAAGCAACTGGGCCGCTTCGACATCGAAGGCTCGGCCGGCTGCGTATTCTCGCCCGGCGAGACAACCCCCATCTGGAGCCTTTCGGGCGGATATCGCCCTGTCGACGGCCTGCACATCGGCATCGCCGCCGTACAGTCGATGCGACTGCCCTCGTTTACCGACCTCTACTACACGACAACCGGATACATAGGCAACCCCCATCTCAAACCCGAGAAGGCTACGACCTACCGGTTGCGCGGCTCCTATGAGAAGAGTGGTTGGAGAACCTCGGCCGAGGTATATTTCCGCGACGGACGAGACATTATCGACTGGGTACAGAAGAGCGCCGACAGCGAATGGGAATCGTTGCAGCTCACCCGCCTCCGCACCTTGGGTGTCGAATGGACGGGCGGCTACTACGGCAAAGGGTTTCTCAGGCAGGCAACCCTCTCCTATGCCTACCTCACCACCGACAAGCAGAGCGGCGACTACATTTCAAAATATGCGCTCGACAACATGCGGCACAAAGCTACGGCTACCGTGAGCGTTCACTTCTTGAAATACATGACCCTCACGCTCATCGGCGGCGTCTACGACCGTAACGGAAACTATATCGACGCCTCGGGCCAACGCACCGGATACGACACCTATGCCCTGCTCGACGCCCGCCTCTCGTGGGAACGGCGCCACCTGCGCATCTATCTCGACGGCAACAACATTACCGCCACCCGCTATTGCGACTTCGGCGGATTGAAGATGCCCGAGGGGTGGTTCAGCGGCGGCATTGTCGTAACCTACTGACGCTGACAGCGCGACAACAACACGGGCGAAGACGGAGCTTGCACGTCTTCGCCCTTTTTTTTTACACCGGCACCAAACAGGGGAACGAGCCATGTATCGACACGAAAAAAGAGTTGGCACCCCGATAACGATATGAAAATTTGCGTACTTTTGCAGCCGCAAAACTCAAAGCCATGCTCCAATCCTCATCGCCCGAACGGGAAATTCTGCTGCGCCGTCTCGACCGCCAGGTAAAGAAAGCCATCGACGACTACGGCCTCATCGACGAGGGCGACCACCTGCTCATCGGCCTGTCGGGCGGGAAAGACTCGCTGGCACTGGTCGAACTGCTGGGCCGGCGTTCCCGCATCTTTGCGCCACGGTTCACCCTCACGGCCGCCCACATACGCATGAGCAACATCGCCTACCACAGCGACACGTCGACCCTGCGCGAACATTGCGCAGCATTCGGTATCGAGTATGTGGAGCGGGAGACCGCCTTTGACCCGTCGACCGACCGGCGCAAGACGCCCTGCTTTCTATGCTCCTGGTATCGGCGCAAGGCACTCTTCGACATCGCCCGGGAGAGAGGCTGCCACAAGATAGCCCTCGGCCATCACCAGGACGACCTCTTCGAGACTTTGCTCATGAACATGGCCTTCCAAGGCTCTTTTGCCACCATGCCTCCCCGTCTGGCCATGAAGAAATTCGACATGACAATAATCCGCCCGCTCTGCCTCATCGCCGAGAACGACCTTGTGGAGTTGAGCCGCTCGGGCCACTATCCCCGGCAGGAGAAGAGCTGCCCCTATGAGAAAAGCTCGCACCGCCCCGAAATACGGAACATTCTGCACCAGCTGCAAGCCATCAGCCCGCAACTGCGCGGCCACCTGTGGAACAGCATGACCCACATACAGGAGGAGTACCTGCCCCGTCCGCTCCCCTCCCGCAGAGAGAGAGAAAACAACTCCGACCCCATCTGAAATTCTTACACACATCTTTATATACATTTATAATACCCTTTAAACCATGCAAGGAATATACTCTGTACTGCTGCTCGTCGTATCGAACATTTTCATGACATTCGCCTGGTACGGCCACCTCAAACTGCAAGATATGAAACTCATATCGAACTGGCCTCTCTTCGGTGTGATACTGCTCTCATGGGGCATCGCCCTCTTTGAATACTGCTTCCAGGTACCGGCCAACCGCATCGGGTTCCAGGAAAACGGCGGACCCTTCACCCTGGTACAACTCAAAGTAATACAAGAGGTCATCACACTCACCGTCTTTGCCGTCTTTTCGAGCCTGGCCTTCCACAACGAATCGCTGCAATGGAACCACCTGGCCGCCGCCGTGTGCCTCGTACTCGCGGTCTACTTTGTCTTTATGAAATAATTATTTTGACGGTTTACTTGCGTTTTTGATTTTTTATGTTTACCTTGGGCCGATTCTTTCCTTTCCCAAAACACAAATACATCATGAAAAACGCAAAACTTTGTTTCCTGGCAACGGCACTTGCTGTGTCGTTTACGGCCACAGCACAAGTCGGCATACAAGAAGCCGGCGGTTGGTTTGAGTCGGGTTATGTAACCTTCACACCGGTCGACGAGGCCGCCTCATACCATGTGTACTGCAAGGAAAGCGATGGTACCTACCAGAAAATCGACGACCAGCTGGTACGGAACTACGGGCTCTACGGTCGCGCCGATGCCATGGGTCTCGCAGCCGGCACATACACCCTCAAAGTCGTTCCCGTCGACAGCGAAGGTACCGAAATGGAAGAACTCGCCGCCGAGTCTTCTTCGTTTGAAGTGCGGGCCCACGACCGCACGGGATATGCTTTCTTCAACGGCAAGACACCAGGCGTCTACAATGCCGACGCCAGCCTGAAAGCAGGTACCGTCGTACTCTACCTCACCGAGAAGAACAAAGACAGCCTCACGCTCGACGTAACCACCAGCTCCAAAGGTGCCGTAACCTCCTGCACCGGTTTGCAGGAGATACTCTACGGATACAAGAAGGGCTATGAGTCGCGGCCGCTCCTGATACGGGTCGTAGGGCAGATTACCGACCCGGCGGTTACCGACAAGGGAGACATCGTTATCGACATGAATAACAAAACCGCCTGCCCCGGCATCACCATCGAAGGTGTAGGCAACGACGCCACCCTCGACGGCTGGGGCATACGCATCAAAAGCGCCTCTTCCATCGAAATCAGCAACCTCGCCACCATCAACTGCGACAGCGGAGAGGGCGACAACATCGGTCTGCAACAGGACAACAGCTACATCTGGGTGCATAACTGCGACTTCTTCTACGGCCACGCCGGCAGCGACGCCGACCAGGTAAAAGGCGACGGAGCCCTCGACTGCAAAAAGTCAAACTATGTAACCTTCTCCTACAACCACTTCTGGGACAACGGCAAGTGCAATCTGTTGGGCCTCAGCGGCGAAAACGACCAGATGTACATTACCTACCACCACAACTGGTACGACCACAGCGACAGCCGCCACCCGCGCATACGCTCCTACTCCTGCCATGTATACAACAACTACTACGACGGCTGTGCCAAGTACGGCATAGGCTCCACCATGGCATCGAGCGTATTTGTCGAGAACAACTACTTCCGCAACACCAGCAAGCCCATGATGATTTCGATGCAGGGCACCGACATTGTATCGGGCGCCGGCACGTTCAGCGGTGAGACCGGCGGTATCATAAAGGCCTACGGAAATCTCTTTGCCGAGAAATCGTCGAGCTTCCGCTTCGTCACCTATCAGGAGAACAACGTCGAATTCGACGCCTACGGTGCCACCTCACGCGACGAGCAGGTACCGGCCACCGTGAAGACCAAACTGGGCGGCACCTCCTACAACAACTTCGATACCGACCCCTCGCGCATCTATACCTACACACCCGATGCAGCCGAAGATATTCCCGCCATATTGTCGGGCCAGTACGGTGCCGGACGCATGCAGCACGGCGACCTGCAATGGAGTTTCGACAATGCCGTCGACGACAAGAGCTACGATGTGAACAGCGGCCTGAAAGCTGCCGTGACCGGATACCAGACCAGTCTCGTGGGCCTCTTCACCGATAGCGGCGACCAAGGCACAGGCGGCGGTGACGGTGGCGAAGAAGGAGGTGAAGAGGGTGGCGGTGAAACCCCGATAATCCCGGCCGAAGGGTATGAATGTTACTTTACCGGCATGACCCCCTCGAACAGTTTCTACACCTTCACCTCCTGCAACTATTCCAACTCCAAAGGGTCGGCCACGGTCAATGGCGTTACCTACACCGAATGTTTGAAGATGGAATCTTCGACCCAGGTATCTTTCACCACTACCGAAGAGATGGTACTCACCCTCGTCTTCAACGACGGGTCGTCGCCCAACATCAAAATCGACGGCGTAAAGGTTGCGGCCACATCGGGCAGCATCATTACCCAGACCCTCCCGGCCGGTACTCACACGCTGACAAAGGCCGACCAGAATTTCCTTTTCTACATCACGCTTACCGCCACGTCGAGCAGCGGAATCGACGAAGTGAAAGCCGACCTTCGCGACGATGCGGTTTACGACTTGCAAGGGCGTCGCGTTACCCAGATGCAACCGGGCCACATCTACATAACAAAAGGAAAGAAATTCCTCTACCGATAGACTCTCCACACATAGAACAAGGCAGGCGGCTGCCCCTGCCGGGGGCAGCCGCCTGCCTTGTTCTATCGCGTTGCGACAAGCCTCCGGGGACTCTTTATTTCTCGTCAATTTCGGAAATACCCGGCAAGAATCTCCCAACAGAGTTGCGTTTCTTCCCCGCCTTTGCTTATCTTTGTCAAGGACAAACCAGCGTGAGCAGCTTGCCACCTGAAAACCATACCGTGAAATGCCGTTCCGAAAACTTTTTCTGCTTTTTGCCCTCTTCGCCTTGACGACCGCTTACGGAGAGAGCCGCCTCAGCGTGCGGCACTACTCGCTGGAAGAGGGGTTGTCGCAAAACAACATACAGAGTATTCTGCAAGACAGCCGGGGGTACATCTGGCTGGCCACATGGAACGGACTGGAACGGTTCGACGGCTACAATTTCAAAAATTACAAATCCTACCCCACCGACAGCGTGCGGCTGAGCTACAACCGCATCACCCGCATCGTGGCCGGCTACGGGTCGCACATCTGGTGCCAGATATTCAGCGGACACACCTATCTGTTCGACAGCGATACCGAGCAGTTCCTCAACCCACTGGCCGAACAGGGAGACTTTGTCTCGGGCGAATCCGCCCGCATTTTCCCCCTGAAAAAAGGGGTTACCTGGATTGTTACCCCCGACGGGAAACTCTATCGCGTCGACGAGAGGCTGTTACCCGGGCCACTTGCCGTCACGGAACACGAAGACAAAGTTGCATCGCCCTCCGACATCTACTCCATCACCCAAGATGCCGAAGGCAACGAATGGATTCTCTCCCGGCAAGAGACCCACGTGTACAACCGTGCGCTCGATATGCCGGAAAGATTCCGCCATATATGCGTTTCCGACAGCACCGTATTCCTGGCCACCGCCAACGGAAAGCTTTTTTCTTTCACCGGAGAAAGTCTGCAAACGTGTACACTGCCCCCAAAGCCCAGATATATCGACGGACTTTACCTACTGAGCGACAGCGCCCTATGCATCATCACACCGCAACAACTCCTTCTGCGGGGAAAAGAGGGACAATTCTCCTCTATCAATGCCCCGAACGGGATAACGTGGCACATCAACCACCTCTACCAGTCGCAAGAGGGCACGATATGGATGTTCGACGGCTTCGACACCATCTGGCGCATCGACCCGTCGGACCGTACTCCCCGCCGCGTAACCTACGAGCGTGAGCCACAGAAAAAGAACCGTTTCATTCACGAAGATGCTTTCGGGGGGATATGGATACAACCTTATTACGGTGCGTTCTCTTATTACGACAAGGAAGAGAATGTCCTGAAACCGGCACAGCACTTTCACAACAATCGGCAGGAGAGATACCGGGCAACCGGCTTCGACTACCTCGTCGACAACCATAAGAACCTGTGGCTGTGCGCCGAAGGAGGATTTGACTACGTAACATTCTCGCCCCGCTACTACACCCTTCTCGGTGCGGAAATGGAGAAAGAAAACAGGATACGCGGGCTTCTCGTCGACAGCCGGGAACGATTGTGGTGTGCCTCCAAGAACGGCACCATCGTCCTCTACGATGCCTCAAACCGATATATCGGCAATCTCTCCCGGCAGGGTAATATCGTCGACAGCCAGGAGGCTCGCTTCGGAGCCAATGCCTACGCCCTGTTTGAAGACTCCCGCCACCGCATCTGGATAGGCTGTAAAGAGGGCGGGCTGTTTGTAGCCACGCCACAGGGCGAAAGGCGATACCGCATACAGCATTACCGCCACGACGAGAAAGAGGCATACAGCCTGAGCCACAACTCTATCTATACCATCTGCGCCGACAGGCAGGGCCGCATATGGATAGGTACCTACGGCGGCGGTCTCAACCTCGTGGAGAATGCCGATGCAGAAACGCTGCGCTTTCTGCATCGGGGCAACGTACTGCGGAGATTTCCGTCGGAGGCCGCCAAGATACGCCATATCTGTCCTACCGACCGGGGGGCCATACTGGTGGCCACAACGGGCGGACTGCTCTCTTTCGACAGCCGCTTTTCCAAAGCCGGAGAGTTGACGTTCCATCTCAACCGGAGCCGTCAGAACCAGGCATCGAGCCTGAGCAACAACGACGTGATGTATGTGTATCAGCGACAGTGCGGCGACCTCTATGTCGTACCGTACAGCGGAGGCATCAGTCGCATTGTCTCGGACAACCTGCTCTCCGACAGCATCGAGTTTGAACACTTCAACACCCGTAGCGGCCTGCCCTCAGACCTCGCCTACGCCATGACCGAGAGCAGCGACAGTGCGCTGTGGATTACGTTTCAGAACAGTATCTGCCACTACGACCCGCACGGCTGCACGGCCGAGACCTACGACCGTTTCGGTCTCTCCCCCCTGACCATCAGCGAAGTACCTCCCGTCATGGGCAAACGGAACGACTTCTACGTAGGTACTGCCTACGGCACGCTGAGACTCGACTTGGAGCATATAGGGAAAAGCCGCATCGTACCGCCCATCGTCTTCACTCAGATACAGATACCCGGTACCGAGGGACAAGACATCACAAAACCCATAACCACCGATACCCTCATACTCTCGCCGGGTGAACGCAACTTCTCGATTACCTTTGCCGCCCTCGATTACACCGCACCTGCCGCCATACAGTATGCCTACCGCATAAAAGAGCGGAGCGACGGCTGGAACAACCTGTCGCACAACCGCACCGTGAGCTTTGCCGGCCTGCCGGCCGGCGAATGGGACCTGGAAATCAGGTCGACAAACGGCGACGGCATCTGGTGCAACAACAGCCGCATCTTGCATCTGTCGGTCACCCCCACCTTCGCAGAGACCCCCTGGGCCACGCTGCTCTACATCGGTGCCGCCCTGCTGCTGGCCCTGCTCATCGCAGGCATATACATCTATATTGCCAACCTGCGCCGCAGCATCACTGTCGAGCAGCAGGTATCCCGCCTCAAACTGAAATTCTTCACCGACATCTCGCACGAACTGCGCACGCCGCTCACCCTCATAGCGGCTCCCATCGACTGGGCCCTTCAACAAAAGGAACTTGCTCCCGAACTCCGCAAGAATCTCACCATAGCCCGGCACAACACCCGTCGCATGTTGCGGCTCATCAACCAGATACTCGATTTCAGAAAGACCCAGAGCGGAAAAATGGAGCTGCACATCGCCCGCACCGATCTGCACCAACTGGCCCGGCACACCTATGAATCTTTTGCCTATCTGGCTAATAAACGGCACATCGGCTACACCTTCACGGCAACCGGTTCGCCGGCATGGGGATATACCGATGCCGACAAGTTTGAGAAAATCCTGTTCAACCTTCTCTCCAACGCCTTCAAATACACCCCCGACGGGAAACGCATCGAGGTATTGCTCGAAACAGGCGTCGACCATCTGCAACTCACCGTGCGCGACGAAGGACAAGGCATTGCGCCCGAAAAGGTCGGCACGATATTCAACCGGTTTGAGACACTCGACAACCCGCCCGACACACTCTCCACCGGTATCGGGCTATCGCTGGTACAGGAGTTTGTACAGCTCATGCACGGCACCGTCAGGGTCGAAAGCACACCGGGAAAGGGCAGCACATTCAGCGTCTCCCTGCCGACAGCCGAGTCGGCCTATCCTCCCGGCCGGCTCACCGACATTGTTGCCGACAAAGAGACCGTACACCCGGGAGCAGACGAGAACGCCACCCCGACCGATGCCGGCGACGAATCGATTCTTGTCGTAGAAGACAACGACGAACTGCGCCACTTCATCAAATACATTCTGCAAGACGACTACAACGTCGTAACGGCCGCCAACGGAAAGGAGGGTCTCGAAAAGACCCGCACGATGCAGCCGGGCCTCATCATCAGCGACATCATGATGCCGGAGATGGACGGCATCGAATTTCTCAATGCCGTAAGGCAAGACACCGACACCTCCCATACGCTCTTCATTCTGCTATCGGCCAAGTCGTCGGTCGAAGACCGCATCAAAGGATTGGAGTACGGTGCCGACGACTACCTGACCAAGCCTTTCAGCCCCGCCTACCTGAAAGCCCGCGTGCGTAACCTTTTGCAGAAAAGACGGGAATTGAAATCTTGGTACCTGAACCGGGAAGATATTCCGGGGAAAACGGGCAAGGAAAAAACCGAAGAGAGAGCCGCAAACCCCTCGTCCCGACAGCTCACCCGCTTCGACGACGCGTTCCTGCGGAAAATCATTCAGGAGATAGAGAACAACATACAGAACAGCGACTTCAAAATCGAAGACCTGGCCGATACCCAACACATAAGCCGCACGGTCTTTTACCGGAAAATCAAATCGCTCACGGGAAGTTCGCCCATCGAGCTCGTGCAGGAGATACGCATCAGGAAAGCCATCGAATACCTGCGCGAGGGCGAATGGCGTGTCTCGGAAATTGCCTATCGCTGCGGATTCTCCTCTCCACAATATTTCAGCCGAGTGTTCAAGGAACGCACCGGACAGTCTCCCACGGAATACAAAAGTGGAAAAAACGGTTGAACGGTGGTCAGATTACACCCTCTCGGGAAGCAACGCCCCCCTTTGAATAATTTGTACAAGCAATAAACCAATTTCTGCAAGAACGGCATCTGTTTTTGTCGGACATTAGCCCTGTCGTCTTGTTTCACAGCCGCTGCACGGCCTGCGACAACACCCCGACAGGAATCTATCTTACAAACACAAATGCCATGAACATGAAAAAACTGTACTTCTTCTTGTGCCTGTCTCTCCTATGGACAGCCGCACTCCAAGCACAAGTTCCCGCCTTTCCGGGAGCCGACGGCTACGGACGCTATGCCTCGGGTGGACGCGGAGGCTCGGTCTACTATGTAACCTCGCTCGAAGATACCGACACACCGGGCACCTTGCGATACGGGGTAACCCACCTCTCCAAAGTTACCATTCTTTTCAAGGTATCGGGTACGATACAACTCAACAGCAGCCTGAACATCTCGGGCAGCAACCTGACCATCGCCGGACAAAGCGCGCCGGGCGACGGAATCTGTGTGGCCGGCTATCCGGTATCGGTATCGGGCAGCAATGTCATCGTCAGATATATGCGTTTCCGCATGGGCGACTGGTCCCTCTCGCCCGAGGAGGCCGACGGAGCCGATGCCTTCGGCGGACGTTTCTGCAACAACGTCATCATCGACCACTGCTCCATCTCCTGGTGTACCGACGAGTGTGCCTCGTTCTATGCCAACTACAACTTCACGATGCAGTGGTGCATCATCTCCGAGAGTCTGCGCATGAGCCTGCACTCCAAAGGGGCGCACGGCTACGGTGCCATCTGGGGCGGCATAGGAGCCTCCTACCTGCACAATCTGCTCATACACCACGACAGCCGCACCCCGCGCTTAGGCACGGGTAACCTCGGCACCCCCTCCGACCACATGACCGACATGCGCAACAACGTCATCTACAATTGGAGCGGCAACGGCTGCTACGGCGGTGAAGGCATGACCATCAATATGATAAACAACTATTACAAACCGGGACCGGCCTCAACGACCAGTTCAAAAAACCGATTCATCAGCATCGACGACGCCACCAGCGCCGACGGGACCACTGCCATCTGGGGAAAATTCTTCATCGAGGGAAATTACAACTCGACCTATACCGGCATTAACGACAACAACTGGGACGGTGTCGTCATCAACACCTCCTCGCTCATCGGCGGGAAACCCTCAAAAACCGACCTGAAATCAGAGACGGAACAGGGTGAGACACCTCTGCTGCACCAGCACACGGCCGAAGGGTGTTTCCTGCCTGTCATCAACTATGCCGGCTGCTCCCACCGTCGTGATGCCATCGACAGCCGTCTCGCCACCGAGTGCCGCACCGGGACAACCACCTATAAGGGTGCATCGGCCAACAAGGGCGGCATCATCGACAAACTCGAAGATCTCATGCCGGCCGATGCCGGCAGTGACTGGTCGCCCTGGCCCGAACTGAAAAGCACAACGCCGCTGGCCGACAGCGACAACGACGGTATGCCCGATAACTGGGAAATCAGTAACGGTCTGGACCCCGAAAATGCCGAAGACCGCAACAACCGCAACGACGAAGGCTACACCATGCTCGAAGTCTACCTCAACAGCCTGGTGGCCGACATCACCGAGGCGCAATACCAAGGTGCCGAAGAGGTAGGCAAACCGGGCGAACCGTATGTACCGGGCGGCCTCTCGACCGACGTTACCGTGTCGTGGAGCATGAGTAGCGGGAAAGAAGGAGAAGAGGCTACGGTATCGAAAAACGGCATCGTTGCCCAAAGCGAATACGCCACGGCATCGGAGATAAACCGATACAGTACCCGCACGACCTTCGGAAAGACATTTACCACCTTCCGCCCCACCGTCGAATACAAAAATCCCACTTCGACCGGAGCCATCTATTTCGATTTTGACCTGGCCGAGGGGGTAACATTCCGTCCCACCGAAATATCTATCTCGGCCGTGCGGTACGGCACCAGTGGCGGCTATCTCGAACTGGCCTGGGTCGACAGCAACGGCGAAGAGAGTGTGCTGGCCACCGGTATCCATGCAGCGTCGGACAAGGAAGACGAATCGCTGGCCACCACGAAAATCGATCTCAACGAACTCATCTTGCCCACCTCAACAGGGACTTGCCGTCTGGTCGTATATGTGTACCGCCTGAGCCCCACCAAGGAGCTGGGCCTGGCCGATGTCACAATAGGAGGCCACCTCGGCTACACGGCCGGCCTCACTCCCGTAGAGAATACGTCGACGAGCCACCCGACGGGCATCTACAATCTGCTGGGACAGCCTCTCACCTCCCCGCAGAAAGGCTTCAACATCATCGACGGCAAGAAACTGATTGTACAATAACCTTAATACCATATCATCATGCACATGAAACCACGACACCTTTTCTTCGCGGCACTCGCACTCTTGACCTGCCATGTGGGCCAGGCCAAAGAGACAAGCGTCGATGTAAACACATTGTCGGCCGCATTTGACCAGGCAGCCGACCAGGACATTCTGCTACTCGAAAGCGGCACATACAGCGGTCGGCTCACTTTTCCCAACGGCAAGACCCTCACGCTGAAAGCGGCTCCCGGAGCCGACGTCGTCTTTGCCGGCACCTTTACCGGCAATGAAAGCGACAGCGACGGCGGCATCATTCTCGACGGGCTGGATATTGTTACCGGCGAAAACTATTTTATCGACATGGCATACGGCAACGTAAAGACGATTGCCGTGCGCAACTGTTCCATATCCGATATCGGGCGCTGCTTCCTTCGCACCAACAATGCCGGGAAAGTCATCGACGCCATCGAATTTACCAACTGCATCGTCAGCGATTGCGGAGCCAACGGCTACTGTTTTCTCTACCCCCAGCATGGCGTAAAATCGGTATCGGTAAAAAATTGTACCCTCAAAAACTACACCTCGGGCGAGAGCTTTTTCGGTCCCAAGAATACGACTGCCGACATCGCACTGACATTTGTCTTCGAAAACAACACCGTGTACAAATGGTCCAAAAGTTCATCGTATGCCCTGTGCAAGGTCGACGGCAAATACAGCAATGAGTCGACCTACACCTTCCGCAACAACATCATCTCGACAGCCGGTGTGGCCGGACAGAAACCCCTTATCGTCGCAGCCAAGGGGGGCAACCTCATTGCACAGAACAACCTCATCGACAACTACGGAGGTTACTCGGTATCGAACGCTGCCAGCTCGACCATCGAAGATCTGACGCTCGAAGCATTGGGTATCGACCAGATATTCCCCGACCCCGAAAACGGAGACTTTTCGATTGTGTCGACCTCGCCCCTGGCCACGGCATCGACCGAAGGAGGCGTGGTAGGCGACCCGCGCTGGCTGAAAACCTTCGCGCAAGCGGTAACCCTGACCACCAGCAGTCTACCTCAGGAGGGCGGTACCACAACACCCTTGTCGGGTAATTATGAAAAAGGCACGGCCGTAACCCTGTCGGCCAGCCACAACTACGGATACCGTTTCGAAGCATGGAAAGATGAAGACGGAAATACCCTGTCGACCGAAAACCCTTATACCTTCACGATTGAAAACGATACCCGCATAACGGCCACATTTACCCAACAGACACTCTACACGCTCCATATCGAGAAAGAGGGCGAAGGTGCCCCCTGGGGTGAATACCTGATTTCCCCCCAAAAAGAGGGCAACCGCTATGAAAGCGGCGAAGAGGTAACCGTAACGGTCGTTCCCAACCCGGTAACCACCTTCTTGTACTGGGGCGACGGTACAAGCGAAGACAAACAGACAGTCGTCATGGACCAGGAGCAAGAACTTATCCTGCACTACGACGTTGTTCCCTTTATTGTAGGTTGGGACTTCGACACCGACAAGAATCCGGCCCGTAACGAACGCCAGGGCGACTACTGCTTCAAGAGCGACAACACGGGTGTGATGTACTTCTACAACGGCGACGGCTCCTCGACCAACTGGGGTGGCTCCGAACGGAACTTCGGAGGGAAGAATCTCTCCTGCGCCCGCCGCTACACCGATTATGCCCAGATGGGTAATCCCCGCTACTTCATTGCCAAATTTTCTGCCGCAGGATATGAAAACATCAAGATACACAGCTACGTTGCTGCCGACAACAACTGCGTACATCGGGGACAGAAGATGCAATTCTCGACCGACGGCATACACTTTACCGACCTGGCCAGCCTGACGCTCACAGGCATCAGCAGCGAATGGACGGCTTTCGACGCCATGCTGCCCGACACCCTATCCGACGATGCCAAGAAGAGTATCTATATCCGATGGATAGGCGATGCAACGACCGAACTTCTCGGCCCGTCATCGGCTGGCGATACCGAAGGCTTCTACCTGGCCGATGTCTTTGTATATGCCGACGAGATACACGTCGACGACTTTACGGCTCCGCAACTGCTGTCGTCGACTCCGGCACAAGGCTCCAACAACGCTTCGGCCAATGGTAATATCGTACTCACATTCGACGAGAAGGTGCAGGCCGGCACCGGCGAGGTAACCCTCAACGGCGAGGTACTCACCCCGGTATTCGGCAGCAAGACGGCAAGCTATGCCTACTCGGGTCTCACCTACGGAACGACGTATGAAGTAATCGTGCCCGACGGTGCCATCACCGACCTGAGCGGCAACCGCTTTCCCGGCGTCACCCTGCAATTTACCACCATGGAACGGCCGCGACCCACAGCCAAGACTTTCGACGCCGTAGTCGCCGCCGACGGTACGGGAGACTATACGACCGTGCAGGCAGCCATCGATGCAGCACCGGAAAACAGAAGCAAGCCCTATTTGATTTTTGTCAAGAACGGCATCTACGACGGACTGGTGCGCATACCCGAAAATAAACCCTTTATCCACCTCATCGGTCAGGACCGCGACCGCACCATCATTCAATACAAAATAAACTGTGCCGCCGAGGGAGATGCCGGCTGGGACTTCTCGGCCAACAATGCCGCCTACTATCCGGCCAAAGACGACGGTACGGTGGTGAAGGTTTCGAGCAGCGACTTTTACAGCGAGAATATCTCCTACATCAACACCTGGGGATATGAACAGCAGAACGGCCCCATGGCCCTGGCCATGTACACCCGAAACGACCGCCACGCCTTTTACCGGTGCAACTTCCGCTCGTTCCAAGATACCTGGCAGACCTCGACCAACCAGGTAAGCGACCGGCTCTATGCCAAAGATTGTTACGTCGAAGGGGCTGTCGACTACATCTACGGAGGGGGAGACTGTCTTTTTGAAACCTGCGAACTGTATAACCTGCGGTCGACGGGTAGCGTCATCGTGGCTCCGGCCCATAAAGAGGGCACCCGATATGGCTATGTATTCGAGAGCTGCACCATCGACGGTGTGGTCGACAACAAGGACGCCTTGGGCCGCCCGTGGCACAACAGCCCCATCGCCGTCTATCTCAACACGACCATGAAACGCATACCCAGTGCCACCGGCTGGAACAACATGGGCACCATTCCCGCCCTCTTTGCCGAATACAACAGCATGGATGCCGACGGCAACCCCATCGACCTGAGTAACCGACGCACGCAATACAGCTACACCGAAAACGGCGAGACCGTTACCGGCAGCTGCCGCGCCACCATCACTGCCGAAGAGGCCGCCCGCATGAATTACGACAACATCATTCCGGGCACAGACAACTGGAATCCACGCCAGTTCTTCGAGCCTATTACCGCCCCCGAAAACGTCCGTAAGGACAAAGACATCTTGTCGTGGGAGGCCTGCGACTATGCCATCTGCTACCTCGTGTTGCAAAACGACTCGGTGGTCGACATTACCACCCGGTGCCAAAGTGTGGTTGATGCTTCGGCTGAAAGCAACCTCTTTGCCGTAAAAGCCGTAAACGAATACGGAAGCCTCGGCCCGGCAGGCTTTGCCCAGGAAGGCACATCGGGCAACAATAGCCTTGCAGCCGACAGCCAACGCCCCGCGATGGTAGCCATAGGTGGTAACGGACACATCGAACTGCTGGTACAGGCCCCCCTTGCCGTAACGATACACAACGCCGCAGGCCTGCTGGTGAAAGAGAGCCGATTCACACCCGGTGTCCACTTCGTCGCACCGCTCCCCTCCGGCTTCTATCTGGTCAACGGGCAGAAAGTCATCGTCAAATAAACCGAAACCACGCACAGCTGCCTTTTTCCGACGGCACCTTCCCGACAGAAGGTGCCGTTTTCTTTTCGGCCACCCGCACCTCGACCTCACCGCTGCCTATAAAAGCATCACAGAAGAGAACTTTATTCCACTATTCTTGTTAACATAGAAAACATCATTACAAAATAAAAAACGTGCGATTATGAAAAAGTGTATATGGGGAATACTTCCCTTGTTGTTATTCTCTGTCGCCTGCTCAAAAGACGACGACAAAGAGGTTGTTCCCGACAACAATTCCGGTACTACACCAGAAACGGCGGCACTCGTTACGCCACGTGTGGCCGTCTATGTCGACGACCCCGAAGGCAATCAGATAGAGATGACGGGCATACTCGAAATATTTCCCTGCATAGAAAACACGGCTTTCTACTTTGGCAACTATATCAACAAGAAACTAAGTTCGTTCAACGGATTCTATCCCCTTGAAAACGGAGAAATTCTCGACCAGTATTACCGGCAACTGTCACTTCCAGAAGGTAAATACAACATGGTCTACTGGGGTACTCCCGTTTATGACGAACCGGAATACAGCCACCCCGCCATCATCACTCCGGGGGTAAGCATCGGCAGCAACATGTCATCGCTCTACCTGCAACTACGGGCCAACAGCGACAGTACCTATGCGCCCGTATATGATATTGTCCATGCCATAAAAGAAGCCGATATTACATACGAAGATTTGAGCGTGGCCCTTACACGTGTCGTTGCCGGCGTGAAAGTATCGGTAACCATGAACGACAGCAGCACGTTCAGCCCCAACATCGCGTCGATGGAGGTGCGCATAGGCGGCATTGCCGAAAAAATAAACTACTACACGGCACAAGCCGAAAACAAAACCAAAACGGTCAAATTCGGCCTAGTGCGCTCCGACGATGGCAAAACGATGGGCAACGCCACGGTCATGCTCTTCCCCTCGGCAGCCAATCCGCTCTTTGAACTGCGCATTACGATGCAAGACGGCACCCTGCACACACTCTCACAGAAGCTTGGCAGCACCCTGTCGGCCAATACACGCCTTACACTCAACATCGTCATGGGCGACATTATCGTGGGTGAGACATCGGGACACTTCACCATCGAAGAGTGGGAAGAGGCCTCGGAAACCATCGAATTTCCTGTGGCATACTGACACAGACACCGACGCAACATTATCGGGGTGCATCGAAACTTCTTTTTCGATGCACCCCGTCGCATAATATAGAGATATTGATAAAGTGCTTCGACTCACCATATTACCACCTATCTCTAAAAAAAACAGGAAAATTATTTGGAATGCCCATTTATTGTTCGCAATTTTGCAAAAAACAAACAATCAAAAATGGAAAAGGATACTACACTCGCAAGCCGTCAGGAACAGCTGGCCCGCTTTGCCAAAGCTCTGGGACACCCCACCCGGGTTGCCATCATGTGCTTTCTGGCCCAACAGACGAGCTGCTACTTCGGCGACATACACGAAGAACTGCCCATTGCCAAAGCTACGGTATCGCAGCACCTGAAAGAGCTGAAAGAGGCCGGGCTCATACAGGGAGAAGTGGAGACCCCCAAAGTAAAATATTGCATCAACCGGGAAAACTGGGAGAAAGCCCGCTCGCTTTTCGGCGAATTTTTCGGTCAGTGCCTCTGCAAGTCGGGTGCGTGCTGCGGCTGACCGCCGCACCCCCTTTTTTTAAAAGCATTGTTCGTTGTTTTGCGAATTACATTCAATATCACCAATATTTACACAACTATGGAAATTAAAATTTTAGGAACGGGTTGTGCCGGCTGCAAGGCACTGTACACCCATGTAGAAGAGGTCGTTAAGGAACTGGGGCTTGAAGCTACCGTTATAAAGGAAGAAGACCTGGTGCGCATCATGTCTTACAATGTCATGACACTGCCGGTCCTTGTCGTCGACGGTAAGGTCGTGGCCAAAGGAAAAATCTCGGTCAAAGAGATAAAGGAAATACTCACCCGATAAACTCAGAATCATGAAACCGTATCTTCTCTTTACACTCGTCGGCCTGCTGTCGCTGTGCAGTGCAACCGGTATCGCACAGAAACAGCCGGCCCCCACAGAGAGCTATGTCGAAGTGCTCTATTTTCACGGGAAACAACGCTGCGCCACCTGCAAGGCCATTGAGAAAGAGACCCGCGAAGTCGTATTTACCGAGATGGCCGAGAGAGTGGCCCGCGGAGAACTCCGTTTTCGCGAAGTCGACCTGTCGACACCCGAGGGTGAAAAACTGGCCGACCAGTACCGGGTAACCTGGTCGTCGCTCTACGTCAACCTTTGGAAAGAGGGACGGGAAACACGCAACGACATGACCCGCTTCGGGTTTCAATATGCCCGAAGTCAAAGCGATGTTTTCAGAAAAGGATTGACAGAAAAAATAGAACAACTCCTGAAATAAGAGACCCTCATGGACTATCTGCAATCACTATTGGAGTATAGCGAGACACCGCTCATCACCGCGTTTCTGCTGGGACTGCTGACAGCCGTCAGCCCCTGCCCGCTGGCTACCAACATCACCGCCATCGGCTTCATAAGCAAAGAGATAAGCCATCGTCGCCGGATATTCCTGAATGGTATCTTATACACACTCGGCCGCATGACCGCCTATACGGTACTGGGGGTCGTCCTCATCTACATCATACGCAGCGGCGCCGACACCTTCGACATACAGAAAGAGCTGAGCGTGTGGGGTGAGCGACTGCTGGCTCCCGCCCTGATACTCATAGGCCTGTTCATGCTCTTCGGAGACAAACTACCCCTGCCGAAATTTGGGATACAGACCGCAGTCGACGACAGCCGGCCGAGAGGTGCCTGGGGGAGTTTCCTTCTGGGTATACTGTTTGCCCTCACATTCTGCCCCACCAGCGGACTGTTCTATTTCGGTATGCTCATACCCATGTCGGCCCTCGAAAGCTCGGGCTACCTGCTTCCACCGGTCTACGCCCTGGCCACAGGACTGCCGGTCGTACTGGCGGCATGGATTCTGGCATACAGCGTGGCGCAGATAGGGCGGTTCTACCATCAGGCACAGCGGTTCCAGCGATGGTTTGGCCGCATAGTAGCCATCGTATTCATATTCACAGGTATCTATTACGGACTGATAAACCTCAACATCGTATGAACATCTTGATATTGTGTACCGGAAACAGCTGCCGCAGCCAGATGGCCCACGGCTTTCTGCAATCGCTCGACCCGGGAATAAACGTGTACTCGGCCGGTACCAGACCGGCCCGCCAGGTCAATCGGCTGGCCGTCGAGGTCATGGCCGAAGCCGGCATCGACATCAGCCACCACATCCCCACCGACGTAAGCCGCTACCGGAACGACCCGTGGGACTATGTCGTAACCGTATGCAGCCATGCCGACAGGAACTGCCCGGCATTTGCCGGCAATGTCGGGAAACGCCTGCACATCGGCTTTGACGACCCGTCGGAGGCCCAAGGCTCCCCCGAATATATCTATCAGGAGTTCCGGCGCGTGCGCGATGAAATAAAACAGGCGTTCACAAGCCTCTACTTCGACGAGATAGCCCCGCGTCTGCACCCCGCTGGCTCCGACTCCGGACAAGAAGCCACCGACTCATCAACCCCTCATTCACGATAAACACTCTTGCACATGATACAGAACCTGGCCGACCTACTGGTCTACGAACTCATGGGTCTCAACGCAGAGACTCCCCTCGGCAGTGCCGTAAATTTCTTCTTCTACGACACCCTGAAAATCATACTGTTACTCTTCTTCATCAGCATCATCATGGGCATCGTCAATGCCTACTTTCCCATCGAGCGGCTGCGCAACTTCCTCACGACACGACGGCTCTACGGGTTCCAATACTTCTTTGCCGCCCTGTTCGGCGCCATCACGCCGTTCTGTTCCTGCTCGTCGATACCACTGTTCATCGGGTTTGTAAAGGGCGGCATACCACTGGGCATAACTTTTGCCTACCTGATAACGTCGCCGCTGGTCAACGAAGTGGCCATCGCCATGTTTGCAGGCAGCTTCGGACTGCGCGTTACCGTCATCTACGTTGCAAGCGGTATTCTCCTGGGTATGATAGGCGGATTTGTACTGGGGAAGATGAAGCTGGAACCCTACCTGAGCGACTGGATAAAACAGATACAGCAACAATCTTCGACGGCCACCGACACCTGGGAAGAGCAGCACACACCATTCCTGAAACGGTTGCCGGCCATCGTAAAAGGAGCCTGGGGCATCGTGCGGGGAGTCTTGCTCTACATCGTCATAGGTATCGGCATCGGAGCCTTCATGCACGAGTATGTACCCGAAGGTTTCTTTGAAAAATACATGTCGGAGAGCAACTGGCTGGCCGTGCCGCTCTCGGTGCTGCTGGCGGTGCCCATGTATGCCAATGCCGCCGGCATCGTGCCCATCATCGAGGTGTTTGTAGCCAAAGGTATTCCGCTGGGAACCGCTCTTGCATTCATGATGGCTGTCGTGGGCCTCTCGCTACCCGAGGCCACCCTGCTCAAAAAGGTGATGACCTGGCGCCTCATCGGCATCTTCTTCGGCACAGTAGCCCTGTTCATCATCATCTCGGGCTACCTCTTCAACCTCATATTATAAAAACAGGCAGGCCGGCAATGCCGGCCTGCCTGTTTACACTCAAACGGGGGGCAATAGCTGTCTGCGGAATTTCGGCTTACAGCACAAGACCCTACCGGCTCATGCATAGGCTCCTGCCAGTTTACATCAGATACCTAAAACCAACTTATAAGCACAAAAAAAGCGACTATCTGTTTAGATAATCGCTTGATTTTTTGGTGATCCGCCTGGGGCTCGAACCCAGGACCCCAACATTAAAAGTGTTGTGCTCTACCAGCTGAGCTAGCGAATCATCGCACGGTCCGACGTGATGTCTTTCTCAAATGCGTGGCAAAGGTATGACATATTTTGTAACCCACCAAATTTTGAAACAACTTTTTGAATGTTAAAAAATACTTCATTCCGAATCCTGCTTATTTTCAACGGTTTTCACCTCCCCTCCCGATTTAGGTTCCTCTCGCAGAATATAGCGCTCGTAATACGACTGCAAAAGAGTCGTCAAGGGTAAAGCAATAATCATTCCTATCAAACCCAACAATGTTCCCCATATGGAAAGGGAAAGCAGAATAATGGCAGGATTTAGCCCCATGACATGCCCCATGATACGCGGCACGAGAATCATATCCTCAATAAGTTGTACGACAACAAAAACGATGATACACCCAACAACAAGCCACCAGAAACTCTGTCCGGGCTCGGCCGACTTCAACATGCACAGCAGCAGGGTGGGCAGGAAACCGACCACTTGCAAATAGGGCACCATGTTGAGCAACCCGATAAAGAGGCCCAACAGTATGGCCAGCGGCAACCCCACGATGGAAAAGCCTATGCTGAAAAGTACGCCCACCAAGAAAGCCACACAGGCCTGCCCGCGGAAATAGCGATTCATGCTCACCTTCACATCGTTGAACACTTCGAGAGTCTTAGACCGATACCGATTGGGTATCAAAGCCTTGAAACCGACAATAATTTTGTCATAATCAAGCAGTATGAATATAAGATAAAGGAATATGATAAGCCAACTGATGATATTGATAATCTGATTGACCGAGCCGGTGAGCAAGGCCCAGACCTGGGTGGCCGTTTTCTCTATCAGCATGCGCCAGTCCTGTGGGTTCATGGCTGCGGCAATGCGGGTAAAATCGATACGCTCCTGCAAATAGTGATGCCAACTCTGCGGAATAAACGGGGTAATGGAGGAACCCCGCGAGAGATAGTCGTGAATCAGATCCCTCATTTTGTTGGCCTCTTCGACAATTCCGGGTGTGATAATCCAAACAAAAAGGGCTATCACTCCTACTATCGACAACAGTGCCAGGAATATGGCCAAGATACGAACCTTCACCCGACAACGATACTGGATAAACTCGACAAAGGGGTTGACAAGATAAGCCATGAGCCATGCCACGAAAAAAGGCAACAGTGCATTTTTGAGCAAACGTATCAGATAGAAGGCGGCAATGACGGCCACTGCCGTAAAAAGAATACGCATCACTCTATCGAAGGTAAAGGGTTGTCGGACCGATTTCATATACTTTCTATTTTCTTGCATTTACAGAGAAACGAGGCTCTTTACAAGCGAAAGAGTTGCACTTCCTCCCGCAGACAAAAATAAGAAAAATACCGGCAGAAATCATGCACAGCCTCATTTTTCGGACAAGTTTTATTATTTTTGCCAATATGAGAAATCTGCATGTCTACCTGGCGCTGCTCATTGGGGCAGCGGTTGCACTCGTTTTCGGTGCACAAGCATCGGCACAGCAGGCGTTTACGCCCGATTGCATCGGAGGCGAAACAGCCACCTCGGGTCTTTGTGTCATCGACATCGAGACGGGCGAGGTCGTCGCCGAATACCACGCCGACGACTTTTTCACGCCGGCATCGACACAGAAACTTATTACAGCCGCCACCCTGCTGATGTGCTATCGGCCCGAGCAACAACTGACAACCCGGGTATTTTACGACGGCACCATTTCCAAGCGCGGCCACCTCTCCGGCAATCTCTATATCCGGGGGTGCGGCGACCCGTCGTTGGGTTCACAATATACCGACACGCCGCCCGACACATTTGTCGAAGAGGTGGTAAGGGCCGTAAAAGAGGCAGGAATAACGGCCATCTCGGGCCGCATCGTTGCCGACGACCGGGCCATGGCCGGCAATCCGGTCGTGAGCAAATGGCTGTGGGAAGATGTAGGCAACTACTATGCAGCCGGCTGCTACGGCATCAACTATGCCGACAACCGTTTTACAGTCACCTTCCGCACGGGCGAACCCGACAGCCACCCCCGCCTTCTCGACATCACCCCCGAAGTAGAAGGGCTGCACATCGACGACTACTATCTGTCAACCAACCGTTCGGGAATCGACAGCGCCTACTTCTACGGCGCTCCGTATGAATATACACGCCGGCTTTACGGCTCCCTACCGGCCCATCGCGAGACATTCTCCATCAAAGGCGACCTGCCCGACCCGCCCCATTTCCTGGCCTCACAACTTACCGAGGCTCTACGCCGGGCCGGTATAAAGGTGGGCAAAGAGGCCACTACGGCACGCCGGCTCCGCGAGTCGGGACAGAGCCTCCCGGCTTATGAAAGCGACGGAAACCTTCTGCTCAACCACACCTCGCCCACACTGGCCGAAATGCTGCGACACACCCTCACCCGCAGCGACAACCTCTATGCCGAATCTCTTCTGAGACAAGTGGAGCTGGCTGTCGCCCCGACCTCCACGCTGTCAGGCAGTATCGAACAGATGAAGAAGATATGGCGCGAGGCAGGATTTCCCATAGACGGAGCTACGCTATACGACGGTTCGGGACTATCGCCGCTCAACCGCATCACACCGCTCATGATGTGCAGACTGCTGGCCCATGTCGCGTACTCGACCCAGGACGGCGACCTGCTTGCCAACCTGCTGCCCAGACCGGGCGAAGGCACCCTCAAACGACTGTCGCCCGCCCCTGCTGTGGCCCGGGCGCTACATCTCAAAAGCGGAAGCATGACCGGTGTGCAGTGCTATGCGGGTTACTACACAGGCCGGCGCACCTACGCCGTGGCAATCATGGCGAACCACTTTTCCTCTCCCCGCGCCCAGGTACAGAAAGAGATGGCCGACACGCTCTCCCGGCTATTTCTCACCCTTGAAAACGACCAATAAATTTTTACTTTTTATCACTCTATAAAATGCCCAATGATTAAGACACTCATTCTCGATTTCGACGGCACATTGGCCGACACCCAGACCTGCATCGTTGCCACGACACAAGCCACTCTGCATCGGCTGCAACTCCCGGCTGTGGAGCAGGAAGAGATTATCTCGCGCATCGGACTGCCACTACGCACGGTACTTGCCGACGGCGCCCATATTCCCCAGGGAGAAACACTCGACAGAGCCGTCGACATCTACCGCGAGGTCTTCGACGAGATAAGCCCCAGTACCACCCGGCTCTTTCCGCGAGTCAAAGAAACACTCATGCGACTGCACGCCGACGGTACGACATTGACGATTGCCTCCGGGAAAAGTCGTCGGGTATTGTTACAGATGTTACGCGACTTTGGCCTGCACGCTTTGGTCAAAGCCATCGTATGCGACGACGATGTTACCCACAAGAAACCGGCCCCCGACATGGCCCTGCTGGCCCTGTCGCTCACAGGCACCCACCCCACCGAGGCTCTCGTGGTAGGCGACACGACCTTTGACATAGAGATGGGTTGCCGGGCCGGCTGTCCGACCTGCGGTGTTACATACGGCAACCACAGCAACGACACGCTCAAAGCCGCCGGAGCCGATTTCCTCATCGGCGATTTTGCCCAGCTACGCGAAATCGTGCTGTCCAGTCGGGAGGGTTAGTACCACAGAACAGAGAGAAGCATCTCGGCATCACGCACCCAAGATAAAAAGCGAAGGCTTCCGACAACAGGTCGGAAGCCTTCGCTTTTTCATTATAAGAAAATGTCGGAGCGACAGCGTCTCCTGACGCCCCGGCAATAGAATTTTTACTGATGTTCGAGGCGGAGCGTTTCGGTAGGCTGGTCGCACACTTCTGTGGGGCCAAAATACTGAATCGGTCCGGGATAGACATAACAAGTCTCACGCTCCCACTGCTTGCGCTTCGAAACGAAATACTTGAACGGTGCCCCGTCGAGTTTCACCAGAGCCTTCTGTATCACAGGTTTCATCTCGCCATTGCGGCGTTCCATGTTCATCATCATGGTTACAGGCACACCGCCGGCAATCCACTCTTCGGCCGGACGTGTGGTGTTGCGCACCGACGACATATATCCGGTGCGTCCTTCACCGATGAGCATGGCAGCTGCAAATCCGAGCGAATAGCAATAGTCGGCATCGAAGTTGGAAGGTGCAGCACAGCGACCTTCGTAACCGAAGAAGTGGGTCTGTGTGGCAAACTTGCCCACATAGGCACCCTCGGCCTTCATCTCGGCCAGACGACGGCCCACCATCTCGGCGAGAAGTTTTTCGGTCTCGATAAGCGAAACCTGTACGTTTCCATGCGGGTCGCGATCGAGCGTAAGCTGACGGGCCACGGCCTCGGGCAGCGTAGCATAGATGGCGGCATTCTCGGGCGAGAGATGTTGCGTGATGTAATTGATCTGTTCCGACTTGCGCACCATGGCATATTCATGTCCGTGGTCGGCCAAGAAATCATTCAGCTCGGCGATGAGTTTCTTCATGGCCGGAATAAATTCGATGAGACCTTCGGGAATGAGTACGGTACCGAAGTTGCTTCCCTCCGAGGCACGCACAGCCACGGCGTTGGCTATGTAATTGACAATATCGTCGAGTGTCTGTTGCTTGGCTTCGACCTCTTCGGAGATAAGGCACACGTTGGGCTGCGTCTGCAATGCACACTCCAAGGCGATGTGTGAAGCCGAACGGCCCATGAGTTTGATAAAGTGCCAGTACTTCTTGGACGAGTTGCAGTCGCGCTGTATATTACCGATAACCTCGGAATAAACCTTGCAGGCGGTATCGAATCCGAACGAGCTCTCTATCATCTCGTTTTTCAGGTCGCCGTCGATGGTCTTGGGGCAACCTATCACCTGCACGCCGGCTCCTATCTGCTTGTAATACTCGGCCAGGACGCAGGCATTGGTATTGGAATCATCACCTCCAATAATAACCAAGGCGGTGATGTTCAAGTCCTTCAAGATTTGAAGACCTTTATCGAACTGTTCTTTCTTTTCAAGCTTTGTACGTCCCGAACCGATAATATCGAAACCTCCCGTGTTGCGGTATTCGTCGATAATATCGGCAGTGAGCTCCTTGTATTTGTGGTCGATGAGGCCTGCCGGGCCGAGCAAAAAGCCGAAGAGACGCGAATCTTTGTTCATTTTCTTGATTCCATCGAAAAGGCCGGCAATGACATTGTGTCCGCCAGGTGCCTGACCACCCGAAAGAATCACGCCCACGTTGATGGCCGGATAGGATTTCTCCTCCTCCGAAGGTTCAAAAGCCAGGACCGGCATTCCATAAGTATTCGGGAAAAGGGCGGCAATCTCTTCCTGGTCGGCCACCGACTGGGTAGGCTCCCCTTCCTTGATGCGCACCGGACCTTTCAGCGACTTGGGCAACTTAGGCTGATACGAGGCACGGGCCACCTGCAAAGCACTCTTTTTCATAGATATTCGATTTAAAATTGTGTTAACCTTTATTTCTAAAAAACTCTTACAAATATGCGCTATTTTTTATGGATTGCCAAATAATTGAAACGCTATTTCCAAAAAAAACAATCACCTCTGTTTTTCGCCATTCCGAGATATTGCCCGATTGGGAAAAAAAATGTATCTTTGTCCCAATTTCGGCGGGAATACAACGACCTCCCGGCAGGGCAGAAAACAGGCTCCGGCCCAAGGGCATACAGAATAACAGTCTACCCCGCCGCAAAGTTTTTCACACCGAGCTTGAAGATTCAAGACACATTATATTATACAATTAAAAACCAGAGCATTATGATCTATTCACAGGAAGTAGAACACATGTGTGTTGTAAAGAAGGGTCCTAACCACGGCCCCGCTCCTATTCCCGAAGAAGGAAAATGGGTGAAAGCCAAAGAAGTTATAGATATCTCGGGTCTGACCCACGGTGTGGGATGGTGCGCCCCCCAGCAAGGTGCCTGCAAACTGACACTCAACGTAAAAGACGGTGTTATACAAGAAGCACTGGTCGAGACCATCGGTTGCTCGGGTATGACCCACTCGGCCGCCATGGCATCGGAAATTCTCCCCGGCAAGACCATTCTCGAAGCCCTCAACACCGACCTCGTGTGCGATGCCATCAACACCGCCATGCGCGAACTGTTCTTGCAAATCGTTTACGGTCGTTCGCAATCGGCCTTCTCCGAAGGCGGCCTCATGATCGGTGCCGGACTCGAAGACCTGGGTAAAGGTCTCCGCAGCCAGACGGGTACCCTCTACGGCACTCTCGCCAAAGGTCCCCGTTACCTCGAAATGGCCGAAGGTTACATCAAAACACTCGCCCTCGACAAGAACGACGAAATATGCGGCTACGAATTTGTACACCTAGGCAAATTCATGGACGAAATCAAGAAAGGTACCGACGCCAACGAAGCCCTGAAAAAAGTAACCGGTACCTACGGTCGCTTCTCGAAAGAGGCCGGTGCAGTAAAATACATTGACCCACGTAAAGAATAAGAAGGAGGACAAGACACTATGATAAGAGAAGTGAAATTCGAGAGCCAAGAACGCCGTATCAAACAAATCATCGCTGCTCTCAACGAAAACGGCATCAAAGACATCGAAGAGGCAAATGCCATCTGCGACCAGTACGGTCTTGACCCCTACAAAACCTGCGAGGAAACCCAGCCCATCTGCTTCGAAAACGCCAAGTGGGCCTACGTTGTAGGTTGCGCCATCGCCTTGAAGAAAGGCTGCAAAAACGCCGCCGAAGCTGCCGAAGCCATCGGTATCGGCCTGCAAGCCTTCTGTATCCCCGGCTCGGTAGCCGACGACCGTAAAGTAGGTCTCGGCCACGGTAACCTCGCTGCCCGTCTGCTGCGCGAAGAGACCAAATGCTTCGCCTTCCTCGCCGGTCACGAATCGTTCGCTGCCGCCGAAGGCGCCATCAAAATCGCCGCCAAAGCCGACAAAGTGCGCAAAGAGCCCCTGCGCTGCATCTTGAACGGTCTCGGAAAAGACGCCGCCCAGATTATCTCGCGTATCAACGGTTTCACCTATGTACAGACCCAGTTTGACTACTACACCGGTGAACTGAAAATCGTTCGCGAAATCGCCTACTCCGACGGTCCCCGCGCCAAAGTTAAATGCTACGGTGCCGACGACGTACGCGAAGGTGTAGCCATCATGTGGCACGAAGGCGTAGATGTATCCATCACGGGTAACTCGACCAACCCCACCCGCTTCCAACACCCCGTAGCCGGCACTTACAAGAAAGAGTGCATCGAAAAAGGCAAGAAATACTTCTCGGTAGCATCGGGCGGCGGAACGGGTCGTACCCTCCACCCCGACAACATGGCTGCCGGACCTGCCTCTTACGGTATGACCGACACGATGGGCCGTATGCACAGCGACGCCCAATTCGCCGGTTCTTCGTCGGTACCTGCCCACGTAGAGATGATGGGCTTCCTCGGCATCGGCAACAACCCCATGGTAGGTTGCACCGTAGCCTGCGCCGTAGACGTAGCCACCGCTCTCAACAAGTAATATAGAGCCCCTCTCTATACGAAAAATCCCCGCAACTTACAGTGTTGCGGGGATTTTGTTTTACCCTTTTCTCTCTCATCAAATAAACTCAATCTGTTCCAAAACCAAATTCTCTCTCCGAAGAGAAAAATTTTCATATCCTCCGATAAAAATCAGGACGTCATTACAAAAAGAGAGTAAATATGTGTGATTGAATCATAATCCTTATTATTTTTGTGAGGTAATGATTATCCCGAAATCACCTCAAATAAATCTGTCATGAAAACCAAAAACCTGTTTTTACTTCTTTTCATAAGCGTCATAGGCTGTATGGGCACGCTCTCATCGTGTGCCAAAGAGGGAGACTTGTTCAATCAAACGGGCAACTTGAACGGCGACGGCTCTCCATCTGGAATCAATGGCGAAGTTCCGGAATATCTTCCAAGTGGTACCATCATCAAATGGGACGGTCACTATACCAGCGGAGGGAAAGAGTATGCCGAGATGAATGCTCAACTGACGATCCTGAACGAAACCGACTGTCTGAGCAACTGGTCGCGCGACTGGGGCACCTATACCTACACCAAAACGGGCAAGAACACCGCCCGACTGAGTTTCTCGGTGGCCCAGATGCTGTCGAGCAGTGTACGCACATTCCAATACACGACAACGCTCACCTTTACCAACGGCAACCAGTTTGAGATGACGGGCACCCGATTTGTATACAGCACCATCACCGGCTCAGCCACCGCCGAACTGCACTGCACAGGCTCCATCAACTGAGAACCCGGCCGCAGGGCTTCTGACACAGAGCCGAACGTGAGAAAGACTCCTTTCTGCCCGGCCTAATGCCATTCTACCGACTACACCATTTATCCTTATATTATGGAATATTACATTTTAATCGACGGAAAGACCGAAGGGCCGTTCAGCCTCGAAAAGCTGAAAGAGATGCCCGTTACCCCTCAAACGAAAGTTTGGCGGCAGGGCATGCCCGAGTGGATACCGGCCGGAGAAGTGGGTGAATTGAATTTTCTGTTCGGCACGCCACCTCCCGCTCCTGTGGAAAACAACAGTAACCATGAGGCCGAACCGGCCTCGGTGAAAATAGCGCCCCGCACCTGGCTGGTCGAGTCTATCCTGATAACGGTACTCTGCTGTCTGCCTTTCGGTATCGTAGGCATTGTCTACGCCAGCAAAGTAAGCTCCTTGCTGAAATTAGGACGATACGACGAAGCCATGGCTGCAAGCAAAGAGGCAGGGAAGTGGGTGAAGATAGGTTTCTTTACGGGCCTCATCGGCATTATCCTGTACATGATTACCGTTTACTTCTTCATATCCGTATCCGACCCCTCCGACTTATCATACATCAATGTATAGATGCGCGATAAAAACAAGACACATCGCAGGAGCGCTGCTCGTCCTTGCGATGTGTCTTGTTTTTTATATTCTTGACCCGAACGAATGCCGGCTCTTTCCGCGTTGCCCGTTTCTCTCACTCACCGGGTGGGAATGTCCCGGCTGTGGCAGCCAACGGGCCCTTCACAGCCTGCTGCATCTGCACTTTGCCGATGCCCTGCGCTACAACGCACTGCTGGTACTCTCCATTCCATACATCGGGTTACTCCTCTGGGCCGAAGCCTTCCGCACCCGACGGCCCGGTCTATACCTGCGTGTACACAAGCCGATATATGTATGGGGCTACCTCGTCGCAGTCATTCTATGGGGCGTGGCACGCAACTTTTTCCCGAACCTCTGACGGGATTTCTCCATAACACCCCATCTCCCTAATAGAGAAAAAGTTCCATCGGCTGCCGATGGAACTTTTTTACCGTTTCGGAGCGACAGTAAATCTCTGTTTCCGATAAATATTTTCTCACTCCCGGAGAAGCGTACCGCTTCCGCAGAACGGTTCACGACACATAGGCCGCATATCGGGCCATAAATCGGCGGAAAGCCGGCCATCGCATCAGCCCCTGCTCAAAGAGCAGGATTCCCACTACGGCACAAAGTATGCCCAGCAATACATCGATGAGATAGTGATGACCCGAGTAGACGGCCGTGAACCATATACCCAGCATGATGATGCCGAAGAGGGCAATGAGCCATTTCTTGCAGCGGCCCATTACGGCATAGGCAAAGGCCACAGGCATATAGGCCGAATGCAACGAAGGCAGCGCAGCGAAGACATTGGCATTACGCCCATACATGGGAGCAAATACCTCCATGCCCACCATGGCATCGAAGCGGCCCAGCCCCGCCACATTTCCGGGTGTACCAAGAACCGGTTCAAAACCATACTCCATGACATACCACGGCGGTGCCGCCGGGTGAATATAGTATCCGGCAAATCCGATGAGATTGACCAGCAGAAACACCAGCGAGAAACGCAGAGCCAACTCGCGACGCCCCCGGATAAAGAGGAAGAGGGCAAAAAGTACAGGCACCGGCACCCAGCAGAGGTAGAACAGGCCCGCAAAAAAGTCGGCCACGGCGGCGTGATGGGTATGGAAAAACTCGCAAAGCGTTATTCTCACCCCGTCGATATTGATACCGAAGAGGGTCTTTTCGGCCGTATAAAGTCCGGCCACATCGATGTCGTTGACCTTGTAGTTGGGCCACACCCGCATCCAGTCGTACGAAACGGCAAAGACGACAAACGGCAGCAAGGTCATGAGCAGTTTGCGGGTATAGGCCGAGGCAAAAAACAGGACGCCGATGAGCAGAGCCATCGCGACGTGTTCGGGCCGCAAACCGATAAACAGGGCCGTCAGCAACAAAAACAGCAACAGGGCCATCACCGCCAGGAGCGCCTCTCGCCGTGTAGGGGGAAGATAGGTCATGGCATTACTTTTGGGCAGATAACAATCGGTAACAGTGTGCCACCCGCACAAAGGCGGTAACGTTGGCCAAGAGGGCAATCACCGCCAGCGGCACCGTGAGAATGAGTATGGGGTCGAAAGCCCGGCAGTCGCCAAACACGCCGCAGAAAATTGCCCCCAGGCTGGTGAGCACCACCCGCTCGGGGCGTTGCATGAGTCCCACCTTACATTCCAGGCCCAACCCTTCGGCCCGCGCCCGCACATAACTCACCATGATAGAGCCGATGAGAGCGACAAAGGCTACGATGGCCCACACGACATATCCTTGCAGGATAAGATAGAAGAATATTCCGAAAAGCGTGAACAGCTCACTATACCGGTCGAGTACCGAGTCATAGAAGGCACCGAAGCGCGACACCATGTTTCCCATGCGGGCCACCCGGCCGTCGAGCATATCGAAAAGGCCTGCAAAGAGCACCACACCGCCCCCTACGCCGACATAAAGAAACGAGGCTTCACGCTCCATGTAGCCGGCATAGATAAACACTGCGGCGGCAACGATGTTGAGTACAAGACCGATCGTGGTAATGATGTTGGGGGTGATTCCCACTTTTATCATTCCCTTCACCACCGGATTGATAATCCGATAGATAAGCTGTTGCAGATAATCGCGATAATGCATAGCAGAAATTCTATTGTGTATGTTTTTAATGTTTATACGATGATATGAAGCGGTCGAAGCGACAGTCGCGATAGACAAATTTTCGCTGCAACTGATAGTTCCAGAAAAACGAGACAAGAAGTGCCACGATGACTTTCGGGAGCAGGAAGAGATTCACCGAGACACAGGCGTTGAGCCGGTCGACCCAAGCCATGCGCATCATGCCTTCGGTAAGGAGATAGGTGCCGCCCGTATTGAGGAATATGCTGCCGCCCCACACCATCAGGTATTTGAGAGCGATATGACTCTTCGACGACGACACGGAGAAGACCCACTTGTAATTGATGCAGCAATTGACAACACCACCCGCCAGCGCACCGACGAAGGTTGCCGACACATAATAGAGCCCGCAAAGATTGACCAGAAAGAGTGTGGTGGCAAAATCGGCCGCACTGGCTATCTGTGCCGAACACATGGCCTTGAAAAATAATATGAACGAACGTCGCGACATCTTTTATTCCATCAAAAAGCGAGCCGCGCCGAGCAACACCGCGCTGTAAACGCCGGCCAGTATATCGTCCATCATAATGCCCACTCCACCACCGAACCGCTCCATACGACGCACACCGAGGGGCTTGACAATATCGAAAAGGCGGAAAAGCACAAAGGCAGCCAGCACATACCACCAACCGCCGTCGGGAACGACAAGCAGGGGTATCCACACGCCCACCATCTCGTCGACCACCACACGCGAGGGGTCTTCGCCCCAGTAACGCTCCATCACTCCGCTCGTATAGATACCAAGAGCGGTAAAAAGCAGTACCATAACGGCCAGTATCACCTGCAACAGAGCAAATGGCAGGAGGAGATAGCCAACCACCCACATAAGCAGGGCCAAGAGGGCACCGGCCGTGCCGGGCGCTACGGGCGAAAATCCCGACCCGAACCCGGTGGCTATCATTAGAGAGAAAAACGGTATCTTCTGTGCCGACATTATATATCAATAAAAAGATGTGCAAAAGTAATGAATATGTTCATTACCACCAAGCAAGAGGCCCGCTATTGGTTCGTCGCAACGGAGGCAGTTCTGTCCTATCGGTCGCTCCGCAGGTCATAAAAGACAACCGAACCCGACTCAACGGGAATAGCGGCGGGGGTAACGCAGCCAGATGGCCAACAGGGCACACAGTCCCAACAAAGCCGGGTAATAGAGGTAACGGATAATCGACAGCGGCGACAACTGCGTAAGACCGGCTGCGATGAGCAACTGCGCGCCATAGGGAATGAGCCCCTGCACTGCACAGGAGAAGGTGTCGAGTATGCTGGCCGTCTTACGGGCATCGAGACCGAAACGACGGGTTATGTCGCGGGCTATCGAACCGGTGGTAATGATGGCTATGGTATTGTTGGCCGTGCAGAGATTGGCCAGGGAGACAAGCGCCGCAATACTCAACTCGGCCCACCGTTTGCTCGACACATGAGCCGTGAGGCGGGCAATGATATAATCCATACCCCCGTTGAAGCGTATCAGTTCGAGCATGCCTCCGGCCAGCAACGTAACAATAATCAGTTCGCCCATGCCGGTAATACCCTCGCCCATGGCCGACAGGCAGCCGAATATGTCGTAGCCGCCGGTAAAGACGCCTATCACCGCCGAAGCAAAGAGCCCCAACGTCAGCACCAGCATCACATGTACGCCGGCCAGAGCCGTGAGCAAGACAACAATGTAGGGCAACACCTTCAACCACTCCACCGGCGCCGACGGGGCGGGAATATCAAGACTGAAACCCACCACGGTATAATACACAACCAGCGAAAGGGCTGCCGGGAGGACTATCAGGATATTCACCCTGAACTTGTCTTTCATCTCACACATCTGGGTACGGGTGGCAGCGATGGTGGTATCGGATATAAACGAGAGATTATCGCCGAAAAAGGCTCCGCCCACGACAATAGCGGTGATATAGGGCAGGGCAATGCCGGTTTTGTCGGCCAGCCCGGCAGCCACCGGCACCAGAGCCACAATCGTTCCCACCGATGTTCCCACCGAAAGGGAGATAAAGCACGAGGCCACAAAAAGCCCCACCAGCAGAAAGTGGTCGGGCAAGAGCCACAGCGTAAGGTTGACCGTAGCGTCGATGGCCCCCATCGCCTTGGCCGACTGGGCAAAAGCGCCGGCCAGGATAAAAATCCAAACCATCAGGAGGATATTCTTATCGGCCGCACCTTCGGAAAAGCGGGCTATGCGGTCGGCCAGCGGCAACCCGTCGGTAAGGGCCACAGCAACCATCGAGGCGATGATAAAGGCCACGGTGATGGGCACGGCATAAAAGTCGTCGACCCACACCGACGCCAACAGATAGACACCCAGAAAGACAAACAGCGGTACCAACGCCCTGATTCCGGAGCGTCGCGGCGATAAATTCTCCATACAAGTGTGAGAGACTATTGATGTTTTACCTCATTCTTCAACGGTCGGCCGGCCTCGAAGTCGGCAACGTTCTGCAACGTTGTCTCGGCAATGTTGTACACAGCCTCCCGGGTGAAGAATGCCTGGTGGGAAGTGACGATGACATTATTGAAAGAGAGCAGTCGGGCCAATACATCATCGTCGATGATACGGTCGGACTTGTCTTCGTAGAAATAGCCGCTCTCCTCTTCGTAGACATCAAGACCGGCATAGCCTATCTTCTTGCTCTTCAATCCATTGATAAGCGCGTGGGTATGAATAAGCTTTCCACGGCCGGTATTGATAAGCATCACTCCCTGTTTCATCTGGGCAATGGCCTCATCGTTGATGATGTAACGGGTCTCGTCGGTGAGCGGGCAATGCAGCGATATAATATCGGAACGGCGATAAATATCTTCGAGGGTAGTGTATTCGACATGATAGGTTGCGGCAAACTCCTTATCGGGATACAGGTCATAAGCCAGTATGTGCATGCCGAAACCACTCAGCAACTGAATCAGCACCTTGGCTATCTTACCCGTACCGATAATGCCGATGGTCTTCTCGTGCATATCAAATCCCATGAGACCGTGCAACGAGAAATTTCCGTCACGGGTGCGCCAGGTAGCGCGGGGTATGCGCCGGTTGAGCGCCAGCATCAGTGCCAGGGTGTATTCGGCCACGGCATAGGGCGAGTAGGCCGGCACTCTGACAACCGGCAGACGCCCTTCGGCTGCTGCCAAATCGACATTGTTGTATCCGGCACAGCGCAACGCCAGCAATTTGACACCATTGTCGACCAACGTATTTATCACCTCGGCATCGGCCACATCGTTTACAAAAATACAAACGACGTCGAAACCTCGGGTCAACATCACGTTGTTGGGATTGAGATGACCTTTGAAATAGACAATCTCGAAGCCGAAGCGCTCGTTCATCTGGTTGAATGAGTCTTCATCGTAAGGCTTTGTGTCGAAAAAAGCAATCCGTAATGCCATAATCAGTTCGTTTAAAGTTATACCATATATAACGGCGGTAAAGATACGTTTTTTCTCTACGGAGTGTATATCTGCTTTTCTATTTTTTTGCGGGACAGAAAAGGCAGCAGACAGCTCGGCTTGGAGCCGGAAACGAAAATTTCGCTTTTTCCCTTGCTGCAACTCCCGGCATTCGCTATCTTTACAGAAGAGAGGCGGCGCCTCGGCCTATGCCGGAAACAAAAACTTTGTTTTCTTTCCTTGGCTCGGCTCCCGGCTTTTGCTATCTTTATCAGAAATCTCATCTATTATTCAACGAAACGACCATGAAAAAAGTTCTTCTGTCGGCCGCCCTGTCCTGCCTCATCGGCATCGGGATTCTGGCAGCGACCTCTACCCGGGCTGCTACACCGGCTCCTCGGCAAGACACAACGTCAGCAACCCGACTCATTCCGGCGCCCCACTCCGAAGAGGTACCGCCCGACACGCACCTGACCCTCGAATTTGACTATCCCGTGCAGATCAACCGGCAAGGCATGATACGCATCTTCGATGCCGAGACCGGACAGCTGGTCGACTCACTCGACCTCTCCATTCCGGCCGGTCCTACCCAGCCCGACATGATACGCAAACAGAAAGCCACCTACTCGTCGGTACCGTACGACTACCATGCGCACGGCAAACGCATTACCAATGCCAATACCCGCCCCGGCACCCCCTCGGGCACCGCACTGCAAGACACGACAGGGCCGTACCAGCTGACCATCATCGGCGGATTCTCCGACGGATTTCACTTCTACCCTGTCATCGTCGACGGCTGTCGGGCCACCATATACCCCCACCACAACATGCTGGAATACGGCAAGAGCTACTATGTTACCATCGACAAGGAGGTCTTCGACCTCTCCCTGGGCGAGTTTGCCGGCATCTACGACGACAAGACCTGGCGCTTCACCACCCGTCGTCACGCCCCTGAGGCCGGACGGCGGCTTCTCTCGGTGAATCACGACGGCAGCGGCGACTTCTGCACCGTACAGGGGGCCATGGACTTCATTCCCGAATTCAGCGACGAGCGATGGACTGTGCTTATCGCCAACGGCGATTATGAGGAGCTGGTCTACTTCCGCAACAAGCAGAACGTACTCCTGCGGGGTGAAAACCGCGACAGCGTACTCATACACTATGCCAACAACGAGACCTTCAACCCCCACCCCATCAACGTGAAGACCAACGAATGGCCGGGCACGTTTCCCTCCCGCCGAGCTGCCTTTGCCGCCGACAACTGCTACGATATGCGGTTTGAAAACCTGACCATACAGACCGACTTGCAGGGGCAGGCCGAGGGGCTCCTGCTCATGGGTGCCCGCAACTACCTGCGTAATGTGCGGATAGTGGGGTCGGGCGATGCACTGCAAGTCAACGGCTCGGTCTATCTCGAACACTGTATCGTCGATGGTGGCGGCGACATGGTGCTGGGTCGCGGCCCCGCCTTCTTCAAGGCGTGTACGCTGCAAGGGCCCGGTCCTTTCATGTGGATACGCAACACCGAGGCCAACCACGGCAACATCTTTGTCGACTGCCGCTTTGTCGGCTCGCACCCGCGCTCGGTACTGGCCCGCTCGCCGCTGAACCGCCAGCCCGACGGATATCCTTATGCCGAAGCCGTGCTGATAAACTGCACGCTCGAAAACATCGCCCCCGAAGGGTGGGGTGCGATAGAAGGGTCGGCACATCATGTACGCTTCTACGAATACAACAGCCGCGACAAGGCGGGTAATCCCGTCGACGTTAGCCTCCGCCACCCGCGTTCGCGCCAACTGACATGGCCGGCCGACTCGGCCCTCATCGAGATGTACCGCAACCCCGCTCGTATACTCGACTGGAATCCGGTGTGGTAACTCCATGCGGGCACCCCGAAAAGCGACAGAAGGGACGGAGGCTGGAAGCGTCGGAATAGTATAGCGTGTTGCACATCCTCCCCTACGGCCAACCACTTCGCGGCATTCATATCACTCCCGGCGGGAGCTTTCGCATCACTGCACCGCTCCGCGGAACCTCCGGCACAAAACATCAAGCACAAAAAAACCGTGTATGCGTAGTGCATACACGGTTTTTTTATTTACGCTATAACAATTCGCGATTATTTCACTTCCTCGAAGTCGACATCGGTTACACCGCCGTCGCCTTTGTTCGAAGCGTTGCCGCCGGCTTGGGCGTTACCTGCATTCGAGGCACCGGCCTGTTGCTGGCCTTGGGCGTTGTAGAGGTCTTGGGCAGCCGACTGCAAAGCGGTGTTCAACTCGGCCATGGCACTGTCGATGGCGGCAATGTCTTGTGCCTTGTGAGCCTCTTTCAGTTTGTTGAGAGCCGTCTCGATGGTTGCCTTCTTGTCGGCAGGGAATTTATCGCCGAGGTCTTTGAGCTGTTTCTCGGTCTGGAATATCATCGAATCGGCCTGGTTAATCTTGTCGATACGCTCTTTTTCCTTCTTGTCGGCTTCGGCATTGGCTTCGGCTTCGGCTTTCATACGTTTGATTTCTTCTTCGCTCAGTCCGCTCGAAGCCTCGATGCGAATGCTCTGCTCCTTGCCTGTGCCTTTATCTTTCGACGATACGGTGAGGATACCGTTGGCATCGATATCGAAGGTAACTTCGATTTGAGGCACTCCACGGGGAGCGGCAGGTATACCGTCGAGGTGGAAACGACCGATGGTCTTGTTGTCCTTGGCCATGGAACGTTCGCCTTGCAGCACGTGAATCTCGACCGAAGGCTGGTTGTCGACAGCCGTAGAGAATACTTCGGACTTGCGGGTAGGTATCGTGGTGTTGGCCTCGATAAGTTTGGTCATCACGCCACCGAGAGTTTCGATACCCAGCGAAAGCGGGGTAACATCGAGCAGCAGCACGTCTTTGACATCGCCGGTGAGTACACCACCCTGAATGGCAGCACCTACGGCAACTACTTCGTCGGGGTTAACACCTTTGGAAGGAGTCTTTCCGAAGAATTTTTCGACGATGGCCTGTACGGCGGGGATACGGGTCGAACCACCCACGAGAATGACTTCGTCGATATCCGAAGCCGAGAGACCGGCATCTTTCAGTGCCTGACGGCAGGGTTCGATGGTAGCCTGAATCAGTTTGTCGCACAGTTGCTCAAATTTGGCACGGGTAAGGGTTTTTACCAAGTGTTTGGGCACACCGTTTACGGGCATGATATAAGGCAGGTTGATTTCGGCCGTCGTGGAGCTCGACAATTCGATTTTGGCTTTTTCGGCAGCCTCTTTCAAACGTTGCAGAGCCATGGGGTCCTGACGCAGATCGACACCCTCTTCGGCCTTGAACTCATCGGCCAGCCAGTCGATGATGACGTGGTCGAAGTCGTCACCTCCCAGGTGAGTATCGCCGTTGGTCGATTTTACTTCAAAGACACCGTCGCCGAGTTCAAGGATTGAGATATCGAACGTACCGCCACCGAGGTCGAAGACGGCAATCTTCATATCCTTGTTGGCCTTGTCGAGACCGTAAGCCAAGGCGGCAGCCGTAGGCTCATTGATGATACGGCGCACGTTGAGTCCGGCAATCTCGCCAGCCTCTTTGGTGGCCTGACGCTGCGAGTCGTTGAAGTAGGCAGGTACCGTGATGACGGCTTCGCTTACCTCCTGTCCCAAATAATCTTCGGCGGTCTTTTTCATCTTTTGCAGAATCATGGCCGAGATTTCTTGCGGCGAATAGAGACGTCCGTCGATGTCGATACGCGGCATATTGTTGTCGCTGCGCACCACTTTGTAAGGTACACGGGCAATTTCGTTTTGAACCTGATCGTAATTTTCTCCCATGAAACGTTTGATAGAGAAAATCGTGCGGGTAGGATTGGTGATGGCCTGACGTTTGGCGGGGTCGCCCACTTTACGTTCGCCACCATCTACAAATGCAACTATCGAAGGAGTGGTTCTACGGCCTTCGCTGTTTGCTATGACAACCGGGTCGTTGCCTTCCATAACGGCAACACAAGAGTTGGTTGTTCCTAAGTCGATACCAATAATTTTTCCCATTTTATTCTAAGTTTTATTTGTTTATAATCGTTTTTACTGACGGGTAACGGCTGCGCTGCCACCCGGCCCCGGCCTTGCGGAGTCTCCCTTCGTGAAGGGCTTCTCGCCGACCGCGACACTATCGGATTGTCAAATCCTGTGCCAAAACGGAGCGGCCTCGGTTTTTGTTTTTTTTGGCAGGCGGGGATGTTTTTTTGGCCCGTCTTTGTCAGTAAAGGCTGCCGATTTGTCAGTAAAAAGTCATTTCCTGCGGCTGCGGCGACAGGTACAGCGGCAGTGTTACTTGCTTGGAACAAAGCGTTTGCGGTATTGTTCTTTTTAGAACAAAAAGTACAGAGTTCAATATATTTTTTTATCTTTGCCACGAGTATTTATGCAAACCTTCTCCGTACCTTGGTTTCATGTCGATGAAACGGACGGAGTTTTAATTTTTTTAATCTATGAAACTTTCTCATATCGAACATCTGGGCATTGCCGTAAAAAGCATCGCCGACTCTCTCCCTTACTATGAGAACATACTGGGACTGAAATGCTACGCCATAGAAGAAGTAGCCGACCAAAAAGTAAAAACCGCCTTCTTCAAGGTGGGTGATACCAAAATCGAACTCCTCGAACCGACCTCGGACGAGAGCGCCGTTGCCAAGTTTATCGAGAAACGCGGCGAAGGTATCCACCACATAGCCTTCGCTGTGGCCGACGGTGTTGCCAACGCTCTCAACGAAGTGGCCGAAAAGGGAGTAAAACTCATCGACCAGGCTCCCCGCCGTGGTGCCGAAGGACTCGACATCGCCTTCCTTCACCCCAAATCGACGTGCAGCGTACTGACCGAGTTGTGCGAAAAACCCGAGAAATAAACATTATACCGAAAAAATATGAGTAATCAACTTGAAAAAGTAAAAGAGCTGATTGCCTTGCGCGAACAAGCTCGTCTGGGCGGAGGCGAAAAAGCAATCGCCAAGCAACACGAAAAAGGAAAATATACCGCTCGCGAGCGCATCGCGATGCTTCTCGACGAAGGCAGTTTTGAGGAAATCGACATGTTCGTTACCCACCGCTGCCACAACTTCGGCATGGAAAAGAAACATTACTTGGGCGACGGCGTGGTAACCGGTAGCGGAACCATCGATGGTCGCCTTGTTTATGTTTTTGCCCAGGACTTCACCGTGAACGGCGGTTCCCTTTCCGAAACCATGGCGCAGAAGATATGCAAAGTCATGGACCTCGCCATGAAGATGGGTACGCCCTGCATCGGCATCAACGACTCTGGAGGCGCACGCATACAAGAAGGCATCAACGCCTTGGCCGGCTTTGCCGAGATTTTCCAACGCAACATTCTGGCATCGGGTGTGATACCCCAAATTTCGGGCATCTTCGGCCCCTGCGCCGGTGGCGCTGTTTACAGCCCGGCATTGACAGACTTTACGCTCATGACCAAAGGCACATCATACATGTTCCTCACCGGCCCCGCCGTGGTGAAAACCGTGACGGGCGAAGATGTGAACGCCGAACAACTGGGCGGTGCCAGCGTACATGCCGTCAAATCGGGAGTGGCCCATTTTGCCGTTGACACCGAAGAAGACGGTCTCAAACTTATCCGCAACCTGCTCAGTTTCATTCCGCAAAACAACCTCGAAGAGGCTCCCATCGTACCTTGCGACGACCCCATCGACAGGATCGAGGATTCCCTCAATGAAATTATTCCCGACTCGCCCAACAAGGCTTATGACATGTATGAAGTCATCGGCTCCATTGTAGATAATGGAGAGTTCCTCGAAGTACACCGCGATTTTGCCCGCAACCTGATTGTCGGCTTCGCCCGCTTCAACGGACAGTCGGTAGGTATCGTGGCCAACCAGCCCTGCCAGATGGCCGGCGTACTCGACTGCAACGCCTCCCGCAAAGGAGCCCGCTTCGTACGTTTCTGCGATGCCTTTAATATTCCCATTGTCTCGCTGGTCGATGTTCCCGGCTTCCTGCCCGGCACAGGACAAGAATACAACGCCGTTATCTGGCACGGAGCCAAACTGCTCTATGCCTATGGCGAAGCCACCGTGCCCAAAGTTACGGTAACACTGCGCAAGTCGTATGGTGGCTCGCACATCGTAATGAGCTGCAAGCAACTGCGTGGCGATGTAAACTTTGCATGGCCTACCGCCGAAATTGCCGTGATGGGAGCCAGCGGAGCTGTCGCTGTGCTTTATGCCCGCGAAGCCAAAGAGCAAGCCGACCCGGCAGCCTACCTGGCCGAGAAAGAAGCCGAATACACCAAGTTGTTCGGCAACCCCTATAACGCCGCAAAATACGGCTATATCGACGATGTCATCGAGCCCCGGAACACCCGGTTCCGCATCTGCCGCGCATTGGCTCAGCTGCAGACCAAGAAAGTAGTCAACCCGGCCAAAAAGCATGGCAACATTCCTCTATAACCTTTCTAAAATCGGAATAAGATGAATATAAAGAAATTAGGATTATTGTTGCTTGCTTGCTGTTCGGTTGCCATAGCTCCCGCCCAACTGACTTCGGCGCTGCACATCAACGAAGTGCTTACCAACAATGTAAGCAACTACGTCGACCCGTTCGGCAACCGGGGTGCCTGGATTGAGATCTACAACAACTCGGCAGGAACGGTCGAAATGGCTGGGTGTTATATTACCAATGACCCCAACAACCCGAAGAAATACATGATTTCGAAGGGGGACCTCAAAACCAAAATCGGTCCGCGGCAGGTTGTCCTCATTTGGGCCGACGGCTTTTCTCATCACGGGACGTTCCACACCAATTTCGTACTCGACCCCACGAAAGAAAATTATATCGCATTGTATGATGCCGGCGGCAAAAACCTCATCGACGAAATACGCGTACCCGTCATGGCTGCTGACCAAAGTTTCGGTTCGCCCCGTGACGGAATGCTCGACCGCCAAATACTGGAACACCCGACGCCCGAGGCCGCAAATTACGTCGAAAATTCCAATCCAAAAGTCGACAAGTTTGCAGAAAAAGACCCCATAGGTGTTTCCATGTCGATAACAGCCATGCTGGTCGTGTTCATAGCCCTCATCGTGTTGTACCTGTTCTTCAAGATGGTCGGCAAGACAGCTATCCGCATGAGCGCCCGCCGTGCCGTGAAAGCAGGCAGTGCCTCGACAATAGCCGAAGCCAAACAGGAGGCAGGCATATCGGGAGACGTCTTGGCCGTAATATCCATGGCCATATATGAGTACCAAGAAGCCGAGCACGACTATGAAGACACCATTCTCACCGTAAAACAAGTGAAACGTAGCTATTCACCGTGGAGTTCCAAAATCTACGGGTTGCGACAGATTCCCCAACGCAAATTATAAAACACAGTACTATGAAAGAGTTTAAATATAAAATCAACGGAACCCCCTATACCGTCAACATCAACCGCATCGAAGAAAACATCGCTACGGTCGAGGTGAATGGCACACCTTATCAGGTGGAACTTGACAAACCGGCCAAGAAACAAATCAAACCGCTTACCCGTCCCCAGTCGGCACCACTTACGGCGGCCGGCGAGCCGGTCATATCCCGGCCCGCAATTTCCACGATGTCGGGAGCCGTGCGTTCTCCGCTGCCGGGAGTTATTCTCGAAGTGTGCGTGAATGTAGGAGACACCGTGAAAACCGGACAGAAAGTGGCAGTCCTCGAAGCCATGAAGATGGAAAACGTGATTCCTGCCACACACGACGGCAAGGTTACAGCAATAAAAGTTAATAAAGGCGATTCGATACTTGAAGGAGCCGAAATCGTCATTATCGGATAAGGCTTATGGGAGGAGAATTTATCAGTTTTTTAGGGGAGAATATCCAAGAATTTCTCACCTATACGGGATTCGCCAACGTTTCGTGGGGGAATTTCGTCATGATTCTTGTCGGGTGTTTCTTCATCTACCTCGCCATAGCGAAAGAGTTCGAGCCGATGTTGCTGATACCCATAGGATTCGGTATTCTCATAGGAAACATACCTTTCAAAGATGCCGGCTTGCAACTGGGCATATACGAAGAAGGTTCGGTATTGAATATCCTCTATCAAGGTGTCGTGCAAGGTTGGTACCCGCCGCTCATCTTCCTCGGCATCGGTGCCATGACCGATTTTTCAGCATTGATTTCCAACCCGAAGTTGATGCTTATCGGAGCCGCCGCCCAATTCGGTATCTTCGGTGCCTATGCCATAGCATTGAGCATGGGGTTCGACCCGAGCCAAGCTGCGGCCATCGGTATCATCGGTGGCGCGGACGGCCCCACGGCCATCTTCCTTTCTTCAAAGTTGGCACCCAATTTGATGGGGGCAATTGCCATTTCGGCATACTCATACATGGCATTGGTCCCCGTCATACAGCCGCCTATCATGCGTTTGCTGACCACCAAGAAAGAGCGCCTTATCCGCATGCGTTCACCCCGCGTCGTATCGCAGACCGAAAAGGTCATCTTCCCCATCGTGGGTCTGTTGCTCACCTGCTTCCTCGTGCCTTCGGGTCTTCCGCTGCTGGGTATGCTGTTCTTTGGCAACCTGCTTAAAGAAAGTGGCGTTACCCGCCGTTTGGCCGAGACAGCCCGAGGCCCGCTTATCGACGTTATCACCATATTGTTGGGTGTTACCGTAGGAGCATCGACCCAAGCGTCACAATTCCTGACCGAAAATTCGGTGAAGATATTTATTCTCGGTGCCATCTCGTTTATCATTGCCACGGCTGCCGGCGTGTTGTTTGTGAAATTCTTCAACCTATTCTTGAAGAAAGACAACAAAATCAACCCGCTTATCGGAAACGCCGGTGTCTCGGCCGTACCCGACTCGGCACGTATTTCACAGATATTGGGACTGGAATATGACCCGTCAAATTACCTGCTCATGCATGCCATGGGTCCGAACGTAGCCGGTGTTATCGGTTCGGCCGTTGCCGCCGGTATCCTGCTGGGATTCCTCGGATAAGATTTTCCACCTACATTCCCTATTCACAGCGAGGGGTTATGCCGGATGTGGCATAACCCCTCGCTCTTATATACTCCGCTCGCAGCCTGTCACTATAATTCAGACTTCGGCTTGTCATTCGCCACACTGTCGTCAAACAGGAAAGTCTTCCGTCCGGCATAAGCCCACACGACAGCCAGCAGCGTAATCGAAAGATTAAGCACAAAGGGGAATTGCTGCGAATGGATATGAAAGAGCGTTTCGAGCGCATCGATAAAAGGCGGAGTGAGCAAGATGGCCAGATAATTCATCGACATGACAAAGGCCAGAGCCAAGGTCGTTTTCGCGGGTGAGGCAACGCGCGTCGTCTGGTCATAAATAACGGGCTGCATCACACCATAGCCGAGGCCCATGAGTATGGCTCCTACGCCCATCACCACAATCTCGGTCGACGCCAGTATAAGCGCCAGCCCCGCAGCAATACCCAACAGGCACACACACTTGGTAAGCGACCGGCATGCCGACAAAATCGGAGTGAGAAAGAATCCCGGGACGACAATGGCCAGATAGAAGAGCGAAATGACAACCCCGGAGGCTTCTGTGTCGAAATGGTTTTCCTGCATCAGAAAGGGCAGGTTGAAACTGACAATGACCACCAGATAGGTAATCAGCCCGTAAAAAAACATCAGACCTACCAGACGCCCGACAGCAATTCTACCTCTTTTGCCTTCTGCGGTCCTCGGCTCAGGCTCCACATCAGGAGCCGGGCCATGTTTCAGAAAGAAGGAAAAGACAAACGTTACCAGCGGGAGGAAATAGACCACAAACGGCAGATGCCAATCGACCTCGGCCAGATAGCCGGTGAGCAGCGTAGCCGCCACCAGCACGATGTTGGTAATGGCCGAACTGAAACCGAACTGGCGGGTACGGTATTTCCCTGTGAAATAGCGGGAGATAAATCCGGTCGACAGCGGAACTATCATTCCCGACCCTATACCCAGCAGGGCACTCACCGCAATGAGTTGCCACATCTGCGTGGAGAGCATATACAGCAGCCCGGTGAGTGCAAAAACGAGCGACCCGACCTGCAACAGCACGATATTGTCGACACGCTCGGTCAGTTTACCCGACAACAGCACAAAGGGTATTGTCAGCAGCGAAGGGAGCGACGAAAGCAGTTGTATCTCAAATTCCGATGCATGGGGAAATATCGTCGACATTTCTCCTAAAATAGGCGAGACAGCCAGTCCGGGTATGGCATTCAGCGCCGAGATAGACCATATACCCAGCAGTATGACCACGGGTATCGAGCCTTTTCCTGTTTGAATATTCATAACGATACATTGTTTTAGGGGTGAAACAGTCATTCAAAATCCTAAACAACCCTCGTGAAGGAATGTTTACCCGGCGGGAGCCATTTTTAACAGGCCGGCCCGTGGAGTGTGAAAGCGAGTGAAAGAGAGAACTTTCGGCGTGCCGCTCTGTTGTTTTCTTCGCAGAAGGTTTTCTTGCAGAGACCCTTCGCTCGATTTTCTAACTTTAAAACATTATCCGATGAAAGATTTGTATTTCAGGTCAGGCGACGCCAAGAGCGCCATTTACGGTACCGACGAAATGCTGCAATCGGCTCCCGTCGACCGTATTCCCGAAACGCCCACCACGCCGGAGATTGCCTATCAGATGGTCAAGGACGAAACCTTTGCCCAGACACAGCCCCGGCTGAATCTGGCCACATTCGTTACCACCTACATGGACGAGTATGCCACCCGGTTGATGAACGATGCCATCAACATCAACTACATCGACGAGACGGAGTATCCCCGCATAGCGGTGATGAACGCCAAATGCATCAACATTCTGGCCAATCTGTGGAACACCCCCGAAGAGGAGAAGTGGAAAAGCGGCGCTGTGGCCATCGGCTCTTCCGAGGCTTGTATGCTGGGCGGCGTGGCGGCATGGCTACGCTGGCGCAAGAAACGTCTGGCCGAGAAAAAGTCGGCCGACAAGCCCAACTTCGTCATCTCGGCAGGATACCAGGTTGTGTGGGAAAAGTTTGCCCAACTGTGGCAAATCGAGCTGCGCGAGGTTCCTCTCACTCTCGACAAGCCCACCCTCGACCCCGAGGAGGCGCTGAAACTGTGCGACGAGAACACCATCTGCATCGTTCCCATCGAAGGGGTTACCTGGACCGGATTGAACGACGACGTCGAGGCGCTCGACAAGGCACTCGACAGCTATAACAAGAAAACCGGCTACGACATTCCCATACACGTCGACGCCGCTTCGGGCGGATTTATTCTGCCCTTTCTCGAACCGCACAAGAAATGGGATTTCAGGCTGAAATGGGTTGTCTCCATCAGCACCTCGGGCCACAAGTTCGGACTCGTCTATCCCGGCCTGGGCTGGGTCGTATGGAAAGGCAAAGCATACCTGCCCGAAGAGATGGCATTCAGTGTCAATTACCTGGGAGCCAGCATTACGCAGGTAGGGCTCAACTTCTCCCGCCCGGCCGCCCAGATACTGGGCCAATACTACCAGTTCATACGACTGGGATTCCAGGGCTACAAGGCCATACAGTCCAACTGCATGCAGATAACCCAATACCTGCACGACGAGATAGGCAAGATGGAACCCTTTGTCAATTACAGCCACAAGGTCGAGAATCCGCTCTTTATCTGGTACATGAAGCCCGAGTATGCCAAGAGTGCCAAATGGACCCTCTTCGACTTGCAGGACAGATTGAAGCAGAGCGGCTGGATGGTACCCGCCTACACTCTGCCCAAAAACATAGAAGATTATGTCGTGATGCGACTGGTCGTGCGCCAGGGATTCAACCGGGACATGGCCGACATGCTGCTGGGCGACATACGCGATGCCGTAGCCTCGCTCGACAAGCTGGAATACCCGACCAACAGCCGCGTGGCCCAAGACAAGCACATCGAAGTGAAAGGTTCGGTGTTTACCCACACCGGCGGTTGTCGCACCCGTAAGAAATAAGGCCATGGAACGGAACCTCACTTTTGTGTCCATACAGGAGGCCGTGCAAGAGGCCTACAACCTGTATAAGGAGAATACCGACGGGAAAAATGCCGACTATATTCCCTACCTTGCCCAAATAGACAGCCGTCTCTTCGGCATCAGTGTATGCCTGCTCGACGGCAGAAGCATAGAAGCAGGCGACACGCAGTATGCATTCGGCATAGAGTCGGTATCGAAAGTACACACCGCCATACTGGCCCTGCGACAGTATGGCGCCGAGAAACTGCTCTCCATGATAGGTGCCGACGCCACCGGACTTCCCTTCAACTCGATTATAGCCATTCTGCTCGAAAACGACCACCCTTCGACCCCGCTGGTCAATGCCGGAGCAATCGCCGCGTGCAGCATGGTCAAGCCTATCGGCGACGCCCGTGCCAAATGGGAGGCCATCGTCGATAACCTCACGCAACTGTCGGGTAGCGCACCTGTACTTATAGATGAACTCTACCGTTCGGAATCGGCAACCAACTTCAACAACCGCTCCATCGCCTGGTTGCTGAAAAACTACGGACGCATTTACGACGACCCCGACATGTCGCTCGACCTCTATACCCGGCAATGCTCTCTGGGCATCACAGCCCACCAGCTGGCGATATGCGGTGCCACGATTGCCAACAAAGGTCTCAATCCCGTTACGCAACAAAACGTTTTTGACGGAGCCTTCGCCCCTCAGATAACGTCGCTTATCGCAACTGTCGGTTTCTACGAACACACGGGCGACTGGCTCTACACCTCGGGGCTCCCGGCCAAGAGCGGTGTGGGTGGCGGCATCATGGGGGTACTGCCCGGTGTCATGGGTATCGCAGCCTTTGCTCCCCCCATCGATGAAGCCGGAAACTCGGTCAAGGCCCAACTGGCTGTCAAGCACATCATGAACCGGCTCGGGCTTTCGGTGTTCAGCGGCGACCGGGTAACGATAACCGATTGACCGGCAACACTCGTAACCCTTTTTACAGCCGTTCGGGGCAGCCACACAGTGACTGCCCCGAACTTTTTCTCTCCCGACGACAAGCGCCGTCTTACCGGTCCATGCCGTGATTCTTGCGACGGGAAGCGTTGCGCACCCAGTCGGTTATGTAGACGGTAAATATCGGGAACATCATCATACCCAAAGCCGCCAGGACAACCGACAGTATTTTCCCGACGGCTGTCGTAGCGTAGATATTCGAGCCGACCGTGGTTACGTCCATAAAGGCCCACCAGAGGGCATCGGCATAATGTGCGACCAGCGGATTAGCGGGACGTTCCCACTCCAAAAAGAGCAGACTCGAAAAATAGACCGTAGCCAGGAGCAATACCAGATAGGTAAAGAAAAGCGTCGAAACCCTGTTGTGGGCCACCCAATCGACGACAATGGCCAGTGCATATCCGCTCCGCACAAACGGCACCAGTCGCAGGAAATAGGAGAGCTCGGCCGAGCAAGCGACCTGAAACCACGAGAACAACTCGACATAGGGTATCGACACCAGCAGGAAGATAAAATGGCGCGACAGATAGCGCCACCGGTTCGGGGCCAGTGCCCACTGCACCACAAAGTCGAAAATAAAAAAGAGACACACCCACAACTGCATTCTTGTGAAACAGTCCCGCTCGGCAAACGGCACTTGACGGAATGTATCTATCGAAAGGGTAACGACAAGCCAACTCGACAGAAGCAACACCACCAGGTGTAAGGCTTTTGTTGTCGCCGATTTTCCAGCCTCGCTATTCAAGGGTAGCCACATATGCATATTCATTCTCCCAATAAATCGTTCGTCGTAAAAAACAACAAGCGGCAACCGATTGTTTATCTACACAAAAAGAGATGAGCCGACAACATATTCATTTTTAATTATACAGATTATGGCAAACTTGGGAAAAACTGTAAAGCTGGGCGTATTTACGCTGGCAATCATGAACGTAACGGCCGTCGTGTCGCTACGGGGACTTCCGGCCGAAGCCGAATATGGCGTAAGCTCGGCCTTTTATTATCTGTTTGCGGCGCTGGTATTTCTCATACCTACGGCGCTGGTAGCGGCCGAACTGGCGGCCATGTTTCAAGACAAGCAGGGCGGTGTGTTCCGCTGGGTGGGAGAAGCCTTCGGCAAGAAAGCGGGCTTCCTGGCCATCTGGCTGCAATGGATCGAGAGTACGATATGGTACCCGACGGTACTTACCTTCGGCGCGGTAGCCATCGCCTTTATCGGCATGGACCACACCGGCGACATGGCCCTGGCCTCCAACCGCTTTTACACGCTTGCCGTCGTGCTGGGCATCTACTGGCTGGCGACATTCATCTCGCTCAAAGGTCTCGGCTGGGTAGGAAAAGTGGCCAAAATCGGCGGACTGGTAGGCACCATCATTCCGGCCGGACTGCTGGTGATACTGGCCATCGTATACCTCGCCACGGGCGGCTCCTCGCAGATGGACTTCTCGGGCAGTTTCTGGCCCGACTTCACCAACTTCGACAATCTGGTACTGGCCGCCAGCATCTTCCTCTTCTACGCCGGAATGGAGATGGGTGGCATCCATGTAAAAGAGATGGACAACCCGTCGAGAAACTATCCGAAGGCGGTCTTCATAGGTTCGGCCCTCACGGTACTCATCTTCGTGCTGGGCACCTTTGCTCTCGGCATCATCATTCCGCAGAAAGATATCAACCTCACCCAAAGCCTACTTGTGGGCTTTGACAACTATTTCGCCTACATCAAGGCCTCATGGCTGTCGCCGGTAATTGCCATAGCCCTGGCCTTCGGCGTACTGGCCGGCGTACTGACGTGGGTAGCCGGCCCGTCGAAAGGTATCTTCGCCGTAGGGCGTGCCGGATATCTGCCTCCGTTTTTCCAGAAGACCAACCGGATAGGGGTACAGAAAAACATTCTCTACATTCAGGGCGGCGCCGTTACGCTGCTGAGCCTGCTCTTTGTCGTCATGCCATCGGTACAGAGTTTCTACCAAATCATGTCGCAACTCACCGTCGTACTCTACCTCATCATGTATATGCTCATGTTTGCAGCGGCCATCTATCTGCGCTACAACATGAAAAAAGCCGGACGCCCGTTCCGCATCGGCGGGAAAGGCAACGGACTGATGTGGTTCATCGGCGGACTGGGATTCTGCGGCTCGCTCCTGGCCTTTGTGCTGAGTTTCATTCCCCCCGGCCAGATATCGGTAGGCAGCAACACCGTGTGGTATTCGGTACTCATCATCGGAGCCCTGATCGTGGTCATTGCCCCCTTTATCATCTACGCGGCACGCAAGCCGGAATGGAAAAACGACGACTCCCAGTTCGAACCCTTCCACTGGGAAGAGAACTCTCCGGCTCAACCTGTCGGCAAAACGACCCCGGGCAAGCAGGCGTCAGAATAGTTTTCTCGCGCCTCAAAGCCATCGAACCGTCGTTGCTGTCGCAATACAGAAGTCGGCCGGCTAAAAAGCCGGCCGACTCGTTTTTTTTCTGACAGTACTGTCGCTACGTCAATCGACAATCTCTACCGAAGAGACCTTGTCGCCGCTCCATGTAAACGACAAATGATTCGACGACGGGAATTCCTCTCCTTTGCGCGTTGCCATCAGATACTCGGTCGTCGGCTTCAAGTTTGCAAACAAATAGTGGTTGTAAAAGAAATTTCCCTTGATGACATAATCGCCCATAAATCCTGTGCCGCCACTGTGCAATCCCTCGGGGCCCGCCCAATAGGTCGTCAGATTATCATCGAGCCAGAATGCGCCCGAAACCTTATAGGCATAATGTATGGCATCTTCCATCACGTTATGGTAATCAACATCGCAAAGAGCCGTCACCAGCGACGCTTCGGTATAACGAATCGAGGGCTTCTCGTCATAGACAACGGTATAAGGCTGCGGCACCAGATAGTGTACATAGGGATAAATATCGATCCAAATCAGGATTTCAAGGTCACAAGTCGCTCTGTAATTGGCCTCGTCGATATCGCAATCGGCCCGGTATATCTGCTGCGCAAACACAAAAGTGTGGGCAAACTTGTCTTCGCCATCGGCCACAATCATATTATTGATTGACGAATCGCCTCTCTTTCGCACAACGATACCCCATCGCTCTACCAACGACTCTACGTCGGCAAGAGGACTGATGTGGGCCCGAATGTTAAAGGCTGCCGAGAGGTCGGAGGTCTCATGATAGGTACATTTCTCCATCTCGACACTTTCGATAACTGCCTCGATATTGTAATAGGGGTATGGCGAGAGGCAATATTGCAACAAAGCCGGATTTACGTCATGCCCCGAAGCCATATCGGCAGCATCATCGGCCGATATTAGATAAGGGCATACCAGATAAGAACCACCCACGGAGAGATCTTCGGGCAACTGGAATTCCATTCCGGCCTTGGCATCTGTAACCTTGACCGGTGATACATTATACAAGCAGTTGCCCAGCGTGAGATACGAACCGGTAGAACCATACAGCGTCGACACATCGCCTATCACCAATCCGCAATAGACCTCATTCTCTGTCTCCTCGCCATATTTTCCCGACGCTATGGCCTCCTGGCCACGACGGCATACCGTCGGAGGGAAACCCTCCGAGAAGTAGACCGTAACCGTTTTGGTTCCGTCGGAATTTACATTGAAACCGCCTACCTTGGGATAAGCATTTCCAAACATGGCCCGCAACATATTCGTAAGTTCGGCCTTGTTTATCGCAGGGTCGTAATACTCGACATAAGGCTCATAGGACACCTCGGGCAACGACTCGGCATCGCCTTTGAGTACAGTTTCGAGCAACGCCGAGAAAGCATCGGAAAACCAGGGTTGCACCATATCGATCTGAGACCGGAAAGCATCTATGGCCGCAGCCATGGATTGAAACGGCGTATTCCCAATTTCGCTATCAATCACCACATCGTAAACATTGTAGACATAGTCGCCCTCATCGGTCGACATGACATAAACCTTGTCGTCGCTGTAATCTACGACATAACCCACACTGTAAGCAGAGAAATGGCGCACCCTGAAATCATTATCGAACGAAAAGTCCAGTGAGTAACTGGAACTCTGAAACATCGCCAGATAGCCGCCGTAAACCGTATCGGTCTTGCACACAAAGGTCGAGGTTTCTCCCGATGGCTGCGAAGTAGCCACCAGTCCCCACTCCCACCGGGCAGACGAGAGTGTTGTCGCTCCAATTCTTTCCACGACTGTCGTCTCGGAGGCACCACCTGAGAGGTCCTCCTCTTCTTCATCGCCACCGAACAAGTCGATACAGCCGGTAAACAGCCACAACGACAACAGTAGCACAGACAAATTTACATACTTCATATCCCTGTAAATTTAAAAAAACGTTTTTGGGGCAAGCATCATCTTCCCACCAGGAGAAGAGAGCCCCTCTACCCGTCAAAAATATTAGAAATATTTATTTTCTCAAACATTTTGATTCATTTATTTTTTCGAAAAGTTACGACATCTTCGCACCTCCATGCATGAGGCAATCATCAATCTGTCGGAATTGATTTTCAAAAAGTCCGAACCCCACGATGAGGCAGACTTTTAGAACATTACGTCCTACCCTATCGTCATTTCAGACACCCTCACACACACTATATTTGCCGACACTTCTTTATAAAACGAAGGTCGACATGTCCCGAATCTGTCTGCTCATTACCATACTTCTACTCTTGCCCGGCTGCATCGAATATCACCCCTACGATATGCGCATCTCCGGCGAGACAGGGGTGAATGCCCGAAATATTCAGCGCATCGAAGAGGGGTGCCGCGGAAGAAACGCGATACGATTTGCCGTCATCGGCGACACACAACGCTGGTACGACGAAACCCAGGAAGCTGTCGAGGCAATAAACCGGCGGAACGACATCGATTTCGTTATTCACACCGGCGACATGGCCAACTTTGGAATGCGAAAAGAGTTTGAACTCCAACGCGACATACTCAACGGCCTCGCCTGCCCCTACGTCTGCCTGCTGGGAAACCACGACTGCCTGGGAAACGGGTATCTGATTTTCCAGGAAATTTTCGGAAGCTACGATTTTGCATTTACCGCGGGCAACACTCGGATTGTGTGCCTCAACATGAACGCGCTCGATTTTGACCACACCATGACCATTCCCAATTTTCAGTTTCTCGACAACGAACTTGCCCACTTTCCAGCCGAAGCCCAGAAGAGTGTCCTTGTCATGCACGCCGACCCTCTGTCGGATATTGCCGACAGAGGGGTGGCTCAGATATTCCGACGCTATACCGAACATTTTTCATCGCTGCAATTCTGTGTCAACGGTCATGGACACAACTACAAAGAGAGCGACCTCTTCGACAACGGTACCATCTATTACCAGTGCGATGCCATCGAAAAGAGATATCTTCTGATATTCACCCTCAACGACGAAGGATACACCCATGAACGCATACCGTTTTAACCCGAGGCCCATACTGTTTGCCCTACTGCTGCTTCTGGTGGCAGGCCCCCTTCTCGCCCAAGACAACGCCGGCAGAAAAAGGCTCGACGACAGATACCACGTGCGATACGATGGATGGAAACGTGTACTGCCCACCCACATCAAGGCTCAATATGCGGGAGGCATGGGGTTCCTATCCATCGGTGGCGGGTGGGACTACGGTGCGCGCAGCCAGGGAGAGACCGACCTCCTTGTAGGGTTCCTGCCCAAGGCCTATGCCGACGTGCTACACCTGACCATCACCCTCAAACAGAACTACATTCCGTGGAGTTTACGCTGCACCGAACGGCTGGCGGTCGAACCTCTCAGTTGCGGAGCCTACCTCTGCCTCATTACCGGAGAGCACTTTTGGATAAAAGACCCGAGCCGTTATCCGGTAAAACGATACTACGGATTTCCCACGCAACTGCGTTTTCATATCTTTCTCGGCCAACGCATAACTATTACCACGCCCCACTGCGGAACGATGAAGAATCTTTCTCTGTTTTACGAATTAAACACCAACGAACTCGACCTTATAGCCAAATGCGGGAACAAGCATCTGCGCATCGCCGATATCGTCAACCTTTCAGTGGGGATAAAAATTCAACTCATGAAATAAACCGACAACTCGAATTTGCAACAGTTTTATACAAAAATCGTATCTGTAAAGTATTTTTTCTTTTTATTTACAGATTCCGCCATTTATTTGTATCTTTGCCTCAGCGTCTTGAAACACAATGGAACACACCCCGAAGACTAAACAGGAAATTGTTCGTTTCTGCATCACCGGAACGATTGTTACAGCTATACTTTACGGCATATATTATGCCCTGCTGTACGCCGATTTCAGTGTAGACGTCTCTTTTACAACGGGATTTATCGTAAGTTTTGCCTGCAACTTTTTCCTGACCAACCACTATACGTTCCATACAAAAGTCGACTTCGAGAACGGAGTCCGTTTCTCACTGTGCCAAGCCGTAAACTTTTTCATGCAATATGTTACGCTGAAACTCTTCATCGCCATAGGCATACCCGAGAAGGTGGCACTCGTGCCGGTGTGGATTATCATCTTCCCCATCAACTTCTGGCTCATGCGCTCAATGCTGCGCTCCGACCGTTTCAGGCTGCATCTTCACAAGCGTACCGAGAGTGAAAGTACCGAGACGCTGTAACTTGCTGCAACGACAACCCTCACCGTTTTTCTTCACCGCAAAGGGTCTCTGAGGTATCAACTCACCCATTCTTCCCCCCGAAAATTATCTTCTATTTTCCTGCTCTGCCGGCTTCATTACCCATCTTTAACCGTCGCCTCCTCCCAACAGGTGCGTGGAGAAGTTGCCGTATGGCCTTACCCACAGGTCGAAAACATTTACACCTTCGCCTCATCAGCCTTCGGGTCGACCCGCAAACGCACATAAGCCCGGTCGTCGAACGACAGGCAACCGTCATACCTTCCCTTGGTCGACTTGTAGCGACGGAAACAGAGCGGATCGTCGCGAAGAATCTCGCCGAGGTAGTGTTCGGCAGCCGACAGGGTAGACAACGGCAGAGGATAACCGTCGGTCGACAAGACCACTTCGCTTCCGGGCTCAACCCGATAATAATGCACGTCGGCTGCATAAGGTGTGAATCCGTCGATTACCCCGTAAGCCTCCGGCAACTCGGGATTGTTCTGCGCCGACAACTGCTCGCGCAACTCGCTTGCGATGGCCATACGTCCCACGTCGTGTACCCGAAGTGCATCGGGCGAACCGCCTTGCGCCAGATAAGCCTCAATGGCAGCGGCTCTCTTCCCGGCCAGGCGCACATCGACCGCCTTCTCGGGCATAAAAACCGTATCACCTAACCGTAGCCGACAATCGCCTACCGACCACACCTCCCGACGGGCATCGCTATACACGGCTACCGATGCCGTGAGCCGGCATGCCGGCTCGGCGGCAGCCCGCTCCAAGATGCCGTTGCAGCGATAAAATGCGACAAAGCGCTCACCGGCCTCAGCTACAAATCTGTCCAGCGTGGCATCGGCCGGGAGAGCCGCCACCACCTCGCTCAACAACTCGGCCGCCACGCGGCCGGTCGTCTTCCCCGAAAAACGCAGGGGACTTTTGCTTGTCGCCCCGTCGATGACCGCAGCAAAGCCGGGGGTAATTACCAACGCATCTTCACACAGCGATGCATCACCTGCTTTTCCTGTCAACGCCTGCTCTATTATCGTAAATGCCATGCCTTTTTCTTTTTCCGCCGCCCCCTGTTGCCGTCAGAACGACGGTCGGACAACAGCTGGGAGGGTATACTGCAACACGTTCAAAGATACAATATTTGTAATCAAGTAAAAAAGGGAAGTCCACTCGGTGGACTTCCCTTTTTTACTTGACAAACCGGAACCGATTATTCGGCAGCGGCTTCGGCAACGCCGTAACGTATTACTTTCATCATGTTTTTCGATGAAACTACCTTCTTGGCCATCTTCTGAACGTCCTTGGGGGTAACCGAGTTCAGGGTTTTGAGATAGTCGGTATAGAAATCGTCGTCGTACATATAGTAACTGATCAGCGTCGACGACCAGTATTTGTTTTCTTTGATACTGCTCTCATACTCTTTCTGCATATAGGCCTTGATGTTGTCGAAGGTTTCTACCGAGGGACCCTCATCGGCCACCTTCTTCAACTCGGCAATAGTGCGGTCGGCCAACGAAGCAGCCTGCTCGGGATTGGTATCAAAACCTATTACATAAGAGAATCCGCTCTGAGGTACGCGGGTAATGCTGCCCGATGTCGAAACGCCGTAAGTTCCGCCCTCCTCTTCACGAATAGTCTCGGTGTAGACAGTACGCATCACCTGCGAGAGCATCGACATGACGATGGCATTTTTGAGGTTGTATTTCTCTTTACCCGAATAGGTGATGTAAACCATGGTCTTGGGGGTCTCCATCTTCTGCTCGAAGATAGACTCACGGTAGCCTGTGCGCTGTTTGGGCATCACTTTGGTATTGGCTTTTTCATGTTTGCCGGTCGAGGGCAGGGCTCCGATGTATTGCTCGATGAGCGGTTTGGCTGCCTCTTTATCGATATTACCTACGAATATGAATACGAAATCGGCAGCGTTGTTCACACGCTCGCTATACAGGTCGAGGGCTCGTTGATAATCGACCTTGTCAAGGTCGGCTTGCGTAAAGCGACGAACACGCTCGTGATCACCGTATGTGAGATACGTAACCGTATCGGAGATGGGACGCATGGGATCGGCTTCGGACTGTTTGAGCGAATTGGCCATACGGTCCTTCCAGGCAATATAACGGGCGCTATCGATGCGCGTCGTTGTAAAGCGCAGGTAGGTGAGCTTCAACATCGTCTCAAAATCTTTTATCGTACTGCTACCGGCAACGGTCTCGGTATAAGTCGACACGCTGGCCGTCACACTGGCTTGAATACCACTGAGCTGCTTGGAGAGTTCCATGTCGCTGAAATCGCCCATACCACCCATGGTAATAAGGGAGTTCATGACGTAGTAGTTGGGACGGTCTTTTATATCGAAAAGGCTCGTTCCACCGTGGCTCACAGCATACATTCTTATCTCATCGGCCTTAAAGTCGGTTGTTTTGATAACAACCTTTGCTCCGTTGGAAAGCAGATATTCGGTAGCATCCAAGGCCTTGTTCTCGGTCGTTTTTACGATGCGGCCTTTTTCGGGCATCTGAGGTATAAGTGCCCGTTCCTGATGGTCGTCCTTGTAGGGTTCGGTCTCGGCCTTGCAGTCTTCAAAGAAGGCATTCAACAACTCCTCTTCGGTAGGAATGACGCTGTTTTCATTCTCGTCGCTCATCACGACAAGAGCCATGTTCTTAAAGTTGGCCGGGAAGAAACTGCGGAACATCGTATCTACATCTTTCAACGTAACGCCGGGGAGCAATTCGCTGTAAAGTTCATAGGCATATTCTTCGGACATCTGAGGCTCCTGCTGCAAGAAATGACCGAGAGCCTTGTTGACGAATGAAGAGTTTTTCTGTGTAGCACGCTCGTTATACGACTTTGTCATATACGATTTCATCTCGGCTACGGCACGGTCGAGCTCCGACTGGGTGAAACCATGGTCGTAAGCCTGCTTGGCCACACCTACCAGACCATCGAGAGCCTGGCGCCATTGAGCGGTCTTATAGATGGCAATCAAGGTATATGCCTTGCGGGTAGGCGAGTAGAAATAATCGCCATAGGAACCGCCGGCCATGATGAAAGGAGGATTTTCGAGTTGGGCCAGTTCGCTGCAACGCGTAGAGAACATCATGGAGATGAGCGAGCGCACCAAGTCTTCCCGTGCAGCTTCTACCGTCATCTTGTTCTTGTCGGCATCGGCCGGCTGCTTGAAGGCTATACGCAACGTATTGGTCAGCGCCTCCTTATCCGAAACAACCGACACAATGGGCTCATCGTTATCGGGCACTTGTACATACTCTCTCTTGGCGGCATTGACCGGAGCGGGTACATCTTTCCACAACTCCTTGATGCGAGCCTCTACCTTGTCGACATCGACATCTCCCACAACGATAATTCCTTGCAGATCGGGACGATACCACTTGTGGTAATAGTCGCGAATAGCCTGATAGGGGAAGTTGTCGACCACCTCCATCAATCCGATCGGCATACGATAGGCATAGCGGTTGCTGTCGGGATAAATATCGGGAAGCACGGCTTCGAGCATACGCAGATTGGCCGAACTTCTCGTACGCCACTCCTCGTGAATGACTTTACGCTCGGCATCGATTTCGTCATCTTCAAGCAAAATACCCGAAGCCCAATCGTGCAGTATGAGCAAGCAGGAGTCTACCAAACCTTCGCGTGCAGGTACATCGGAGATATTATAGACCGTCTCGTCGATAGAGGTATAGGCATTGAGATTAGCGCCAAACTTCACACCGTTGTTTTCGAGATAGTTGATAATATTCTTGCCGGGGAAATGGGTCGTTCCGTTGAAAGCCATATGTTCGAGGAAGTGAGCCAAACCGCGTTGGTGCTCTTCTTCAAGAATAGAGCCTACTCGCTGTGCAATGTAGAACTCGACCCGATTTTCGGGCAACTCATTATGGCAAATGTAATAAGTAAGACCGTTATCCAATTTACCCATGCGGATAGCGGGATCCAAAGTTTCTTTGAGCGGTTGCTGGGCCGACAGCAGTGCCGGCGACAGTATACACGCGACAAAGAAAAGCTTTTTCATGAAATTCTTCATCATATCGGTTTATTATTAAAGGTTTATTTCATTTTGATTTCGGCATAAAGTATATTCAAAAAGAGGGAGATACGAGAGATAAATCTCGGTATGCTCCCTCTTCTTGCCACCAAAGGTACGAATATCGTATTAATTTTAACAGGTCATTGCGATAAGAGTTGTTAAAAAAAGACTTTATCGTTCAAGAGTAACAGCCATAAGACCTATCACCACCTCGGTAGAGACGGCCGAAAGGGTCAGGCTCTGCAACGTGCGGGTTGCGTCGAGGGGCAAATCAAGTATCACGGCTGCGCCGCCGGGTATATTCCGGCCATCGGCTCCACGCAGGTTGAGCAGCGACTGAACATCGCGTGTAATGACGCCGCTCTTCAATAATACACGATAGGGCCGCGGGGCTTTCAGGCAGAAAGCCTGACCGTCGACATAGAAGTCCTGGTCGATAGGACACCATGTTTCGGGATTGACAAGGGGCAGCGTAGAGGTTGTCCCGTCGGTATAGGTCACGGTTACGAGACCGTTGACCATGTGGCACTGCATGTGGTTGGTCGAGCCGGCCATCAGCAGATAGGCACGAGAGGCTTTACCGGCAAGAGGCACGGTTACCGAGTCGGGATAATTGTCCCAACGGGTGGTGTATATGATATTCGAGGCCAGCGAATCCTGCGACACACGGAAGGGTACACCCAAGGGGGTATCGAGCACATCGCCCGAGGCGACACGGCGCAAACCGCTGTCGTCAATTTCGGCCGAAGCCTTGGGGTGGCACCACTCGCCGATGCCCTGTGCAGGCACTTGCAGGGTGGTATAGGGCGAACGCGGCGACAGGTAACGGTTGGTGAAGATATCGGTTACACGGGCATTCATGCAACTGTCGAGTTCGACCATCTCATAACGCAAGTTGTTGGAATTCTTAACCTCCCAGTTGATGCAGTTGATACGGGCTATCTCCCGCTCTTTTTCGTACACCACCACTTGGTTGCTGCCCGGCTCGGCACATGTGGCCGGAACCAGTATCTCGGCAGATGTTCCGTGGGCGGGAATCGTTATCGCCTGGCTATATTCGTACCGACCGGGGTTGACCACGCAATTAACCGCAAGGGGCTTGTCGGTGTGATTGGCCAGTGCAAAGGTGAGCGCATACCCCTCGGTCGACGACGAAGCCAGCGTAACGGGGTTCGTTACCGTAACGGGTATCGGCTGCCACCAGGTCATATCGCCCTGAGCCAGTTCCAGGAAGAGGGTGCGTTCGCCAAGATTGTTGCGCATTACCGCCGAGAGAGAGTTGGAATCCCAACGGGTTTTCGAGAGCAGACCCTGTGCATCGCGCACCTTCATCAGCCGCGCTCTCAGCGGGACAAACAACCGCCACCCCTCTCCTACCACGGCCAGAGAGTCATACTCGGGGCAGACCAGGGGCTTCCCGGCCCAGGTAATCTCTATCTTGCTCGACGGCGCAGGTTGGGCCACGATTTCAATTTGCGGAACCCCTACACTGTTCTCTTTCAATCGCCACGAGGTCTTCTTGCCGTTAACCTTTACCGAGGCAATCTTATCTCTTTGCGCTTTGACTTGCAGCGTCAACTCGGCAGGACGGGCGAAACGGAGAGATACCTCGTAAGTATCTTTAAGGCCCTTACGGGTGAAGTCATAGGCAATATCGGAGGTCTCGAACGATGCCGATTCCCACTCCGACGGGAAACCGGGACGCAGCACGACACGGTTGTTCATCATATCGGGAATGACACCGAAGAGGCCTTGTACAAGGGTGCGGGCAGCGACACCCACAGGGTCGCCAAAGTCGCGGTAACACTCTCCACGGGCAGCGTCGTAGGTACTTATCTGACCGAAATTTCCAGGACTTCCACCCAAATACATGCCATCGAGTATGGAACTTTTGAAAAGATGGAAAGCCTCATCGCTGCGGCCGCTCTGCCAGTAGGCCAGCGCCGTGTGCATTACCTCGGCAAAGGCTACGTTGTTGATAGACCACATATAGGGCATCCATGTCGTCGTGGCTATCGTGGCATAGTCGTCGCGGTCGAGCCCCTCGGCAATGATGGGTACATGAGGTATCTCGGTGTCGACATAACGGGTAGCCTGCCACGACTGGAAATCGTCGTGAATGTCGGAGTCGATGGCATGGTATACCGTCCACAGGGCAGCGTCGGGGTGGACACGTTTCAGCCCCATGAAATCCTTAAACTCGGCCCAGCGACCCTTGTCGGCCAGCCACAGGTTGTCGTTGATGGCCTTTTTTATCTTTTCGGCTTCGAGGCGGTAGGGTGTGGGATCCTCTCCTATCTTCTCGGCAATCTCGGCCGCCATCTTGTTGGCCCGATAGTTATAGGCCGAAGAGTGGGTTACCCCGCCGCTGTTGTATTGGAGAGCATCGCTGGCCCATATACAGCAATAGGCATCATAGAGGCCGTCGTTGTCGGGGTCGAAATTCCGTTTCTCCCAAGCCAGATGTAATTTAAGCACCGGCCACATGCGGCGCACATAGTCCATATCGCCGGTCCAGTTGAAATGCCACAACAACTCATCGATATAACAGAGGTTCATATCGTAGTGATGCATGATGTTCTTGCGATTGGGATAGCGGCAAATATAGCCGTTGCTATACATGGGTGTACCCCACTTTTTCAACGAACGGGCCAGATTGAGCGCACTGTCCTGCGCCGGATGAAGAATAACAGGCTCGACATCGGTAACCTGGGAAGCGGCATATCCGTCGAAGTGGTCGCGAGCCCGGTCGTGCCAACCTACGACGTCGCCGGTATAGGCAGCCCGCCAACCGTTAAGAGGCATGCGCCAACCTATGGCACCATGCATCCACACTTTATAGGAAGAATCCCAGATACCATCGGCAGCCATACTCAGTGCCGGGCCGAGGGTATTGAAATAGGGGTCGGGAGTAGAAATCTTCACCGTAGATGCTATCTCGGCACGGCTCTTGTCGGCACGTTCGAAACAGGCCTTCATGTCGTCATAATGCCAAGTCTCGGGCGCTGTCGCGGGGTTGTATATGGCTATGTACGACGATTTCTTACCCACTGTCATACGTCCCGACACAACCGGATACTTATCCGATGCGGGAGTTTTCAACAGGGTCTCCGGGGTGGTACGGGCCGTGGCATCGCCCATGGCCAGGGTGCTACCATCGGGAACGACAGCCGTGAGACGGCAAACGGGATTTTTCCCGGTCTGCGGATTCTCGCCAGCCATATACTGTTGTATGACTTCGCGCGAATTTCCGTACCACACGTCAAAGCCATCGGCACGCAACCGGTAGATATTGTTGACACAATAATCGGGTTTCAGGTCGAAACAATCAGGGGCATCAACACCCATATCGCCTTCGCGGCTGAACCGTTTGTTATTTGCTCCACCGTAACACCATACCAGTTCTGTACCGGCGGGCAACTTGCGTCCCTCGACACGGAGTATCATACCATCGGCTTCATAAAGAGCCAGCGCCGTAATAACCAGAGAACCTTTTCCCAACAGCGAGTCGGTTATGGTATAGATGCGGCTACCGGCACGGTAACGGGACTCGATGCGATCGGCATCGTTGAGCCACAGGCTTTTCCCGTCGACAACGACACCGAGTGTGAGGTTTCCTCCCATACGGGGCATATAGAGGGCAAACTCGGGAACATCGCTCGTTTCGAGGCGGAAACCGGTATTGCCACCATATAGGGCACGGGTAAACCGGCGATTCCCATTGACGATAACAAAGTCCTCTCCGTCGGGTTGATAACGGAGCATACGGCTCTGACCGGGAGCTGTCCGCTTCGAATCGGAAGAGGTAAACAATTGTGCTTGCGTCGGCACAAAACAGGCCACGGAAAGCAAGAATGTTAAGAATAATCGGGGTATCTGCATAATGTCAAAAAAAGTTATTGGAACTTCAAAAAAACACAAGTGACCGAAACAAGCGTATTCTTGCTTCGGTCACCGTACTTAGATGAGGATAACTGACATTTAATTAGCCTTCAAGTCATACTTAATAAACCACCCATCGTCGCTGGACAAAGCACTGGCTGCTACTGCACGGCCACCGGCCATCCAATCGATGAAGAAATCATTGTGGTTGGCAAACTTCTGAGCGCTGGCCCGTTTGATACGGTTCATCGTAAACATGACATGACCTTCACCCGAAAGTTCAAAGAAGTTTTCCTCGGCAATAAGCGAGTCAAGTTTCCAGCATTGCTGTTCAGGAGTATTGAGGTATTCATTGGTCGTCTCGTCTTTTACCAGAATGCTGTCGCCTACATAGAGCATATCTACACGGCCACGCACACCTCGGTTGATGTATTGCGAAGCACTCAACTCATGAGTAAGGCCACGATACAAATTAGCCAAATAGGGGGTCGACGTGCTGCCCATGCCGAATATGTCATAAAGGATATCGAAACAAGAACCTTCAGTATAAGCACCGGTTGCAGCGTTCCAATAAGAACCTATACCACCGTTGATAAGAGCCAAGGCAGCTTCGATTAGAGCATGGTGTTGGGTTTCATCTTCGGTAAAATAGGCTACACCCGACAATGCCTCACAAAGCATAAGATGCAGGTTCGATGCTCGATAAAGAGAGATAATGGTTTCTGTCGTTTGCGAGGAACCATTTATCCACTTGGTCAAGACATACTGACCAGGAGTTGCTTCGGAGTATGTTCTCGAGAGTCCACGGTTATCGCGGTATTGCTGGTCACTGTTGGCGATATAAGTGGTATCGAAACGAGCTCTCGCATCGGGTGTGGGCATAACATAATAGCTATAAGGCTCAACATTCGAAGCATAGTCTTCAAGACGGTTCGAATCGCCTACACGGGGGTTATACGAGGCCATGGTGACATTTTCCCAACGATAGTAGGTGTGTACGGCATTTTTAAAGTTTGAGCCGTAGGCACCACGCAAGCACATCAAGTAATTTTCTGCGCCGGAGGTATAACCACCACTGGTGATTTCGGTCATTGCACAGATAGCAGCCTGTTTATAATCATTGAGATTCGGCGATAACGAAGCTTTCCACAAATAGAGTTCAGCCAAGAGGGTATTAGGAGTGAACTGGTAGCGGTCATAACGCATCAGACCTTCTTCTTCTCCGGTAGTAGAGGGGAAAAGGAAGTTTCTCCAACGAGTCATTTGCATACCGTCAACACCATACATACCTGTAGTCATCAGTTGCAAGCACTTTTCGATGATTTGCTCAAAGTTAAGAGTCGGATATTTCTCTATATCTTGATACTCTTTCAAGGGATCATCGAAATACACGGCTTCGCCATAGATTTTTCCAAGCATCAGGTAAGCCCAGACTTTGTAACGAATAGCCGTAGAGATATACATATCGAAGGTAACACCATACATCTCCTCAAAGTTGAGGGCGGTGGAGTTTTCCTGTCGGAAGTCATTGACATGTGCCACATAATCATTAACATTCATGATAATGCGGTAATAACCGGCAGGGTCGACAATCGAATTGCCGTTGAGGTCACGATATTCATAGATATCCCACAATTCGGTACCGGCATTCGAGGTGGGTTGGGCCAAATTGCCGCGGAGAGCCTCGATAATCAAGGCTTGGTCAGCTACATCGGCTACCGTTGAGGCACAGCCCCACAAGCCGGCATAAAGCTCGGATATGGTCTGGGGATATGTGCTTTCGTCGAGCACGTCGGTGGTATCGTCGGTACACGATACCATAAGAAGCGAGGCGACAATTGCAGCTGTAAATTTGTTGATGATATTTTTCATAATCTTAAATTCACTTAGGGGTTAGAATTCGAGCTTAACACCGACTTTGAATGAACGCGGCAGAGAGATTTTTCCATAATCAAATCCGCGCATCGAGGAGTCATAAGAATAATAAGTTTCGGGGTCAAGGCCCAGATACTTAGTAAATGTGCAGACATTCTCGGCCGAAGCAAAGATAGTGGTACCTCTCAGGAAATTGAATTTATAGCTTACATAAATTTCTTTAAGTTTGAGGTAAGAGGCATCTTCGATCCAGCGGTCGGAGAAGCGATTGTTTTCCATCGGGTCGCCATAAGTGGCTTTCGGTATGGACGTCACGTCACCGTTGCTTTGCCAACGACGGTTGGCCGAAGAGAGTTGGTTACCATAGTCACTCATACTCTCACCAATGCGGCGAACAGCATTGTAGGCCTTGTTGCCCTGGCTATATCCGAAGTTAACCGAGAGCTCAAAGTTTTTATAGCGCAACGTGGTATAGATGCTTCCGTAGATGTTGGGATCTGCACTACCGAGGTTTACACGGTCTTTCTCGTCAATGATACCATTTCCATCTTGGTCTACAAAATGCATATCACCTGCGCCAAAAGCCACACCACCCGGAGTTTTAAGGTTGGCAGCTGCGGCTTCTTCATCAGTAGCAAATACGCCGGCTGTCTCATAACCGTAGAAACTGTACAAAGGTTGGCCTACTTCGGAAATGATAGCGGAGCCGTCGCTCATCTCAGTGATGATGTTGGCATTGCCGTCGAGCGAAGTAAGGCGGTTTTTGTTATGGGCAAGCGTTGCACCGATGTACCACTGGAAATTCTTGGTATAAACGGGTGCAAATTGGAATCCCACTTCAACACCTTCATTTTTCAGCGTACCGATGTTGTCATACATCGAACTGGTTCCGAATACCGAAGAGATGCCACGCAACATGATCACGTCGCTGGTATTGCCATTGTAGTAATCGATCGAAGCATCGATGCGGTTGTTCCACATGGAGAAATCAACACCTACGTCGAACGTACGATCGGTTTCCCATTTGAGGTCGGTATTGGCGATACCGGCACGTACAAGACCAGAGAGGGCACGGAAGGACGATTGTGAATAGGCATATTTGCTGAGACTTGACGAGAAGCGGCTATTACCGGTGGTCACATACTCGGCACGGAGGGTCAATTGGTTGATGAAGTCTACATCACGCACGCCGGGAGCATTCTTGGCATAGAATGCAGCATTGACCGAGGGGAACACGGCCATGGCCGGGGCGTCGTTTCCAAACGACGAGGCATAGTCCGAAGCCAATGTCACGCCCACACCTACCAAGTGGTTGTAGGTATAGTTAACGTTGGCATTGATATTTACCCAATTAAACTTGTCCATATAACCCGATACGACACGGCCCACATTCGAGCTGGTATTACCCAGCAAGTAATAATAGTCGTTGGCCGAGTTGATACCTTGTGCATAATCATACTCAGAACTGTTGATGGCCGACTGTACGCCGATCGACCCTTTGAGGTTGTGCATACCCGAGAATGTCTGATCGTAACCGGCACGAGCTGCAAAATAGAAGTTACGCAACTCGGTTTCGCCATCACGCGAAGTATTCTCAGCCAAACCATCTTGCAAGGGCATGATACTTTGCTCTGTCACACCGGGAATAAATACGGACTCGTTTTTCTTGTAATAGTAAAGGCCGGCTGTTACGCCAAGTGTCCAATGTTCTTTGATTTTGCCATTGAGACCGAAAAGAGCCTGTACATCATAGATGGTGTTTTTGGCACGCACATTGTCAACGAGAGAGAGGGGGTTTGAAACAGCATTGTTGGTAACAACAAGCCCGGTATCATTACGCACGGGAGCATATTCAGGCAAGACTTTTCCATCGTCGTCAATAGCATAGGGCGAAAGCAAAGGAGCCTTTCGCAGCGCAGCAAGCAGAGGGTTGGTTTCAAGAGAAAGACCCTGTTCCTGCAAGTTGCTGTTGATGTATGCCAAGGAGAGCGAAGAGGTGAATACCAAGTTACGGCTCAGGTTGATATCAGAGTTCAAACGAGCATAATAACGGTTGTAATCGGTATTTTTCACCTGTCCTTCCTTACGTTTGTAACCAATCGAAAGGTCATACTTGGCAATAGCATCACCACCTTTGATTTTCAAGGTATTGTCGGTAACAAAACCCGGCGAATAAATCTCGTCCTGCCAATCGGTATTATTGGTATAGAGATAGGGATTGACATAGACCGAGGGGTCTTGCGAGAGATAAGGGAAGTCCACGAGCAGGTCGTCCATGTCTTCGTAGTTTCCGTCGGTAAGACCGAGCATCGATACATAATTCTTATAGTCCTTGACACTGAGGGTGGGAAGTTTCGACTGGTTGAGGTCTACACCGTACTGGCCGATAAATTCGACCCGGGTATCGAGGTCAATGGCTCGTTCGGTCTCAATGGCGATGACGCCGTTGGCAGCCAAAGAACCATACTTGGCAGCATCGGCACCTTTAAGAACCGAAACACTGGCAATATCCTGCGCATTGAGTGCGCTGAACAAACTGGTCGAATAGCCGTTCACAACTCCTGAAATGTCGGTGCTTCCGAAATAGGGCTGACCGTTGAGGACGATAAGGGGCATACCGTCGGCATTGGCCGTGCGGTTACCGCGAATCTGGAAAAAGGAGCCTTCGCCGGGCATACCGCTCTTCTCGGCTACATAGAGACCGGGAATATTGGTAAACGTCTTCTCTACATCAACGGTAGAAGCCGTGAAGTCCTTGCTTTGACGAGAATAGGTATTCGTGTTTTTGTCCTGACCGGGAGTAACGGTATTGGGCGTGAGTACATAGTCGGTGTAACCATATTTGTTCTCGGGAATAAGTATCACCGAGAAAGAGGTACGTCCGTTCACGGGAATCACCTTGGTGTAATAACCGGGATACCAAACATTCAATTCTCCTTTAAGGCTTGAAAGCTCGGCCTTAAACGTACCGTTGGCGTCTGTCGTGACCGATTGTCCCAAATTAGTAGCCGAAACAACGGCCCCTTCGATGGGAGACCCGTCATAGGGGTCTACCACCGTACCTGTGATTGTGTAAGTGCGCTGAGCGACTGCGGGCAGCGACACCGCGGCAATCAACAGGAGCAGAAATATGTTTCTAAGTTTTTTCATATCGTATTGTGTGTTTGATATCAATAATTATTCTCGGTAGGAACGAGGCACCAGTGGAAGAAACGCATGCGGGTACCGCTGGTAAGGACTATCTTGATGCGGACCGATTGCATGGTGCCGGGTTCACCTTCGACGGTAACTGGACCTACCAGACCACCATTCTCGTTCCAGCGGGAGTTACCACTTGAGTACTGTGCCATACCACCACCACCGCGTCGGTCGTAGTTCCACGGCGAAGCGAGCGAGAAGTTGATGTTGGAACCGACGAGGGTATAACCGACGCCTTTAAGGGCAACATCGCAATCGTTGCTTGCCGGGGCTGTGGCAAAGTAGGGATCGTTGGGGTCGAAATAGGGATAACCGTTTTCGCCGAGCTCGGCCGTTGCGAAATAGACATTACCCACACCGGCGCCCGATGCCTGGTTGCCCAAGTGGAGGTTATATTCACCGGCAGGAATCAGGTATTGTTGCACCGAACTCATACCGGTGGGATTCAGCGGGGTGAACGAAAGCGTGAAAGGATCGGTACTTTCTTCGTCTTTGGGAATGTGGAGAACAACATAACAAGGATTACCTTCGTCATTCTCTTCGAAGTGCGAATAAGGTCCGTGTTCGGCCCATGCGGGAGAATCATAACCGGCTTGTACCACAAGCGAAGGCACTTCATCTTGGCGAGAGGGACCTAAGCCGTCGGGCACTTCGCCGCGGATACAGAAGTAGAGGTTCGTCGTGTCGGCCGAAGCAATCTTACCATAGTGGTAGAGGAACTGTTTCAGACGGGTAATGATTACGTTATTAGGGATTTTCAGGTCTTGTATCATGTAAACACGTCCGTTGGAGAGTTCCACGGGATTTTCGGTATCTATGACCTGCACGGCATTGCCGTCTTTATCGGTATTTTTCCACTGTTTGTTATAAGCGGAGTAAATATCGGCCTGCGAAGCCTCTTCGGCCGAAAGGGTCCCGTTGTAAATGGAAGCTCTCTTTATCCACTCATTGGCCAGCGAAAGTTCGGCCGAGCCCAAATAGGGATATTCCGAGTAAGGCGGATTTTCGGCCAACTGGCGACCAATAGCCTGACAAGTCTCGTTCATCTTGCGATAACAGTCACGGATAACTTCATCACTGGGGACGAAGCAGGTGAATTGCTGGAACTCGGAATTAATCCGTACCGTATCGAACAAGGGATTGTAGATAACGAACACTGAATCGTAGATGGTGTTACCTGTCATATCGACACCGATAGGAGTAGAACTCTCAGGCGAGAATTGCTTAACACTGGCTTTCAGGATAATCGAATCGCGATACATACTATACTCATCGGAAAGTTGCTCGATGTAGGCATAGAGGTTCATACGAGCCGACATCATGTGGTCGATGACATGCACCACGCCGTTGTTCATGCGGTAAGTTTTCACCACTTTGGCGTCGTTGGCATATATCTCGCCCTGCTCGTCGACGGCAATCTGAATGTAGATGCCGTTGAGCGTTTTGAGGCGGGCGCCGTCTTTGAACTGGTTGCGGTTGAACGAGAGATAGTTGACATGATACAACACACGGGTGGTATCGAGGTTCAAATCTACCAGCGACGAGCCGTCGGTCATGGCTGTTTGCACGCCTTGGTTATCGACAGCCCAAACCGTAAGTTCCTGGTCGGCTTCGAGCGATGACATCGCTCCCACGTCTTGAAGGAGCTTATAGAACTCGGCATATTCGTCGTGAGTCTGGAAGAACTCTATGAGGGAGCAGTCAAGCACCGTGGTAGCCGTATCGACACTCCCTGTGGAAGATGATCCATTATAGTAATCATCCCAATTGTCGTTGCAAGCCCAAAGAGCGCAAACGACAAGCGAAAGAATGAATGCTGTTTTTTTCATAATTCTCATTGCTTTTATTTTTTAGGAGTGAACAGAACATAATCGAGGTATAACGTAGAACCTTCGTTATCTTCAATGCGTAACGTATGGCGGCCGGTTGTGGGGAAAGTGATTTCGCCTACGATACCTTCTTTCGTCGAGACGTCAGGCTTAACGACCCATTCATCAGGGGCCTCATCGAAACGTTTAGGAGCCGAACCACCCTTCGTGGTGATAGAACCCACTTTCTGATCATCGATGTAGATGGTGATACGTCCCGATGCCGAAGAGGCTGCCGTGTTGTAGAAGCTGAGACCTACCGTATAGGTGGTAGAGTCGGCCACGAGGCTCGGGGTCTGCATATCGATGTAACCATACTGTCCAAGGTCGAGCATGAGGGCGTCGTGGTTGGTGAAGTAGAGACCTACGGTATCGGTCTGGGTTCCTACGTAATACGATACGCAATTGCTGCCACTGGGCGACAAGACACTGGTCCAGTCATAGCAGAAATTCGCACCGTACTTCTCACGCAAAGACAGAAGGTCTTCGACATACTCAGCGGTAAGCGAGCCGAGACGGTATTCCGAAATTTCTGTTTCAAGAATCGCGTAATCGGTCAACTCGAAAGTAGTCGTGGGCACATTGGTCGGGGCTTTGATGTAAAGCGGGGTAGATACTTCATGCATTACACCGTTGCGGCACACGAGGTCGGTCACCTCTCCCCAAGTAGCACCCGTATGGGTGAGAGTATCATAGTTGATGTAGAGTTTCCCATCAATATCCTGGAATTCGATATAGGAGGCTTCGGCAAGCGTTGCAAGCACATTAGCGGCACTGGTCGACGAAGCGGTATCGGCAACAACGATGCTACCGGTAGCATGTGACGACGAAATCAAATGATAAGCTGCATAACGGTACATGGGGTTTTCGGTTTCTTTCCATGCTGCGGTATTCTGCCCGGCATCGAGTGTGTCGGCCAAAACTGCAAGACTGCTAATGGCAGCTTCGTTAAAGACGCTATTGGGCACCACAAGGCAGGTGTAGGTGGCTGCGCGCCCTGCGGTAGACGACACGAGGGAGGCAAGACCGGTAGCGTCGAGCAACTCCTTGAAGAGGCTCCAATCTTCGTTTTCTTCGAGACGATCATAAATATACTCGGTAATAGGGGTGAGCACGCCATCCATGATAAACACGGTAGCATTGGTCGTCGTGATATCGAACGAGGTGATTTTGGCTTCTTCGTTGACGAAGTAGTCGCCGTTTTCGTTGAAGGTAACCGAGAGACGGTCACCGGTAGCGGTGGTATCGGGCAACACGTCGTTAGTGAAATCGACTTGACTGTATTGGTTACCGGAGATGGTGTGGTATTTCACCAGGTATTGACCATAAGCGGGGTCGATATCCTGCACCGAACCGTAACCGTTGGCTGCGAGATATTTGTTTACAGCCTCGTTGTCGGGCACAAACAGCGTGTAGTCTCCCACATTGAGGTTGATGGTACTGAACATATTGGTGTGGTTGAGAAGGGCCACCCACTGGGTATATCCGTTCTCTTGCAACCAAGTGGCGGCAGGGACTTCCTCGGAAATCGTGAAGGTCGAATTTTCGAGATCGTCGCCACACGACGAGAACATCGCCGCCACAGCTACGCACAAATATAAAATTTTATGTTTCATATGATATTGCATTTCTATGATTAATCACCTAAGTTAGCATAAGCCGGATTTTGTACCAAACTGGGGTTGGCAGCCAATTCATCGGTATGGATAGGCAGATACCACGAGTAAGGGATGTTGCGTCTCAACTTGGAACGAACAAGGGCAGCCGACACCGACGGGAGTCCGTTGACAGTCTCGTCGAAGAAGAGTTGCTGATAAAGCGTACCGAACTCGGGATCCTGATAACGCAATCCGGTGCGCAGGAGGTCATACCAGTTCTTGGCTTCTCCAAGGAACTCTATGCTGCGCTCGTTGATGATGGCTTGGATAACGGCATATTTGCTACCGTATTGTGCTCTTTCGAGGGCTTCGCTGCCGCCACGCTCACGTACTTCGTTAAGAGCGGCAAGTGCACCGTCAAGATCACCTTGCAAAGCAAGAGCCTCGGCCTTCATGAGATATACTTCGGCCAAACGGTAAACAATCCAGTTCTGATCGTTCTCGGTATCGTTGCGGGCCGTATTCTGCGTATCACTACCATAGTATTTCCAAACTGTGGATTGGGGTACAGTCGAAGTGGTAGAGGCATACGAAGCACCATCGCCACGCACATCACCAGGAGTGAGCCATGAGGCAAAACGGAAGAGACTGACAGTGCTTACGTAGTAGTACTGACCCGAAGAGGCCGTGAGGGATTCATCGGTACCACCGAACCACGACATAAACGAGTTGGTCTGAGCCAAGGCATTGGAGAACTGCAACTCAAAAATGCTTTCGTTACTGTTACCGGGGAAGAAATTGGTAAACCAAAGTGATCCATCGATAAGACCTACGCGTCCCGAAGTGAGAACGGCATTGCAGCAATTGATGCAGTTCTGCAAATCGCTGGCCGAGTTGCCGCTGTCATAATCCGAAGCACTAAGCCACAGATACATGTCGGCCATCACGGTATAGAGAGCCCAGCGTGTGGCACGGCCCTTGTTGTCGGCCTCGTCGGGGAAAAACTCACGGGCATTCTCGAGATAGGGCTGCATGAGAGCCAACTCCGCACGAAGAATGGAATCACCGTCAGTTTTGGGAAGCCAGAAATCAGCATCATCGGTCACATAAGAGTGAGTTACATAGGGCACATCTTTGAAAGTGCGCACAAGAGTCAAGTAACTGAGAGCCCGCAAGAAATGAGCTTCGGCCACAATGGAACGCATCTCGCCTTCGGTAAAGGACGCGTCTTTCTCGACAACGGTAGGAGCGTAATCGATAACAGAATTGGCCATACCGATAACATTGTAGAGATCGGACCATTTGCAAAGGGCGTTGGAGGGCAGAATATCGCCCGTGCGGATATTATATGCGTTTGTTTCGAGCACGCCAAGACCGTTACCGCGCATCTCACCCCAATTGATGAAAGTGCGGTTGGTTACAGCCGTTCGCATATGACGGTAGGCTGTACCGAGGACGGCTTCCACCTCACCGGCGTTAGCCCAGTAATTGGTCGCGTTCTGCTGGCCAGCGGGGTCGACATTCATCCAGTCTTCGCACGACACAGCCGAGAAAGTAAGAACGGACGCAAGTAAATATATGTGTGTCTTCTTCATATCGGTAAATTGTTAGAATCGGAGGTTAATACCAAATTTCACACGGATAGGTTTGGGTGTCGACGCGCCATCGACCGCAAGACGGATAATGCCAGCATCGTCAATTTTCTTATCACCCACTTCGGGGTCTTGTCCCGAGTACTTGGTGAATGTAAGAAGGTCATAAGCTGTGACGTAGAGGTCAAAAGCCGAGAGGTGCATTTTGCGTGTGAGGTTTCTGGGGAACGAATATTTCAACGTGATGGTCTTCATACGCAAGAACGAAGCATCTTCGATGTAGCGGTCAGAACCCAGCGAGTTGTAACCTCTGCCGTAGAGTGCGCGGGGCATATCGGTAATATCGCCCTCGTTGCGCCAGCGACGCAGGGTAGCAGTACTCTGGTTGCTGTTGCCACGCATCTGCTCGGAGTTGAGACGGGTCTGGTTGAATACTTTCTGACCTACACGGCCTTGGAAGTTGGCCGAGAGTTGCCAGTTCTTGTAAGAGAGACGGAAGTTGAAACCGCCGAGGAGTTTAGGACTGTAATTGCCGAGGTAAACAATATCGTTGACATCGATGACACCATCGCCGTTGATATCTTCATACTTGGCATCACCGGGATATACCTGTTGGGTACCGTTCGACATAATAACATGCTTGCCGTCGATATCGTAGATATAGTTACCATTGAGGTCACGGGCATAGGTATCGTCTACATTCTGATAAACGCCTTTGTAACGATAGCCGTAGAATGAACCGAGGGGGTTACCGGCCATGATAAGGTAAGCATAGTTTCCGTTATCGAACTCATAGTTCTCCATATCAAGGTTCGAGGGGAACTCATTGACTTTGTTCTCGTTTTGCGAAATATTGAACGAGAAGGTGAAACGCCAGTCTTTGGTCTTGACAATGTCGTTGAGGTCTACACGGAACTCCCAACCACGGTTGGTCATCTTTCCGGAGTTGAACCATTCGAGTTTGCTGAAACCGGTAGATGAAGGCAACTTCATACCTTTCTGCAAGAGGTTATTGGTAACGTTTTTATAAAGGTCGACGGTAAAAAGGACCTTATCGTTGAGGATACCGAAGTCGACACCAGCGTTCCACTTGTCAACCACCTCCCAGTCGATGTTTTCGAGTTGTATGCGCGAAGGATAGATGGAAGCCATATCGAGATAACCCGACGAGTTGGCGCTGAATGTTCCGACATAGGGCGAAGTACCCGAGGGAGCATTACCTGTCTGACCCCAACTGAGACGCAACTTGCAAAGCGAGATAAATTCCTGATTCATCATGAACGGTTCGTCTCCTAATTGCCAACCTATACCGAAAGTGGGGAAGATGCCCCAACGGGTGTGGCTAGGAAGAGCCGAAGAGCCTTCGACCTGGAAGGTGGCGTTGAACATATAACGATCGAAGAGGTTATACTGAGCCGAGAAGTTGGACAACAAGCTACGACGGGTGGCTTCGCTGCTGCTGAGGCCTACGATGTAACCGCCGGTCGAGGGATCAGAGAGATAGTACGATGCGTTACCGGCAGTCTGTGCTCCATAACCGGTTTCAGAAGTTTGTTCGATTTGCAGGATACCCGAAGCAACGATGCGGTGAATCTCGTTGAAAGTCTGCATATACACGAGACGGTTCTCGGTATAGAGATAGAGTTGGTCGCTGGTCACGTCGGATGCCCGGTTATACCAGTCGTTGGACACGGAATAGTCGGAGGTGCTCACCCAAGGCACACCGGTTACTTCATTGGGAATATACTTTTTGGTACGTTTGTTATTGGCGGTGAGAGCCACGGTACCATAGTAATGAAGCACGGGAAGTATCTCGTAATGGAGCTGGAATGTGATACGTGTCTGGTACGAATCCAAGCGGTTTACGGCCTCATTAACCATAGCTACGGGGTTGTAGTTGCGGTTTCCAAGGAAAGTCATGCCGAAATCGTCGTAGGGGGTGAAATAGGTATCGGTACGGGCCGAACCGTCTTCGGTCATCACATAGGGGCTTTCTTGGGGCATCTTGGTGATGGCAATACTACGGGGCGATGAAGGTTCTTTATTGTTTACCTTCTCTGACCAGCTGGAATTACGGATATTATAGGTGAACGAGAAATCGGAGGTGATATCCAACTTCTTGGAGAATGCATAGTGCATGTTGAAACGGGTCGAGAAACGTTGCAGGTCGGTTCCGATGGTGGTACCGGTCTCTTTAAGGTAACCGAGCGAGAGGCGATATGTAGCCTTGTCGCCACCACCCGACATGGAGAAGGTATTGTCGGTGTTGTAACCAACGCGGGAAACCTCATCGAGCCAGTTGGTATCGACGTTGTACTCGTTGAAGAGAAGAGCGGACGGGTTGAAGTTGATTTCATCGGAGTTGATAAGGGGCAAGTATTCGGTCATGGCATCCTGGTAACCGATGTCGTTGATGGAGTTCCAAAGGGCATCCTGCACCATGGAGACATATTGTGCGGCATTGAGGAGAGGATATGTACTGGCCTCTTTGCGCACCTCGGCACTGGTATTGAAGGAGAATGAAATCTTACCTTTGGCACCTTTTTTGGTATTGATGACAAGCACACCGTTGGCACCTTTGGTACCCCACATGGCCGTAGCCTGGGCATCTTTCAATACTTCGATAGACTCAATATCGGCAGGTGAGATATCGAGAAGGTTGGAGTAGTCGTCGGTCGAAGCCGAAGCGAAATCGAAGTCGTCGTCTACTTCAACAGGATAGGGCACTCCGTCAACTACGATAAGGGGGTCGGCATTACCGTTAAGGGTCTGGGTACCACGAATACGAATGGTACTGTTAGAACCGGGGTCGGCGCCAGTCACGATGTCGACGTTGGAGAGGGCACCTTGCAGGGCTTCAGCTACCGAGGTTACAGGAGCGGTTTCAAGGCCTTCCATGCTCATACGCTGTACGGCACCGAGTTCTTCTCGCGGGGTAAGACCCATCTGGTTTCTTTCTACACGTTTAGCCGATACACTGACCTCATCCAGTTCATGGCTGTCTTCAGACAAAGAGGCATTCAGGACTTTTTGTCCGGTGTACTTCACCGTGTAGGTCTGCATACCGATGAACGAGAAGTTGATGACAAGATTCTGCTCATCAGGAATTCTAATACGATACTCGCCATTGGCATCGACAAGCACACTGGCCAAAGTACGTTCATCTTTGTTTTGGACAAAGACGCTGGCGCCGGCAAGAGGTTCGCCCGAAGCTTTCTCCAATACCTTACCGGTCAAAACCGTCTGCGCCGCCATAGCCTGAGATACTACAAACGCGAGCAGCAAAAGGTATATTTTCCGTGTTATTTTCATAGTGTATATCATATTTTATTATTGCACAACGTAAGTTCCATCACCGAAGTCGAGGTAATTGTCGATAATATACACGGCGCAATCGTTATAAATATACGGGAAAGAGTTTACTACCCGTGCCGTGCGGCCTTTGGTGTCGGTAATTTGCAAATACGAGCCCATATCTGAGATTTGGACTGAGGTGAAGGTACCGTCTTCTTTCGGATTGTAAGAGTAGAGCGTGCGTGTACCTTGACCGTCGCCAGGCATGGGATAGTCGAGCAAACGGCTTCTTTCTACCGAAATAAAGAGGTTGGGCATATAACCTTTGAAGTTCTTGCTACCGCGAGCCGAGATGAAGCCGTCGTCGTAAGCTTTCTGCACAGCCTGGTTGTTGGGGGCAAGCACGATATAACGCGGCAGGCTACCATTACCGGGACCTTCGGCCTCCATGGCAATGAATACTTCAACATTCTCGGTAGAGTCACTCAAAGACGAAAGGATACCCGACTGATAGAAGTTACGCGAACCGTGAACGGTTTCCTTGAACTCCCAAGGCACTTGGGCTTCGATTACGGCAAGAGACTGGAATGTGCGCGACTCGGGGAGCAAAGCCGAAGCAAGGCTTCCGCCTTCGAGGCCATATACATGACCGTTGCGCACTTCGATGTCGGTCATTTCCTTAAAGGTAACGGCCGAACGTTGCATATCGCCATGCAAGCCGTAACGGGTATTATAAGTGGTGGTCGAATAGATGGTGTCTTCGTGAGAGAAGAGATAATTGAACGATCCGCTGGTGAGGTAATAAATACGGTCGTTGGTACCGGGTATCTCAATCATGTCATCGGCAATCTGGTTGCGAACGATATTTGCCGAGTTGGCCATGCTCAACGACACGGTACCACCTTCACCGTCAGAGATGATTACATCTTCAGCACCATAAACTTTGGGATTGGTATTCTCGTAGATGAGCGTCTCACCACCCACACTGGTTGCTTCCAGCATTTCTTGCGTAGGATAGAATGCATGGAACTCCTGGTTGGCTGCTGTATAAAGGTCTATGATACCCGACTTGGCCATAAGCAACATAAACATGTTGTACTTGGGATTCACAAAGGCGGGAGCCGTTACATAATAGAAGTATTGGGGAACAGATACCAACTGGTCAACACCGTAAACGATACCATTGGAGCAAAGATAACGGTCTTGAATCTCATCGGGATTGATGTTGATGCGCGAACGACTGGACCATGTCATGGCATTGCCAGCCGAGATTTCGCTGGGGAGCAGCGGACCGTATGAAGTGAAGAGACGATGGTATGCCTCAAACTCGCTCATGAGAACATAAAGCGGAGTGAAACGCACCGAATCCCAATTGTTGGTGCCGTAATAAGGAGCCCAGTACTTGTCGTAGAATGCCTGCATGGCAGCATTCTGCGGAGCAAACAAGGTGTTGGTCGCAATAGACATCGGGCCAAGGTAGTAAGACTCAGACTCGGTGTTACCGGCGTCGATCACCGAAACTCCCACACGCTCATAGGCAATAGACGAAAGACCTTTGTGCTTATAAACAAATGCCGAGTCGCGGTTGTTATAATTCATCGACAGGACTTCATCGTAGTTGAGCGATCTAAAACGGTCGTAAATACTGGTAACGATAGAATATTTATCATCGGCAGCGATAGCCTGATACATGGTTTTGAGAGGTTCTACCACATCATCTATCACATATAGATAACCGTTGTCGGTGATGATTTCATATTCCTTCACACCTGCATTGGATACACGGAAATAGGGTTCGTTGCCGGGAACCCAGTTATCGCCTTGCCACAACCCCGAACCATAGAAATAGTCATAGTTGATTGTTCCTGTCGAACCACTCGAACCGTTGTTGTTGTAATAATTGAAAAGATTGGGTGTAAACACCGGAATATATTTTTCCTGGTGGAACACCTTCACAAGGGCTCCATCGCGAGAGGGGTCGGAAATCATCTCAGCAGCATCACGACTACGGGTACGATACTTAAAGTAAAGGCCGATCCAATCGTCTTCTACATTCGTACCCTCGGGACGATACTCCATAAAGTCATCAGCCCTGAAACTGTAATAGAGCAGATGGTAAGTCACCATGTTCTGCAACTCTTCAACGGGTATCTCTTCGACAGAAGAATAACCGTGGCGGCTGAGATATTTGGCAAAAGCTTCGTCGTCGGGAGCGAAAATCGTAGCCAAACCTTTTCCGCGTACCAAATCTTCATAACCTGCACGTTGCGCAGCTCTCAAGAAATTGGTAAAATTGCCTCTGTTTTCCAAATATTCCCAAGCATTTCCCACTGAAACAGAGGTAGAATGACGCTCATTGTCATAATACTTGTCCATTTCATTACAGGAAAAGAAGAATAGCAGAAGTGCTGAGGCTAACAGATTAGTCCATTTTTTCATAATACTTCGCATGTTTTTTCCGTATATAATTTAATTATCTCTTATTCTATATTAAGGCATGGGTTGCAGGCCTTCCCAGCGAACGTCCCAATTGCCATCTTTGGGGAAGCCGGGGTTTACACCTTCGCTACCGTCCCAACCGGCACACATCATGGCCACCGTAGTGAGGAGTCCACCGTTACCGGGCAGGTAGACACGCAAGCGACCGTCTTGATAGTTATGTCCGTTGGGGAGATAAGTGTTGGTACGCTTGTCCATAAGGAGGGCACCGACAGCCTTCTCGGTATCGCCAAGGCGGGCAGCATCCATGGCGGTCATGGCAAAGTCCCAACCCCAGGTTTTACCCCAGTTCCAATTGTCCCACACCCAGTCGAGCGTGTTCTGCATGATGTCTTCGCGCACGAGAGGGCACTTGGGCAAGATACCCAGCGCACCCAGCACGGCCATGTGGTCAGAGGTGAAACGTATATCCTTATAGGTATCGGTAGCTGTCTCGGCGGCTAAGTAGAGGCCATCCTGGTGAGCCAGCGGAGAGAGTTTGTCGAGCATTTCGTCCCATTGGAGATTGCGTTCAAGTCCTTGACGCTCACGCCACTTCTGGGCTACGCTGATGGCGTAATGCCAATAAGAAAGTTCAAAGGGAGGATTGACGGTTTCGGCGGCACGCAAGGTTTCCTGAGCGGGAATGGCACCTTTAAGTACAAAACGACCTTCGAGTTCGTCGTAGGTAGCAAACGAATACATAAATTCGGCCGTGGCAGCTACCAGGTCTTTATAGCGGTCGAGTACCTCCTGCGAAGGATTGGCGCGATACATAAGCTCGGCCATGTAGATGAAGTGAGGCTGTTGCCAGATAAGGAAAGAACCCACTTTGGAGGGAGCCTCAACAGAGGAGGGGTCGGTCATCTTCATCCAACGTACACCCTTGAATCCCTGACGTTCGGCAATGGCACGCGCATTGGTATAGGCCGAGTCGCGATACCATGCCAAGCTGCGTTCGAGCAACTCGGGACGTCCCCAAAGGGCAAAGTGAACGCCGTGCCACCAGTGCATTTCGAGGTGGAATTTTCCGTACCATGTATTATAGGTAAGACCCGACTCCTGCGGGGGAACCGAGCCAGCGCACTGTATGGCCATGAGATACTGCGAGAGAACGACACGACGTTCCAACTCCTTGGCTCTCGGGTCTTTGCAATGCGAGAAATCGACAATACCTCCGTGCGACCAGTAGTTGTTCCAATAACGGGTAGCGGAGGCAAGAAGGGTTTCGTAAGAGAGGTTTTCGCCATCGGGCTGAGCCGAAGTGAAACGGCAGGTAAACGAAAGCGTGTCGCCCGACTGCGGAGTGAGCACGAAATAATGTTTCTCTTTCTCAGAGAGTTGAGCATCGCCCTCCCAAGAGAGACGTACATAATAGGTGGTCTCGTCGAGCTGACGTTTGAGCGTAGCCGAATGGGCGTCCTGGGCCACGATTGTCGTGGTGTGTTTGTCTGGCTGTGTCCAGTCGCAGGCATCATCGGCATGCTTACCGGTGGGATAAGGGAAGCGGAGCTTCACTCCTACCCGACCTGTGGCGAAGAGGGGCGAAACAACTTGTGCGCCAATCTCATCGTAGAGACTGTCGCACGCCGTAACGACCGAAACCGATTGTCCATCGAGTTGGAAAGAGCTGCGTATCTGACCGTTCCACAAATCGAGCTCCTGGTTTATGGCGGCAAGTTCTTCAACCTTCACGGGCGAACCGTCTTCGTGGTTGAGTTCCAGACCTACCGTACCGAGGTGGAGACGATGGGGATTGACCCGATACCAGTTGGCAGCTTCGCGCTGGCGACCGGGCTCGTTGAACTGAACGGCATAGAGTTCCTTGTGCCCGCGTCCGAAGTCATACTCTTTGAGCGTCTCCTCGAAACGGTAATTTTCGGGATTGGCAAACGAATGCCACCCCCACTGCGACTGGGTACCCAGAGGCACACCGGCGCTATATAACTCGGGATAGGTCTGCAAGCCGGTAACATCGACCGTGTAAGCAAACTCGCCATTACCCACTGAAAGGGAGGCTAACTCATTGAACTCAGAAATTTTGGGATTGTTTCTCTGTACGACTTCTTTTCTGTTTATGGGTTCATTTTTCCCATCAGCACAGGATGAAAAAGAAAGACACACAGAAAGTACCAAGCACAAAAACAGCATTCTTTTCATGGTATACTTTTATTTATCTTACAAAGATAAAGGCTATTCCACGCGAGCATACTGCGCAAAATGACCCTATTAATAATTGTTTTGTCTTTTAAATATTGTAAAATACACAGATTGGGTTATTCTGGGCAAAAGTAGAAGTGAATCGACTTTTCATGGCTCTACTTTTTGCCCTTTTTCATACATGATTTGTTTTTAGGAGAAAGAGCAAAGAAAAAGAAATTCAAAGATGTGGACTTTTCTGGCGCAACTCCTGGAATGATTAAACGTCTCATCAACGGGCAATAAGCCATCGGCAATGAAAGCGGGAAGCAACGGGCGGGAACAAAAAATCCACCTCTGCTTTAAGGCCGAGGTGGATTTAACGGTTTATGGAAATAACGTCGTGTGTCAGAGAGTGGGAGATTTTACGGTCTGGCCGTTTATCATCAAGTTGTTGAAGCGGACATCCTTGACACCACCCTTGATATAGATTCCACCCATGGGATCGGAGGTACCTTTCTTCACGTTGTTGAACTCGCAGTTGTCGACCTGAATGTTGTACACATTGTCCGAACCTTCGAGTCCTACATAGTAGATACCCAGCTCGCTACCTTCGCAGGTGATGTTCTCGCAGAGTACGTTACGCACCGTGGGCGGGAAGCTGCGGTCGCAAATTTCGCGATTCTCGTATTGGAGGTTGATACGCAACACGGCCTCGCGACATACGCCCACCTTGATGTTGCGAACGAATACATTCTCGATAATACCGCCGCGGCAGTTGCTGGTCTTGATGCGGATAACGCGGTCGAGGTTGGGGCTGTCCATCTCGCAGTTCTCAACATAGAGATTTTTGTAACCGCCGGAGATTTCGCTACCGATAACCACACCTCCGTGACCGTCGTACATCTTGCAGTTTCGCACGATGATATTTTGGCTGGGAACGCCCCAGGTGCGACCATCGCGGTTGCGGCCGCTCTTGATGGCGATGCAGTCGTCGCCCGTGTCGAAGATACAGTCTTCGATAATCACGCCGTTGCAGGACTCGGGGTCGCAACCGTCACCGTTGGGACCACGGTTTACGAAATGCACACCGCGCACAATGAGGTTGTTGCAGAAGAGGGGGTGCAGCGTCCAGAAGGGAGAGTTCTGCATCGTAACGCCCTCGACCAGAACACGGTTACAGCGGTAGAGGTTGACCAGCTGGGGACGCATACCGTCCTGCACCGTCATCTGACGTTTGTAAATAGGTTCGCCGGCTTCGCCCCAAGCAAGCAGTTTGGCACGTCCGCCGCAGTTCTGTCCTATCATACCCTCTTTCCAGCCATATTTCTTGGCACCACACATGGGCCACCATGTCTCCATGGAACCCTGTCCGTCGATGACACCTTTACCGGTGATGGCCAGGTTGGTCTCGCCAAAGGCATAAATCAGCGGGCGCATATTGTAGCAGTCAACGCCTTCCCAGCGGGTGAGCACGGCCGGCATATAGAGTTCGGGATTAGTATCGAATTTCAACACGGCACCCTCTTCGAGATGGAAGTTTACATTGCTTTTGAGGGTGATGGGGCCGGTATAGAAAATGCCGGCAGGGACAACTACGGTACCGCCACCAGCCTGATTACAAGTTACAATGGCCAGATTGATGGCATCGTGACAGGGAGCCTCGGGGGTGTCGGGTTTAGCTCCGAAATCGGTAATGTTGAAAGTGCGATCGGGGAAAGAGGTTTTCTCAATCGACTTTTCAAGCTTGGCAGCCTGTTTCCACGCGTCCTTGGAAGAGAGCTGCGCCGAAATCAAGGCCGGAGCCAGAAGAGCGCACAGGAGGAACAAGTTTTTTTTCATACAATTAAATTTATAGATTATAAAATGCCGAGGCCTGCCACTCTCCATATATAGAAGAATAACAGACCTCGCCGTTGGTTAGTCTCTATCGACCACAATGCGGTCGTACTGCTGTTCGGCTTTAATCTCGGTATACTTGGGAGCATCCATCATCTCGACCAAAGCACGCAACACGGGGCCCTCTCCCATCGGATCGTTCTTCTGGGTGGGACGGTTGTAATAATAGGTAAGCGAAGGCATGATACCGGTACCTACACAGATGGCTTCGAGGTCGCCGGCGGGCGACATCTTGGAGAGAATACCTTTCAAGCCCTGCTCGGCCACATAGATGAAGTCTTTGTGTATCCAACCCTGCTTTACACCCCGCGCAATGGCGAAGGTAAACATGGCCGTACCCGTAACTTCGTCGTAAGAGTCGGTCTTGTCGAGCAACTGATGCCAGAGACCATTCTCGCCCTGGTAACGGCATACACCGCTCACCTGACGGCGGAAGTTCTCCAAAAGAGCCTCACGCTGAGGGTGATTCTCGGGCAGGCGGCTCAGCAGGTCGGCCTGAGCCATAAGCATCCAGCCGTTGGCTCTCGACCAGTGCGCCACGCCATGCTCATCGGTATCGGTGTGATAGCAGTGGTAATAAATCTGCTTCTCGGGACACCAGAGGTACTCGTGATACTGCAACACCTGATTGGCCGCATCGTCGAAGTACTTCGGGTTGCCTGTTGCCTCGCCCATGCGGCAGAGGAACGAGACGGCCATGAAAAGATCGTCGGCCCAGACGGTGTTTTCGTGCGGCCAGAGGCGGGCAATGGTCCCGTCGATGAGCCGCGGCTCGGCATAGTTCAGGTGGTCGGCGGTTTCGTCGATATAGGCCTGGAATGCCTTGTCGGGAGCGGGCAGGTGGCGCTGCAAGTCGATGAGCGAAGCACCCATGGGACCGTTGTCGTCGAGACGTTTGCCCCGGAATATCATGTGCCAGCTCACTTTGCGCACGGCCATCCAGCCGCCGGCTTCGAGGGCTGCGTCGAATTTCTTTCTGAAAAATTCGAGATTGCCTTCGTTGAAGACAAAGTTCATGTTTTTAAGCACATAATCCTTGTACTTCTCGTCGCCGAGCTTGTCGGCAAGTTCGAGCATCGCTATGTGCAGCACACCGTTGGTGTAGTGCCAGTCGTTGTATTTGCAGGCAACTTTTATGGGTGCAGAAGGTTTCTGTTTCTTTACCGTTGTGTAGGTCTCGCCAGTCTCGGTATTTTTAAACTGGTAGGTTGTACTCTCCACAATACGGTCGGCCATGGCAAGGGCGGCATCTTTGGCCGTGCGCTTCTTGGCAGGAGCTGCCAGGAGCGACGACGCGGTCAAAACGGCGAAAGCCAATAAGGTCAGTTTCTTCATAAGGGTCGATAGTCTTTCAGTAAGGGAAGATTATTTGGGAAGGTTAAAGGTTACACTCAACTCTTTCATCTGTTCGGCACTCATGCCGTCGGGTTCGAAGCCCATGCACTTGGCATTGATGTAAATCTGTGCCGACTTGCAGAGAACATCGACCTGGTCGAAGGCGTCCATGATATCTTCGCCCACGGCACATACGCCATGCTTCTCCCACATTACCACATCGTAATCGTCGAGTTCCTTGATGGTAGCCTCGGCCAGTTCGACAGAGCTGGGCATTTTATAAGGGATAATACCCAAACCTCTGGGGCAGAATGCCTTGGTCTCGGGAATCATACTCCACAGGAGGTTGGTGAGAACATCTTTTTCAAGGAATTTGGGGGTATGACTCATCGCTACGAGTTCGATGGGGTGTGTATGCAACGAAGCCTTGTAGGTAGAGCCGCGACCGATAAGCAGATTGTGCATCGACAGGTGTGCCGGCAGCTCCGAGGTGGGTTTCACTGCATTGTCGGCAATGATTTCGTAGCTGGCGCAGTCGTCGAGAATGCGGATAACCGAACCGTTCTCCATGGGCCAGCGAGCCAGGTCGCGCATACGTTTGTTGGTTCCCTTGCAGAAGAAGTAGCACCCTTTGATGTGAGGGAGGGTCGTTCCGATGGGAGTCACGGGGCCGATTGCCGGCATTTTGCGTATTTCGTCGTCGACAAATTCGGTGATATTGATGGTGATGTTTCCACCATTACGTTCGGCCCAGCCTTTCTGCCAGAGATAACCGGCCACTTCGGCCACTTTGTTTACCTCGCGGGCCAATGCGGGGCGTCCGTCCAAAATAGATTTCATACTCTATTCTTTATTATTTAGGTTACGTATTATATTATTTAAGCAATTCGGGAATGAAGGTCGAGACAATAAGCACAATGATACCCAGTACCAGCACAACGATGGTCTTGCGGGAGCAACCTTTCCACTCTTTGAGAATGATTCCCCACACGTTAGAGAATACGACATTGAGCGCCATCAGTATGCAGAAAGCAAACGTGATAAGCGCGGGCGAATCGGTAAGGAAGCCCTTTCCGAGGCTCAGCCCGAAGAACTGGCTGTACCACAAGGCTCCGGCCAAGGCGCAGAACAACAGGTTGTTGAGGTAGAGCGAAGTCTTGCCGTAATCGCCCCAGGTATGGTTCTTGCTGTTCTGGTAGAAGCAGTAGACGGCATTGGTTACAAAACCGCCGAGCGTTACAAGCAGCGTAGCGGGGAGGGTCTTGAAGATGTCGGGGGTATTCTCAAAGTGGAGCGAGCTGCCAAATTCGAGACCCACGTTGAAGCAGGCACTCATGAATCCGGCCAAGAGGGCAATGGTAATGCCTTTGGGGAAGTTGAAATCTTTCACAGCCGCCTTCTTCTCTTCGTCGGAGAGTTGTGCAGCCTTCATGTTTCCGGCCACACCGATGATGGAGATACCCACAAGCGTAACGATCACACCGATGATTACGGCCCAGGTGAGTTTTGCCAAATGTCCGGCCTCGGGATAGAAAATGTGCAGCATGATGGGACCCAGCACGGTACCCAGTCCGGCACAGGTTCCCAGCGAGATAGACTGACCCAGGGCCACACCCAGATAGCGCATCGACAAGCCGAAGGTAAGGCCGCCGACACCCCAAAGGGCTCCGAAGAGAATGGTCATCCAGATGTTAACCGAATTTTCGGCCGTGAAAAGGTCGAGCAACGAGGCGCCCTCAGGCACGGCCAGCAAGGCTCCCAACAGGGGGAATACGAGCCAGGCAAAAACGCCCTGTACCATCCAGTACGACTCCCAGCTCCACTCTTTGATGCGGTTAATGGGCACATAGCAGCTCGACTGGCAGAATGCACCCACAGCAATAATCAATAATCCTATTATGATGTCCATGGTACTATAATGTCTAAAAAGGTTTGTGACGGAGAATCTCCGTCATAAACCTTTTTATTATCAATGGATATTATCTTTTCGAGGTAACTTCACGCTCGTATCTTTCGACTTCGGGAATGAATTCTTCGCCCACAGGTACGTTGTTTTTGAGGCAGAACATATCCCAAACAGCGTTCCAAGGCATGGCTTTGGCCTCTTCGAGGAGGGCGAGACGTTGGAATCCCTTGTCTTCGGCCTCGTACTTACGCAGCGTAGCCAGCGGTTCGAGCAGGGCGCGGAGGATAGACTTCTGAGCGGCACGGGTACCGATTACATAAGCACCGATGCGGTTGATGGAGGCATCGAAATAGTCCAGTGCGATGTGTACGCGGTCCATGGCATCGCAACGAACGAGTTCCTGGAAGAGCTCGACGGTGGAGTCGTCCATGATGGTAACGTGGTCGGAGTCCCAACGGATAGGACGGCTCACGTGGAGTATCAGTTCGGGAACGAACAGGAGCATCGACGATACCTTGTCGGCAGCCACTTCGGTGGGGTGATAGTGTCCGGTATCGATGGTGAGAAGGGTCTGATTCTTGGTAGCGTAACCTACGCAGAATTCGTTGGAACCTACGGTGTAGTATTCCAGTCCGATACCGAATACTTTCGATTCGAGACCGGTCTTCATGTGGTCGTATTTTACCGAGAAGATTTCATCGAGACTTTGCTCGAAAAGGCTGCGGTAGTACATACGGTTCACCGTGATGTCCTTGCTACCGTCGTGTACCCAGAGGTTCATGATACAGGGGTCGCCCTGGCGTTTACCCATCTCTTCGGCGATGGCACGGCAACGTTTGGTGTGTTCAATCCAGAAATCGCGGATGCCCTTGTCGGGGTTGGAGAGCGAGAGGTTGCCCGATTTGGGGTGCGAGAACGACGAGGAGTTGAAGTCGAGTTTCACACCGAGGTCGGCAGCCCACTGCATCCAGCTCTCAAAGTGGGCGGGCTCGCACTGGTCACGGTCTACAAATTTTCCGCCGAAATCGCCATAGATTTCATGCAGGTTGATACGGTGTTTCGAAGGTATCAGCGACATGGCCTCTACCAGGTCGGCACGCACTTCATCGATGTTACGGGCTTTGCCGGGATAGTTACCGGTAGTCTGGATACCGCCGGAGAGGGCGCTACCCGATTCAAAACCTACCACATCATCGGTTTGCCAGCAATGCAGCGATATTTGAACTTTTTGGAGTTTTTCCAAAACTTCGTCGGTATTCACTCCGATAGCCGCATAGCGTTCTTTGGCTATCTCATAGGCTTGACGAATAAGATTTTCTTTCATGACTTTATGTTTTTACAGGTTTCTATTTTTCGGAGTTGAATTATATATCTTCACGGTAGACCGACAGGTAACGGTCATAGGCGGCGTCCCACGCTTCCTTGTCGCAGGGGGTGAAGGCAGCTAGGTCGGTCGACGCGGCTATCAGGGCCCGCATGGCCGTAATGTCGCTTACATCGCCGGCAGCCTTGGCCTGCAACATGATGTTGCCGATGGCCGTACATTCGGAGGGTCCTGCCCATACGGGTACGCCTACCGCATTGCAGGTATTCTGGTTGAGCAGGTTGTTGCGCGACCCGCCACCGATGACGTGGAGACACTCGATGGGGAAGGGTGCCATCTCTTGCAGATAACCGAACACCTGACGGTAACGCAACGGCAGACTTTCGAAGATGCAACGGGTTATTTCGCCATAGGTCTGAGGCTCTTCCTGGCCTGTCAGGCGGCAATAGGCGCGAATGGCTTCGATCATCGAGGCCGGATTGGCAAAGCAGGGAGAGTCGGGATTGATAATGCTGCGGAAGGCCGGAGCGGCTTCGGCAGCGGCTATCAGCTCGAGATAGGAATAGTCGTTACCGGCGGCAGCCCATTCGCGACGGCACTGTTCGAGCAGCCACATGCCACAAATGTTTTTAAGGAAACGGGTAGTACCTTCGATTCCACCTTCGTTGGTAAAGTTTTTCTCGAAACTGTCCTTGTTGATGATGGCCTCTTTTACCTCAATACCCATCAGCGACCACGTTCCCGAACTGAGGTAGGCAAACCGTTCGTTGCGAGCCGGCACAGCGGCTACGGCCGATGCGGTATCGTGTCCGGCCACAGCAATGACGGGCACGGCTCCCAGACCGGTGAGGCGTTGCACCTCGGGGGTCAAGACCCCTACTCTCTCGCCGGGATATACAAATCGGGCAAACTGGCTTTTCTTTACGCCTACAACATCGAGCAACTCCTGCTCAAATTCCTTGGTGCGGGGGTTGAGAATCTGCGAAGTGGAGGCTATCGTATATTCGGTAACCATCTCGCCGGTGAGCATATAGCTCAGGGCATCGGGTACAAAGAGTATCTTGTCGGCAGCTTCGAGGGCCGAGCAATGGTTGCGGTGCAGGGTCGAGAGCTGGAAGAGAGAGTTGAAATTCATAAACTGAATACCTGTCAGCTCATACACTCTCTCGCGCGGTATGTGGGTGAAATATTCTTCGGGAGCGCCCACCGTATGGGGATCGCGATAACAATAGGGGTTGCGCAGGAAAGCACCGTCTTTTCCCACCATGACAAAATCGACTCCCCAGGTATCGATACCTATCGACTCGATGGCAATCGACTCCTGTGCGATTTTTTTCAGACCTTTTATGATTTCGAGGTAGAGGGCATAAATATCCCAGTAACAATGTCCTCCGGTTTCAATTATGGGATTGGCAAAACGGGTAACTTCTTTCATCTCCATCTTTCCGTCGGAAAGAGTTCCCAAAATCGTGCGGCCGCTGGTAGCCCCTAAATCCACAGCAAAAAAGTGGTGTGTTTCCATGTATATTTTGCTCTAATTATTCTTGTCTTATCGGCAAAAACCGACTTGTAAATTTTTTATCGTTACAAAAATAGGGCTTTCGCCCTGCGCCTTACATAGACTTTTTGGCACAAAAACTATTTCGATTGACAAAGTTATAAAAATCATGGAACTAAAAAAATAATGGGCTGCTTTTTATGCAGCCCATTATTCTACGGGAGGGATATTCCTAAAACTCGGTTTTCCAGTCGACGGGAATCAGGCGCACCGGGCCGAGCAGCCCGCTGGGAATGGTTTCCCAATGTCCATATTTTCCCTTCTTGTATCCCAAGTTATTGATATTGGCATCTTTGAAGCGCCGCCATTCGATACCGCGACGGTCGTAGTCGGCAATACTGTTGGCCGGCAGGTTGGTAACCTCTATCTCGATACGGTTTTCTCCGCTACGCAGGTACTTGCCTACATAGGTGGTGAAAGGCACCGACCACAGCGTATCGACCGGTGTGCCGTTTATCACCACACGTGCGCTCTCGCGCACATCGCCCAGATCGAGCATCCACTCGTCGCAGGAGAGCGGCGGCAGGTCGAAGGTGAGGGTGTAGGTAGCAGAGCCTCTGTTTACCGAAGCCTCGGCCACGGGCAGGTGTGTCCACGAACCGAGCGTGTCGATGGCAAACGTTCCGGGAATGGCCGGCACACTCTCGGTAAAGGTCAGCGACCAGTTGTGGTCGAGCGAGAGGCTGAGCGGCTGCTCGTCGTAGTAGGTCCAAGCATCACCGGGGGTCTCGTCGTCATAGACACAGACAATGGCCGACTCGCCCGAACGCAGTTGCAGATAGTATTG